>JAJXZT010000046.1 GCA_021779935.1 Acidobacteriota bacterium
TTCGACCACCTCCCACTGTTCCTCGGTTAACTCCCAGCGTCCTGCCATCGGCGCTTGCGGAGACACACAGAGCATCCCTAGAATGCACCATTTTCAGTCTCCACATGTTTATGAGACAGGTTCTAGGGCCACAATGATATATACGACCGTGACCAACAGATAAATCATGATTCCCGCGAAATACAACAAGCCCGTCAGGCGCAGCGCGGCTCGCACATGCCGGAGCTTAATCGACTGGGTCAACTTCCACAAACCTATGAATCCGCCATACAGCGGACGCTTAAACCAGCGCTGAAACTTTCCGTCAGCTGTCCGTGCGAACGCCAGTTTTTGCTGGAATCCTGTTTGCCATTCTTCGGTTTTTGTCGTCAATTGATCACTTGAGATCAGCATGACAACAGCACCAATAACTACCGGCAAGCCGAATAGAATGGCAGCGAATGCAACGTTCGGATCGGTTACTGCGGCATAAATGACGATAGCTACAATGATCCCCAGTCCCGCAATTCGGCTGATCAGGGCCTCGCGCGATTTCTTGTTTGGATCATCATTGGAACTGGAGCTTGGTGCGGCAGGGGGCGCGGACGCAGACATCGAATCCTCCTAGCAGGTGCATTGAACCCGGATTCAAACTGCGGCGAGCAATGTAGCAGAAGCAATAACAACAGGCAATGTAAATATGGAAGACATTGCCCACACCAAGTAACTCATTGTTATGACAACATTTCTCCCTTCGGCCAACAGCTAAGAGCTAATAGCTAACAGCCCCCATTGCATTCCCCTTCGCAACACTCCACAATTGTTCCATGAAGTTCTGGGGCCTTGCGGCAATCCTCTTTACTCTGTGTCTCTGCGGGTGCAGTTCAGGCGGCGGTCAGTCTTCTTCCACGCAACCTCCGGCTCCAACCCCTACGCCCAGCGGCAATGGCGGCAGCGAGTTCGTCTACCAGCAGGGATGGCTTGGCGCGGACGCCGGTTACTCCGTTCCTCTCAGCTCCACGCAGAGTCTCTGGCTCTTTGGCGATACCTTTGTCGGACCCAGCAACGCCACGCAACGCTCCCAATACACGGCCATGCCGCGCAACTCGGTCGGCATCCTCACCTGCACCTCCGGCACCTGCACGCCAAAGTACTACTGGTCCAGCATGTATGCCGGAAACAAATCGTTCTTCGACACTGGAAGCACCGACTGGTATTGGCCCCTAGACGGCTTCATCAGCAACGGTGTCCTTTACGTTGTCCTCGAACAGATGCATGCTACCGGCTCCGGCGGGGCTTTCGGCTTCGACTTCTCCGGCGTCACTCTCGCCGGCATCTCCAACTACACCGCCACTCCCGACCAGTGGCAGGTCACGTATCAGCCGCTCATCACCGGCAATCAGGTCATCCCCGGTGTCTCTGTCGTAGCCAACCAGGGAGCGGGCGGCAATCCATATCCCGCCGATCCCAGCGGCGCGTCCTACGCCTATTTCTTCACTCTTGTGCAGCCGGGCTCTTTGCAGTACATGGCATTGCTGCGCCTGCCGCTCTCCTCGCTCGCCTCTGGTGCTAGCCTTTCGTCCGGCAACTGGCAATACCTTTCGACTAACACCGCGTCGCCGTGGAAATCCTGGACCGGCACTGCTGCGCCCGCCGATCTCAAGCAGCTCATCACGCCCGGCGTCACCGATCTCACCGTGCGCTACCACGCGTCGAGCCAGCAATGGATCGCCGTCATGCAGGGCGCCACCATCTCTTCCAACGCCTTCTACAGTCTCTCGCCCAATCTCACCGGCCCATGGAGCGCGGACAAGTCGCTATACTCCTACCCGGAGATGCAGCCCTCCAACGCCGACTACACGCTCGGCGTCTTCTGCTACGCCGACAACGAACACCCCGAGTACGAAACCACCGGCCAGCTCTGGTTCACCTACGCCTGCAACTCCACCACCGAGTCCGACGTCATGAAGAACATGAACCTCTACCGCCCCAAGACCGTGACCATGAACCTGCCCACGCAATAGGGACCATGCACTGATCGCTTTTGTTTTGGGTTCGCTTTTGACTTTTTGCAGTTATCCTTGATGCGCTTATTCTGAGTCGCGCTTTTGCGACTCGGGATATATGCTTCTTGCTTTAGCCTTTTCCGTTCTATGTCTAGTGGAAGTGCGCCGGCGTGGAAACAGAAGAATAATTAATCCATGAACCGTCCAATTGTCATTTCGTTGTTCCTGCTCTGCGCAGCGATATTTTGCGTGGGGCAAACGATTGATGCGCATACCAACGCGGAGTTACATGCTCAAAACTGGGAGGTTCGGGCGATTGCTCTCCGTAAGCTTCGTGGAATTCACACTCCAGAGGCGCGCCATGCATTGATCGACCTGCTTGATCTGGAAAATAGAAACATTGACAGTGCCTATCGTGAAGGCATTGGTGCCGAATATCAGTATGGGGAGGACTATACAGGAGGGTACGTGACGGACCTCCAGCAAGTGGTCACGGATAACTACAAGCAATATAAGGACCCAGAGGCGCTCCATGTGCTGATTGAGACTTCCTACAATCCTGGTTCCGAATTCGCATACTGGCTGGCTGAACAGGGGCCACAGATCGTACCCGAGCTGTTGCGGATGGCAGGACCGGGCAACTCGTTCCCAGAGCGCGATAGCGGTCTTGCAGTACTTGCACATTTTGTTCGCTACTGCCGGGAACACAACCAGCCGATCCCGTCCACGATGTCTCTGCAGATTCACAGCGCTTTCGTTCGCGCAGCAAGAGATAAAGACGGAGGGATTAGGATGGATGCAGTCGATGCGCTTGGTGAGGCAGGCGATGCACGTGATCTGCCTATGCTGGAGAAGATCGCCTCTGCAGACCCGGCTAAGCTGCCACCTCCCATGAAACCGATATACACGGTCAGGAAAGAGGCTAAGAAAGCGATTTCACAAATCCAAAAACGCCTCGCGAACAACGAATAAATACCCCGTCATGTTCTCGCAGAGTTATCTTTACTCTTCCGCCCCCGTCCCATCTCCTTCTCCCAGCGCTCTCTGCATCAGCACCGAGTCGCGCCATCTCCACCTCGTCCGGAGCCTCCGTCTCAAACGTCGAAGAAGTATGCAGCACGTAATACCCGTAGATCTCCGTGATTGCCGCCAGGTCGCTTTCGAGCGAAACTCGCACTACGGCATCGGATGTATTTGCCATTTCCATTCGCACATTATAGGTTCGATCGCGGAGTAGTTGCCTTTGCTTTCGCTAACTGCTAACGGCTATTAGCTTGCCGCTTCTTCTCTAGTGCACATCCACCTGCCGCTTGTGCTTACCGCTGCCCTTGAAGAGGAAGAGGAAGGGGATACAGAGCAGCGTGAGGTAAGCGAGCAACCGGAAGTCGTCGACGTATGCCCACAGGTTGGCCTGCTGCACCACGGTTCGATTCAGCATGTCGAGCGCCCGCTGGCTTGCCGTCGCCGCGCTGCCGTGCGTTGCCAGCAATCCCGTTACCGAGTGCAGCCAGTTGCGCGTTGCTTCGGAATATGGCGTGACGTTCGAAACCATGATCGCCTGGTGGCGTTGCGCATCGCGCACCAGCATGGTCGTCACTATCGAAATTCCAATGCTCGCGCCCACGTTGCGCATCAGGTTGTAGAGCGCGGTTCCGCCGCCCATCCATTCGTTGGGCAGCGTCTGCATTGTGGTGGTCGTCAGCGGAACGAAGAGGAATCCGTTGGCGAAACCGTTCACTATGTTTGGCCAGATGACGTTGGCCATGCCGACCGAGAGTGTCAGGTCGCCCAGCATGAACAGCGATGCGGCGCGAATCGTGATCCCGATCGCGATCAGCAGCCGGCTATCGACGCGTCCCACGAGTTGCGCGGCGATGATCATCGACACAATCGCTCCAATGCCGCGCGGCGCCACCGTCAGTCCGCTCTGCAATGCCGGAAAGCCAAGCAGGTCCTGCAAAAAGAGCGGCATCAGCGAAGTCGTCCCATAGATGACCACGCCGATCAATCCTATGAGAAACGTTCCGACCGCAAGATTGCGATCGCGCAGCACACGCAGCGACACCAGTGGCGCGTCGGTCTTCAATTCACGCACCACGAACGCAATCATCGCCATCGCGGAGATCGCGACAAACCAGCGCAGCCAATGCGCGCTGAACCAGTCGACCTCCTGGCCCTTGTCGAGTACGACCTGGAGTGTCGCCAGCCATATCGCCAGGAATCCGAAGCCGATCAGGTCTATCCGCGACGTCCGGTGACGCCCGATGTACGGCGGGTCTTCCACGAACGCTTCGATCATCAGCAGCGCGATGATGCCCACGGGAACATTGATATAGAAAATCCAGCGCCACGAATAGCTGTCGGTAATCCATCCGCCCACCACCGGCCCCAGCAGCGGAGCCACGATGATGCCCATGCCGTAGGCGGCCATGGCCGCGCCGCGTTTCTCCTTCGGAAAGCTTTCCAGCAGGATGGCCTGCGCCACCGGTTGCAGTCCGCCGCCCGCTGCGCCCTGGATCACGCGCGCAATGACCAGCATCGGCAGGCTGGTCGCCACCCCGCACAAGATCGATGCCGCCGTGAAAAGCGCTATGGAGAACAGCAGGTAGTTTTTTCGTCCGAAGAAATTGCCCAGCCAGTTTGAGGAGGGAAGTACGACTGCGTTGGAAATCAGGTAGCTGGTCAGCACCCACGTGGATTCGTCGACGGTTGCCGACAGCGACCCGGCAATGTGCGGCAGCGCGACGGTCGCCACGGAGGTATCCAGTATCTCCATGAACGTGGCGAGCATCACCGCCATCGTGATCAGCCAGGGATTGAACCTCGGTGTCCACACCGCGCCCGGTACGTATGCCGCGCCCGCCGCCCCTCCGTTCTTATCAGGAAGGTCCGTCATCCAGCTTGTTCATCCAATCCCATCGCCGATTCGCGCCCGCACTGCCCTGGTGACCCTTGCAGCGGCCAACTTATTACTATAACCCTTCGGAAACACCCTCGCCGCGCCGCAAGTCTCAACCTTTTTTTTCTTCCAACTCCGTCCAGCGCGCAATCAGCTTGTCGACTTCCGCCTGCGCGGCTTCCATCTCCGCGTGCGCGGCCATGAGCCGCTCTGCGTCTGTCTGGATTGCCGGGTCTTCATACGCCGCACGCTTTGCCGCCAGCAATGTCTCGACTCGTTCAATCCGCTGTTCCAGTGTTGCGTACTCGCGCGCTTCCAGGTAGCTGAGTTTTTTCTTCTCCTGCCCGCGTGGACTATCGGCCGCCTTGGCTGCGGCCTTTGGCTTCGTCGCCGCGTGTCGCTCGTCGATCCACGTTTCCCACTGCGCATAATCCGCAAAGCGTTCCACCGCTCCCAGTCCGTCGAGCCCCAGCACCACGGTTGAGACCCGGTCCAGCATGTAGCGATCGTGCGTCACCAGCACCAGCGCGCCTCGGAACTCCAGCAGGCTTTCTTCCAGCACGTCGAGCGTCGGAATGTCGAGATCGTTCGTCGGCTCGTCCAGCAGCAGCACATCCGCCGGTTGCAGCATCAGCCGCGCAATCAGCACGCGCGCCCGCTCTCCGCCGGAGAGCCGCGCCACCGGCTGATTCAATTGCTCGCTCGTGAAGAGGAACCGCGACGCCCACGACGCGACGTGAATCACGCGATCCTGGTAGACGACCGAATCGCTTTCCGGCGCCAGCGCCCGCCGCAGCGTCACGTCCGCATCCAGTTGCCGCGTCTGGTCGAAATACACTATGCGCAGCGACGGCGCCCGCCGCACCTCACCCTGTTGCAAGGCCAGTTCGCCCGTCAGCAGCTTCAGCAGCGTCGTCTTGCCCGAGCCGTTCGGGCCCACCAGCCCCACGCGCATTCCATTCGTGATCGTGAAGTCGAGCCCGTTGAAGAGCGTGTTCCCCTCGAATCCGTAGCTCACGCCTTCCATCTCCACCAGCCGTTTCGTCTGTCGATCGGTCGCGGAGAAATCGATCCGGGCGTTCACCGAGCGATTGCGCGATTGCAAATCCGCCAGCTCGCCCATCATCTCGGTCGCTTTGTCGATTCGCGCCTTCGACTTCCGTGTGCGCGCCTTGGCTCCGCGCCGCAGCCACTCGATCTCGCCATGCACGCGGTTTTCCAGCGCCTCGCGACGGTTTGCCAGCGCGTGCAGAAACGCTTCTTTCTCTTCCAGGAACTTCGCATACGTCCCCGCCACGCGCAGCATTCCCTGCGGATACGCACGGTCCAGCTCCACCACTTCGCTCACCACGTTTTCCAGGAAGTAGCGGTCGTGGCTGATCACCACGCACGCGAACCCGGCCTTGCGCAGCAGCTCTTCCAGCCACTCAATGCCTTCCAGGTCCAGGTGGTTTGTCGGCTCGTCCAGCAGCAGCACTTCGGGCTTCTGCACCAGCGCGGCCGCAATCGCCAACCGCTTGCGCCATCCACCGGAAAGCGCGTTGGCCTCTTCGTCGAAGCGTTCGAACCCGGCGCGTCCCAGAGTCTCGGCCAGCGTCGCCTCGCGCTCGCCTTCCGCCACGTGAGCCTCGGCCATCGCGCGCTCAATCACCTCACGGATGGATTCGCCCGCCGCAAAACGCGACTCCTGCTCCACGTAGCTGAAGCGCGTGCGCTTGCGCAGCGAAACCTCGCCCGTGTCGGCCGCAACGTCTCCGGCCAGAATGCGCAGCAGCGTCGTCTTGCCCGAGCCGTTCGGCCCAATCAGCCCGATGCGGTCTCCCTCGGAAACTGAAAACGAAATGTCTTCGAAAAGCGGAGTCGCTCCGTAACTCTTGGCGATCCCCTGTGCTTGAATAATCGGCGGCAACTTCGTGCGAACCCTTCGTCAATGGCGGTAAGTTCCAGAATAGCAGCAATGGGAGGAAAGCCGGGTGCCCCATGCAAGCCTCCATTGCTTGCATGGGATCAGCAAAAATCGGGTGCCCCTCGATAAGGGCGAAGGCATTGTCAAGGACAAACGATTCCTGAGCGGTGCGTGAGCACCGCTTGTTTTGTGCTTCGGCGGAAGAGGTGTTGTGGAAGGGACGCTGGAACTCTCACGCTG
>JAJXZT010000036.1 GCA_021779935.1 Acidobacteriota bacterium
TTCGACCACCTCCCACTGTTCCTCGGTTAACTCCCAGCGTCCTGCCATCGGCGCTTGCGGAGACACACAGAGCATCCCTAGAATGCACCATTTTCAGTCTCCACATGTTTATGAGACAGGTTCTAGTACGATGAAAGCCGCCTCGCAGTCCGTGCTGTCTTTCAACGGAGGATACTTCCGCCATGCAAGTGTTCGGGCAAATGGTTAGAGCGCCGTTAACCGCCCGGCAAAAGTCCTGGAAGCCGCCTATTTCTATGACGGCATGATTACTACCCGAACGAGCGTCGTCGTCTTTCCCTGTTATCGAGCGCCTTCCTCAGTGCGTTCAGAAGTATGACATTCTACTTGCAAAAACAGTATGCGAACGACGAAACATTCAAATCGTGATATGAGAACAAAACAATCGGAGATGATGGCAGGTCTCGTATTGAAGTTATTGAGCACTCGGCGCACCGAAGTTGTACACCGTGAACCCCTCGACCTGTTCTTCACGAGGGGCCTTGGATTCCCGGAGAGATTCGGCTCATGCATTGAAACTGACAAAATTGAAGTGTATTTCGACCAAACGGAACAGGGCCAAGTGTCAACGAGAATCAAGGTAGGGGCCAACGGGAGCTGGGAGGATGTCCCGACAGAAATTGCATGGTGTTTCTCCAAGGACGACAAGAAAGATGTCCCTGAGTATTGCTATCTCGGGCTACAGAAGATAAATGCCCTGCACAAAGAACTTGCGGAAATGCGGATATCAAAGGGGCTGCCACCCGACAAGGAGGGCCAACCCGAGGACGCTCAGAACGGTCCTTCGGTACAAGAGCACCCTTGCGAAGGTAAGAGTCGCCGTTCGGTGATTGGAGTCACGCGGTGGGGCGTGTACCGGATACGTACCAAACAGCAGCGTTATGAGCGTTTCCTGGTACGTGAGCGTTATTAAAAATCAATAAGTTGCTTATTTTCAATGACTTACAAACATTCAACTCCCCTCGCCTCCACCATATAACCCGTCCCCCCTTCAGCTGAAGCGTGATTTTGACGCAGCACGACCCGTGCCATCGCACCCAGAAACCCGAAGATCGACACATTACGGAAAAGTTCGGAGTTGACTCGGATGATTTTGCAGCGGTGACTGCAAGTTGGCTAATACTTCTGCGCGTGTACGATGAATCTCTTTGGCGCGGCGCCGATATAGTAGAAGGGGTAGCACGTCACGAGCGTGAGCGTGGATTCAGTGGAAGGCGCTAATACGCCGACGTCATTGGGAGCGACCACCTTCACCCAATCCACCTTGTAGCGCAACAGCTCGGTTGCCGTCTGCAGCTGGATCTCGTCGTCCGGGCGAATGCCCTTCAGTGCGCGGAAGAAGGTATCCCGGTGTCCTGCGATCCCAGTGTTTCCCGTTTCCCCTGGAAGTGCGGTTCCCTCGATATGCCCGGCGCCCAGTCGCAGTATCCGTGAGCTTGTCCCCTGTAAAACTGCTACGGACATTCCCAGCCTGGGGATTTCAATGCGACCAAGAACATCGCCCTCTTTGGTCGCTGGCTTGGAGTAGCTGACCTTGTGCTCCTGTTGCAGATGAATCTGGTTTTCCAGGGAGCGCTCAGCCTTCGCCTGGTATACCCATGCGTCAAGCAGAGTAAACCCGAAGTAGCCGAGTGCAAGGATACCAACGCCAAATAGCAGGTATTGACTGACACGAAGAACCCATTGCGTTCTCGTCGGGGGAGGCATCCGCCGCTTAGCCGTGAACTTCATCGTTGCGTCACTTTCGCCGCTGGCGGCGATGGTTGCGTTTGCGGAGGCGCGTAGTAGCCGGCTCGGGTACGGACCACCAACCGCCCGTGCCCCTTTGCATCGGCCTCCACTCGTATGGTCCGGTAAGTTCCGTCCCGCTTTCGATTGGAGGGGATATAAGCGATCGTGTACTGGTTGCGAATATCACGAGCGATTTGTTCACAAACTGGTAGAAGTTCGTTTAATGATTTCGGTAAGAAGTCCTCGCCGCCGGTGTCCTTTGCAAGCTGCTCGAGCACATGAGGGTTTTGGTCTCCATCACCTTCATCAAAGATTCCAACGGTATAGATAATTGCGTCAAAGCGCCGAGCCATGGCCCTGATCTGGTCCATGGTTTGGTGACTGGCGTTGTCGCCTCCGTCGCTGATCACGATCAGCACTTTCTTGTCGCGATTCCCTTGCTTCAGATGCTCCAGGGCTGCGGCAACCGCATCGTACAGCGCCGTCTCCCCAGTTGTGTGAATGCGAGAGAGGGCCGCCTCCAGCTGGACCACATTGTCCGTGAACGGCATATTGTCCGGAAGGGCAAACGAAACCTTCTCATTGAAATTGACCACGAACATCTGGTCTTGCGGGTTGCTGGAACGCGCAAATGCCAGGGCAGCGGCAATAACGTCGGCGCGCTTCGGCGCCATGCTTCCGCTGTTGTCGATTACCAGGCCAACCGTGACCGGAATGTCTTCGTGACTGAAATACTGAATTTGCTGCAGTACCCCATCCTCATAAACGTGAAACGCTTTTTCGCTGAGTCCGGAAACAAGAGCGCCTTTGCGGTTCTGGACAGTTGCGTGCAGCACCACCTCATCCACATTCACGCCAATGGTGTAGCTGTCATCCTGCTGCTTCTGTTCCGGAGGCAATGCTTGGGGCCAGGCAAGGCTGGGTAGAACCGTGAGGATCAGAACTGCGATCAGGCAAGGAAATGTGCAGGTGCGTTTCTCGCGGATGCCTGCTCCCTGTGCGGACAATCCGGCAGGCCGCCGCCTCGGCTCGCTGTGCAGGCGTGATCGAGATGAGGATAGTTCTGTCATCCGTACAACGCTTTCATCGCATCCGTGCGTTAGCCGCGGGCGTTTGCTTGGACGATATGTCCCCGGTATTGGGGGAAACAGAGGTGGCACTTACGCACCACCTCCCTCACAACATTGACGCCGAGATGCCCCGTGGGCCGCCCCACGGTAAGTCAGTTTAAGCAGCTCGCTTCGATGCAAACCGTAGGCCAAAGCCTACTCCCAGCGACAGCAGCCCAAGCAGCCCAATCAGCGGCAACGAGCTGGCAGTCTTTGGCAGAGTTTTCTCAGCCATCGGCGGCGGTTCCACAACCTGCGCCACTTCAATTGGTTCGCCTTGAGGATTAACGGCCTCCACGGGCGCTGTCTTCAAAGCCTCGACTGGCGCTGTTGCCAGTTCGACTGGAGTCGCAAGAACGGGCTCATTTGTTTCTTTTGCCAGTTCCACGGCCCTCGTTTTGTCGTATACAAATTCCTGGCCCCATTGTGATCCAGGATAAAACCATGCCCTCAAGGCCTCTGGTTGTCCGGCCGGCCGCTCCCGAAATGTAATTACGGTCTTGTCGGTTGGCCGCAGACGATAATTCGGAATCGCGAGGATGGTCGTGAATACGTGGGTTTCGTCTTTATTAAAGATCTGGACGATGTTGCGGTCAGATTGTGAGTCCAGAAGCTTGAAGACGTACGTGCCCGCAGGCAAGGTCTGGGCACCAACGCCTGGAACTTCCACGGGCCCGCTGAAGGTAACGATGGTCTTCTTGTTCCAATCATCGGCCGTCGCTCTCGGGACCGCGAGCAAGCACAGCACGACGACTGACAGTACGGTCGCAAACAGCTTGAACAACTTCATATTTTCTCCTGTCATTTCTCCGAGTAGCTCGCACGGTCGCTGGTAGGTTGTGGGAACTCTTCGTGATATCGGAATCACGAAAGGTCTGCAGCCGGATAGTCCGGCGGCTTCTCAACCGTGGAGAGTGTCATCTATCGCTATTGTCGAGCTTGTTCGTTCAGATTACTGGTCAATATTGACCGCCTGCCTACGCGAGCGCCTCGGGGAAAACGCAGCAGACCCAATTTGGCAAGCAAGCCAGTGTGAATCGCGCAACACCCATCCGCCCGATGGGAAAGTAATAAGGTGGCTTGACTCCAGGAACTCGATCCCTATGGAACTGGGTTCAAGGTCCTCGAATTCGAGTGCACGGGGACCTTGGATTCCAGGCAGGGTTTCATAATCCGTTTCTTGCGGCGCATATGGAGCCAATCATATTCATACTCAGCGCCGCAGAGCCGGCAGATCTGGGTGTGGCCACCATCTCCTTTGCTTCGGGGCCACGCGAAGTCGTGCGCGCAGCCCCAGAACGAAAGTAGGTTGAACAACTTGAATTCCATAATCACCTAACGGACAACTCGCAGACTCAAGTCCCGGTCGAGTTGGAATGTCAGTACGGTTTCCGCTGGGACGATCACGGCTTTGCCCCTGGTCATGACCTGCGTGCCCGCGCCTGCGGCTGCCCCAACTCCAGCACCAATTGCAGCACCTTTGCCGCCGCCAAAAAGAGCGCCGAGCAGAGTGCCCACTGCAGCTCCACCACCTACCATCTCGGCGGTACGTTTGTTCGCACCGAGCCCTTGACGCCCCTGCCCGCCTAAATCCACGGTACTGACGGCGTAACGCCGTCCGAACACCGTTATCTGGTCCACGTCCAGCACGAGATCCGATCCAGAGTTACTATTGCCGCCAGACGCGCTGCGGATCACCAATGTTGCATCCGAGCCGTTTGGAATCCTGACGACACCTGTACTGTCGACCACATCTCCGGCAATTACCGCGGAGAATCTTTGACCGGCAGCGGCGGTATTCGAATCAATACGCTCGTTGGTCTGGATCGATATCTGCGTCCCGCTGGGTATGATGGTGCTGTCCCAGTTTGTGTTTTGCGGCGGCGCGTTGTTGTTGTAGTTGTTGTTGCTGTAATTGTTGTTGTAATTGTTGTTGCTGTAGTCGTTGTTGCTGGGAAGATACAGTTGGCTGTTTTCGTTGATGACCATCTGCTGCGGACGTCCATCATACGTATATTCCACGCGCAGTCTCTTCGCGATTCCGCGCGCCGGATCTCCGCCCATGGTGTTGTTGTTTACCTGCATATCCAGCCGGCCATTTTGTACTTGGGAATTCAAGCGGGCCGTGACGTCAAAATTACGGTCGCCGGAGCCATACTCCGCGCGAGTGATTTCCAGGCGACTCCTCAATGACCCGTATTCGCCGCTCATCTGGAGTCTGACCGGAGCGTTCTCCCGGAAAGTGAGCCACTGGATACCGCCACTTGCGTTGCGAACTTGCAGCCGAAGGACTTTGGCCCTGCCTGGTGAGGGGTCCTCGCCAAGAGTGTTGTTGTTGACGCGGAAATTCAATGAATTGTTTTGAACGAAAGAGCGGACGCGGTCCGTCACTCGGACCCAATGGTTCGCGGAACCGTAGTCCGCGCGGATGATCTCCTGAATACGGACCGTGTTTTGTTGCGCAAACGACGGCGCCGCAATCAAAAGTACGAGGATGAACGCAATCACCAATCGCTTCATAGTGGATCTCCTAAAGGGGGCCCATACCATCGATGTTTTGGGTTTGAAAGAATCGCTGCATCTCCCGTGCTGTTCCGTCCGTCGATCTGGTCAATCGGAGAGGAGAAGCAAACGGGAAATGCAAACGATGCTTTGTAGAGAAATGGTCCAGGAGAGTTGATGGGCCAGGTTCGGCGCGAACAACTCACTGGAAGTACTACAAGGCTCGCTCATCCAGCCGGGAAATGCTGGGCAGAATTGCTCACTTCACAGAAAAGACAAATTCCGGAAAAGTAGCTGTATTGCCACTGCCGCTTGCCGGAAGAACCTCAGCTTTTCGACATTCCCCCGCGCGCGCCGGCAATGCCCAACGCAACGCCCCCTACGATCAGCACGGCGCTGATGATGGGCGACACACGTTCGCTGTGGCTGGTCTGTATTCCAAGGCTTACATCCCCAGCTTTAATGCCTCGCGTCTCGCTTCGGGGAATCGGCACGATCAGCGATGCGATCCCGAGCACAATCAGGAGCAATCCTGCAAATAGCATCATCTTCATGACAAATCCTCGATTGGGGGCGCAGATCGCCTCCCATGCATTCCATTGTCAATATTCATGCTCAGGAATAATGTTCAAAATTGCTCAACCTGTTTTCTGTTCTCTTTGCGCATCCGGCGGCAACTCACAGCGACTCGCTTCCCGGAGTCCGATCAGTGATCGAGGCAATGGAGAGAATGGGTTGGTTTTTTAGGACCAGCAGTGAAGAGGTAAATGCGGCAAGACATGCCACGTCGATCCACAGATATACCGGGCGGGGCAATGCGCCGGTCAGGATGGGATTGAAAATCGTTGCAATCCCGGCAAACAACACCACCCAGGCGTATTTATGCGCGTGAGCCGCCTGCGTAATCACTGCAACGGCGCTGATCGTGATCACAAAAGACAACAAAACCCGGTAGTCCAGCGGCGCGCTCCACAATACTGCGGTGAGGAGTGCCGCGATCGAAACATACTTCATGATAATGGTAGGCACTGATGTCTCCCTTAATGTTCTTTCCTTTAACTTTGATGAAAATCTGGAATTGCATCCCAAGTTTGAGCGCAGGGACGTTCGCGGGCAGGCGGAGCAAATGGAGATTGCTCTCTCTATCGGAATGGTGCGCTGTTTTTTTCCTGAAGCTGTATTTCTTTCACTAGCTTTCCCAATACTTCCGAGACGGATGGCGCCTCAGCCACGTGAAAGAGCTTTCCACCGTTGCACGCGGTGACCTGAGCTGAGTAGATTTCCTGCGTGCCGCCGTAACGTGCGTAGATCGATATCGTGAAAACCAGGGTGGTCATCATCTCCCGGCAATCTGCCGCTTTACTTCACGCCGCGGCGGGCTGTTTCGTGGGCAGGGAGTCGTGATGGTCGAACGTCACCCCCGTCCCGCGCTCCGCGTCTTCCCCTTCTGTCGCAATGGCAGCGCTACTTACTCGATGTAGCCTCGCTCCCCATTCCAAGGATGCGTTGGAACGAAAACAGTCGGATGGCGGTCATTGGGACAGCCTTCGTCTTCCATGCGCAACCAGGCTTCTTCGTCGCGGAGCCGCTCTTCGCTTCGTTCACGCGATCGAGCGCCATTGCATAACTCTTCCTGGTTGAACGCGGTATTCATGACCTTCATGCTCCGCCAGCACTTCCGAACAAACGTACCGGCCCGACGCGTGAAGCTCTCGGGCTGCCGTCTGGTCACAGCGTCCCGGCACTCCCGCTCTCTCTCGGATGTAGCGGCGCCCTGTGCTAGCGGCTGAATGAACTCATCCTGCGGGGAAGGCAGTCTTGTGATCGAACTTTTGGAAGTAGCCACGCCGGCCTCCTTGCGATTGCCGCTGCGCTGGAACCGCGCTACCTTCCACGCTACTAGGTCGACATCCGTACTTCTGAGCAATAAGGCTCATCGCCGGAGGCTAGCGCCTGCCGGGAGTCTCGCGAGCGGGCACTACGGGCACTAAAGGCTGCGTGTTCTTGCCGTCGAGAAGAAAAGTGCGCAGCGTCCTGTGCACTTGCAGGCTGCCGTTGTAGTCAATGAAGCCCATTTTCCGGAACCGGTTCATGAAGAAACTCACTCTCGATCGCGTGGTGCCGACCATTTCCGCAAGCGTTTCCTGGCTCACCTTCAGAAGGACTGGCTCCGGCTTCGATTGCATACCAAAACCCGCCAGCAGTAACAAAATTCTGGCCAATCGTTTTTCGCTGGAATTGAATATCTGGTCCACAAACTCTTCTTGAAATCGCCCCATGCGAAATAGCAGATACGAAATAAACAGCTTCGCAACAGCGGGCTCTTCATGAATGATGCGGATGACAGTCGCCCTTTTCATCCGGGTAATGGTGCAGGGCTCAATCGCCGTTGCGGTTGACACACGCAGTGAATTTATGGCCAGGCAACCCTCGCCAAAAAAGTCGCCATGATGCAAGATGGCGATCACAGCTTTCTTCCCGTTCTCAGATTCGACAGTCAGCTTTACATTGCCGGTCTGAACGTAAAACATCGCGTCGGCCTTATCACCTTGGTCATAGATGGCCTCTCTGTTCCGGTACTCATGAGAGGTTGCTTGGGTTTCTAGCCTTTGGAATAAATCCAGAGGATTAAAGGTGCGAGAATTCTTGCTGGCCATGGATACCCCCCAAAGCGACAAAGTCATCCGACTTGTGAAGTTTACTGTCCTGATAACATCAAAACTGTTCACTTTTGCTCACTAAGACGGCAAATCTGGCAGCGAGCCTGCCGCAAGCCAACACGTCAATACTGCCGGGAACTGGCCGCCGTAGCGGAACCTTTGAGTTTGGCCAGTTCACTGGCAAAGAGCGGGTTTTCGGGAAACTCCGCGACGAGTTCAGTAAGTTGAGTGCGGGCTACATCTGGATTCTCTTCCCGCAGGGCCACAAGCGCCAGCAGTATCTTCGCAAATGGCCGGAGATAATGCCCGTGGTTTGCGGCGATCTCAAGTTGTTGTATCCCTAGTTTCTTGTCGCCGCGGACACCGGCGAAGCGGAGAAAAAACCTTTTGATTCCCGGAAGGCTTCCGATGATGTAATTCGCCGCGCCCAGGGTGAGGTAGGCATCCGCGGCGTCCGGCGCAACTACCAACAATTTCTTGGCGTACATCTCGGCTTCTCGGATCATTTTCAGGCTTTCTACCTGGTGCTTATCGATCAAGCTGGCATAGTCGGCCTGCATACCCAGGCTTAGGGTCATGGCGAACAGGGCGTTCGCATCGTCCGGGTTCACATTCAATTGCAGTTGCGCCAGCTCCTGCGCCCGTATGTCCGCCGCAAAGAATGCCGCACGCAGTGCCGGGTCCGGAGAGAGAGCTATCTTCCCAAGAAAGAGGTTGTCGTTCAGGAAATACTCGGAGGTCAAGACACCCTGCCGGGAACACTCCTCAAATAGATAAGCAGCAGCTTCCGAGGCACGTCCCATAGGGTCTTCGGGATGGGCCCTCTGCCAGAGGGCAAACTTTGCAATAGCCTCCGCCGGCTTCATGTTGTAAAGCAAGTGAAAGCCGGCTTCGAGTTCCGTAGCGCGAGGCACGCTGGCCACAGCCTGCGATGGGCCATGCGGGACTATCGGCGGCCCGAGCGCCAACCCGGGCACAACCATCACGCAAACAAGCAGACCACTCAATACACAACGGTTGCGATGCTCGCGAATTGCCTTTTGATTTTCAATCCTCTCGAGGGCCTCTCCGGAATCGCAGGTCTGTGTGCGCCTGTTCGCCATAGAGTCCTCCATCTCCACTGGCCACTTGCGAGCGATCTCTACTGCTGGCGCCCTGCAACTCCCAACCCATTTGCAGAACAAACTCTATATGCGAACCAGCCCGTTAGGACCAGCTATGCCCGGTTCTGGGCCTGCCAGTTGCCTGGTGACGGCTGGTATTCGTATCTGCTTTGCGGTACTGCCAGGTGCGGTAGCGGACGAGCTGCAAACAGCTTTTGACACGGCTTTGCCAACCAACGTACCGAGCGGGCTGACCAGGCGACCCGAGCGCTGTCGCTGGCGATGCCGGTGTCGGCGTACATCTTGCGATAAATCTTGGAAATCAGGAGAAAGGCCAGTCGGCCCTTTATCGACTTCAGGAATTGGGAACGCTTCCAGATGACGCGCAAGCTGTAGTAACGCTCCCAGACCTCTTGCGTGTTCTTCCGGATTTCCTCTGCCGACATGACCGGATGTGGACTATAGAGTTTGGGCCGCTGCGAGTGCGGAATCAGCCAGCGTCGCGTGATCGGGATGCCGGCCACTTCTGGCGGCTTGGGTCCCATGCTCGTTTCCCACCGGTTGAAATCCACCGTCCCGGGAAATGGCGTCAGCACGAGAAACTGCGCGAAAGTGAGATCCGCTCTCTGGGCAAGGTCGACGGTAGCGGCAAAGGTCTCCGGTCGATCACTGGGTAGTCCGAAGATGAACGATCCCAGCACGTGAATATCATGGCGGCGGAAGGTCTGCAGCAGTTCGACCAGGTTCTCTCCCACTGCATTGAAGCCCTTGTAAATGTCCTTCAACCCCTCAGGAGTAACCGCCTCGACCCCAACAAGCGCACCTCTGATGTGCGCCGCCTTCATCGCATCCAGGAACTGCGGGTCCTCCGCCGCCTCCATGGTGATCTGCGTAAAGAAGACCGTGTCGGCCGGAAGCAGCGCCAGGCGCGACATGAGATCGAAGCGCTCCGCGCGAATGAGGTTGAGTTCTTGCAACCGTTCCGGACTCTGGCGCGCCGCCAGTTTCAGATCAGTGAGGGTCACGGGATAAAAATTGTCGTCGGCAAGCGCGATGTATCGAAACCCGAGCCGCCGCAACTCCACGATCTCTTCGATGACCGCATCCGAGGAACGCTGCCGTGGACGCTGGCCGTCGGTCCGCCACACGGAGCAGAAAGAGCAATGTTTCGGGCATCCACGAATCGTCTGGACGGATGCCCACATGTAAGAATTTCGTGAGATGAGGTCCCATCGTGCGGGCACAAAGTCAGCAGCGTCGACCCGGCCACCGTCGTAGACGGAATTCGGGGCGCCGCGCAGGCAATCCTCCAGCACACGCGCCCACACTCGGTCCCCATCACCTTTCACGACCGCGTGTGCGCCGCCGACTTCCTGCGCCTCCTCGGGATAGAGGGTCGCATGAATTCCACCGAATATCACATAGGCGCCGCGGTTGCGCGCCATTCTGCCAATTTGATAACCGCGCAGCGCATTGCCTGTATGAATGCTGATGCCGACTGCGTCGCCTTTCTGAATTTGCAACGGATCGATGCGATCAAGCGTCTCGTCCACGAGCACTGGATCGCCGAAGGACTTCGGCGTGGCGGCAGCAATTACATAAAGCCATCGAGGCGTAATGACGGCAGTTCCGAACGAGACATCACTCGGATTAACCAGGCGAACTTTCATGCGGCCTTTCTCCCGGTGGCGCAGGATGCGTTCCATCGCGCCCGTTTGGCAAAAAAGATCAGAAGTTGGCGAGCATCCATTGGTGGTGCCGCGCGAGCTTTAGTACGTCGCAGCCTCCGCTCGTGAGCCACTCACTTCCGCTCGTAGGTGTATTTTTGGAGAAGCGACGGCAAGAGAGAAATCAATGACGTATCGGACTGGGGTTGCGCAGTAGATACAGGGTGTTTCCTGGATTTCCTGCACGTCTTCACGCAGCACGCTCAGCGGAAAAGACCGCAGGCATTCCGTGCAGGTCAGCACGATGAAAGGCACTCCCTTGGAGTCCTTTCCGTTTCGCGGTATCCAGACTGGAGCCGGCTGCCGGTGATGGTTCACCGCGTGCTCCGCCGAAGTTTGAATCAATTCGGCAACGGTGTGCAGGAGCTCCTCCGGATGATGCTGCCCCTTGGAATAGAACGCATCGGCAATGACTCCGCCAGGGACTTGATCGCCGGACTCGTACGCACCGCTGACGGCGACTACGGGGATTTCAGGAAAGCGCCGGCGCACAACAGAGAGAAACTCGAACCCCGACATGTGAGGCATGTTGAGATCGGAGATGATCACGTCCGGCGTCGCCCTCCGGAGCTGCAAGAGAGCATCAAACCCATGTTCCGCCGTACTGACGTCGTAGCCTTCCTCGGTCAGGTACACCGTCAGAATCTCGCGAATGCCTGGTTCGTCGTCCACGACAAGGACTCGGCGCTTTGATGTGTCCGCCACGGCCGCCACCTCCTCATGCTTTCGGGAGACAGATTTTCACTCGCAAAACCATACCGCGTCCGGAAAAACATGACTGTTCAATTTTGACCACTTCGGCGTAGAAGGTCGTTCCGACGGTGCATGGCCTTCCGCAACTTAAGCCGGCGGCACGTTCGGCGGTGAATGGCACCGCCGCATGTTTACGTGCCGCAGTGGTCAATTGTGACCAGTATTCGTGACTTCCGGATCTCATACTTACTTTGTCAAAGTGTCGCCGCAAGCGAGCGATATGTCAGTTTGCGAATGCGCCCTTGAATGGAGGCCGTCAATGTTCGCTTCCCTGTTGAAATGGATTACGGTGGACGCCTTTCTCGGCAGCCTCTTCTGGTTTTCAAATACCAACTACCTGGTGCTTCTGCTGCTTGCGGCCTGGATGGCAGCCATCGCGGTTCTCGTTCATTCGAATCTGGGGGATCGATTCTGCTGGATTCCGGTAGCTCTTGTTCTCGCCGGCGTGTTTGGTTCAATGTTCGTGCTGGCAATTCCCACAAACATGACACTGGCAGTGAATGAGATCACGCTCGTCATATTTATCGTCTCTATCGAAGTGTTGAAGAAGGAGCGCCACTCGCCGATTGCACTGGTGTCACATCGCAATTGATGGAGGACTTGCCATGAATCCGCACACGTTAGATCACGAAGCAAAACCGCACATCGGGAACGTCCTCCATCTCCGTTATGAGTTCGTCGTCCTGCTGCTCCTGATCCTGATGGCGCCGTCGCAGGCTGCACGCGCCCAGCAAACTGGCGCCGCGACCGGTACCGATCTTGCTCCGCTCACCGCGGAACAAGTGGTGCGCAACCTTGTCCAGATGAATCTTCGTCGCGCCCAGGCTCTTCAGGCATACCAGGGGACCAGAACCTATCGGGTGGAATACCACGGATTTCCCGGCGCACGCAGCGCTGAAATGGTTGTGAACGTGAAGTACCTGCCGCCCGGAACAAAAGAATTTACCGTCCAATCGGCGACTGGTTCCACGCTGATCATCGACAAGGTATTCAAAAAGCTGTTGCAGGCGGAACAGGAAGCACTGGACGCAAATAACCAGCGGCGCTCCGCTCTTAGCGAAGAGAATTACCGTTTCACGCTGATCGGATACGAAAGCGGCCCCACGGGCCTGATGTACGTGCTTGATGTGGAGCCCCGGACAAAAGACAAATTTCTCTATTGCGGCCGAATCTGGGTGGACGCTCGAGACTTTGCGGTTGTGCGGATTGAAGCGGAGCCCGCGAAAAACCCTTCCTTCTGGACTAAGAAATCGGAAATCGTGCAGGCATACAAGAAGGTTGGCGATTTCTGGCTCCCCGCATACAACCACACCGTCACGGCCATCCGTCTGGGAGGCCATGCTGAATTGACGATCAACTACAAGGATTACGAGATTACCGATGCCACCCGGGTGAGCAGCTTATCGACGCAGGAATCGGCTCCCCGCGTTGAAACCGCTCGTGCCCGGGAGTAACGCCAATCCAGACGTGCAATTCAACTCAAGTCGAAGGGAGATGCTCAGATCATGGCAGACACAGGTGAAAACCGCCAGATCGTCGTACGTGTAAATGCGAAGGAAGCAGAAACGGTTCGTGCATCCAAAAAAATGGTTTCCGAGGAGCGGTCAACCGAGAAAGCAAGCGATGCCAAATTCAGCGGCACCGGCAAAACTTCTCGACGTCGTGTGAAAGCGCGCAAATAACTTAGTCGTGGTCCCAACCCTTCGAAGACGTGCGCAGAGCAAATAGCAGCTACTAGTCGTGCAGCACAACGCTGACAAGTGAACTGTGGACGTGCATACCGCCGCCGTTGTAGTCAATGAAGCCAAGATCCCTGAAGCGATTCATGAAAAAGCTGACGCGCGAGCGCGTGGTGCCGATCATTTCGGCAAGGGTTTCCTGGCTCATTTTGGCGATAACCGGTATTGGCTTGGATTCCTGGCCAAAGTTTGCCAACAGCAGTAGAAGCCTCGCCAGGCGTTTTTCGCTGGAGTTAAAGAGGTGATCCACCAGGTCCGCTTCCATGCGAATGTTCCGGACAAGCAGGTGGGCAAGAAAGCGTTCGGCAAATTCCTGTTCCTGGTGGAGCAGGGTTAGCATTACCGGTTTCTCCACCCGAATGATGGTGCTCTTCTGGACCGTGGTGGCGGTGGATATCCGAACCGGTTGGCCAACCAGGCAGCCCTCGCCAAAAAAGCTGGTCTCCGGCAGGATGGCAACCACGGCCTCCTTGCCGTTCTTGGATACAACCGAGAGCTTTATCTTGCCGCTCTGGATGTAGAACACTGCATCCGCCGGCTCCCCTTGCGAAAAAACGAATTCATTCTCAAGGTATTCCCGGCTGGATTTTCCAACCGCAAGCCTTTTTAAGAAAGGACGGGGATCGAATTCGGTAGACTCTTCAGCCAACTTGATGAGCTCTACGGTATCGACTTTCGCTGTGGAAGTTGCGCTCTTGCGCGAAGGCGCGCGGCGGCTGCCTTGAGACTTCCGCGCCTTTTTCTTTGTGACGATGGCGCGTTCTACGGCCATGGGTCTGCCTCCTCAAATTTGAAGTGTAGCTGCAGGCCCCACCACTGGCGCTCATGCTGGCACACTCTAATGGAAATTGCAATCGGATTGAAAGCGCACCTCGCCTGACGGCTTTCTTACGCCGTGGCGAGGTGCGCGTTCACCCCTTATTACTTGCTGTCCTCAAAAGGCTGCGTACCTTCCACATTGAAAGTAGCACCTTGCGGCACGATCCAGATCTCGGCCGTTGCATCTTGACTCGTTCCAGTCGCCAGTTTGATGCGACCAGGATCGATGCCTTTCTCCTTGGTCAGATATTCCTTTGTATTGACGGCACGCTGACCGGCGAGTTCCTCTGCTGTCAGCCTGGCGCGTCCGTGCTTCGACTTCGGCATGACTTCGTCTTCACCGGCGTAGCCCACTACCACCGCAGTCGAGTCCGTGTCGCGCTGTAAACGCAGCGCAACTTCGTCAAGGACGGCCTTGGCCGTGTTGTCCACGCGAGCCGGACGGCGCTTGTCTGGGAACGCAATGCTGTTGATCTTGCTCGCCTCTGGCGGCGGAGGTGGAACTTCCACGGTTGCTCCGGTCGAGCACGATGCGGAAAGGCCACGGTCGTCCGTGACGGTGCCGTTGACGGTTACCGGACCGGCAGAAAGACCAGCCGTGTCGAGCGTTACAGTGGCGCCAGTGCCGCTAATCCGGCCGGCGCTGGTTGTCCATTCGTAGCTCAGTGGACGGCCGTCAGGACTGCTTGCCTGTGCCGTGACCGTGACGGGATCGCCCGCGCGCACCGTGGTCGGCATGGCGGAACACGACATCTCTGGTGGAACTGGAGCAGGCTTCGGTGGCTCCTTCACCATGAAGCTGGAGTTACAACTCGCCGACATCTGATGCTTGCCCCTGCCGTTGTCGCTGAGCCGGGCTCCCACGACGTAACTGCCTGGTGCGAGGCCGGTCGTATTGACCGTTACGGTGTTGCCCGTGCCCTCCACCTTGCCGCCGTTCGTAGTCCATTCATAGCTGACCGTGCGCTTGGGATTGAAATTCGAGCCGCTGGCACTTGCGGTCACGGGATCGCCGGCAAGGACTTCCGTTGGCTGCACCGAGCACGACGCACTGGCTGGGAGCGGTGGCGGCCCAATCGAGCCGAATTGCCACACCAGTCCAGCACTCAGCCGCACTCCGTTCAGCCTTGGCTGCAGGAAGGTTCCAAAATCATGCCGTGCCCATTCGTAATCCACCTGGAAAAGCCGGAGGCTTACGTGGTGCACAATGGGCACATCCAACCCACCGCCCACGATGATGCCAAAGTTATTGTCATCGCCGAACGGGGCAGGCAATTCCATCCGGTGCAGACCGGCAAGAGCGTGCAGAAAGGGAGTTGCGTGTTCGCTCGGAAAGCGGATAGTCGGACCGGCTTCAACCGTATAGATCCGCGGGCAACAGCAACCGAAGTGGTTGCCGGAATCAACCGTCAGGCCGACATTACGGTTGAAGAAGTATGTCCCGCTTACCGTAAAGCCCTTGTCAATGTTTTCCTGCGCGGTGGGAATATACCTGTCATAGCCCGGATGCAGCCAGGAATATCCGGTAAAGATGTCGACTCTTGACGGGGGTTGATCCTGCCCCAGGAGAGTTGACGCGAAGATCGCGACGGCAAGTAACGCCAGGAAACCACGCGACTTTAAAACTTTATGAAGCAACATATGCATTCCCTCTCTCCTGCTTCCAAACATCTGACTCTCTTGACTCACTGGCCCCGGTTTTCGCCGGGGCCAGGTTCGTGTTTATGGGGTCGGCATGGTAACCGTGCTGGTGTCCAGCGTGACTGCTGCGGTTTGTGCCAGCGCTCTGCCGTTCAGGACTGCCCCGGTTTGCAGGGTTATGGACGCTTGCGCCATGATGGTTCCCTGCATGACGGAAGTCGTCCCCAGAGTCGCCGAGCTTCCGACCTGCCAGAAGATGTTGGCAGCCTTGGCGCCACCCGCCAGAATTACCTTGATCCCATTCCCCACGGTGAGTGTGGAGGATGGCATCTGGAAGATGAAGACAGCATTCGCGTCCCCTTGGGCGTCAAGAGTCAGATCCGATGACGTGATCGCAAAGGAAGAAATCCCGGATCTGTAAAGGCCAGGAGGAAGCGTTAGCCCGCCGAGCTGTCCGGTAGGTACGTTGATAACATTTAACGATCGTCCTGCCGCGTCATTGTAGGCGGTGGTCAAATCCAGTTTGGCCTGGGCGGCGATGGGATCGGCAAGGTGCTGCGTCCCGTTGATGACTCCCGGGGGGAATCCAGAGACAGCCGTACCTGGGCTGAGCCCAAGGTCACCCGTTACCAGCGAAAGCCCGGTGTTCGTCACCGTGGAGCCAGCCAGTATTACGAACCCGGCTGCCGAACCCAGATTCACTGGCGCCGGACCGAGTGTCGCAGCGGTTGTAAAGCTGCAAACGTAGTCGGCCGCCATCGGATTTCCCGCCAGGTCTCTGACTCCGGTAGTAACGGTGAACGTGTAGAGCGTGTTCGACGCCAGATTGCTCGTTGGATTGAACGTTGCGATGTTCGTGAGAGCATCGTAGGCAACCGTTCCCACTACGGGGGTGGTTCCAGGTCCCGCCAGCGTAAAGTTCGCCGTGGTGATGGTCAATGGATCCATCGCCTCGCTGAAGGTTACGTTCACCGATTTGTTCAGCGCCACGCCGGTCGCCCCGCACGCAGGGTTGGTCAAGATCACCGTGGGTGGCGTGGTATCCGGACCCGGCCCAGTCGTGAAGCTGCATGAGAAGTTAGCGGCCAGCGGGTTGCCCGCAAGGTCCTTGGCTCCCGTAGTGACAGTGAGCGTGAATACGGTGCTGTTCGCCAAGTTGCTCGTTGGGGTAAAGGTGGCTGTGTTCCCGGTGCCTGAGTACGCGACAGTTCCCGGTACCGGCGTCGTGCCCGGTCCCGTAAGAGTAAAGGTGCTGTTGGTGATGGTTAAAGGATCCATCGCCTCGCTGAAGATCGCGGCTACCGTGGTATTCAGCGCCACGCCTGTTGCACCGCAACTCGGGGTGGTGGAAATCACCGTGGGATCGGTGGTGTCGGGGGCCAGGGCTGTTGTAAAGCCGCAGGTGAAATTGTTGGCCATGGCAGTGCCAGCCAGATCCTTGACGCCCGTTGTCACGGTGACAGTGATGAGGGTGGTTGCCGGAAGATTGGCGTTGGGCGTAAACGTCGCGATATTGCTCGCCGCAGCGTAGCTGATGGTTCCGGCGATGGGAGTTGCGCCGGGTCCGGTCACCAGGAGATTGCTCGTGGTGATCGTCGACTGGTCCATCGCCTCACTGAAGGTCACGGCGATTTTATTCGAGATCGGCACACCCGTAGCGCCACAACTAGGTGCCAGGGCCGTCACCGTAGGCGGAATAGGCGCCGCCACTGTCGTAAAGCCGCATACAAAGTTTGCTTGCATCGGCGTACCTGACGTGGACTTTACGTCCGTCGTGACGGTGATCGTAATCCGTGTATTGAACGGGAGCGCACTTGCCGGCGTGAACTGCGCAGTGTTGGTCGCCGGAACAAACGAGACAGTTCCGGAGATTGGAGTCGTGCTCGGTCCAGTCACCGCGATGGATGCGCCGTTGATGGTGGTCGGGTCCATAGCCCGGCTGAAGACGACGTTGATCGGGCTGATGCCGACCGGTACACCCGTCACACCGCATGCGGGAGTCGTCGATATCACCGTCGGTGGAACCACTGTCGTAAAGCCGCATACAAAATTGGCTGCCATCGCCGTCCCAGTCGCGGACTTTACGGCGGTAGTGACGGTGATGGTTATGAATGTATTAAGTGGCAATGGGCCAGTTGGCGTGAATCGCGCAGTATTGCTTGCCGCCGTATACGAAACCGCTCCGGAGATTGGAGTCGTGCCGGGTCCAGTCACCGTGAATGACGTTCCGGTGATGGTGGCAGGGTCCATCGGCTTGCTGAAGACGACGTTGATTGCGTTGGTGCTGACCAGCACCTCGCTCGCGCCGCATCCGGGACTTGTGGACACCACTGTGGGTGGGACCGGATCGGGAAGCGTCGTAAAGGAGCATGTGGTAGCGCTGGCCGCATAGACACCCAGAGAGGTTCTCACCGCCGCGCTGATCGTTATGCTATACACGGTGTTGTATGCGAGGCTGCTCGTCGGTGTAAAGGTCGCAACCATGCTGGACGCATCGTAGGCGACTGTTCCCGCAACCGCCGTTGTGCCCGGTCCGGTCACCGTGAAGGTTGTCCCATTGATGGATGAAGGATCCATCGCCTCGCTGAACGTTGCAGTGATCTTGCTGTTCAGTGCCACTCCCGTGGAGCCGCAGATGGGCATAAAGGCAGTCACGGTCGGCTTGGGCACGGTGCAATCCGTGCATTTTGAGCAGCTAGCCATAATGAGCACGAGCGGCAGTAATGAAACGACGAGCGGTACTGCCACCAATAACCACATCCATTTTTTGTATACGTTGTATTTGCGCATGGCTTCTCTTCTCCAGACGTTGACCGCCCACATCGCACAAGCTTAGAGAGGAGCGGCGACAACGTCTGTTCAATATTGCTCACATGGCAAATGCACCCGAATAAGGGCCCTGCCCGTACGGAAATGGGAATTGCGGAAAGGCGCACTGGCGTTCAATCCATCGCCACGGCTTTGCCCGGACAGGCTGAACAGCCTTATTCTCCAAGGCGCGAATCTCTGAGGACACAAAGCCCCGCGCTTCCGCCACAAAGCAAGTCAGACGTATCTGTGAAGCAGGCTCCACGAGGCGCATGTGAGCGATGCGGCTCATCGGAAAAACGGTGACGGCGTCTTCGGCCCCATTTGCGCCGCCGCCGAATCATCCATACCCGCAACCCCGCAGGTCACGTCAGAACAAATCCTCACAGGCACGGTTCCATCGCCGTCGGGCAACCTGAGCTTTATTGCTCAGACGGCTGCACAAGACTCCCGCTAACGTAGGTAGTACCTCATGCTCCACGGATGCGACCGAATCAAGAATCGCGGTGCAGGGGTAGAAGAGGTGGAAATAGTGAAGAAACTTATGTTGTTCGTTGTACTGCTGAGTTTCGCGAGCCTGAGCTGGGCGGACGACTCGGCGCGCGAATCATCGACTAAGCGTTTGAACAATGCAGCCGAGGTGCTCCACGCGATCATGGCCGCACCCGATACTGGCATTCCAGAAGAAGTGCTCGAACACGCGAAGTGCATCGCCGTCGTGCCGAACATGGTCAAGGGCGGCTTTATCTTCGGAGGCACGCACGGCAGAGGCGTCGCCACATGCCGAACCGCAAGAGGCTGGAGCGCACCAGCGTTCTTCAGTGTCGCGGGCGGTAGCTGGGGATTGCAGATCGGCGTCGAGGGCGTTGATCTGATCATGGTCATCCAGAACGACAAAGGCATGCAGCAGTTGCTGGCAAGCAAGTTCAAAATTGGAGCGGATGCCTCCGCCGCAGCCGGACCGGTAGGACGTCATGCATCGGCCAATACCAATTGGAAGATGGAAACAGAGATCCTGACCTACTCGAGAGCCCATGGCGTGTTTGCCGGGCTCACCTTGAATGGCTCCGTGGTTCAACAGGACAACGATTCCATGAAGGCCATTTACGGGCGTCATGTCAACACCCGTGAAGTACTGCTGGGCAAAGTAGCCGCACCTGCCTCGGCCCGCGCATTCCTCAACGCTATCAGGGGAGCAAAGGCACAGGCCCAGAGTAGTAATTAGTTTTGGGGATACGCACGGGCACCCGGGAAGATACGTCAGCTCTCGGGTGCTCACGATGCGGAAGGAGAGCGCATATGCTTTGGACAATTTTCGTAGTGTTGGTGGTTCTGTGGCTTCTGGGTTTCAGCTTTCACATTGCCGGTAGCTTGATCCACCTGCTGCTGGTTGTGGCGCTGTTGGTCCTCATCTTCAACCTGGTGACCGGACGACGGCGCGCAGTGTGAAGCAGGAGCCATACGCACGTGACCATCAATAGTGGCACGGCTGCCCCGTGCGCAGCTGATTCGATGCCGCCCAAGGATTAGCGCAGCCACAACGGCAAAATCCATCGTCCGGGAAGTTTCCAACCGTTCACAACCATACATCTGGTAATTTTCCCGGCATTCAAGTTCTAACAGAGGCAAATACTCATGAAACGAGTTGGAGTTGTCAGCACATCACTTCTGCTGTCCGTACTTCTCGGAGCCACCGCTTTCGGCTACGCACAACAGAAAAACGAAAAAGAGAAGGGCAATCCACAGCAGAACAAGCAGCAGCCTGCCCAGAGACCACAGCGTGCACAACAGCAGCAGCGCGTCCGGCAGCAGCAAGTTCAGGACAGGCAACAGCAGCAGCGCGTCCGGCAGCAGCAGGTTCAGAACAGGCAGCAGCAACAGCAAGTCCGGCAGCAGCAGGTTCAGGACAGGCAACAGCAGCAGCGCGTCCGGCAGCAGCAGGTTCAGGACAGGCAACAGCAGCAGCGCGTCCGGCAGCAGCAGGTTCAGAACAGGCAGCAGCAACAGCAAGTCCGGCAGCAGCAGGTCCAGGACAGGCAACAGCAACAGCGCGTCCGGCAGCAGCAGGTTCAGAACAGGCAGCAGCAACAGCAAGTCCAGGACAGGCAACGCGCACAGATACAACGCACGCGGCAACAGCAGTACGCACAGCAACGCGAACAGCAGCAAATCTGGCAGCAACGTCGCGCCCAAAACTGGGACTCACAACATCGCACCTGGCAACAACGCGGCGGCTACAACGGCTATCGCATTCCTGAGTCCTACTACCGCAGCCACTATGGCCGGGATCACTCGTTCCGCGTTTACAATCTCCCATTCATGGTGGTAGGCGGTGATCCGCGCTTCCAGTACGGTGGCTATTGGTTCACCCCTGTCGATCCGTATCCGCAATACTGGGGAAACGACTGGTACCAGACCGACGATGTTTACGTCGACTACTACGATAACGGGTATTACCTGTTCAACCGCAGGTATCCTGGCACCCCTGGAATTGCAATCAGCATCTCGTTTTGAGCAGCTCACCAACCGGGATGGCAGCGAAAGCTGCCGTCCCGTGCTCTCGACGCATGCACGTGGTGAAGGCCGCACTCGGACGATCTGCCGTGAGCAAACCAAAGGCCGGGGGCATGAACCCCTCGCCCACGTTTGCGGGGGCCAAGGAGATAGGAATGTCGTCACAAGAGAGTGCATCCGAGAGTACCTCGTTGAGAGGACCATTGGCGCGGCTCAAGATGCGTATGCCGTTACTCGAAGAGAAACTTGCGGCGTCGTTGCGGTTAAGAACCAGCGCTTCGCTTCCAAGCAGGATCGCAGTAATCGGCAACTATCTCCCGCGTCAGTGTGGAATCGCGACCTTTACGACGGATTTATGCGACGCCATCGCCGCGGAATATGGGACAACGCAACTATTGGCGGTACCGGTCAACGACCCTGAATCGCATTACAGCTACCCCGCACGCGTCCGATTCGAGCTTTTGGAGGGAGACCCATCCTCCTATGAGAATGCGGCCGACTTTCTCAACTTCAGCAATGTCGATCTGGTCTCTCTTCAGCATGAATACGGCATTTACGGCGGCCCAGCCGGCAGCCACATCCTGCGGCTGCTGCGTCGCCTCAAGATGCCCGTGGTGACGACTCTGCACACGGTTCTCCGCGAGCCAGATGCTAATCAGCGCATTGTCATGGACGAGATTACCTTGCTCTCTGACCGTCTCATCGTCATGAGCAACCACTCCTCGCGCTTCCTGCAGGAGGTATACCGTGTCCCGGAGGAAAAGATCGACCTCATTCCTCATGGCGTTCCCGATCTCCCCTTTGGAGATCCCAACTACTACAAAGACTCCTCCGGAACCGAAGGCAAGGCTGTATTGCTCACGTTCGGACTGCTGTCGCCAAACAAGGGAATTGAGAGCGTGATTGAAGCTCTGCCGCGCATTGTTGCGGAGCATCCGGAAGCCGTCTATGTCATCGCGGGTGCGACCCATCCGCATATCAGGCGGCGCGAAGGCGACCAATACCGGCTTAAATTACAGGCCCTGGCGAGAAAGCTCGGAGTGGAACGCAACGTGATATTCCACAATCGCTTCGTCAGCCCTGAAGAGATGGCCCAATTCGTAGGTTCGGCCGACATTTACATCACTCCTTATCGCTACGAGGCGCAAGCCGTGTCCGGCACGTTGGCCTATGCGCTGGGAGCGGGTAAGGCAATTATTTCGACTCCATACTGGCACGCGGCCGAGCTGCTGGATGAGGGTCGCGGAGTTCTCGTCCCGTTCGAAGACTCAAGTGCAATTGCCACGGCGGCGATAGAACTCCTGAACAATGAAGCAGCCCGTCATGCCATGCGCAAACGCGCTTACCTGTATGCGCGCGACATGGTCTGGAACAAGGTCGCGAAGTCTTACATGAACACCTTCGTACGCGCCCGTTCCGACCGCATGCAAACTCCGCATATCGCGTTTTCGGATTTGAATGCCGAAAGAACGCTGGACAGGTTGCCATCCATAAATCTGGACCACCTCTGTCGCATGACCGACCACACCGGACTCCTGCAACATGCGGTGTTTTCCGTTCCTAATTACCGGGAAGGCTACGCCACCGACGACAACGCCCGCGCGTTGATCGTGGCTATTCAGATGGAGCAACTTGGAATGACCGCCGTGTCTGAGTCGGCCAGGCTGGCATCACGTTATTTGGCGTTTCTCTGGCATGCGTTCAATCCAGCAACCGGCCGGTTCAGAAATTTTCTGAGTTATGAGCGCCAGTGGCATGAAGACGTAGGGTCCGAAGATAGCCATGGACGTGCGTTATGGGGATTGGGAACTGTCCTTGGACGCTCAAAGTCACCGGGGTTAAGGGGCACTGCCGGCCGGCTCTTTGAATCCGCTGTGCCTGCCATCCGCACCTTTTCCAGTCCCCGTGCATGGGCCTTCGCCACGCTGGGATTGCAGGAATACCTTGACTGCTTTCCCGGAGACAGGGCTGCGCTTCAGACAAGAGACGAAGTGGCGCACCGGTTGCTTGATGTTTACACCGCGATCCACTCACCGGGTTGGCATTGGTTTGAAGATGTCCTGGCTTACTCAAACGCCCGGTTGCCACAAGCGCTCATTGCCTGCGCTTCGCGCACCTCGGACAAAGCCATGCTTGCGGCCGGCCTTGAATCCCTGGATTGGCTTGTCACGACGCAGCGCTGCGAAACGAAAGGACACTTCGTGCCCATCGGATCGCAGGGCTTTTACCGCAAGGGCAGCGAAAAGGCCCGCTTCGATCAACAACCTGTTGAGGCAGGCGCTGTCGTATCTGCGTGCCTGCAAGCCTTTCGCGCAACCGCGGATGACCGTTGGCAGAAAGCGGCCTGGTCGGCATTCAACTGGTTCCTGGGCGACAACGATCTGCAGATCGTCCTTTACGATTCCAGCACCGGCGGGTGCCGAGATGGTCTACACCCCGACCGGGCCAACGAGAATCAGGGGGCAGAGTCCACACTGGCATTCCTGATGGCGCTGTTGGAGATGCGTCTTCTGGAGGACGCGGACATACCAATCACTAAGCACGAAGTGCTGGCCGTCCCAGGCGGTTTTGATAGTTCTCGCAATCCATCGGAGATTCAATGACCGCAGGCAACAATCATGACGAGCCGCTGCTCCATCGCCATCCCTCGAACCCGATCTTGACGAGCAAAGACTGGCCATACTCGATCAATAGCGTTTTCAATCCAGGCGCGACGATGCTCGAGGATGGAACCACGCTGTTGCTCTGCCGCGTGGAAGACCGGCGAGGTCTCTCGCATCTTTGCGCCGCGCGTTCCGCAAACGGCGTGGATGGATGGAAAATTGATCCAACGCCCACGCTCTTGCCGAACCCGGACGAATTTCCCGAAGAGTTGTGGGGTATCGAAGATCCTCGACTGACCTACGTGCCGGAACTGAAGCAGTATGTTGTTGTCTACACTTCGTACTCCCGTGGCGGCCCTGGGGTCTCGCTGGCCCTCACCAAGGACTTCCACACCTTCGAGAGATATGGCGTCATCATGTCGGCCGATGACAAGGATGCGGCTCTCCTCCCGCACAAAATCGGCGGGTACTGGGCACTCATTCATCGGCCCATGACCGCACTCGGCGCTCACATATGGATCTCTTACTCTCCCGACCTGCGACATTGGGGCAGTCACAAGGTGATGTTGGAAGCCCGGCGCGGCGCATGGTGGGACGCCAATAAGATCGGCCTGTCTGCGCCGCCCATCGAGACTCCCCGGGGGTGGCTCGTGATCTATCACGGCGTGCGGCACACGCCCGCTGGCTGCCTGTATCGATTGGGTTTGGCCCTCTTCGATCTTGAGAAGCCGGAGAAGTGTTTACGGCGAGGAGCTTCGTGGATCTTCGGACCCGAGGCCGACTATGAGCGCAGCGGCGATGTCAACGACGTTGTCTTTCCGTGTGGATACACAATGAACCCTGATGGCGACACGATCAATCTTTACTACGGAGCTGCCGATTGCTCGATCGCCCTGGCCCGGACAAGCGTGCGCACTCTACTTGAGTGGCTCGATGCAAATGGAAGTTGTGAACGCCGGCAGCGTGCGGAGGATTTATGAAATTCTTGCAGTCTATTTTTCGGTTTGCTTTCGGATGCCACCACAACCAGATGAGCCGCGTGTTCACCATCAAGCGACGCACTTACCGTGTCTGCTTTGAGTGTGGACAGGAAATCGGGTATTCGTGGGCGCTCATGCATTCCCTGAGCTCGAATGTTGTCGCCAATGTCTATCAGCCGCCGATCAGCGCCACGCCAGTGAAAGCTCCGGTAATTTCATTCGCCGCTGCTCAGGCGCACGGCGCCAGTCCCCGCGCGAGAGCTGTCTTGCTCAGATCCAAAAGCCCGTACCCGTTAGTCTTTGTTCACCGGGGTGTGAAGAAGGAGCTACGGCCTCTGAGTCGTGGCTCCCATTCTTAGGGTCGTTGCGCGCCAGGTCCCGATTGCGGCATGGCAAAGTACAACCCACCCCAAAACGTTCTCAAGCATTCAACGCAGGGCAGCACCTCCAGCCGAATGAGAGGTAGTTGGCTCGCGACAAGGAAGGTCAAAGATCATGCCTCTAATTCAACTGGTCGAAGTTCTCATTGTGGTGGGCGTTCTCCTGTGGCTGGTGAATCGGTTCATTCCCATGCAGGGATCCATTAAGTCAATTCTGAACAGTGTCGTGGTGATTGTTGTCGTTGTATGGCTGCTGAATGTTTTCGGACTGTTTCATTCCATCTCCCGTCTCCACGTCGGATCGTAAACGGCGACCCGTGAGACGGCCTGTCCGAGACAAATGGCTCTTTGTTGAAGTCGATTGCTTCCGGCAGGCGAAGCTTGCCCGCATATACCCCCATGGGGTATATGCTTCCGTGTATCCGGTACGCATCAGAGAGTGGCGAATCGTGCGTTTCCTGCGACGCAGGCGTTAAATAGGATCAATAATTGCTGCCGTTGAGGTTCAGCCTTCCAGCAACGCAGTTCGTCAGGTTGCCCCTGGGACGAGGGTGTGGACCTCGCCCCAGTTCGGACCACTCACATGGAAAACTCGCGTTCGTCCAGGCTACGGCGTCGCGTGGGACACGTATATTGAAACGCCACAGCCCCCTGCCTGCATTTAAGAAGAAGGCAGTGGACTCTTGCTCGGCGCAAGAATCTCGTCGAGGCGATCGGGCGTGCCGTTCACGCGCTCCAGCGAAGGTATCCGCAAGCCGTTGTAGTACGGAAGCGAGATAGTGGTGTAATCGTCTCCGCGCCGGAACTGCAACGACAGTGGTTTCTTGGTATGCTCCGCCTCTAAAATCGCCTCGCGTAGCACTTGCGTCGTGAATGCTTTTCCATTGACGGAGATGATCTGCATGTCCGGCGTGACACCTGCCTTGAACGCCGGGCTGTCCCACCAGACGTTGGTAATCGAGCCGCTCGGACCGGCCTCGCCGCGCCCGCGCGGCGTTCCCACCGAAAAGCCCAGCGAGGTGGAAAAGTCCGCCATCCCGAACGAGGCTTCGGCGCTGGCAGCCCACGACGGCTCCTTGTCGGTGTAGACGAGTTTGTAGCCCCCGCGCGCAAATCCATCTTCGGGTACTGCCGGATGCAGGTCATACACGCGTTCCCGGAAGAACTTCGCCCAGTCGTATGGAACCACGCCGTTGAGCACGTTCACCAGGTCGTCGAAGGTGTATGTATCGGTAACGAAGCTGCCGTTGTAAACGCCTAGGAAGGCCTTCACAAAATCGTCAAGCGACTTCTGTCCGTCCGTCAGTTCGCGGATTTTCGTATCCGCATCCAGCCAGATCAACTCGCCTTCCTGGTAATAGTCTTCGGGACGCTGCCAACTGACAAAACTCACAGGCCGACGCTGCGAGATCGTCGGTTGGTTCGTGGTGTCAACCAGCGGACGCCAATCGCGGCCCGGGCTGATCTCGAAACCCGCTGCGACGCGGGCAAGTACGTCACGGGTTTCCTCGGGCGTACGCATGCCCGACCGCGCACTGAGCACCGTGCCCCAATACTGCGTCATTCCTTCGTAGACCCAAAGCAGGTCATCGCGCATGGGCACATTGAAATTCGGTGTCCACAGGTCAGCGGGGCGGCGGAACTTGCCGTTCCACGAGTGCGTGTATTCATGTGCCAGCAGGTCGCGACCCATGACGCCGTGGCTCCAATTGGTGAAGTACGACGCCCGCGTTCCATCTTCGCTCGACTGATGATGTTCCAGACCGATCCCGCCAACCTTGTCGCTCAACAGCAGCAGGAAATCATAATGGTTGTAATGGTGTGAGCCGTAGAGCTTGTCGGCCTCAATCGCCAGTTGCTTATGTGCCTTGAGTGCGGCAGGCGGGATGTCGAGATCTTTCTCGTTATCCGCGAAGATATCGAGGTGCACAATGTCCGTTGGAGTGGGTGAGAGGTCCACGCGCTTGAAGTGAGTCCCCGCGTAGAGCGGCGAATCCACCAGCGTGTTCAATGTCGTCTGCTTGAACTTCAATGTGGAACCTTGCTCCGATGCCGTCTCCAGTGCCGTTGCGTACTTCCATCCCTCGGGAAGCTTGAGCGTGACGTCGAACGGAATATCGCGCGAAAAATAGCCCGCCGGATACATCAGGACTTCATTCCATGGGAGGTCGGCGATTGCGTCCGAGATCTCTATGCGGCCTTGCGATGGCTTGTCCGGTGACAGGTAGTCGAAATCCAGCTCCACCGACTTCGCCCCCTCCGCCAGCGGCACGTGAAAGGCGTAGACGTTTACGCGGTCCCGAACCCACTGCACTCGCTTTCCATCCACATGGGTGATAATTCCGGCAAGACGCGAAATCGGGCCAGTCGGCGAATGGTTCCCGGGAATCCACTGTGGATAGAGCAACACCATCTCTTTTGCTCCGCTCTCAACAGGGATTCGCTCCTGCACGTGCACTGCCCGGTCAGTCACATTGGTGAGATTGACATCGAGCTGTATCGGCCCGGCGTATGCCTTGTCCACCGGCGCAGCGATCGAAGGCGGCATAGCTGCCGGTTGAGGCTGCGGCGGATTCGTAACGTCCTGTGCGAACAGGGATGCGACTCCGAGGAGAAAAACAACTGCAAACGCGTAGAGGCGAGAGAGACGGCTAGTCATGGCGCGGAATAGTATATCCCTTCGCAAGCTTCTGTTACTCAAAAGCTGTCAACGCAGATTGTGGAGCAATCATCGGGTCTGTGAAGTTCAGTCACACGAAATAGCACTGGCCGATTGGTGGTGCTTCCTGTTCGTCGGATGTCCTATTCAGGCTGCCCTTGGAGCCTGTCTGAGTAACCGACTGCGTGTGCGGGTGTGATCGGGGCGGTTCTTGGTTTTCCTGAGCAGGCTTGGTGGCGAATGTTCGTTCGCAAGAAACGAGCGGAACTGGGGCTATTTCAGTTGGT
>JAJXZT010000040.1 GCA_021779935.1 Acidobacteriota bacterium
ACTGAAATAGCCCCAGTTCCGCTCGTTTCTTGCGAACGAACATTCGCCACCAAGCCTGCTCAGGAAAACCAAGAACCGCCCCGATCACACCCGCACACGCAGTCGGTTACTCAGACAGGCTCCTAGTCTCTATCGGCGTAGCAATATCGTCCGATCTATTTGGCAATGACTGCTCGGCTTGGCGCGTGACTCGTTCAATTTCTTCCGGCTGGATCTCTGCCTCAACCCCGCCAACTCTTATTCTGGTGATGGAAGCCGCGAATGGACTGATTAATACTATGCCTAGAAGGATCAGCGACGTCGTATCGACGACGACTCCGCTGACGTTGAAAGCATGACAGACCAGCATAGTCATGCTAGTCAACAATACTAACCACCATAAGTGCTTCACAATGAGTCGCCGAAAGTTATCCATGCTGTTGGTCTCGTCATCTAAATTCGTAAGGCGAAGTACCGGGCGAGCACCTTACCAAACGGGTTTGGTCACTTTTCGCACACCGTTGATAAGCTCAGTCATCTCTTCAGCCACGGGTTCTTTGCCGGTGGCGTGCACTGCTCGGTTCCGCAGATCACCAAGGCGCTGGATGAAACGCCAGCCTGCCGTTTCAAGCACTAATGCTTTCTTAAGGGCGTCATTCAAAACACTGATAGTTGGGCTTGATCTCGGTATTGTTATTGAGTGCCTTGCGGCCACAGCGTGCAGATGACGCTCAAGTGTCACTCCAGCAAGAGCGCCGGCAGCGCGCACGTGTCCTTTCTTAAGTAGCTCTTCGGAGGCATCTAGTTCATTGCCGAATAATTCGGCTTCCATTGTTTCACGTAAGTCAGATAAAACAGAATCCAGTCGATCAAGACAGGATTGCAAAATCCATAGCTGGTTCCGAAATTTAGCGCTAAACGCCGCTCTTGGATTTATTACTTCCTCTGTTATCATCCCGCGAATGCGAGTAACCCGAAGCCCGAGGAGGTAATCACTGATCGTATAGGTCAAGATGTCTATCGTTTTGTCATTGCGCTTCTCAATCTTGTACTGCTCCACAAATTCCGCGTATCGGTCCGGCAAGATGAGCTTCACGAGCGGTAGTGCTTGTGTGTACCAAGATTGATACTGAGCTTCGAATGGCAGGGTACGGATCGGGTTGGTTGGTTTTTTGGCACTTATGGTATCTTTCGCCTTGGAGGTGAGCGCTTTTGCACCGTCGGGAGCCAGCTCACTTTTGAAAAGTTTGGCCCCTTGTTTCAACAGGTCCATCACGCTCTTCTTAATTTGCTCTCTGGTAACTACCAATTTCACCTCCGGTTCCGGGCCATTAGACACCGTTTGATCACAGTACACAATACAGCCGACAATCCGATAGATTCGCTCCCGCATAGTACTTAACAGAATATCCGTTATCGGACATTACATATATGATGCGCTCTCACAACATGTTGACCGTCTTAGCCCTCTCGATTCTGTTGATGGCGGGACTTGGCTGCAACTCGAAGCCTGCTCAGCCGCCCCGCCCTGACGTGGTTCCCACTCAGGCTGTCTGGGTACCCGCCCCCGACCAAGGCGGCAGCTTCCTGCAGTGCGACACCGACACGAAGCACAACGTCAACCGTTGCCTTGCCTACAACGAATTTACCGGCGACGTGGAGGCTGGCGGATTCTACCAACTGGAAGGCTTGGCGCGCGCCGCCACTCCGGAGGAACTTCATATCCGCTCGTTCGATGGCACACGAATTGGGCTCATCAACGGAACGCTCGCCCCGGTTCCGCCGATACGTCCCGAAGGCGTCCCCCCGACGACCACGTTTGCCAACGGGCTGTTCTTCTCCTGCGGAGGCGTCCATGCGGGGGCTATCGACTGCGTGATCTACCGTCCCGATGGACATGTGTACTATGCCGGAAGTTTCGCCTACCGGAACATGGGCGGCGACGCCACTCCCACGGCTACAGCCATCAAATATTTCCACCTGAGCGACAGGACGATCCATCTTGAAGATGGCGACAAGCTGGTGGCAAAGTAGTTCCGTTGGATATCGTACGCTTACTTTGGCAGATCAACCGAAGGCGACTGTACCTGCTTGCACGGCACCGAAAGATCCATACGTTTCTCAAACTCGCTTTTGGAGTTGTACGCACAATACAAGACGGCGCGAACTTTTCCTCGTAGACGTTGAATCCTTCGTGGGCACACTGAACTGGCCCACCCGTGAGCGATATCACCTATTGGAACAATATCTAGTATTTCCTGTTGCAGAGATAAAGTGCGAGTTCTCGATGGCGGCACATCCAGACACGGGCCGACGGATTCCCATCCTAGTTTCTGGTCCCACATCTGAATGTCCAGTGATTGCAAGGTGGGTTTCTCGCTACCGCTTAGCGCAAGCGTAATGGGGCGTCTGCTGACGTTCTTTACCCGCACGGTGACTTCAAAACCGTACGCGGTCGGAGATAGTTTCTCGATAGTGACTGCCACCGTTGGAGACCTCGCTCTTTGGGCAGCCGACACGCCTGACCCTAACGCAAGCAACACTACCATCGCTATGTATCTCATGTATGTATTAGACACCGAGAGGGACGAATTTACGGCGCAGAGGATCAGCCGAAGTCGCCCCTAGTACGGTCTTGAGAACGCCGCAGCCCAATCCTTGCCGGATTTCTGCACGCACACGGTGGTTTCGATTGTCTTCTCGTCGCCGCTTGGATAGGTGACCAGGCAGGAGACGTTGACGTCTTCGCAGCTCTCCCAGTGATCGGCGACCCACTCGCGCTTGCGTTCCACCTTGCCGGTGGAGCAGGCGGTGACGCGCGTTCCCTTCGACGACCAGCGATGTTCCATGAAGCGGGTGGCGGCCGTGCGTCTGGTGGGAGCCAGCGACCATCCCGCGAGCGATGGCTGCGATACCGGCACCGGACTCGCGGTCTGACGGGCCTCAACTTGGGAGATAGGGGAGATTGGTTTTCCGCGGCCCAGCCACACGGCTCCCGCCGCCAGCACCACCAATCCGAAAACGACAGCCCACCCGACTTTGTCCCGGATCATCGTTCCCTTCACCTCACCGGCATCGGCTCATTGCTGCCGAACAGCACGACTTTCGGCTGAAACAGCGTCCCGGCGATCCTCTGGCAGACGGCCAGCAGCAATGACTGATCGGCAAAGACCTTGACCAGCGGAGCTTCCGACATCTCCGGCAGGTTTACGGCGCGCCCGTTACGCAGCAGCGCAATCGCCTCAGCCGAGGCCGTCACGCCGGGCATCGAGAGGAGGATTCGCCGCGGATGCACCAGCAATTCTGTTGGATGCGACATGGCGGCTTCCAATTGCTCCAAGGTGTGCGCATCCTCGAGGGCAAACTCCGCCACCTGCGTCCGGCGGAGCGCGATAAGGTGCGCACCCGTGCCAAGCGCCTGGCCGAGGTCGTGGGCAATGGATCGGACGTACGTCCCGGACGACACCTTGGCGCGGAACGTGGCCCGGTCGCCCTCGTAGCTCAGGATATCGAACTCCGGAACCTCGACTTCCACGGCCTGCAGAGGAACGTCCTGCTTCTTGCGCGCCAGCTTGTAGGCTGGCACTCCCTGGATCTTTTTCGCCGAAAAAGGCGGAGGCGTTTGCAAAATTTTCCCACGAAACTTCCCTGCCGCCTCGCGCAATTCTTCGAGCGTTAACGACGCGGGGTCGCGGGGGTTGTCCGCGGCGATGGGCTCGCTTTCGGCGTCATAGGTTGAGGTGGCAAAGCCGAAGCGGATTTCGCCCTCGTATGCCTTGTTGGAGCCCGTATAGAACTGAGCCAGCCGCGTCATGCGGCCCAACACCAGCGGCAGCACGCCCGTCGCCATGGGGTCCAGCGTTCCCAGGTGTCCTACCGAGCGCTCGCCCAGCAGTCGCCGGACCCGCGACACCACGTCATGCGAGGTGATGCCGCCGGGCTTATCGATCACGATTACGCCGTTAATGTCCATTCCATTTGTATCGTGCCTGTTGGCGCGTCTGCGGTCAACACAAGTAGCGAAAAATCCCGTATCATGAACACTCAAGACCGTGGCCAGGCATACTCCCCCGGTGCCGCCCCGGTCCCACGAGCCTATGATCCCGCTGAAGGATGATGCTCCGCGCATCTCGACGCCCTACATCAACTACTTCCTGCTGGCGCTCAATATCCTCGTGTTTCTGTTCGAGGTCGCCGTCGGGCACTCCGGGCAGCGCGACCTGGATCGGCTCATCTACCAGTTCGGAGTGGTGCCGGTCCGCGTCCCCATCATCCTCTTTAACCGAGGCTACGTCCCCTTCGACCTCGTCCAGCAGATGGGCACGCGATTTGTGCCCGTGATGGAAGGCATTCTGCCGATCTTCACGTCGATGTTCCTGCACGGCTCGTGGCTCCACCTGATCGCCAACATGTGGGCGCTCTGGATCTTTGGCGACAACGTGGAAGATCACCTGGGACACTTCCTCTACCTCGTGCTCTACCTCACCAGCGGAGTCGCAGGCAACCTGCTGCACACGGCCTTCAACCTCTATTCGCCGGTACCGGCGGTGGGAGCGAGCGGAGCCATTGCCGGCGTGATGGGAGCATACTTCGTCCTCTATCCGGGCGCGCGCGTGCTGACGTGGGTTCCCTTCTTCTTTGTGTTCTTTGTGTGGCTGCCGGCGTGGATCGTGCTGGGCTACTGGTTCATCGCGCAATTCCTCAGCGGAGCCGCAACGGCCATCGCCTCCACCAGCCGAACGATGGGAGGCGGCATCGCCTTCTGGGCACACGTCGGCGGATTCATCGCCGGCATCACACTCATCAAACTGCTGCCATCCCGTCCGCGAAGATACAGGTACTACGGATACTGAGTACTGGCCTTCAGTGCTTGCAGGCGCAGAAGCCGGCCCCTGTGCTGTTTCCGCCCTCTTTCAGATAGCGCGCCAGCGCTTCGTCGGCGGAGGTCACGCCCGGAACGACCACCGGTTGGATGCCCTGTGCCTTGAGTGCCTGTGCGGCGCCTCCGCCCATTCCTCCGCAGAGCACCACTCCGCAATCCTCCAGCAGTCCGACGATCCCCGTGTGGCTATGCTGGCCGTGTTCATGTTGGCCATCGTGGTTGCACAATCCCTGTGCGTGCGGCGTGCGATCGTTCGTTCTTACTTCCTGCCGGTTCGCCGACTCGCCTTCGACTTCGTAGATGATGAATCCCGCGCTTTGTCCAAAGTGCTGCGACATGGAAATCCCATCGACTGTTGCCACTGCTATTTTCATAAGTACGCTCCGTGTTCGATATGAATGAATCTAATTTCCTGGGCCGTCATACTCACGCGCCTTGCCCGGTCTTCCCGTGAATATGAAGCCCGTGCCCGCCGCTTGATGCCTTCCTGTCGTGCCGCAACTCTCCGCGCACATACATCCGGCGAAGTTCCGTTAGCGGAATGTCCGCGGGCGCCGACCAACCGTAGATGTGAGCATCCTTCAAATGCTGCAAGGCTCCTTCGCCGATGGCCGTAAAGACCACATCCTCGCAGCCGTGTTTCACAAGCATCTCCACCACGGTCTTGCCGTTCAGTCCCGTATTCTGGAAAAATTCACAAGTGTCCTTCTGCAGGTCAACCACCGCCAGCCACTTTGCCTTGCCGAAATGCGGTGAGAGTTTCGAATCCTCCCGTTTCAATAGCGTCATAAACCCGATTTTGCCCATCACTGTTTCTCCTGCCATTGCATCGGCTCGCACAATGTTGTAGCCGATATTTATCGTATAGATGTAATATACACCTATATGATGGTTACTTCAGTGAACCGGAAGGACGCCTGAGATGCCACGCGGGTTCTGCGCCCGGCACGGACGCAATCATCCATGCACTTGCGCCATGGGCAATGTCTATCGCTTCATTGAGCCGGTCCTGTTGCTCATGCTCAAGGAGAAAGGGCACTCGTACGGCTACGATTTATCCGAGAGCCTGAAGGACTACGCCCTCACGGATGCCCGAATTGAACGCGCTGCCCTGTATCGCACGCTGCGAACGCTTGAACAAAATGGATACGTGAAGTCAACATGGGATGTCGAGGGGGGCGGTCCGGCCCGGCGGGTCTATTCCCTTACCCGCAGCGGGCATGGCCATCTTCGCGAGTGGGCCGAAGTGATGGACCGGTTGTCGAAATCCATGAAGACGTTTGTGAAGAAGGCGATATGAACATGAATTTGGTGTCACGCAAGACATTCATCCGGGCCGTACACTTCTCGGTGCTTATTGCCTCTGCACTATTCTGTTTCACGGCTTCGGCCGCCGCGCCCAAGTCCCATCGACTCGACGCTTTTGCGCAATGCCTTGCAACCAAGAAGGCGACCATGTACGGAAGCCTTCGCTGCCCGCATTGCGACGACCAGCGTGCCATCTTCGGCGACTCCTTCCGTTATGTGCCTTACATTGAGTGTTCCGTTGCGGGCAGTCGTAACATCTCGTTTGCCTGCGATTTGGCGCGCGTTCGCTACACGCCCACCTGGATCTTTGCCGATGGCGAGCGCAAGGTTGGCATATTGACGCTTCAGCAACTCAGCACAAAAACAGGGTGCCGGCTGCCATGAATCGGATCCTTCTTTATCTCCTGATGGCTTTTTGCCTGATTGGCGCGGTGCTTTCCGCCTTCTCGCTACGTGCCCACTACTCCACGTCCACCACCGAGTACTGCGCCCTCGACGAGACTTTCAATTGCGACTATGTCAACCGCAGCTCGTACTCGAAGTTGCTTGGCGTGCCCGTCGCGCTCATTGGATTACTCGGCTACCTGTTGCTCTTCGGCATCTCGTTCCGCCGCGACCGCCTCTTCGCCACGTTTCGCTTCGCAGCCTCCATCGTTGGTCTCGGCTTTGCGCTCTACCTCACGTACATCGAGGCTTATGTGCTCCTGACGTGGTGCCTGCTTTGTATCGGATCGCTCATCGCGATTGCCACGATCACTATTCTCTCCGGCGTAGGATGGTTCCAACTCCAATCCGCCGGCAGACAGGCGAACTCCTGACATGGATTCTCTTTCTCAATGCGCGGTGGAAGCGCCACTTCGTCATCAGGCGCGGTTGAACCCATCCTGCATTGTCTGTGGCAGCCAGAATCCAAAAGGGCTCGCCATTCAATTTCGCGTCGAAGCCGACGGTGCTCACGCCGAATGGATTCCATCGGGCGATTGGGAAAGTTTCCAGGGAGTCATCCACGGCGGAATCATCAGCACGGTTCTTGACGAAGCGATGTCGAAGGCAATCGTTGCCTGCGGATGGGAAGCTTTCACCGTCGATTTGCGTGTCCGGTTTCGCGGCCGCGTAACGCCCGGAGAGACTCTGCTGATTCGCGGCTGGATCGTCGATAAGCGGAAACGCCTTATCCGCGCCGAATCTGCCATAAGCACGCGCGATGGCGAGGAACGGGCGCACGCATGGGCTACTTTTCTGACGCCGCCGGCTGTGGCCGAGAAAACTCCCTAGCTCTCCCCTGCCGGCGAATCATCCTCAGGCCGGTTTTTGACTTTCTACAAAGCGCCTGCCGTTGGGGCAATCACGATCTCAGTAACGCTGGTGTTCTCCGGCAGGCACACGGCCATGGCCACGGCCTCGGCGATGCTCTCCCGCGAAATCATTCGTTCGCGCGGAGCGTCCGGCCAGAACTGTTCCCATATCTCCGTGTCCGTGGCTCCCGGCATCAGCGAAACCACGCGGATTCCCTTCGGCTTCAGTTCTTCCCGCAGAGTGTCGGTAAAGCCCAGTGCGCCGTGCTTGCTTGCATTGTAGGCGGCCATTCCCGGGAAAGCGGTCTTGGCGGAGATGCTGAGGTTGTTGACGATCGTCGCACCGCGTTTCAGCAGCGGCAATGCTGCTTTTGTCACGAGGAAGAGGCCGGTCAGGTTCGTATCGATAATCTCGCGCCACTCGTCGAGAGACAGTTTTTCGATTGGGCTCGCCGGGCCGGCAATCCCCGCGTTGTTGAGCAGGATATCGAGGCGCTTGAATTGCTTTTTGAGGGCGAGAAAAAGCCCTGCCACCGACTCGCTGTTACAGACGTCGCAGTATCGGGCCACGGCAATATTCCCATTTTTGTTCAGCCGGGCTACGGCTTCCGCAAGCGCCCGTTCATCGCGTCCGGTGATCACGACCGTGGCTCCACGGATAGCAAGCCCATTAGCTATCGCCAAACCAATTCCTCGGCTGCCACCCGTAACCAGCGCAACTTTTCCGCGAAGAGGCAGGTCGGCCTGGCGTGAGTTTGCACCTGGTTTTGATATGCGACTTCTTGTTCGCCGGTTACTTGAACGTGTCTGCATATACAGAATCCATTCCTTCATGCCCCAGAAGATTTCATTTGTGCCACTTAATGGCTATTGGTGAATAAGTTTATACAAAACATAATACGTACACCGTTTTCTCCCAAAGTTCTGGTTCGGGGTACACGTCATGTCTCAGGTTGCAGGAAAGCAAATCGATCCTCGCCCGATTGTCGGTGCGATTCTTACATTAAGCGGTTCCCTGTTAGGGTGGTGGCTTATCGTGGCCGGAATCACGCGACTGGTCCACCTCTTCCGATAAACCAGCGTCTAAATTCTGATCGCAATTGTAGCGCGCATTAGAATGAGCGCTTATTCTCATTGCCATCTCAAGCAGTGAGATTAACCCTTCGCCCAACAAAAAAGCGCGGCAATCGCGCCGCGCTCGAAAAGTCCCCGATACATTTCTAGAATCCGTTTGGCGCTCGTTGACGGATAAGCGACAGGAACTCGGTTCGCGTGTCGATGTCGCGGAAGACGCCGAGCATCGCCGATGTCACGGCGGCGGAATGCTGCTTCTCCACTCCCCGCATCATCATGCACAGGTGACGCGCCTCGATGACGACCCCGACGCCCTGCGGCTGAATCATCTCCTCGATCGCTTCCGCTATCTGCCGCGTCATGCGCTCCTGCACCTGCAATCGCCGCGAGAACAACTCCACCAGCCGTGGCAGCTTGCTGAGCCCGATCACTTTGCCATTCGGAATATAGGCAATGTGCACCTTGCCGAAGAACGGGAGCATGTGGTGCTCGCACATGCTGAACATTTCAATGTCTTTCACAATGACCATCTCGTCATAGTCGACCGTGAATAGAGCATCGTTCAGGATCTCCCGCGGATCCTCGTGGTATCCCTTCGTCAGGAACTCCATCGCTTTTGCAACGCGTTCCGGGGTACGCACCAGTCCCTCGCGCGCAGGATCTTCTCCCAGGCGCACCAGCATTTCGCGCACCAGGTCCTCGTATGCCGCACTGCTCAGGGGTGAATTCTCTGTTTTCTGTTTCATCAGCGTTGTCGTCGAATCCATGGTCTTCTCGCTCATGTCCATCACGGTCTGAATGGCTCCGCCTCGGAGTATTCGAATGCGTTATTGGCTGTCTCTTCGAGTCGTACTCTTTCAAGATGAGCGGAGTGAAAAGAGTGTTTCACAATCTTAAAGATTATTTCCGCAAGGCATTCCGTGGTAGGCACAATTCCGTCGAATTCTTTCATGGAATTCAAATTCTGATGGTCAAAGCGCTCGACCACTTCCGCCCGCACACAACCGTCCAGATCGACCAGATTGCAAACCATCCCGGTACGTCCGTCCACCTCGCCGCTCACTGTTACCTCCAGCGCGTAGTTGTGGCCGTGTCCATGCGGATTGTTGCACTTCCCATAGATCGCGCGATTTCGTTCCGCATCGAACTCTTCGCTGTGCAGCCGGTGCGACGACGAAAACCAGTAGCGCCGCGTCAAGTGTGCTTTCATCGCGCTACTCTCCGTAGTAGTCCACAAAGAGGTCCTGCATTTCGTAGAGCCGGACCCGGTGCAGTTTCGCCACGCTCAACTTTCCTTCCAGCCGTTGCCAGATCGCGATTGCGATATTTTCGGTGGTTGGAATCGCCCGCGCAAATTCCGGCACTTCCTTGTTCAGGTGACGATGATCCATGGCATCCATCACTTCGGCGTTCAGGATGTCTTTCAGCTTCTTCAGGTCCATCACGAACCCGGTCTTGGGATCGATCTCCCCCTTCACGGTCACTTCCAGCGTGTAATTGTGCCCGTGCCCGTTGAGGTTGCTGCACTTCCCGAAGACGCGGCTATTCTCCTCCGCCGTAAATTCGGGGTTGTGGTAGTAATGCGCGGCGGAAAATTCACACTTGCGGGTCAGGTAGACCATTGCGCGTTCTATCCTCTATGCAAGCCAGTATGAATGCTTCTTATGGATTGGATTCACCGTTGCCGCTGGAAGTCGCACCGGGATTGTAAGTTCTTCCCTTCCACGCCACATTTCCGCTCTGGTGTGCGGCCTCCGAACGCAGCAGCAGCCATGCGAAGATCGGCAGTCCCAGCCACGCCCTTAGCGGTGCAAGCACGCCAAAGTGCGCCCTGCGAATCCTCATCACAAAGTTCACCCATGCCGGAAGTGAAGCCAGCAACGCCACCACCGCCGGTGTCGCGTAACCCAGAACGAATGCCGCCACCGCGAACAGCGGCAGCAACGTCATCCACGCGAACTCGAACAGTCGCGTCCGCGCCAGCGACTCCGCGTCGTCAAACAGCAGCTTTAGATTTTTTGTCCACCCGTCGCGCAGGTTGGGCCAGGTTCGATACATCCGTGCGCGGACGCGGTCTTTGCCCAGGCGAAAGCGAATCGCCCCTCCGGCCATTTTCACCTTGCGCGCCAGTGCCACGTCTTCCAGCAGACTCCCGGCGACTGCCGCGTGTCCGCCGACCTTGTCGTACCAATCGCGCCGGATGAGCAAGTACTGTCCATTTGCCGCCGCCACATCCGACTTCGGATCGCACACTTCCTTCGGCTTGTAGACGCTCGCCAGCTCCGCGAAGATTACCGGCATCACCACACTTTGGCGAAATCCCGATACTTTCTGTTCCGGCGAATAAGACAGCAGTGCCGCGCCGTGGCTTTCCGCCTCTTCTATGCTCTTCGCCAGCGAACCCGCTTCGTGTTCCGTGTCGGCGTCGGTAAAAAGGAGCCACTTACCCTTTGCCGCCTGCGCGCCCGTCCATACCGCGTTGTTCTTGCCCGTCCATCCGGCGCGCAAAGGACTTGCGGCATCGAGAAGTTCTACGTCCGCGCGGTCCTGGTTGTGCCCCACGACCGGGCAGTTGCCTACCCTCGTGAAGCTTTCGGCAATCTTGCGCGTTCTGTCCGTCGAGCCGTCGTCCACCACAATGACGTCAAACGGAACGCCCTCCTGCACCACCAGCGATCGGAGGCACAACTCCAGGTTGGCTTCCTCGTTCCGCGCCGGAATGATAACCGAGACTTTCGGCCCCGCCGATAGGTTCATTTCTCCGCCTGCTTTCCGGACGTTCGCAAAACTGAAGTAACCATGGAATTCGGTCGGAAAATCAATCTTTTCGATTTCCCTGCTCCCGAAGAAGGGGCGCTTTATCGTATTATAAAGTCCGTGAAACGCATTGTGCCCATTATCCTCGCCCTGGTTGCCATCGGAGCCTTTTGGCTCATTCTTTCGCGCAACCCAAAGCCTGCACAGATTGGTACCCAGGCACCCGATTTCACCATCAAGAACTCCGACAAGACAGTCACCCTTAGTCAGTTTCGCGGCAAAACCGTCGTGCTCAACTTCTGGGCGACATGGTGTCCGCCGTGTGTCGAGGAAGTCCCCTCGCTGGTTCAGATGCAGAAGACCCTCGACGGCAAGGTTGTCGTGGTGGCTGTCTCCATGGACGTTGACGCCGGCGCCTATCACCAGTTCGTCGCCAAGAACATGCCGGGCGTTCTCACCCTCCGCGATGGCGATCAGCGCACCAATGCGTTGTTCGGCACCTACGCATTTCCGGAGACGTACGTGATCGACAAAAACGGGATCATCCGGCGCAAGTTTATCGGCGCAACCGATTGGATGTCGCCCGAGATCCTCGACTACCTGTCGAAGATCCAATAACCTGCTTTCCTATTGAAGCTTTACACTTCTCAGCCGTAGTGCGTTCGTTATCACGCTTACCGAGCTGAAGCTCATGGCTGCCGCCGCAAAGATCGGGCTCAGCAGCAATCCAAACACCGGGTACAGCACTCCCGCCGCCAGCGGCACGCCGATCCCGTTGTAGATGACCGCGAAGAACAGGTTCTGCCGGATGTTCCGCATTGTCGCTTCGCTCAGCTTCCGGGCCCGGACAATTCCCTGCAAGTCTCCGCGAAGCAGAGTGATGCCCGCGGACTGAATCGCCACATCCGTTCCCGTGCCCATTGCGATGCCAACATGGGCGCGCGCCAGCGCCGGAGCGTCGTTCACGCCATCTCCGGCCATTGCCACCACGCGGCCCTGCTTTTGCAGTTTCTCAACGACTGCCGACTTCTGCTCCGGCAGAACTTCCGCCTCGAACTCCGTGATGCCCAACTTCGCCGCTACAGCCTTCGCCGTCGTGCGGTTGTCGCCCGTCAGCATCACAACGCGCAGATTGTCGTTTTTCAACGCCGCGATTGCGCTCTTTGCCGACTCCTTCACAGGGTCTTCAATTCCCAATAGGCCCGCCACTTTCCCATCCAGCGCGACGAACACCACGGTCTGCCCGTTGCCGCGCATCATATCGGCCTGCGACTCCAGGTGGTCCCACGCAATACCCAGTTCGTCCAGCAACCGCGTGTTGCCCACGGCGATCTTCCGTCCTTCTATTTCCGAAACCACGCCGCTACCCGGTATGTATCGGAAGCCATTCGCCGTGCCCAGCACGATGTGGTTTTCTTCCGCGGCGCGCACCAATGCTTCGCCTAACGGATGTTCACTGCCGCGCTCCACGGTTGCGGCCAACCGCACAAGTTCTTCCTCGGCAATTCCTCCCAGCGGAACCACGATTTCCAGCGAGGGCTTGCCTTCGGTGAGTGTCCCAGTCTTGTCAACCACCAGCGTGTCGACTTTTTCCATGGTTTCCAGCGCCTCGGCATTTTTAATCAACACGCCCGAGGTTGCTCCGCGGCCCGTACCCACCATGATTGCCATTGGCGTGGCCAGTCCCAGCGCACATGGGCAGGCGATGATCAGCACGGCCACGGCGTTTACCAGCGCATTCGCCAACCTCGGCTCCGGTCCCCAAGTCATCCATGCAGCGAACGTAGCCACCGCGACGGCGATCACCGCCGGCACGAATATGGCCGACACCTTATCCGCCAGCCGCTGAATTGGTGCGCGGCTGCGTTGCGCTTCGCTCACCATCTTTACAATCTGCGCCAGCACCGTGTCACTGCCCACACGCTCGGCGCGCATCAGCAGCGTGCCGTTGCCGTTGACCGTCGCGCCCACGATCTTGCTTCCGCCCGCCTTCTCGACCGGGACGCTTTCTCCCGTAATCATCGACTCGTCGACCGTGCTGTGGCCGTCGATCACCACACCGTCCGTCGGAATCTTTTCACCCGGACGCACGCGCAGCGTCTGCCCTACTTGTACGAGTTCAAGCGGAATGTCTTTTTCGTTGCCCGCCTCGTCCACCACGCGCGCCATCTTCGGGGACATATCCAGCAATGCGCGAATCGCGCTGCTCGTCTGGCTTCGCGCCCGCAGTTCCATCACCTGTCCCACCAGCACAAGGATGATGATGGCCGCCGCCGCTTCAAAGTAAACTGCGGGTTGTCCGTGCATGCCGCGCATCGCCGGCGGAAAGATCATCGGAAGAATCGTCGCCACCGCGCTGTAGACATACGCCACGCCGACGCCCATGCCAATTAACGTAAACATATTGGTTGAGCGAAACTTCAGCGAGTTCCACGCGCGCACAAAAAACGGCCATCCACACCACCAGACGACCGGAGTCGCCAGCGCGAATTCGATCCATGCCGCCAGCCGCGCATTGATCGCGTGCTGCATCGGCCCCACCATGTGCGCCATTGCCAGCACCAGCAGTGGAACGCCGAACGCCAGGCTGATCCACAGCCGTGACTTCATCTCGCGCAGTTCGGGATTTTGCTCTTGTTCGAGCGTGACGGTTCTCGGCTCCAATGCCATGCCACACTTTGGGCATGGTCCCGGCGCGTCTCTTACCACCTCGGGATGCATCGGACACACGTATTCAATTTTTCGCGCCGGTTGAATCGTCTCCGGTTCCAGCGCCATGCCGCACGAGGGACACGGAACCGGACGCGTCTCCCTCACCTCGGGACACATCGGGCACACATACACAACGCCGCCCGGCGCGCTGGTCTCGGCTTTGTGGGAGTGCGTGGCGACCGGTGCGATGCCGCCCAATTGCACCATTCCGCCGCCCATCGCGTGCATCCCCGGCTTGTAGCCTGGGGCCAGATATTTTGCGGGTTCCGCGGCAAACTTCTCTCTGCACTTTGGATTGCAGAAGTAGTACGTCTCGCCCTTGTATTCGTGCGAGCCGCCCTTGGCTGTCGCGGGATCAACTGTCATCCCGCATACGGGGTCTACTGCTCGCTTTTCCGTTGCAGAGGGCGGCTTTATTCCGCCCAATTGCACCATGCCGCCATTTGTCCTGTGCATGCCTGGATTTTGGCTGGCGGCCAGGTACTTCTCCGGCTCGGCGCGGAATTTCTCGTTGCACTTCGGATTGCAGAAGTAATACGTCGTGCCCTTGTATTCGTGCGAGCCGCCCTTGGCTGTCGCCGGATCAACCATCATTCCGCATACTGGGTCTTTCGTCTGCGCGTGTGTCTCGCCTGGCATAGTTGGATTCTCCTTCACCGCGAATAACGCATGAACAGCTCAACCAGTTCCTGGTACATTGCGTCCGCCTTGGGAGGCGAATGATGAATCGCGTGCGTTGCACAATGGCGCAAATGGTTTTCGAGCAACCCGCGCGCCACCTTGCGCAGCGCTTCCGTCACGGCCGAAACTTGTATCAGGATATCGGCGCAGTATCGGTCCTGCTCCACCATGCGCTGCAACCCTCGAACCTGGCCCTCCACGCGGCGTAAGCGGTGCAGATTGGCCTGCTTGATTTTTTCGTCCGTAGCTACGGCCTTCCTACCCGGCCCCGATTTTCCATGCGTTGTCACGTTGCTGTCCGTCACTTGCAACCTCCCGCGCTCGATACCCCACAGGGGTATTGATACGATACCCAGGGGAGGGTATCCAGTCAAGCTCGTGCTTTTACTCGCCGGGTTGCCGGGTATACTAGAAGAGAGTACGGAGGAACTGCATCGATGACTGCCGTCGAAGTTGTATTCACTTATGGCATGAAGCCGCTTGAGCCCGTAATGCGCGCCATTGACTCCCTGCGCGAGGTCTATGGTATCCGCCGCATCCGCTTCAATGAAGCCGATCGCACGGTTCGCGTCGAGTTCGACGCCACGCGCCTTAATGAAGACACCGTAGCCAATCTGCTTCGCCGCACCGGACTCGACCTCACCAGTAAACTCGCACTGGTTTAGTTGTAACCGCAATCAGAAAGGGTCCCGCAGGCGACTCTTGCCATGCCGCCGGCGGAACCCTCTTACGCGCCACTTCGTCTTGTCCTGTACAAGTGCAAGGATCGTGCCAATCGCGCGATCCAGTTTTTTCAATCACTTAGCACTCCGCAATTTCCGCCTCAGTACGTAGGAATTGCTTCTGCTGGAAGCTTTTACTTGCCGCCTTCCCGCTCCCGGTTTTTTGCATGGTCCAGCGTCCGCCGAATTTCCTGAAGCAGATCCGGACGGGCAAACGGCTTCTGGAGAAATCCGCTGCTCTGGTCGCTGATCGCGAGTTGTACCAGTTCGTTGTCCGTGTGGCCGGACATATACAGCACCTTGAGTCCCTTTCGGCTTGCCTGCGCTTCCGACGCGACGGCTGGTCCGCTCATCTTCGGCATCACCACGTCCGTGAGCAGCAGGTCGATCCGCCCGGAATAAGTCTTCGCAATCCGTACCGCATCCATTGAATCCTGGGCTTCCAGCACTGCATAGCCTGAATCGCGCAGCGTCTCGGCCGTGAGCTTTCGCAGCATCGTCTCGTCTTCCACCAGCAGGATCGTTTCCGTTCCCAGGCCATTTCCCGACGGCTGGCGGAGCGCTTCTTCCGCATCCTCCACGCGGCTGGCCAGCGGCAGGTAGATGATGAACATCGTGCCTCGGCCCACTTCGCTCTTTACCTGTATGAACCCGTTGCTTTGCTCCACCGCGCCGTAGACCGTGGAGAGCCCCAACCCGGTTCCCTTGCCCATTTCCTTGGTTGTGAAGAAGGGTTCAAATATCTGCGCCTGCGTGGAAGGGTCCATTCCCGCCCCGGTGTCGCTCACCGACACGGTCACGTAAGGGCCGCTCCCCACTGGAAGAATCGTCACCAGCGCCGGGTCTGGCCCATCCGCGTTCCCGGTTTCAATCGTCAGCGATCCGCCCTCTGGCATTGCATCCCGTGCATTCACCGAAAGGTTCATCAGGAGTTGCACGATCTGTCCAGGGTCCGCCATCACTCTCCCCGGATTTGCGCCCATCACGATTTTGAATTCGATGTCCTCGCCGATCAGGCGGCGAAGCATTTTTTCCGTGTCGGACAGCACATCATTGACTTCGACGATCTTCAGTTGCATCACGCTTTGGCGGCTGAACGCCAGCAGTTGCCTGGTCAATCCCGCGGCACGTTCGCCGGCGTCATAAATCATCTGCAGCCTTGCGTGGCTTGGATCGTGCGCCGGACACTTCTCCAGCAGAATCTCTCCATAGCCGAGAATGATGGCCAGCAGGTTGTTGAAATCGTGTGCGATTCCTCCCGCCAGCCGCCCCACGGCTTCCATCTTCTGCGCCTGCCTCAGCCGCGTCTCCAGCTTCCGCTGCTCCGTCACGTCTCTTACCAGCGATAGCAACCGCTGCCGTCCCTGGACCTGGATCACCTCCGCAGAGACTTCGCACATGATCATCCGCCCCGATTTGGTGCACAATTCAATCGATTCTTCTCGGATGGATTCGCCTCGGCGGAGCCGTTCGGCCAGCGTAGTCCGCACCGTTTCGTCCGGCAGGATTCCGGCATCCATCGCGGTCTTCCCAATCATCTCCTCGCGCTCGCGCCCGATCATGCGCACGAATGCATCGTTTATTTCCACGTACTTCCCGTCGGCCAGATCGGTGATCGTCATTCCCAAGGGGTTGGAGCGGAACGCCTTTACAAACCGTTCTTCCGACTGGCGCAGCTCTTCTTCATTTCGACGTTGCTTTTCCAGGTCCTCCCGCAGGAAGTTGACCTGATCGTGACGCCAGATCGCATACGCAATGCTCATCAGGAGCGCCAGGGTGGTCAGCAGGATTGCGGTTGCCGACAGTGCGACCGTCCGAAAACCAGCCAGCGCTTCCTTTCGATCCACCTTCGTCACCATTCCCCAGCCGACGATCGGAACTTGTCGCGTCACGGCAAAGACGCGACGCCCTCTATAGTCCGTGAATGCTCCGAACCGCCTCACTCCCTGCACCGCAAGCTGTTCCGCAATATCCGGCACGGGAACCGCCCCGTCTTCTCGAAGATCTCTCAGGGGCGAAACGAATACCACTCGATCGCCCAATTTCTCGGCCAGCAACGTCTCTCCGCTCTTGCTCGCAGCGGCGTCGCTGAGGAAGATGAAGCGCATGGCGGCCGCGCGTGTCACCAGCACCAGAGTCCCCAGCCTTCGGTCTTTTTGCCGTACCGGGACAAAGACTGCCAGTCTGGCAAACGCCGGTGCGGGAGCGGATCGCAATACGGTCAGCACCGCTGCGCTCGATCTTTGCGTACGCGCCATCTCTGTAATTGCCGCATCCGGCGGTGGCGCCCCCGTTGAGCTTGTCGCCACTTCTCCACGCGAATCCAGCAGGTAGATGTGGGCATAATCGTTGTCGTTGCGGAAGACATCCAGCACGCTCGTCACGTGCTCGCGCACCGTCCGGGCAGTCCGTGAGGAGGACGACAACGCCGCGATGCTCGCTGGGAAAGACGCGACCGTGTGGCCGTCGGCGATTCGCTCGTTGATCCAGGCGACGAATAACCGCTCGTTCGAATCCGCCACGCGCGTCAGCGTATCCTTCGTGTCGCCCAGCAGACTGTTGTATTCGCTGCGAACAATGAGCGCCGTAATCGCAATGCCGAGCAGCATCGCGGCAATCAGCATAATCGCGTAGGAGCGCGGAAACCTTCCGAGTGTAGTAGAGGTGGAACGACTGCTTATTGCCGGCGCTTGCTGGGTACTTGGATCCATGGTTCGCCTCCCTCGCTTACAAGGGTTACTTCGCGACGCGGATTCCCAGTCCCGCGGTTTCCATCAGGGTGCAATCACAACAGGCGGTCACTCCCGGAAGTATAAATGGCGCCCCATGCACTAGCCCGTGATCTCAATCATATTAGCGCACGCAACTGATCATAACCGTGAAGCCGTCCTCCCCAAATGTGCCATCTGGCGTGCCTTTTCAGTCAGTCCTTACTGGAGGAACGTCTCCGGAAATGCGGCTTATCTGCTGTGAGCATATCTTCCATCGACCATGCTGCCTGACATACATTCTCATATATCGATACAGTCCGCCATACCCATTCGTGTCGTTGGCAAATTCCACAATCGACCGGCCCACTACCACCGCCGCATCCCCGTAGACCCGCACCCGGCGATCCGTTACCTCCAACCGCTTATAGATGAGTCGCCGTGGTTGCATCCGTGCAATCAGCGCGCTCTTCGACACAACCGTTCCGTTCGCCCCAACCGCTACAAAGTCGTCCGTCAGCATGTTCGCCAAGCCTGCGGCGTCTCCCCGGTAGCTGAATTCCGTGGCCGCCTCGTCGAGCTTCGTGATCTTATTCGGAACGGAGTTTTCCGTCTCCTGGCCGCGACACACTCCCGCAACCAGTCCCACAGCAAGTAGACTAAGCAAGAGATATCGCACGGAGACAATCTCCTGGTGAATTGGTGATGGACAAGGGGGAGGATGGAAACCCGCGAACGTCATTTCGGTCCATTCGTCGCATCCTATCTTCGTGATTCCGCAGCCATTGTTTCGCTGCTGCTGGACCGTTCGGGCCTCATCATCGAATGCAATACCGGGCTATTGCAAGAACTGAATCTTGCCTCCACGGACCTGGTGGGACAGCCATGTTCCCGCCTGCTCACCGCACCCGATGCCGGCGCTCTCGTCGATTGCAATCTTACTGGCGGGGCGGCGCCGCGTCTGCTCAACTTCGTTGTTCGTAACGATCACACGGTCGTTACATTTCGGTGCCGTGCGGAATTCGATAAGGATTACATTCTTGTCCTTGGCGAACGGCTGGGGAGGAAGGCGGCAGGCTTGAGGATTCTCTGCTCCATCTGAACAACGAGTTAGCAGTACTCGCGCGCGAGAACGCACGCCTGCGCAGTGAGGCCGAGCACGCCAATTCCGCGCTGCAGGTTGCACTCCGCGATCTCCAGACCTCTTACTGGCACATCCAGAAGATCCAGGATGTTCTGCCCATCTGCATGCGATGCAATCGGGTGCGCAACGCCGACGCAATCTGGCAGGACCTGGCCGACTACCTCAAAAGCAACGCGCTCTTCCTCAGTCATGGATATTGTCCGGAATGTCTCGAAGAATGGAAGAAGGAGCAGGGACTGTGACCGGCGAACAACGGATGCATCTCGCTGACCTGTTGCGCACACGACGTGACGATCTCGCGGATCGCGCCACGCAGATGTTCTATGTTCGCCATCCCGAGTGGTGGGAGCGCTTTGGCCCCCGAGGCCGCGAACTCACGCGCCAGGACTCCGCGCACAACATCGATTTTCTCGCCGGAGCCGCCGATGCCGGAAACGCCGAGAGCTTCGCGGCGTATTGCCTCTGGTCCGCCCGCTTGCTTGAGTCCCGGGGCATCGCCCTCGACTATCGCGCACAAGGCATTCCCTCCTCGATGTCTACAGCGATTTATTGGAACCGTCGCTGTATCGCATCGGGTGGCTCTGGGAATCGAACCGAATCAGCGTAGCCAGCGAACACATTGCCACGGCCATCGTCCAATATGTCATGATCCGCCTCTTCGAATACGCGGGCTCTCCGCACCCGGACCAGCGTGCTCTCGTAACCGGAGTCCGTGGCGAGCAACACCAGGTCGGGGGCATGATGATCGCAGACATGTTCGCTCTGCATCACTGGGACGTCCGCTTCCTCGGCACCGACATCCCCGAGAACGCTATCCTCGACTCCGTTCAGGAGTTTCTTCCGAATCTCGTCGCGATCTCCACCACCATGCTGTTCAACGTCCGCCAGGTTCGCGATCTCATCGCCAAGTGCCGGAACATCGTCCCTGCGGCGAGAGTCATCGTCGGAGGAGCCATCTTTCGCGCAGATCCTTCTCTCTACCAGGAGGTTTGCGCGGACGGTTTTGCCCCCAACGTTAAAACCGCGGCGTCGCTCTTCGCAAAAAGTTGAGTTTTCCCGGTCGGCTGTTGATTTTGCTTGTGGCTTGCGGCTTGTAACTTGGAAAGTATGGCGCGCCCTGAGAGATTCGAACTCCCGGCCTTCTGATTCGTAGTCAGACGCTCTATCCAGCTGAGCTAAGGGCGCTTAGGCAAGTGTGTATCGCACACTCACGCAGACGTTCTGGCGAACATCTGCATGTAAATATAACACAAGGCCGTGCCCCTTCTGCAACTCGCAGTGGTTTCGATTCTTCAGACTTCCCTGTTATCGCATTCCAGCAGTTCGTGCAGCGCCTCCAATAATTCCTTGGGACGCGCCCCCTTCAGTAGCACGCGGTCAAATAACCCTTTTGGTATCCTCAGGTCTTCCGCCACCGTACCCGAAAGCAGTATCAGCGGAACGGTGGGCCAAATAGTTTTGAATTGCCGCGCCAGTTCCACGCCCGTAGTGTCCGGCAGGTTGTAGTCCATCACGGCCAGCGACACATTTTCTTTCTGCATCCTCATCAACGCCATTTCTCCCGTCGTTGCTGTCAGCACTTCGTATCCATGAATACCAAGGTATGCTCCACGGCTGGCCAGGATAGGTTCGCAGTCATCCACATATAGGATTATCGCTACGCCTGTTCGCTTGGACACAGCTGACCCTCCACATCCTTGAACCGGCCACGGTAGCATGTCGTATCACGATCTGTGTAGATTTATACTACCTGCAGGGACACGTCCCATCGGACATCTATTCATCGATCTTCTGTAACCATGTAGCTGTTACCATGGAATTCTTTTCCACATCATTGAGGCGTACGATCATCATTTTATTGCTTGCTGCAATTTTCCTCGAACAATATCAAAGAAAAGCAACGTTGAGGATTCTGATTAATGCATGGTAAGACTCAAGGACGAACCTGTCCGAGGTGTGGCCGTCCGCGAGCTTTTCGCGAACGAAGGGATTGGCTCGACCGCCTGAGAACAAAACTCACGGGAAAGGTTCCCTTTCGCTGCAAGGAATGTACGTACCGTATATTCATGTGGATCGATCCCCGCGATATTTAGCTGCTCTCAAATCTTTTGCAGAAAACAACTCAGGCGGCCTTTCGGCCGCCTGAGTTGTTCTCGCTACTCGCGGTTGTATCACGCGTACCGTGCGCACACAGCCTTTGTTTCAGTGTAGAGCTCCAGCGCTTCGTGTCCCATCTCGCGCCCCCAACCGCTCTGCTTGTATCCGCCAAACGGCAGCGCCGCGTCGAAGATGTTGTAGCAGTTGATCCACACGGTTCCGGCGCGAAGTTCCGCCGCAAGCGAGTGCGCCTTGTTGATGTTCGTCGTCCAGATGCCGGCCGCCAGGCCGTACACGGTATCGTTCGCCGCCGGCAGCAGTTCTTCCACGTTCTTGTACGGAATCGCCGTCACCACTGGTCCAAAGATTTCTTCCTGCACAATCTTCATGTTCTGTTTCGTGTTCACCATCACAGTCGGTTCCACAAAGTAACCCTTGTCGCCAACCTTGTGTCCGCCCGCCGCCGCTTTCGCGCCTTCGGAGAACCCTGACTCCAGGTACCCGCATACGCGGCGCAACTGTTCGTCGGAAACCAGTGGGCCGAGCTGTGTCGCGGGATCGAGTCCCGGACCTACCTTGATCTTCTTCGCCTGCTCGGACACGCCTTCGACCACCTTGTCGTAGATCGCCGCATCGACATAGAGGCGCGAACCCGCGCAGCAGCACTGTCCGTGATTGAAGAAGATCGCGCTCGCCGCTCCGGGAATTGCGATTTCGAGATCCGCGTCCTTCATAATCACGTTCGGCGATTTGCCGCCGAGTTCCAGCGTGACTTTCTTCAGGTTCCCTGCCGCAGCTTTCACGATCATCTTGCCAACTTCGGTCGATCCGGTGAACGCGATCTTGTCGACATCGGGATGCGCCGCCAGCGCCGCGCCCGCCGTTTCGCCATACCCCGGAACCACGTTCACCACGCCGTCCGGGAACCCAGCTTCCATGATCAACTCGGCCAGACGCAGCGCGGAAAGCGGCGTCTGCTCCGCTGGTTTCAGGACAATGGTGCAACCCGCAGCCAGCGCCGGTCCCAGCTTCCACGCCGCCATGAGCAACGGGAAATTCCAGGGAATGATTTGTCCGACCACGCCAACCGGCTCGCGCAACGTATAGGCGTGATACCGCGCGCCTGGCGTATAAGGCACGGAGAGCGGAATCGTGTTGCCCTCCAACTTTGTCGTCCATCCCGCCATGTAGCGGAACAACTCCGCCGCCAGGGGAACGTCTGCCGCGCGCGCCACCGTCAGCGGCTTGCCGTTGTCCAGCGATTCCAGCGTAGCCAACTCTTCCGTGTGCTTGTCGATCAGGTCGCCAAGCTTCCAAATCAGCCGTCCGCGCTCGGAGGCGGTCATGCGCCGCCATGGAGAATCGTTTTCAAATGCCTTGCGCGCCGCAGCCACCGCGCGGTCGATGTCTTCCTTGTCGCCCTCGGCGACCATCGCAAGGACTTCTCCTGTCGCCGGATTGTAGGTCGGAAACGTTTTGCCCGACGCTGCCGCCATCCACTTGCCATTGATCAGCATCTTGCGGGTCTGCGCGACAAATTGGGCCGCGTTTGCATCGATATTTGTAGATACAGTCGTCGCCATAATTCTCTCCTTGGGGGAGCGTCCATGTGCATGGCTCCCTCGCGTGCGTTTGAGAAATAGAATTCCGTGCATCTGCCGGGTTCTCTTTATCCGGCACTCGCACTCATCTGTCTTTCGTTCTTGCCGGGAGCCTGGACGGAATACGGCAAAGCCCCCTCAAGTTGCCATCCTCGACAAGGTCGCAGTTTTACCACGCGGAAAGGTGGGTGACAAGCCTTCGAAACCGGAGCGTGACTTCCCTTAAGCGATGTGTTTACTCATCAGTACCGTCGGCAGTACCTCCTGGTAAACACATTCAGTAACCAGCAAGTACCCGCGCAATCTGAGCGCTTCGCGCCGTCTTCTCCTGATGTGGAACTGAAACATCGAACGTTTCCGAAGTTTCATTGCCACGATTGCCGCCCGCATATATCGTTCGCCCTCGAGGATATATGCCGATATCACCGCAACGGTTGGAGGAATTACTCAATCGCTGGACTGGCGCAACTGTCATCGACGTCGCGACCGCCGATCGCATCCGCAGCTATGAAACTCAGCAACAAAGCGGGTTGCGCCTGCGTTGGCCGGTCCTGCTCGCCATCGCATTCGGCGCACTGATGGTCGCCTCCGGAATCCTTCTCTTCATCGCCTCCCATTGGAACGACCTCTCGCCAGCGCAGCAATTCACGCTCGTGCTCGTCATGGTCGCCGGTTTCCACATCGCCGCGGGATTTGCGCACCAGCGCTTCCAGGCTCTCGCGCTCGCTCTTCATGCGGTGGGGACGATTGCTCTCGGCGGCGGAATATTCCTTGCTGGCCAGATATTCAATCTACAGGAACACTGGCCCGGCGGAATATTGCTGTGGGCTATTGGAAGTGTGCTGGCGTGGGCGTTGCTGCGCGACAACGCCCAGGCACCGCTCTCGGCGCTGCTCGTCCCCGGCTGGATTGCCTCCGAGTGGTCCGTACGCTACCAGCACTTCCAATGGACGGAACGAACTGTTGCCGAGTTTGTTTTGGCGGTTGCAATCACGTACCTCACGGCTCGCACTGCGCGCGACGGCAGCGCATTTCGCCAGGCGCTCGGATGGATCGGCGGCATTGTTCTGCTACCTGCGGTCGGAGCCGCCATTGCATGCGCCGGAGAGAGCTATGGGGAGCACAATCACCCCCTTCCGACAATGGCAATGCGCGTGGCGGCATTGCTATTCGTGATTGTGTTGCCGCTGCTGGTGTCATGGAGGTTGCGTGGACGGGCCGCGGTGTGGAACGCCGCCGCGCTCGCATGGGTGGTCATACTCGTCTCGTTGAACCACAGGCAGTGGTTGCAGGAACTGGCGATCTATGGCTGGTGCATTCTGGGGGCAATTGGATTGGTTTTCTGGGGATTGCACGAAGACCGTCGTGAGCGCATCGACCTTGGTATCGCCGGATTTGCCATAACTCTTCTGTTCTTTTACTTTTCCGCCATCATCGACAAACTCGGGCGCTCAGCGACCCTTATCAGTTTCGGGTTGATCTTCCTGCTCGGTGGATGGCAGCTTGAGAAGCTGCGTCGGAGACTGGTAGCCCGAACCTCGGGAGGTGTGCGATGAGGCCATTAACCAAGGCAGTCGCCGTCGCGGTGATACACGTTCTGCTCGTTTGCAGTCTTGGCGCAAAGCTGCTTTACGACCGCTCGACTCGTCCGCACGTTTGGCTGGAGGCTCGGAATTACGCTCCGAATCTGCCGATTCGAGACAGGTACATCCGTCTGCAATTTTTGTTTGCCGATCCCACGCCAAGAAAGCTAAATCCGAAACTTCCGTCTGCCTCGGTATTTGGGCGAATTGAAGTGCGCGATGGCGGCGCTCTTGTTCAGATCACGGGCAATTACGACGACCTGCGATTCATGCGTATTTCCGATGGAGACTCCTCAAGGCTGGCGCTCGCCGACCCCCTGGCTTATTTCATATCCGACACCGCACAGGATCTCTCGCACCTGAAGCCGGGAGAAACGTTGTGGGTCGACGCCACCATACCGAAGAAGGGGCCGCCGCGCCCGATAAGGCTGGGCGTGAAACAGGCCGGCTCAACGGAGATCGTGCCACTCGCTGTTCATTGACGGAAGATTGACCTACAGGCTGGTCAGGCATGCACAAAGTGTGCGAAGTTTAATACCATGCGTGTCCTGATCGCCTCGTCCAACAAAGGAAAGCTTCGCGATTTTTCCGCCGCCGCCAACGTGCACGGAGTGGAAGTCGAACTCCTGCCTGATTTCTCATCTATTGCCACGGTGATCGAAGACGGCGCTACCTTCGAGGTGAATGCGCGGAAGAAGTCGGAGCACTACAGTCGATTCGCCGCTGGCGAGTTGGTTGTCGCGGACGACTCGGGGCTGGAAGTGGACGCGATCGGAGGTGCGCCGGGTGTGCGTTCCGCGCGCTACGCCGCCGAAGGTGACAACGGCCACGAGAACAGCGCCGATCGCGCCAACAACGAGAAACTGTTGCGAGAACTGAGTGAAGTGCCCGACGATAAGCGAACGGGAAGATTTGTCTGTGTAATTTCCGTGGCACGTGATGGCCGGGAAGTGGCCTCGTTCCGCGGTTCGGCAGAAGGTGTAATTTTGCGCGAAACCCGTGGCAGCGGCGGATTCGGCTACGATCCTCTGTTCTACTTCCCTGCCCTCGACAAGACCTTTGCAGAACTTACGCCGGAAGAAAAATCAAAGGTGAGCCATCGCGGTGCGGCATTCCGCAAATTCCTCAACTGGTGCGATATGCGAGAAAGGTGATTGTCCAGACTCTCACTTTTCTTTTACTTCGCGCACAAAGCGCCACTGCCCGCCGGTGTTTTTCTTGCCAAGGTATTTTTCAAACATCTTCACCGGATCGATGGCGATAAACGTCCCGCGACTGCGCGCCAGGACTTCACCCTTTGCGTTTCGAATTTCTGCGACGTTGACGTGAGCGCGTCCGCGGACGCGTTTGTTCCTTCCCTCCGCAATGAGCGGTTTCCCCAGCGGAACCGGACGCAGATATTCGACTGTCATCTCTTTTGTCAGGGCAATGACGTGGCGAAGTTTGTTCGCCTTCCCCATCGCTTCGTCGAGTACGGTGGCAATGATTCCTCCGTGGGCATGTCCCGGGGGGCCGACGTATCGCGACGAAAGTTTGAAATGACAAACGAAAGACTGGTTCGCTTCGTCGAGGACAAAGTTCAATCGAAGACCTTCCGGGTTATCGGGGCCACAGCCGAAGCAGTGGTTTGTGGTGGTACGAAGGTGCCTGGTGTCGTGACCTGTTTCGGATGGGAGATTGTTCCTGGGCTTTGGCATGGACACAACATTGATGCCACAACCGAAGCGAAGATTCAAATGGTACCGGACAAGCCGACGTAAAAAATGGGAGACCCGAAGGCCTCCCCGAGCGTCACCGGATCAGGGAGGTGACATTGTGTTAACACTTACAAACGCCGCAAAACTCGTGAATCCGCGAAGAACTCGATACGCGGGCTGGATCACGGAGAGTTGCCCAGAGGTTCATTGTGCCTAGTCAGGATTAAGCGAAGATGAATGCGATTGAAAACTCTGCGAAGTTCTTTTTCCTCTTGTGCCCCGCAAGGTGTATAAACCTGTTTTCATCTCAACACCATCCTGCGAGGACAACTTGTTTCGAACACGCTTAGTTTTCAGCACAGCACTCCTGCTTGCTCTTGCCGGTACGCCTCTCCTGGCGCAACCCTCGGGAGCGGCATCCGCAAAAGCGAAACCCGAGGCCGAGCAAAAGAAGGAATCGAAAGTAAAGCGCTCGAAGGAAGCGGCCAAGGACACGAAGGAGGCCAAGTCCGAAGCGCCGGCGGCAAAGGAAGAGAAGCCGCACGACCCGATGTCTGCCGGCACGTTCGCGGGCCTCGAATTCCGGAACATTGGCCCAGCGACCACCTCTGGGCGAGTACTCGATATCGCCGTGAATCCCAACAACCGGGCGCAATGGTATGTGGCGACAGTGGGCGGTGTGTGGAAGACGAACAACGCCGGTACTACGTGGACTCCGATATTCGACCACGAGGGCGCGTACTCGATCGCCACGGTCGTCATCGATCCCGAGGATACGAACGTCATCTGGGTGGGCACAGGCGAGAACAATTCACAGCGTTCGGTGAGCTACGGTGACGGCGTCTACCGCTCGGACGATGGCGGAAAGACGTGGAAAAACATGGGTCTGAAGAGTTCCGAACACATCGGAAAAATCCTCATCGACCCGCGCAAGCCCGACACCGTTTTTGTTGCGGCGCAGGGACCGCTGTGGGGACCGGGTGGCGATCGCGGCCTCTACAAGACGACCGACGGTGGCAAAACATGGAAGCCCGTGCTGCAGATCAGCAAATACACGGGTGTCACCGACGTTGCCATGGATCCTTCAGACCCGGACACCATGTACGCCGCGTCGTATCAGCGCGAGCGCAAGCAGTACACAATCATCGACGGTGGGCCGGAATCGGCGATCTATAAATCCACCGATGCCGGAGAGACGTGGCACAAACTGACGAACGGATTGCCGGGCGGAGACCTTGGCAGAATCGGACTAGCCGTCTCGCCCTCCGATCCAAATGTTGTCTATGCGGTCATTGAAGCGTCGGGCAAGAAGGGTGGAATTTTCCGCTCCAACGACAAGGGCGCCAGTTGGGAAAAGCGCAACGACTCCGACCCGACCGCGCAGTACTACTCGGAGATCTGGGTCGATCCGAAGAATCCCGACCGCCTCTATTACCCGAACACCATGATGTTGGTCAGTGACGATGGCGGGAAAACGTTCCATATGCAAAACACGCGCTCCAAGCACGTGGATAATCATGCGCTATGGATTGATCCGAACGACACGGACTACATGCTGGTGGGCTGCGATGGCGGAGTCTACGAGACCTATGATCGCGGCGATACGTGGAATTTCAAATCGAACCTGCCGATCACACAGTTCTACGACGTGGACGCGGACAACTCGAAGCCGTTCTACTACGTATACGGTGGAACCCAGGACAACTACTCGCTGGGCGGACCTTCGCAGACGCGCAACGTTAACGGCATTGTGAATGCCGACTGGTTCGTCACGCAGGGTGGCGACGGCTTCCACTCCCGCGTCGATCCGGAAGATCCCAATACCGTGTACGCGGAAGCGCAATACGGTGCGCTGGTTCGCTTCGATCGCAGCACCGGGCAGGCCCTCGGCATTCAACCGGTGGAGGCGAAGGGAGAAGCACCGAATCGCTGGAACTGGGATTCGCCAATCCTCGTCAGCCCGTTCAACCACACGCACATCTACTTCGCTTCGCAGCGGCTCTATCGATCCGAAGATCGGGGTAATAGCTGGAAAGAAATCAGCGGCGACCTGACACGCAACCTGGATCGCAACACCCTGCCCGTGATGGGCAAGATATGGGGTCCCGATGCGGTTGCAAAGGACGCCTCAACCTCGTTCTTTGGAAACATCGTCGCCCTCGACGAGTCTCCGCTAAAACAGGGACTCATCTACGTCGGCACGGACGACGGCCTGATCCAAGTGACCGAAGACGGCGGTGCGCACTGGACGAAGTACGATAAGTTCCCCGGCTTGCCGGAAATAACCTACGTCAGCCGGATTTTCGCCTCGCGCTTCGACGTCAACACCGTCTATGCCTCGTTCGACAATCACAAGAACGAAGACTTTAAGCCTTACCTCTTCAAGTCGACCGATACAGGCAAGACCTGGACATCAATCTCCAGCAACCTGCCGGAGAATGGAGCCGTGCTGGCTTTCGCGGAAGACACCGTCAACCCGAACCTGCTGTTCGCGGGAACAGAGTTTGGCGTGTACTTCACGATTGACGGCGGCAAGAAGTGGATTCAGCTCAAGGGCGGAATGCCGACGATCTCCATCCACGACCTCACGATCCAGAAGCGCGAAAGCGACCTGGTGGCGGCTTCGTTCGGGCGCGGGTTCTTTATCCTCGACAACATCACGCCGCTGCGCGTGCTGAAACCGGAGGACCTGCAGAAGGAAGCCGACTTGTTCCCGGTGAAAGATACGATGATGTATGTCCAAGCCTCGCCACTGGGCGGACGCGGCAAGGGCTTCCATGGAGACCAGTACTTTACAGCTCCAAATCCTCCATATGGAGCCACTTTCACTTATTATCTAAAGAATAGCTTTAAGACCAAAAAGCAGCTCCGAGAAGAAGCTGAAAAGAAGGCGGAAAAGGAAGGTAAGCCGTTCCCCTATCCCACGAACGCCGAACTGACAGCAGAGGCCCAGGAGCAAGATCCCCAGGTGTTCTTTACCGTGGTCGACGCCGATGGCAAGCCATTGCGCAGGGTTCCAGCCATGAACGCGCCGGGAATTCACCGCGTGGCATGGGATCTCCGCTACCCGAATCCAATCCTCATGGGCCCCCGTCGTCCGGGCGGTGAGGAAGACTATGGGCGCGACCGTTCGATTGGGCCGCTTGTACTCCCGGGCAAGTACGGCGTGGTTCTGAATAAGGAGCAGGGCGGCGTGGTGACGACATTGACCGGGCCGGTCTGGTTCAACGTCTACGCGGAAGGTACGCCGGCAATGAGTCCTGCGGACCTGCAATCGTTGCTTACGTTCCAGCAGAAGGTATCGCGCCTGTATCGGGCGGTGACCGGAGCGGTTCGGACGGTTGGCGACGCCAGTTCGCGTCTGAAGGACATTCAACGCGCACTGAATGACGCTCCGAGCGCAGATCCGAACCTGCTGGTGCGGACGGTAGCGCTGGAGAAACAACTGGACGCGCTGCAAATCGAGTTGTCTGGCAACCAAGTGCTGGCAGCGCGCAACATCAACATTCCTCCGTCCATTGCGGGCCGAGTAGAGGGGATACTGGAAGACACGCGGATGTCGATCCAGCCTCCGACGAAGACGCACATGGACTCCTACTCCATTGCATCCGAAGAATTTACGGATGTAATGACGAAACTGCGGGTCCTGGTGGATCAGGATCTGTCGCAATTGCAGAAGGACGTGCAGGCTGCCGGAGCGCCCTGGGTTCCGGGACAACTGCCCGACTGGAAGCCGGAGTAGGTAAAAAGTAGTTGATTGGCCCGGCGGGTGTCCCCTGCCGGGCATTTTTTGTGAATTTTTCCGTCCGAATTGCGGTATGCGGTAGGAATATAAGCATCAAGCATTCTTGATGCGGCATCCAAGCGCTAACATCCACTCGCCTATTGGCTGTTGGGAAATCGTATGGCGCAGATTTCCAGTCACCGGAGTACCACCGACAAGCCGCGTACCGGCAACGGCGGACGCGGGCCGCATCCGCCCAAAGTGTTTGGCGGCGGGGGAGGCAGCGGTGGGAACCGCGGCGAACCAGATCATTTTCCCGACTACACTGCACAGTTGCATCGCTACCGGGTTGGCCTGATCTTTGCGGTCGTGTCGGTCGTGATGCTGTTCACTTCGTTTACCGTCCTTTTCATGGCAAGGCGCAGCACGGGCCGGTGGGACGCCTCGACCAGGACGCTGGTGACGGACTGGGTGCCGGTTCATCTGCCAATCCAACTACTGCTGCTAAATACCGGCGTGCTTTTGCTGAGCAGCCTGACGGCGGAACATGCCCGGCGGCTGGCGGCGCTGGAATCGGTCATTATTCCGGCAAGCAACATTCCAGGAGTGGCGCGGATCTCTCCACATTCGCAGCGATGGCTGGAGGCAACCGCCGTGCTCGGCGTAGCATTCGTGACCGGGCAATGGCACGCATGGCGGCTGCTGCAACAGTCTGGAGCCGTGTTCAGCAATGGCGGTCCGGCGAGTGCGTTTGTCTATCTGCTGACGGGGGCTCATGCGGTGCATCTGTGCGTTGGGCTGGGCGCGATTTTCTACGTCGCGCTAATTGGCTCGAACCGGAAGTCGCTGGAATGGCGGCGGATCACGTCGGATGTGTGCGTGTGGTACTGGCACTTCATGGCCCTGATGTGGCTCTACGTGTTGACCACGTTGTGGTTCCTCCACTGAGCGAAATACTGGGCGCACTTGCTCCCTTCTCCCGGCGATTTATAATCGAAAGATTCAGTAGCCTCGACGAGGCCACCTGTAGGACCGTCGCTCAGTGTTGCGCCGGTCTGGTAGGAAGGCCGTCCGGCTGCATGATTCATCATGTCCACGGAATCCATAGTTGTTCGCGGTGCGCGGGTCCACAATCTGAAGAACATCGATTGCGAGATCCCGCACAATTCGCTGACGGTGGTTACAGGGGTCTCTGGGTCAGGCAAGTCTTCCCTTGCGTTCGACACGATTTACGCCGAGGGACAGCGCCGTTACGTAGAGTCGCTCTCTGCCTACGCGCGGCAGTTCTTAGAGCGCATCGAAAAACCCGACGTCGACCTGATCGATGGAATTGCGCCAGCAGTGGCGATCCGGCAGAAGAACCAGACACGCAATCCACGGTCCACGGTTGCGACGGCAACGGAGATTTACGACTACCTGCGGCTTCTCTTCGCCCGCATCGGCAGGACGTTTTGCGCGCGGTGCGGAAATGAAGTCAAGAAAGACACGATCGATGAAGTCGCCGACCGGATACTGAGCGTTGGCGATGGAACGCGGCTGAACGTGCTCTTTCCTTTGTTGCCTCCGCCGGTACCGCCGGAAACAGAGAAACGCCCAAAGGGGCGAAAGAAAAAAGCGGATGTCCCGGATGTGACGGAGTTGCTGAAAGCGCGGCTGTTTGAACTTCGCAAGCGCGGATTCAACCGGCTCTTCCAGAACGGAAGCTTGTATGAATTTTCCACGCCGGAATCACTTCTCGACGTGGATTTCACGAAGCCCGTCTTCCTTCTTCTCGACCGCATCGTGGTGGACAGCGACTCCCGCTCCCGCATTGTGGATGCGGTGGAGAGCGCGTATCGAGAGGCCGGAGAGGTCCTCATCGAGACGGCCCCGCGCGAGGGTGGCGAACCGGAACGGATGCGCTTTGCACAACGATTCGAGTGCAAGGCTTGTGATCTACGATACGAGGAACCAGAGCCACGGCTGTTTTCGTTTAACAATCCTTACGGGGCTTGTCCGCGCTGCCAGGGGTTTGGAAACACGATCGATTTCGACATGGACCTGGTAGTCCCGGATAAATCCCTCTCTCTAACGCAAGGCGCAATCGATCCGTGGACCAAGCCGAAGTATCGTCCGCTGGCAACAGAGATGAAGCGCTACGCACGACAGGCAGGGATACCACTGGACGTCCCGTGGGCCGAGCTGCAAGCGGAAGATCAGCGGCAAATCATCGAAGGCGACGGCAAATGGTGGGGCGTGCGCGGATTCTTTGCCCACCTGGAGCGCAAGAAGTACAAGTTGCACGTGCGCGTGTTTCTCAGCCGTTACCGGGGGTATTCGGTTTGTTCAACGTGCGGTGGCGCGCGGTTGCGTCCAGAGGCGCGACTGATTCGAGTGACAGGCCGCGACATTTGCCAGGTGTCCGCGCTGACGGTGGAACAGGCAGTGGAGTTCTTTCGAGAATTGCAGCTTACGGAGCAGGAGAGCGGCATTGCGGGAAAGCTGCTGGAAGAGATTCGCGAACGGCTACAGTTTCTCTACAACGTAGGGTTGGAATACCTGACGCTGGACCGGCTGGCTTCAACGCTCTCGGGTGGCGAGGCACAGCGGATTCAACTGGCAACATCGCTGGGGTCGCGCCTGGTGGGGACACTCTACGTGCTCGACGAGCCTTCGATTGGGCTGCATAGCCGCGACACGGAACGTCTCGTCGCCATCCTGAAGGACCTGCGGGATCTGGGTAACACGATTCTTGTGGTGGAGCACGACCCAGACATCATGTCGTCCGCCGACCGCATACTCGACCTCGGTCCGGGTGCGGGAGAACACGGCGGGCGTGTCATCGCCGTTGGATCGATTGATGAAATCCGGGCGAATCCAGCCTCACTCACCGGGCGCTATTTGAACGGCGACCTGCATATTCACATTCCAGAAACCCGTCGCAAGCCGGGTCGGCAGGTTCTCAAGATTAAGGGCGCGCGCGGCCACAATCTAAAAGCAATCGACGTCAATATTCCGCTTGGCATGATTGTGGCAGTCACGGGCGTATCAGGCTCCGGCAAGTCGACGCTGATGCATGACGTGATCTACCAGGGACTGGCGGCGGCCAAGAAACAAACGACTGGGATGACGTCGGAAGGTTCGTTTGTAGAGATGGAAGGAGATGAGTTCATCGACGAAGTTGTGCTGGTGGACCAGTCTCCCATTGGACGAACGCCGCGCTCGAATCCGGTGACTTACATCAAGGCCTTCGATCCCATTCGAGAACTCTTCGCTTCCCTGCCGGAGTCGCAAAAACACGGCTTCACTGCCGGACATTTTTCGTTCAATATACCGGGCGGACGCTGCGAAACCTGTCAGGGGGACGGAACGGTAACGGTCGAAATGCAATTCCTGGCGGATGTCGAACTGATCTGCGAGGACTGCAAGGGCACTCGATACAAACCAGAGGTGCTCGCGGTCCGTTATCACGGAAAGAACATTCATGATGTTCTCGACCTGACGATCAAAGAAGCGCTACAGTTCTTTTCCGGCGTGCCCAAGGTGGTGGATAAGCTAAAAGTGCTGGACGAAGTGGGACTTGGGTACCTGCGGCTGGGGCAGTCGGCAACAACCTTGAGCGGAGGCGAGGCGCAGCGCATGAAGCTGGCGGCGCACCTGCAACCACACTCAAAGTCGGTTGCGGCAAAGAGTACAAACGGCGCACCGAAGAGACTCTCACGGGTGCTTTACATCTTTGACGAACCGACGACGGGGCTGCACTTCGACGACGTCAGCAAGTTGCTTGCGGCCTTCCGGCGGTTGATTGATGCCGGTGGGTCGATCCTGGTGATTGAACACAATATGGATGTCATCAAGGTGGCAGATTGGGTGATTGACCTGGGGCCAGAGGGGGGCGAGCGCGGTGGAACAGTGGTCTGTGCTGGACCTCCCGAAACAATTGCGAAGAACAAGAACTCATATACCGGTAAGTGGTTGGCGCGCATCTTACCCGACATGGCGCCCTGCATCGAATGAAGATGAAAAATAGCAGTGTAATCGTAATCGCCGTTGTGCTTGCGCTGGGCCTGGCAGGCCATGCGCAGAATACGGGCACAACGATTCGGCATGTACGCGTGGCGGAGCGCGATGAGGCGCTCATCAAGGCCGAGGCTGACATGCAAAAGCAGGACTATGCGACGGCGGAAACCGAGCTCGACGCGATCGTAAAGCAGCATCCGCAGCACTATCGTGCGTGGTTCGACCTCGGATACATCTACAACGTGACGAACCGCAAGCCGCAAGCCATTGAGGCGTACCGGAAGTCCGTTGCCGCACAGCCAAACGTACTCGAGTCCAATCTGAATCTCGGGTTACTACTGGTTTCGGCCGGCAATCCAGAGGCGGGTAAATATCTGCGTGCCGCCGCCAAGTTGAAGCCCAATGCCACTGAATCGCAAACCATGGCAAAAGCGTGGCTCTTCCTGGCCCAGAAGCTCTCGCAGACCGACCGCGCAAACGCAGTGGATGCTTATCAGCAGGCGGCAGCGCTGATGCCAACGGATCCCACGCCACACCTGCAACTCGGCACGTTATACCAGCAGACCAAAGATGACGCCGACGCAGAGAAAGAATTCAAGAAGGCGGCGGAGATCAGTCCCACGAACAGCGATGCACTTGCCGCGCTCAGCAACCTCTACATGCGCGACAAGCGGTTTCCCGAGGCGGAAGGCGTATTGCGGCAATTTCTCCAGGCCAACCCGCAAAGCGTCAATGCGCATCTTCAGTTGGGTCGTGTATTGGTTGTAGAGGAGAAGTATCCGGATGCCGTGGCGGAGTTTGAGAAGGCATTGCAGATTTCTCCCGGCGACCTGGACACGCTGCGCGAGATGGCCTCGCTGCAACTCAGGCTGAAGAAGTACGGAGACGCCATTGGGACAGCGCAGACGTTGCTGGCGAAGTCGCCGAACGATCCAGAGTTACATTACATACTCGGGGTCGCATTGCTTCACACGCAGAAGTTTCCCGAGGCGCAGAACGAATTTCTGACCGCAGTGAAGTTGAAACCGAACTTCGGCGATGCTTACGGGCAACTGGCGCTGGCGGCCTCGGAGAACAAGCAGTATTCATTGACGATCCAGGCCCTTGATGCTCGCGGTAAGCTTGAGCCGGAGAATGCGGGAACGTATTTTCTGCGTGCGACCAGCTACGATCATCTGGGTGCATTCAAGGAAGCAAGCGAGAATTACAAGCAATTCCTTACGGTTTCGAATGGGAAGTTCCCTGACGAAGAATGGAAGGCAAAGCATCGGCTGATTGCGATCGATCCGGAGAGTCGCAAGAAAGCTAAGTGAACCATGCGATACGTAGCGATCATCCTTCTGGTCACGCTCCTGAGCGTAAATATGCTCGCCAAGGAATCGCTCCAGGAGATGCAAGCCCGCGCCGACAAGGCCAACCCGGCGGAGTGCGCCAAGCTGTGCGTCAAGGTGGCCCGTGCCTTTGCCGAACAATCGAACGACCTCTTTAACGCCGGGAAAAACGAGCAGGGACACGCCGCGATGCAGTTGGCGTTCAACTATGCGCTGCGCGCCGCGCATGGCGCCATTCAGTCCAGGAAGCACGAGAAGCAAACGGAGATCAAGGTGCGCGAGTTGATTACTCGCATTCACGATATTCGCGACACGCTCAATTTCGAAGACCATGCGCCGATTGATGCCGGACTGAAGCAACTGGAATCCGCGCGAACTGACCTGCTGGTTGCCATGTTCGGAGTCCCCAAGAAACACATGATCAACGTTTTGAAGCAGGAGGAGAAGAAGAAATGAATCGCCTGTCCCGCTTCGCTGTGGCGGCAACACTCTCATTGTCGATGGCGACTCCGCTGTTTGCCCAGTTCAATCGCGATCCGCTTAATGACAAAGAGGTCAACGAACTGCGCGAGACCGCGCAGGAACCGCATGCCCGGATGAAGTTGCTCATCAACTTTACGCAGCGGCGAATGGACAAGATCAACGTCCTGCGGGCAGACCCAAAGATGGCGACGGCAAACGCTCCCGAGATCGGACAACTGTTGAGTGACGTGGCGAATCTGCTCGATGAAGTCGACGACAATCTTTCGATGTACGACCGCCAGGGCGAAGACATGAGAAAGTCGCTGCGCGCCGTCATTGAAATGGATACCGATATCCGGGCAAAGTTGAAGGCTCTGAAAGAAAACTCGACGTCCGCGCAGATGGAGCAGTACAAATTTGCCATCGAAGATGCGGACGAATCGGCCAGCGCGAGCGTCGATAACGCTCATGCCCTATTGGCTGACGAAATGGCTAAGAAGGGCAAGGAAAAGCCCGACAAGGAAGAATCCGCAAAAGACAAGAAGAAAAAAGATGATGAGGCAAAATCCAAGGGACCCAAGCAGCGTCCTGACTACACGGGCATGGGCGGCCTCGGTAAGCCGCAACGGTAGCGAGACGTGATAATCTGGTTTCGCCTTGTTACCCGTGCAGCAGATTCTGGAAGAGACCTACCGCGAACTGCGACCGCGGGCGCCGCTGCCCGTATTTCAATTTCAGTTCTATCCTTTTGCAAACGTCAACAATACGATTCGTCTGCGAGAAGGCGTGCTGAAGGTGCGGCTGTCCGACCTGCTGGAAGGCGCCCCGGAGCCTGTTCTGCGCTCCATCATTCACATCCTGATGGCGAAGATCTACCGCAAGCCGGTTGAGTCACACCATGCATCGCGTTATCGGCGGCATGTTGGCAGCCCGGAGATGATCAAGAAGGCGCACCTGGTTCGCCAGATGCGCGGAAGAAAGCGCATCGCGTCGGCGCAGGGGCATGTTTACGATTTGGACGAAATCTTTGACGACCTGAACGTGCGCTTCTTCGACGGACTGCTGGGACGGCCACGGATGACCTGGAGCGTGGAGCACGCACGCAACAGCCTGGGCCACTATGATCCCGCGCACAATGCCATCGTGGTGAGCCGTGTCTTCGACCGTCCCCACGTTCCGCGCTACGCCATCGAGTACCTTGTCTACCACGAAATGCTCCACCTGAAGCATCCGGTAAAAATGCGCGGGAGCCGGCGGTGCGTGCACTCGCGGGAGTTCATGGCTGAAGAAAAACTCTTCCCTCACTTCGAGCAAGCGAAGCTCTTCCTGAAACAACTATAGATACTTCCGGGCGCGAAGCTTTTGCGCGAGAGAGTGCGGCTATTCCTCGACCGTGTGGGTGCCTTGGTCGTGATAGGCCGCGATGATGTCCTTGAGTGAAATAACTCCAACAAGGCGCCGCAGGTCGGCACGATGAATAACGGGTAGAAGCGGCCAGTCTTTTATCTGACGCAGCGCGGTATCCAAAGGCTGGTCAGGGTAAAGCAGTGGCAGATGAATCCGTACGTGATCGCTGAGTGGAGTTGTTTCATCCGCACTCAGTCCCATGAGCGTTTCCGCAGCAATCGCTCCCCATCGCCCGTCGGGAAATGAGACGAGCAGCAATTCAGTATCCGGCGCATTCCTTACCACTGCCCGCGCGGAATAGAGAGGCTCCTCGCTTCGCAAGGCTCGTATTGAAGCGGGGCGCATAGCGTCCTCTACGCGTAGGATTCCAACCTCGCGTTCTTCTTCCAGCGACGGCAGGTCGAGCCCGTCTTGCCTTGAAAGAATGTCGAAGATCGGAACTGGCTGAAATGAGCGCGAGATCAAATAAGCAATCGTGTTGGAAATGATGACCGGAAGAATGATCGAATAATTTCCGCTGACTTCCATAATCATGAACACGGAAGTCATTGGGGCTCGGAGAATTCCAGCAAATAGCGTCCCCATGCCGACCAGGGCGTAAGCGCCGGCTGGAATGGTGAGGTGCGGGAGAAATGTCTGTGCGCCCATGCCGATGGAGCCGCCGATCATGGCTCCAATAAAGAGCACAGGAGCGAAAAGGCCGCCTGGAGTTCCGCTGGCGAACGATAACGCAGTCGAAAGAATTTTCAGTCCGGCAAGAATTGCGAGGAACTGCCATGTGAACCGGCCATGCATCGCCTGGTCCATGTATTCGTAGCCAGCGCCCATTACCTGCGGAAAGCGAACGCCGATGAGGCCAATGATGAGTCCAGCAGCGGCGGGCTGGAAGTATTGCGTCCAGTGCGGCAATGTACGGAGCTTGGGGCGGAGATAACTGACAACCTTGACGAAGACGAGCGACGCAAAGCCGCCAACAACGCCCATGGCCGCATAGGCCAGCAGTTCGGCCGGATGGACGAGGTGATAACTCGGTATCCGAAAAAGAGGCGTATCGCCGAGGAACCAGCGTTCGACAACCACGCTCGAAATTGCGGACAGAACAATTGCGCCGAGGATTCCGGCCGACCAGCGGCCAATGACCTCTTCGATAACGAAAAGCACTGCGGTGATCGGCGCGTTGAAGGCTGCGGCTAAACCAGCGGCTGCGCCCACCGGGGCGATGAGGCGCAGACGTTCACGCGTCAACTTCAGTTTGCGTCCAAGGAACGATGCAACGCCGGCGCCAATCTGCAAGGACGGATCTTCAGGTCCCAGGGATTGTCCGCTGCCGATCGCGAGTGCGCTGACGAAAAATTTTCCAATGACGGTCGAACTGGCGATGTAGCCGTCGTAGATGTAGAGAGCGCCCTTTGTCTGGTTGACGCCGCTGCCACGGATCTTAGGGAAGACCTTGATAACGAGAAACGCAATCACAAGCCCAACAACCGCCGGCACAATCACTACGCGCGGAAAAGATGGGCGCAATGCGCTGCCGAGAAGCACGATGCGCAGCGTTTCGATAAGCAGACGGAAGAGTACGACCAACAGACCCGAAAACACACCGATGACGATGGCAAGCAGCAGGAAAACCTGCTCCTCACGAATGGATAGTTCTCCCGCCGTGGCGATGACGCTGCGAACTCTGCCGTAATATTTTCGCCAGAATGAGATTGGGAACTGTCCCTCGGGAGTGGCGGTCATTCGTTCGTCCACCTTTCACGGGCGAGCAACTGAATCGTCTGATCGATGGGACGAGACGGAAGCGAGCAATATTGCTGTGCAGTCTGCTCCGCCTGAAACACAAAACGCATTGCATTCTCCTGGACATCGGTCTGGCCCCGTAGTCTTGGTTCCGTCATCCGCGGCTTCAACTGATTCGACCAGTCTCGCATTCCGGAGACAGCCTGAAGAACGAAAGGGTTCGCAATGCCTGGCGGCGCCGGCGGCTGGCTCGGAGCCGTTGCGGGAGGATTGAAGCTGGCGAAACACTGGTCGAGGCGCTCAAATGCAGCTCTGTACAGCTTGATCACACGCAAGGCGCGATCACGTGAATTCAGTCCTGTCCTGAAAGGGTCAACGGCTTCCACTTCATTCAACTGTTTGAGCAACTGCGCGGCTTGCTTATCATCCGGAACCGCGAGGACTCCGTCATATAACCAACGGCTTGCCAAATCAAACTTGTTCATCTGGAAGGCAGCTTCGCCCAGCGCTATATCCACGCGGTGATCACGAGGATTAAGTCTGCGGGCATGCAACAAGGTTGTATATGAGCGCTGCGGATCGCCAGCCTGAAGAAACATCTGTCCCAACTGCTGCCAGATATCGAACTCCTGGGGAGCTTCCGCGACGGCGGCAATCAATTGGGATTGCGCCTGTTGGCTGCGATGGTTTTCAAGCAAGAGCGTCGCAACTTCAATACGGGTACTGAGTCTTGCCTTGGATGGCACTTCGCCGGAGGGCCAGACTCCGTAAATTGCGCCTTCGTAGTAGCGGACCGCAACGTCAATTTCGCCGCGCTGGACTGAGAGCCGCGCAAGTTCAAGATTTACGAGAGAATCACCGGGCCTCTGGTCCCAAAGACTCAACAGGTGAGCACGCGCTTCCGTGAGCCTGCCTGCCTGGATCAATGCTTCACTCAGGCGCAGTCGATACTCATTGTTTTCGAGTTGGTGCGCCAGTGCGTTTTCGAAATCGTCAACCGCCTTGGAGGCAGATTGCTTGTCCTGCATTTGCTTCATGCCGCGCTGATACCACATCGCCGCGAGCGAACGCTGTTTGGATTGGTATGCAGAAACGGCCAGTCGCGTGATGCTGAAACCCGCAATAAGGATGACAACCAGGATCACGAAAATGTAGGGGGCGCCGCGCAATGTCCATTCATTGCTCAATGGTCCGCATGTTGGACAAGGTTCCCCGGCTCTCAGCGCCTGCCCACACCGAGGACAAGAGATATCCTCCTCAGCTCTCATATATCTCTACCCTACCAGAATCAACGGGCGGAGAAAATTGAACGAATGGGTACCCAGGTATCAAGACTTCATGCACCGGGAGCATAATTCACAGACAGGCGCAGGCTGTATTGGACGCCAATTGCATGCTGTCCCTATAATAAAAACTTGGCGAGGAGTCGATCCTTCCCGTCCGAAATCCCTTTAGCGCATAGAGATAGGAACCCCGAGTGGAGCTAAAAGACAGCCTGAACCTGCCTAAGACCGATTTCCCGATGAAGGCAAATCTGCCGCAGAATGAGCCGAAGGCGCTCGAACGCTGGGCGGAGATCAAGATTTACGAGCAGATTCGCGGATCGCGCAAAGGTTCGCCGACGTATGTCCTGCATGACGGACCGCCCTATTCGAATGGCGCGATTCACCTCGGCCACGCGCTGAACAAGTGCCTGAAAGATTTCGTGGTGAAGTCGAAGACGATGAGCGGCTTTGATTCCCCGTATGTGCCCGGATGGGACTGCCACGGGCTGCCGATCGAAATTAAAGTTGACGAATCTCTTGGCCGCAAAAAGTTGCAGATGCAGCCGCTCGAGGTACGCGGCGCCTGCAGGCAATACGCCGACAAATATCTCAACATCCAGCGCGACCAGTTCAAGCGGTTGGGGGTTTTTGGTGATTTTGAAAATCCTTATTCGACGATGACGCCGCAATATGAATCGAGCGTCATTGAGAACTTCTATGCATTCCTCGAAAAGGGCATGATTTACAAGGGGCTGAAGCCGGTTTATTGGTGCATCTACGACAAAACCGCGCTCGCCGAAGCCGAAGTCGAATATGAAAACCATACGAGTCCAAGCATCTGGGTACGGTATGCGCTCACCAGCGATGCGTCGGCACTCGATCCTGCGTTATCTGGCAAGCAGGTTGCGACAATCATTTGGACGACCACTCCCTGGACGCTTCCCGCATCAATGGCGGTTGCGTTCAATCCGACGGAAGAATACGTAGCAATCGAAAGTCACGACTGGGTTTACATCGTGGCCGAAAGATTGGCCGTCGAGACTGTTAAGAATTGTCATCTTGGCGAAGACTTCAAGGAACTTGCGCGTTTCCCCGGCGCAAAGCTTGAACATGCCACGTTCGCCCATCCATTTCTCCCGCGGACCATTCTTGGCGTGGTCGCGGATTACGTGACGATGGACCAGGGCACGGGCGCGGTGCACACCGCTCCTTCGCATGGCGCAGACGACTTCTACACGGGCGTGAAGTACGGCATCGACCAGAGTTGCAATGTGGATGAAGGCGGCGTGCTGCGTAACGGACTGCCGGAATACGAGGGCAAGCGCGTTTTCGACGCCAACGAGCCGATCGTCGAGATGCTGAAGTCGCGCGGAGTGCTGATGGGGCGCTCCGACATCGAGCATTCCTATCCGCATTGCTGGCGATGCCATCACCCCGTCATCTTCCGCGCCACCGAACAGTGGTTCATCTCCATGGAGGGCAAGCTTGACCACGGAACACTGCGTAGCGTGGCCCTCGACGAAATCAAGACAGTGAAGTGGGATCCGGCCTGGGGTGAGGAACGCATCTCGAACATGGTCGCGACGCGTCCCGACTGGTGCATCTCCCGCCAACGCATCTGGGGCGTCCCGATCGCGGTCTTCTTCTGCGAAGGCTGCAACCACGTACTCGAATCCCCAAAAGCAAACCGCGCGGTCATCGATCTGTTCGCTCGCGAAGGTTCGGATTCCTGGTACAAGTATGATGCCGCAAAGATCCTGCCTGCTGGGACGAAATGCGGCGCATGCGGCGGAACCGCATTCCGCAAGGAGATGGACATTATCGATGTCTGGTTCGAATCGGGTTCGAGCCAGGCCGCGGTGCTTCCAGGACTGGTTTCAAAGGAGTGGAAGGCGTCCGATTTGTATCTCGAAGGCGGAGACCAGTATCGCGGATGGTTCCATTCGTCTCTGCTCTGCGCGATCGGACTGCACGGCAAGAGCCCTTATCGCGCCGTCTCCACCAATGGCTGGACGCTGGACGACAAGGGACGCGCGCAATCGAAGTCGCTGGGAAACGTGGTGGACCCCGTCGACATCTGCAAGCGCCTCGGTGCCGAAGTGGTTCGCCTGTGGGTCGCATCAGTCGATTTCCGTGAAGACGTGGTAGGGACGGAATCGCTCATGCAGCGCGTGGCGGAGAATTACCGCAAGATCCGCAACACGTTTCGCTACATCCTTGGAAATCTGCACGAGTTCAATCCGGCAAGCGACAGCGTTCCGTTCGACAACATGGAACCGCTGGATCAGTACATGCTGTTGCGCGTCGCCGATTTCGCCGAAGAGATTCGCGGATACTACGATCAGATGATGTTCCATCGCATCTATCAGCGGCTGAACGAATTCTTCGTCGTCGATCTCAGCGCACAATATTTTGACATCCTTAAGGATCGTCTCTATACGTTCCCGCGCACTTCGCGCGAGCGGAGATCGGGACAGACGGCGTTGTGGAGAATCGGTGAGGCCATGATCCGCCTGGTCGCGCCCATCATGAGCTTTACCGCCGATGAAGTGTGGCAGTTTATGCCGAAGATGATGTCGCGCCCGGAGAGCGTCCACCTTGCGCTCTTCCCCAACATAAACGATGTCACTGGTGAGATCCGCGACCGCGAGCAGGCTGCAAACATTAGGGACGATTGGGAAAAACTCTTCGCTGTCCGCGAAGAAACGCTACGCGCGCTGGAGGGCTTGCGCCAGAGCAAAACCATTGCGGCAAACCTGGAGGCGAAAGTTGCCTTGACCGCGGATGGCGACGTGTACTCAGTGCTCTCGCAATACGCGCGGCAACTACCGGCGTTCTTCGTGGTGTCGAAAGTATCGATTGCACGGGGAAACGCGGGAGACAATCCGGCCGGTGTTGCAGTCCAGGCCGGCAAAGCGGATGGCGTGAAATGCGAGCGTTGCTGGAACTATTCCACGCATGTTGGGGAAGACGCCAAATATCCCACGGTATGCGAGCGGTGCAGCGCCGCCTTGGCCGCCATTGAGAGCGAGCGGGCCACTGGAGCTTCGCAAGCGTGAGTACAGGGCGCGATTTCCGTTTCCACCATTTCCTGATCGCCGGATTGATTGTGCTGGCAGACCAGGTGACCAAGTACATCGTGGCCCGCAGAGTTCCGCTGAACGACGGCTGGATACAGGTGATCCCAGGCTTCTTCCAGATCACGCACGTTCAGAACCGCGGCGCAGCATTCAGCATATTTTCCAGTGGCACCTCGGAATTGCGCACGATTCTGCTGGTGTTGTTCTCGTCAGTTGCAGCCATGGTTGTGGCGTATTTTCTGCTGCGGCTCGGTCGCAAGTTCAGCACGATGAGCGTTGCCCTGTCGCTCGTGCTGGGTGGAGCGGTTGGCAACCTCTGGGACAGGATAGTGCACGGTCGCGTGACGGACTTTCTGCATTTTTATATCGGACAATATTCGTGGCCCGATTTCAATGTTGCCGACAGCGCGATTGTGATCGGAGCAATTCTGCTGATGATTGAAATTATCTGGCCGCCGAAAGAAGCCATGGCAAACCAATCCGACCAGAAGCAGCCCTGATAGCAACAGTCAGCGCAGTTTTCATCTGCTTTTTTCGGTTCACGCCGGAACTTTCTCGCCTCTATTGCATCCATTACTGCATGTCGAATCAGGAAACTGCAACTTTCGCCGGTGGCTGCTTCTGGTGCCTTGAGGCGGTTTACGACTCGATGGAAGGCGTAGTCTCCGTCGAGTCCGGGTATATGGGTGGAAAAATCGCTAACCCGACATATCAACAGGTATGCAGCGGAACAACGGGTCATGCGGAAGTCGTGCAGATCACATTCCTCCCCGAAGTTACGCCGTATCGTGACCTGCTTGCGGTGTTCTTCTCCATTCACGACCCGACTACGCTCAACCGCCAGGGAAACGACATTGGAACACAATATCGTTCTGCGATCTTTTATCACTCAGACGAGCAACATGCGATCGCCGAAGCCGTGATTGCGAAATTGAATGCCCGGAGCGAGTGGGACAGCCCGATTGTCACCAGGCTCGAACCAGCCGGAGCCTTCTACAAGGCGGAAGATTATCACCAGGAATATTTCGCGCATAACGGCACGCAGCCCTACTGCCAGTTCGTGGTGGCGCCAAAGGTTCGGAAGTTCCGCAAGATGTTTGGCTCGAAGATGAAGCGGGGTTGACCTTGTCCGAACTCTCTTATTTGGCGGCCTTCGGTGAATAGAGCTGCCGGTAGATGTCCGCATTCCGCATAATCGCTTGCACGTATTCCCGGGTCTCCGTGAACGGGATCGACTCGACGAACTCCGCGTCATCGCTGTAGTTTCCCGACGCGAGCCAATCGTCAACGCGAATTGTACCCGCGTTATAAGCGGTCAGCGCATACTCCACGCGGCCGTTGTACTGATCGATCATCTTCCGAAAATAACGGGTGCCGAGCCGTAAATTTATTGCCGGAGTCAGCAGTGATTCGGTGGAATACCTCCACAGATGCAGTTCACGAGCCTCGCCTCTGCCCACCCTGGGCAACAGTTGCATCAGCCCCAACGCGTCTGCGCGAGAGACCGCGCCTGGATTGAATTCCGATTCCTGCCGGATAAGAGCCGCAACAAGATATGGATCAAGCCTGTTCGCCGCCGCGTAGCGACGAAGCTCCATCCAGAAAGGACGCGGGAACAGGACATCCCAGTAAGGTCGCGGTAATTGCGAAACCTCCAGCGAATAATATCCGGGCACAGCTCGCTTGACGAATTGCAGTGCGCGATAATCCTGCCCTGCAAGACCGAAAATCTTCGCAATCTGAAGAGTAGCCCAGTTCGCTCCTCCGCCGCCGTTCTCCATCTGCAACTCTTTCACGGCAAAATCGGTGAGACCAGCGTTGGCAAGTAGCTCGGCCTTCTCAAAGCGAAGATCGTCAGGTGGAGGCTCGGTTATCCGAACGTCCGGTCCAAGAGGTCTCTCCGAAGGAATTGCATCCAGCACCTGGTCGCGTTCGGCGACTGCTTGCGGCGAGCGCGGCAACTTTGTCAGACGGGCGCGTGCGAGATCTCCATAGTAGTAATTGCGGAATCGCCGCGACAGCTCGCTGTACCACGCGCGAGCCATTGCTACATTTCCATCCTGCTCGGCTATGCGGGCCCGCCAGTAGAGTGCTGCCGGCACTTCCTGGCTCGACGGATACAGCGATACCTGGCGCTCAAACTCACTCTTCGCCTCGTCCCTGCGATCCAGCCGATAGAGCAGCCACGTCGCTTTCCAGTGCGCATACGCAGCGCGGGAGCCACGAGGAAATTGCCGGTAAAGTTCCTGGTACTCAGCGATGGCGTTTTCGTAATCCTTCTTCAGAAGGTACATGTTCCCGGCGGAGAGAAGGGCGGCCTCGAACCACGGACTGGATGGGGTCTGTTGCCGCATGAGAGCCAGATTTGCCATCACTGCATCGGCGTTATCGTCCGAGCGGGCAAGCTCGCCGAGATTGTATAGCCGGAGCGCGTTCATTTCGCCCGACACCTGGGCATTCTGCAACAACTGCTTCGCCTCGTTTTCGTTGCCCGTTCGCCGCAATGCGGCGCCGAGCCACACCTGAACGTTGCCCAGCTCATCGGGAGGAGCCTCACTGAGCAGGCTGCGATATTCGCTGACAGCATCGCTCCAACGATTTGCCCTCTGTAGGAGTTCAGCGCGCATCCTCTCTTCGGCAAAAGTTCCGGTCAGCGAGCCACCCTGGGCCTGCAATTGGGTAGCAGCCGTTCCAGCCGCGGGACTCGTGGGCATGGCGAAGTAAATGCGGCGCAAAATCTCCATTCCAGTTTGAGGCTGATTTGATTTGAGATAAGCGGTTCCAAGCGCCAGTTCAATGTCCGAACGCACAGGCAGCCGGTGCGCTTCAAGAAACTGAATGGCATCCTGAACGCTTCCCTGCGCAACAAGAGCGTTTCCATAGAGGCTCACGACATTGCGCGTAAAGATGGAATCGGGCATGTTCTGCTGGAAGTCTTTGAGTACGGACGCCACTTCATCCTGCCGCCCCATTCCTGCGTAGGACAGGGCCTCGAAGTAACGAACGTAATCAGCCAACTCTCCGGCATTCTTCTTCGCTTTTTCCAGAGCCGCAATAGACTGCGCGTAGTCCTGATCGAGCAGGCGGGCGTACCCGATGGCGAGCCATGCCATCGCCCCCGTATCCGTGCCGTCATGCTTTCTGGCGTAGGCCTCAACTCCGGCATACGCTGCGCGAGTGCGATTCTGAATAAGCTGCTGCGCCATCGGCCGCAAACTGGCCGAAGCGACAAAGGCCCTGCGCATGCGCCGGCGAGCCGCGTAGTTGATTTTTGCCCGGCGACGGGAGGTTCTTTTTGTGAGGAGTTTCTTCTTCGATTTCGCGGCTGGTTTCTTTTTTGCTGCGTGGGACGCAGCCTTAGCGGGCGCCTTGGAGTGTTGACCAGATTCGGCCCACAGAACCATGTCTGGAGAGACAATGAGGGCGATAAGAAAAATGCTCAGGACCTTTTTGACCATTGCCACTTCCCATCTTACCGCGGAAAGTTGGCGCCCAGCAGCGAGGGATCATTGTCAGCCAAGATACGTACGAGCTCTTGCGTAAAGTAGTCCGCGTTGGGAAGTGCGGTTCCAAACCGCTTCTGGTAAGCGGCGCGGCTCTTTTCGATATCCTCCTGGAGCCGGTTGTAGAGATCGCGATTGCTACGTCCCTGTTCCACCTTCGACTGGTTATACAGGCGGATTTCTTCCACCAGAAGCTTGGCGAACCGGCGAGCCCGGCTGTGCAGCTCGTCTTCTGGCGTTGGCGCCGCTGGCGGTGCGATGACGGGCGCGGGAGGAGGCGCCACCTCTACCGGCGGAGCCGGTGGTGGGGGTAGCGGTGCTGGTTCTGGTAGTGGAGGTGGTGGTTCAAGTGCCGACGTCGGCAAGTTCTCTGGCGGTGCAGTGACAAACCTTGGGGCAGGAGCGGGAATCGTGTCGGGCTGTGCCTGTTTGCGATTCGACAGGGCCTCCAGCCACAGCCCGGTGAGCCTTGTCAGTACCGAGAGTGCCTCGACATCCAGCGTACCCGAGGGCGAATCGCCAGAGGCCAGCAACATCGCGGGAATTCTCTCTCGGACGACCATCGGAAGAAGGACAACGCGCGCCGAATCGGCGAGGCCCAGTATCTGAGGGAGGTTCCCGCCCAGTTCAGCGATGGTAGACACTACGTGGGTTCGCAATTGAAGGGCCTGGGCTGGCAGACCAGTTGAGCAGTCGATAGTGGCTCGCTGCATCGCGTTCAGAGGGTATCCCCTTGATTGCCATCCACTGGCGGAGTTCCCCCGAAGCACGAAGAGGCCGCAGTCGCCGCAGAACTGCTGCGCTCCATCGAGCAGCGCTCCGAGCACATCCGCCTGCTCCGTGACTGCCTGGATGGCGTCGAAACAGAGCCCGAGCGCCTCGGACGGCTTTGCAAGAGTAGCGGCCACCAGGACGGGCTCCAGTTCGCTCATTACCCGCTCTACGAGTTCCCTTCGCAGGTCAGAGGAATGGCGGCGAATAACTTCATCGGCGGCAGCTTCAATGAGGATGGCGAGTTGTTGTGAGTCGAGCATTCCGTGGTTTAGTGCAATTCCCGGGTCAAGCCGGATTATATGGGTGAATTTGGTCCTGTCAATAAAAGCAATTCTCAACTCCCTGGCATCGGGCTCTGTCCCATGGGATTCCATCCCTGAATGGGCAAAAGACAAGACACGACAGCGGCACACCTATTACAATAAAAATGGAACGGGTGGTCGTATGTTTTGTGCCCGGGCGATGGGAGAGATTTTTTACTTCCGGTACCGGCCCGACGATCAACCCTAAATTCCTGAATCGACGAGATCATGGAAGCCATCGAATCTAAGGTAGACGAGCCCGTAAATGGTGAAACCGTTCTGGTGGATGCCGCCAGAAAAGGTGACATAGGGGCTTTCGAGGAGCTGGTTCGCCGGTACGACCGAAACGTCTTCCGCATCGCGCAGCACATCACGCAGAATCGTGAGGATGCCGAAGATGTAGTGCAGGATGCGTTCCTGAAGGCGTATCAGAACCTCGGACAGTTCCAAGGGCAATCGAAGTTTTATACGTGGTTGGTCCGGATTGCGGTCAATGAAGCCCTCATGCGCCTGCGGCGGCGGCGCCCCGAGCGGATGGTTTCCATTGACGAAGACGTGAAAACCGAAGAGGATTCCATGCCGCGCGAAATCGCGGACTGGTCTCCCAATCCGGAGCAGTTGTATAAGCAGGCGGAACTGAGAGACATTCTCAGCAAGACCATTCAGGGCTTGCCGGCGAGTTTTCGCACGGTATTCGTCCTGCGTGACGTGGAAGGTCTTTCGACTGAAGAAACCGCTGCGGCGCTGGATCTCAGCGTCCCGGCTGTGAAGTCCAGGCTGCTGCGAGCTCGCTTGCAGTTGCGTGACAGGCTGAATAAGTACTTCAAACGACGTGATGGAGACGGCAGACCGTGAAATGCTCTGAGTTTTTGAAAGAGCTCACCGATTACCTCGACGGGGAAATCGACGAACGAACCAAAGCGGAGCTCGAAGAACATCTACAGTGGTGTCATAACTGTTACGTCGTCTGTAACACCACACAGCGCACCATCGAGATCTATCGCGACTCCAAGCTTTACGAACTGCCGGACGATCTCCGCACACGTCTTCGATCCGCCATCATCACCAAGTGCCAGGGCCACAAAAACGCCACCCCCGAACGCTAAGGGGAACCAGCCCGAAAACATTAACTCCCGGCACCGTTTGCCGGGAGTTTGCTTTTTCGCTTCAATTCACTCCGCCAATCGTGCTTATTCCTTCACGTCTGCCGCATCAGCCTGCTCGTGATGCTCTCGCGAATAGGCCCGCAATTCCTCGACTATCTCTGCCGCTCCGTTACGGGCGCGCTCCCACTCTCCCGGCGGAAACGAGATTGCACCCACGCGGGCGTGCCCGCCGCCACCGTACCGTTCGCAAATCTTGGCGAGGTTGATCAGGTTGGTCGCCTTTGTCCAAGGGTTCGAACCTACGCTCACCTTCACCCGGAAGCTGCTCTTGCTCAGGCCCACGGTGTAGATGCATTCCGGATAGAGATAGTACGGAATGAATTTGTTGTAGCCCTCCATGTCGTAATCCGTGACATCGAAGAAGAGCGTCTTGTCCTTGCATTCCGTATGCCGGCCAAGGATGTCGATCGATTTCTTATGGCGCTCAAGCAATGGCGGGATGAGCTTGGAGACAAATGGCTCATCAAGGATTTCAGCCAGCGGACGCGTGGCCAGTAAGGGTATCAGGCGCGGTGTAAACGTGGAATCCTGAGTTGCCTCGATCGCCAGCGTGAGTTTCATTGCGGGTTCGCGCATGGAAACCGCTTCTTCGGCGCTGGTGTAGGAAGCTCCGTCAATCGTGTCCGCCCAGTACACCATGTCACGTACCGGTCCAATGTCGAAACCGAAGCGAGTTTCTCCAACCGTGGCAATCAACTTCGTACACGACTTGAAGTCAGGATCGTAAAACTTCGTATTGCTCTGCTGCTGTTCGAAGTGTTCCGCGTCGCCTGGAGTCAGGAAAGCGCTCTCGTGATGGTCAAACCACCAGGTGATGGCCGGGGACGCCGAATATTTGAAATCGACGATGGCATTCTCGTCGCCGGTGAAATCAGCCTCGTTGAACAGGGCTCCGGCCCGATGGACGAGCCCGGTGAACTGAAATTCCGCGTTCGAACGAATGCGTTCGCGATAGAACCGCGAAAACAATGAAGCAGAACAACATCCATCGAAGCACTTATCGTGATAAAAGACCCGTACGATCACCGGCTGCCTTTCTGAAGCAGTGCACGCCCTCTATGACGAGCGGCGCAAAAGAGTGAAAAAGCTACTAGGAATAAATTCTCAGGCAAACAAAGTCAAGCGTTGAAGGTACGGGGCGCGCAATTCAGAAGTCAAGCGTCACTTTAGATGGAACAGTAACGCTCCAGCCAATCCCCAATGAAGGGAATCCTCCACATTTCCTGCTGGTAAGCCTTTACCAGAAGCACCAGCCACAGAATCAACAGGCCAATCGCGAGAACCGGACCGATCACAATGGCGAAGAACCCCAGGAAAGCTACCAATCCCATCAGAATGTTGCTCCCAACGAAAAACACAATCGCCTGGAGCGAGTGAAATCGAACGAACCGATTTTTCCTATATGGTTCCAACACGAGGAAGACGATCGCCGGAAAAAACAGGTAGGCCAGAGGTCCGGCAAGCATGTCGGGAATCGGAGACGAGCGCTCTAATCTGCGCGCCGCCCTTCCGCACCTTGGACATGCCACTGCGGCTTCAGGCATTACACTGCCGCAACCTGCGCAAAAAGCCATTCCACTCTCCTTCGACGGATCGCCACTTCAGTATCGATGGCGATGCTCGCCGTCCTCATAAGAAGCGTCGAGGAGCCTTCTTGCGGCAATCCTCGCAAACTCCGTAAATCTGGAAGGTGTGCCGCGTCGTGTGGTAGTGATACTTCTTCCCGATTTCCTGCTCCAATCTTTCGATCTCCGGAGAAAAGAACTCGACGGAGACTCCGCATTCCGTGCAAACCATGTGATGATGATTTCGGCGGTTGTACTGATGCTCGTATCGAGCCACGCCATCCTGGAACGCCACTTCACTTGCCAGTCCACACTCGGCCAGCAGCTTGAGCGTGCGGTACACCGTGGTGAATCCGATTTTTGCGTCCTTCTTCTTGACCAGCCGATGAAGCTCGTCGGTCGAGAGATGATCGCGAGTTTCCAGAAACGCGCGCAGGATAGTATCGCGCTGTTCGGTGTGCTTGAGGCCGACGCGCTTCAAGTGCGTAAAAAAAATACCTTCGGCCTCGCGCACCATTTCGCGCGAGATTGTCGAGTGATCGTCTACGCGTTTCGGAAGCATAGATATGTCTGGTGCCGTTCCCTCTCGGGCGCCTTCGGAAGCGCTACAGCGCTCCTGTCTTCCACCAGCATAACACCGCTTGTACTACTACAGTTCCACTTCCCGGGCCCCCGTAAGGACTGCTCTTTGTTATCCTTATGGGCGACGTTCCTTATGGAGGATCCTCGTTGGCGGTCGATAACTACACGATCGGTGTGATTCAGATGTCGTGCACAGCCGAACCAGATGACAACCTGGATCGCGCCGTGCTGCATGTGCGCGAGGCAGCCAGGCGCGGAGCACAAGTAATCTGTCTACCCGAGCTCTTCAAAACGCAATACTTCTGCCAGCGTGAAGACGCTTCCCTGTTCGACCTCGCGGAGCCGATCCCCGGCCCGTCGACAAAACGATTCGCGGAACTTGCGCGTGAATTGCACGTCACCATTGTGGTTTCGCTGTTCGAGCGCCGGGCGCCCGGCGTTTATCACAATACAGCCGTGGTAGTCGGCGCAGATGGGGCGCTGTGCGGGCTTTACCGCAAGATGCATATTCCAGACGACCCTCTCTATTACGAGAAGTATTACTTCACGCCAGGCGATCTCGGGTACAAAGTGTTCGACACAGAGTCCGGCAAAATCGGAACCCTGGTGTGCTGGGACCAGTGGTATCCGGAAGGCGCGCGATTGACGGCGTTGCAAGGCGCCAGCGTGCTCTTCTACCCGACGGCCATCGGATGGCATCCGGCAGAGAAGGAAGAGTGGGGCGCGGCGCAATACGACGCCTGGCGTACAATCCAGCGCTCACACGCCATTGCCAACGGCATTTACGTGGCGGCCGTAAATCGCGTCGGCCACGAAACAGGCAACATTCGCGGCAGGCAGGCAGAAGGCCAAGGCCTTGAATTCTGGGGCGGTTCGTTTATCGCCGATCCCTTCGGGCGGATTATCGCCGAGGCAGGACACGAAAAAGAAGAAATCCTCATCGGCGAAGTCGACTTGAAATTGATGGAAGAGGTTCGCAGAAACTGGCCGTTCCTGCGCGACCGCCGCATCGACAGTTACGCTCCGATTACGCAACGATTCATCGACTGATAAGAAATTGGCAAAGATCCTTAGATCCTCTCAACCATCGTCCTTCCCCGCCGAGCTCGGCTTCCACATGCCGGCCGAGTGGGAGCCGCAGACCGCTACATGGCTTGCATGGCCTCACAACCGCACGGACTGGCCCGGAAAGTTCGAGCCGATCCCGCACGTCTACGCCGAGATCATCCGGCACCTGTCGCGCGTGGGCCGCGTCGAGGTCATCGTCAACGACGAAGTATCTGAATCAAGGGCACGAAAGACACTGGCGTTTGCCAACGTGCTTCCAACGGCGAGCGAAAACATTCGCTTCCATCGATGGACGACAAACCGCGGATGGCTCCGGGATTCCGGACCGATCTTTGTACGCCGCTCCGACGGCGAAGTTGCCATCACCAATTGGCGCTTCAATGCCTGGGCAAAGTATCGCAACTGGCAGCTCGACGACCAGCTTCCGGAACATGCTGCAAAGCTGCTGAAGATGCGCCGCTTCGACCCGGAGTTCCCTGTCAACGGGAAGCCGCGCCGCCTTGTGCTTGAAGGCGGAAGCATCGACGTCAACGGTCAGGGACTGTTGCTTACGACCGAAGAGTGCCTGCTCAGCGAGACCCAGCAGCGCAATCCCGGGATGTCCCGCGCGGACATCGAGCTGGCGTTCGCTCGCTATCTTGGCATTCGCAAGGTGCTCTGGCTGGAGCGCGGCATCGTGGGCGACGATACTCACGGTCACGTGGACGACATCGCGCGCTTCGCCGGACCGCGCACGGTGATTGCCGCCAGCGAACCCGACAAGAGCGACCCGAACCACGAACCACTGCGCGAGAACCTGAAACGGCTGCGGCGCATGACCGACGTGAAAGGCCGTCCGTTGCAGGTCGTCGAACTTCCAATGCCTTCACCGGTGGTTTACAACGGGCAGCGCGTTCCGGCGAGCTACGCGAACTTCTACATCTCGAACGGGATTGTGCTGGTGCCGACGTTCAACGATCCCAACGATCGCAAGGCTCTCAACACGCTGGCGACGGCGATGCCGAAGCACACGATTATTCCGATCTACTGTGGCGACCTGATCTGGGGACTCGGCGCGATTCACTGCATGACGCAGCAGCAGCCGAGATAAGGCTCCATCTACTTTGCGTAGTGTGCTGGTTCGGGACCTTGCTCGAGCATCTCGCGCGTAAGGACCGCTCCTTCGCGGGCGTAGAGCGCCAGTTCGAAGTCCTGCGTGAGCTCGAGCGCGTCGGTCGGGCAAGCATCTTCACACAATCCACAATACATGCAGCGGCTGAGGTCGTATGTAAAGTGCGTCAGCTCCTTGCGCCGCGTTGCGGGATTGCGCTCGCTGCCGACGACGATCAACTGCTCGGGACAAGCCAGAGCGCAGAGATCGCAGGCGATGCACAAAGTCTCGTTCGTCTCGGGATTGACGTTGAGACGAGGAGCGCCGCGAAAGCGCTCGGCGATTTGCGGTCGCTGAAGCGGATATTGCTCGGTGTAAGTCTGCCGAGGAGACTGCGCGCGAAAGGTTACGCTGAGTCCCTTCAGAAGATCCAGGAACGCGAGGCGGTGAAGCAACCCGGAAAACTTTCTTGTCGTTTGCACCCTTATCACCCCACTCTGTGACAAGGATAGCACTGGCGGGGGCTGAAGCAAGCAAAAGCGGCGGCCGCGACCGTGCCCCCACCCCCATCCTGCGGTAGGATGGTGCGATGGGCACGGACCGCAACGACGAGCTCTGGATGGAAGAAGCCCTGCGCATGGCCGCCCGGGCGGAAGCCGCGGGAGAGGTCCCGATCGGCGCCGTGGTGGTGCAGGACGGCCACATTCTCGGGCGCGGGTGGAACCAGGTCATTACGGCTTGCGATCCCTGCGCGCACGCGGAGATCATGGCGCTGCGCGAAGCCTCAAAGGCACTCGGCAACTACAGGCTGACGGGCTGCGAGCTTTACGTGACGCTGGAACCGTGCGCGATGTGCGCCGGAGCGCTGACCCATGCGCGGCTCAAACGGCTCGTCTACGGCGCTCGCGATGCCAAAGCCGGCGCGGTGGAATCGGTGATGCAAGTCCTCAATCATCCAGCGCTGAACCACACGATGGAAGTCCACGAAGGCGTGCTCGCAGGACGCTGCCAGGAGATGCTGCAAGCGTTCTTTCGGCAGCGGCGATAGAAACAAGCGTCTAAGCTGCTGAGCTACTGAGCTGCTGAGCCGAAGCCACGGCAAAGGCAAGATCCATGTTCGGGTACCCCCACCCCCCATATTTTTAGATACTTTGTTTTCAATGGATTACGGACATTTCCTCGTAAAAATCAAAAAACAAAGGGGTTAGAGGTCAAATATTTCAAAAGAAAGCACTTAGCAAAGGTACTAGGTGCCAGGTATTAGGTCCTAGAAAGAGCAAAGCCCGCGCGGGGCGGGCTCGTGTGTTTTGTCGCTATATCTAGTGTGACATAGCGGAGGGGGAAAAGGTGACATCGAATTGAGAACTCTATTTCCTTGCGAATGAGATCAGTGCGCGGAATGTGTGACCAGGAACATCTTGACGTGTGACAAAGACAGTCGGCAAGTCGGAAGGTTTGAAGGAAAAGGCAAAGACGAATTTCGGAGGTTTCGAAAGGCGGGTCAAACATGGTTGATTGAGGATTGGCGATTGGAAGGGCCGTCGAGGAAAGTACGAAGGACGAAGTACGAATGACGAATAAACCACAAAGAACCAGTTTAGGGGCAGCGGTACGGAGAAATTGCTCATACGCGGGACGGTAAGCGGAGGGGCACACAGGTCGGAAGTGTTCTGATATTATGGGTTTGCGACCACGGTTTCCTCGCGGAGAGGTGGCAGAGTGGTTGAATGCACCTGACTCGAAATCAGACGTGGGGGTAACTCCACCGGGGGTTCGAATCCCTCCCTCTCCGCCATTCCTTCCTAAACAGACCTTTCTCCCTTCTCCTTTTTTCATGAGCTAATACGTTTCCGACCTGCTGATTGCCAGGTAGTTGAGCTTTCCGTGAACAAAGCGGGCCTCTATGTACGCCGTTACATCACCAAATTCGAGGAACTTCTTGACTTCCGCGTCGCTCATGTCCGGAGTACTTTTTCGAAGAGCGACCAGTTCCTTGGCTGATGTCTTGTGCCTGTATTCAAACAAATAGAAGGTTCTGTCTCCGACCACGGTGCTCGGCGGCCCAAGAATTCTCCGAACGTCCGCCGGGCTGACACCGAGTTTTAGACCACTTGCGGTCAAAAGGCGGTTAGTGATCCGGGCAGACTTAGTACATAGGTGGCTTCCCGTCCAGTCATGGCCATCTTTGAATAGGTACGCCACATTCTCGATTTCGCCGACCTCAAAAATGAGGTGGACATTGCCAGAGAGTGATGCATAGCAAAGTTGGCTGCGATAGGTGGACGCATCGCCGCGTTGAACCACGGTGGCTTTGCCATACTTAGATTGAATCTTCGAAAAATCAGTGTTAACGAACAGGCCGTCAATTTCGAAGTTGGTTGTTGCCGGCGCCCTGTTCCACGACTTGATTCCTACGGGCCATTCGCCGGTCCGTAACTGCGACCACCAATCCGAATTGTCGAGGCGCACGGGAGTTGCCTGCGACGCAGCGGAGCCGATCAACGCGAGCAGTATCAAGGCGGACTTGCAAAAGGTAGGACGCATCAAAACCTCACGCGACAGAGTCACGTCTACTCTACGAGTAGCGGTCAGATGCACCATACATTACGTGTAACTCGTGGGACAAGCCGGTCCGCCTGCGCCGTTGAGGACAGGGCGCAGGCGGACCGGTGAGTGGAAGCAACTAATTACTTGTAGACCGCGTAAGCCGAGCCGAGTTCGCTGCGGTGGTCTTTGAGGTGCACCATGGATTCGAAGGTGGGGCCAATGAGCGGGTTAGCCTTGAAGGCGGCGTCCATGGCAGCCCGGGTCTTATCGAGCCCGCTAGCGTTCGGGAGGACCCAGACAATAACAAACGTCGCGGGGTTGTTCGTGGCGATGGCTTGCGCATCGAGCTCCCACTCGGAGACGATGCCCTCTTCGAAGAGTTTGTGCATGAGAGGCCCAACCACACCCTTGCCGAGGATGTCCATCGCGTTGTCCGGCGCGTTCTTGCGCAGCGTATAAACGCTAACGTAGAGGTATCCACTGTTCACGGTTCCAGGTTTCACGTCGTAATAGCGACTCTCCAGGACATTATCCCAGTGCTTGGTGGCGCTCTCGAGGAGAGAATTTTCCGCGCCGTTCCCTTTTTCCAATGCGCTCAGGCAGTCGAACAGGCCCGCCATGGAGGTGGAACTCCACCAGTTATCGTGCGTCCAACCATCGGGGGTGTGAACGGCGTTTGCGTCGTAGCCATATCCGTTAATCGTTCCATTGGCGATCAATGCGTCGAATTGTTTCGAATCGCCGGGTACTGCCTTGGGCCATTGCGAACGCGGGAAAACCCAGTTGCTAACGTAGACATACCTCGGCGGCTTTTCCTGTACCTGCGCCGAAGCCGGCGCGGTCATACACATGACAAACGCAGAACAAATTCCCAGAACCAACCACAGTTTTCTGAACATGCTGTTGAGTCTCCTGAATAAGGTAGTTGAAGCCGCAATAACCCGCAGCAATGGCGCACGCGGGGCGTAAAAGGCCCACTCGTTGATTTGTGTATCTGTTCAATTGGCTGAAACAAAGGCCCAGCAAGGCTTTCCACCCGAACGAGCCTTACTGCGAATTCCTGGGACAACGATTAGTGGGACGGACTATACAGGCAATGATACAGAGAAGCAAGCACCCTATTGCGGAAAGAAGCAACAAGGACATGACGGTGACATTACAAACGATGATGGCCGAGACAAAGGCTTTCTACTCGCTGTAATTTTGTCGTCCTTTGGCCGTTAAGTGGTGGCATCCTGTTCTTCGTTGGCAAGCATCCCATCACGAGCGTAACCTGTTTCAGGTCTGGGGGAGAGGGTGGATGTTTCCGCGCCTGAAGATCGGCCGCTTCCCTTCCGCATGTCTGTTCCACAATCCAGCGAGCTAAGGATTTCTACACGATGCGAATCACATTGCGCCCATTCTTTGTCGCAAGTCTGCTAACTGCTTTGGCATTTTCTGTTGTGGTTTTTGCCCAACAATCAACCGATACGCACTCCAACATCGTGACGGCGCGTCCGGCAGGGCCGCAGCAGGCGGACCAGGAGGGACGCACGCTGCTGCCGATGAAGGTAGCGAAGAGCATCTCGTTCCGGCAGATTGGGCCGGCCATCAGCGGCGGACGCGTTTCGGCGGTGGCGGGCGTGCCGGGCGCGAACAACACGTATTACGTGGGCACGGCCGATGGCGGCGTCTTCCGCACGACAAACGGCGGGATGACATGGACGGCGGAGTTCCAGCATGAGCCGGTACTGTCGATTGGCGCGCTGGCAGTGGACCCGGTGAATCCGGAGACGGTGTGGGCGGGAACGGGCGAAGCGAATGTCCGCAACGACGTTTCCTTCGGCGACGGGATCTACAAGTCGACCGATGGCGGGGCGCACTGGAAGAACATGGGATTGCAGGCGTCGATGCAGATTTCGCGCATCGTAATCGATCCGCACAACTCGAATACGGTGCTGGTGGCGGCGATGGGAAGCCCGTGGAAGGACAGCACGGAGCGCGGCGTGTTCCGCACGACGGACGGCGGAAAGACGTGGGAGAAAGTCCTGTACATCGCGCCGGGCGTGGGCGTGTCAGACATGGCGATGGACCCGGTGAATCCGCAGGTGATTTACGCGGCGACCTATAAGTTCCGCCGCACGCCGTGGAGTTACGCGGATGGCGGGCCGGAAGACGCGATCTACAAATCGGTGGATGAAGGTTCGACTTGGATGCGGCTGAGCGGCCACGGATTGCCGGAGAAGCCGGTGAGCAGGATTGGACTGGCGGTGGCGCAGAGCGCGCACAACACGGTGTACGCGGTGATGGGGTCGAAAGAGGGCGTGATGTGGCGCTCGAACGACGCCGGCGAGCACTGGACGCTGGTGAGCAAAGACGAGGAAGCGGACGTACGCTCTTTCTATTTCTCGCACGTCGCGGTGGACCCGAAGAACGCCGATCACGTATTCGCGCTGTCGATGTTCCTGATGTCGTCGAGCGACGGGGGAACGCACTTCACGCCGATCGCGAAGAAGGTGCACGTGGACAATCACGCAATATGGATCGATCCTTCCGGCTCGGGACGCATCATTGAAGGCAACGATGGCGGCGTCATACTCTCGCAGGACAACGGCGCGCACTGGGCGTTCGTACATAACCTGGCGATTGGCCAGTTCTACCACGTGACGGCGGACAACGAATTTCCCTACATGGTGTGTGGTGGATTGCAGGACAACAGCTCATGGTGCGGGCCGGGCTGGAGCCAGGACCCGAAGGGCATTCTGGATCGCCAGTGGTTCGACACCAACGGCGGAGACGGTATTTACGCGGTTCCGGCGCCGGATAACAACGACCTGATTTACAACAGCACGCAGAATGGCGTGCTGATGATTTTCGACCGGAAGACGCAACAGGTGCATGACATTGAACCCTATCCGCGCGATTTCGTGGGCGAGGGCGTGGCGAAGCTAAAGTATCGCTGGGATTGGGAGTCGGGCTTTGCGGTGTCTCCGGAGAACCCGAGCGTGCTCTATGCGGGCGCGAACGTGGTGTTCCGCAGCGAAGATCACGGGCGGACGTGGAAGGTGATCAGTCCAGACCTGACGATGAATGACAAGAGCAAGCAGGGATCGTCTGGCGGAGACGTGATGAAAGACAACTCGGGTGCGGAGGTTTACGACGCGATCCTGATTGTGACTCCGTCGCCGAAAGACGCGAACGTGCTGTGGGTGGGTACGGACGATGGGCTGGTGCAAGTGACACGCGATGGCGGCGCACACTGGACGAACGTGACGAGCCATATCCCGGACCTGCCGGCGTGGGGACGCGTGGAGTCAATCAACGTCTCGGCGTCGAACGCGGGTGAAGCGACGATTGCGGTGGACAGGCACTTCAGCGGCGACATGAAGCCGTATCTCTACACGACAAGCGACTACGGTCAGACGTGGCACTCGATCACAGGGAACTTGCCGACGAACGTGTATGCGCGCTCGGCGATGCAGGACCCGAAGAATCCGCAGATGTACTACGCGGGACTGGAGAACGGCCTGTACACGACGTGGGACGGCGGCGCGCACTGGTACCTGATGGGACTGGGGCTGCCGAATGTATCGGTCTACGACATGTACATGCAGCCGAAAGAAGACGACCTGATCCTCGCCACTCACGGGCGGTCGGTGTGGGTGTTCGACGACATGACGCCGTTCCAGCAGTTCACGCCGGAGATTGCCAAGGCTCCGCTGCACCTCTTCCCTGTCCGGAATGCGGATCGATTCTGGCAGTGGTCGCAGGTGGAATGGCTTGGCGATGGGGCGTTCTACGGTCAGAACCCGGGCTATGGCGCGATGATGACGTATTACCTGGGCGATGCAGCGAAAGAGCCAGGGAAACTGGTGATCACGGATGCCAAGGGACAGGTGGTCCGGACAATGGAAGGAATGCGCAAGCTCGGTCCGGGAGAAAGCGCGCCGGATGAAAGCGCGCCGACGGGTGGCGTCGCGGCGCCAAAACCGGCGGAGAAGACCGCCGAAAAGAAGAATGAAGCTCCGTGGGTTCCGATGCAGGCGGGAATGCACCGCATCTATTGGGACCTGCGCTCGCAGGGGCCAGTGCGCTGGAAGAGCGCAAAGGACTTCAACAAGGGACCGCAGAGCGGCGCGCTGCTGCCTCCGGGCGCGTACACGGCAACGCTGACGGTGGACGGACACACGCAGTCGCAGAAGTTCGAAGTGGTCAACGATCCGCGCTCGCATGTTCCGCTGGCTGACTTGCAGGCGGAATATGCGTTTACGGCTGGGTTGATGCACGACGTATCGCAGCTCGACGTGGCGCTGAATCGTCTGGACGGAATGCGCGCGCAGGCGAAGGCGCTGGAAGTGGCGGTGAAGGACACTCCGAACGAGAAGCCGGTGGCCGACGCGGTGAAGGAACTGGACAAGGAAATAAAGGCGGTAGAGGCGACCATCACCAGCAACCCACAGGCGATTGAATCGACGATCCGCATCCCGGACAAAATCCGCGAAAACCTGTTTGCGCTGGAGGGTTCCGCGGAGGGCAGTGACCAAGCTCCGACGGAAGCGCAACTGGTGCAGAAGAAACGGCTTGATCCGCTATACGACGCGGCGCTACAGGGATTCAACGAATTCCTGAAGACGGGCGTTGCGACGTTCAACAAGACGATGCAACAACTGAAGCTCACCGGACTGGTGGGCGGAGAGCCGTTGCAGCCGTAGCTACGATTCAAACAAGAAACATGCGCCAGCGGAGAGTGCGAATTCCGCTGGCGCATTTGTTTTGCGCGAAACTAAACGACGAAGTATTTGGCGTTGGGATGGTGAACGACGATGGCCGAGGTGCTCTGCTCGGGTTCAAGCAGGAAGCCGGTCGTCAAACGCACGCCGATGTTTTCCTCGGGCTTGAGGAGCGCGAAGAGCTTGGTCTGGTCTTCCAAGTTAGGACACGCGGGGTAGCCGAAGGAATAGCGCGAGCCGCGATACTTCTGGTGGAAGAGATCGTTGATGCGCGTGGAGTCGTCGCCGGCGATGCCGAGTTCTTCGCGAACGCGCTTGTGCATGTACTCGGCGAGGGCTTCGGCGGACTCGACACTGAGGCCGTGGAGGTAGAGATACTTGGTGTACTCGCCGCCCTCGAAGAGCTTCTGAGTTTCAACCGACGCATGGCTTCCGATGGTGACGACGGACAAGCCAATGACATCGATGCGGCCGGATGTGCGCGAGAGGAAGAAATCGGAGATGGACAGCAAGCGGCCCTCACGCTGACGCGGGAAGGTGAAGCGCTGGATCTCACGCAAAGACGAAGGCGCAACGTCACCGGCACGGAGGCCATCGACAGCGTCATAGATGATGAGGTCGTTGCCATCGCTCTGGCAGGGGAAGAATCCGTAGACGACTTTGGGTTCGAACCAGCCGGCAGCGATCACTTCCTCCTGGAGCGAGTGGAGGATGGGACGGAACTTCTGCTCGACCAGGCGGAGATAGTCTTCCTGCGAGGCGGTCTTGAGCTGCCACTGATTCTTGAAGAGCGCAGTGTGGTTGATGTACTGGAAGATGGTGCGCAGATCAAAGTCCGACGGGCGGAGCACGCGCACGCCCCAGAAGGCTGGCTGCGGAATCGCAGCTTCCGGCATGGGATCGCGGGGCGCGGTGGCGACCTCGACGGTGGCCGTTGCAGAGGCGGGACGAACAAATTCCTTCACGGTGCGGCCGTCGGCAATCGCTGTATCGCGGTCACCGCCCATGAGACTCTCCATGTGATGAAGACCGGCGAAGGCGTCTTCGGCGTAGAAGACGGCTGACTGGTATTCGCGGCGAAGATCGTCTTCAACATACTTGCGGGTGAGCGCGGCGCCTCCGCAGATGACGGGAAACTTGAGGCCCTTGAGCTCGAGGTCCTGAATGACGTACTTCATCTCAAGCGTGGATTTCACGAGCAGGCCGCTAAGCCCGATGGCGTCGGCGCGATGTTCCTGCGCGGCGTGGATGATGGTGTCCGCAGGCTGCTTGATGCCGAGATTGACGACCTTGTAGCCGTTGTTGGTGAGGATGATGTCGACGAGGTTCTTGCCGATGTCATGGACGTCGCCCTTGACGGTGGCAAGGACCATGGTTCCCTTCTGCGAGCCCTCCACCTTCTCCATCTTTGGTTCGAGGTAGGCGACGGCAGCCTTCATAACCGAGGCGGAGTCGAGCACGGAGGGGAGCTGCATTTTGCGCGCACCGAAGAGATCGCCGACCGTCCTCATGCCGTCAAGCAGGACGTTGTTGATGAGCTCGAGCGGAGTGTAGTTGACGAGCGCTTCTTCGAGAAGCTCATCGAGCAGGCGCTTGTGGTCGCCGACGCCAATTGTCTTTTCGCCCTGAATGATGCAGAACTTCAACTTATCTTCAATCGAAAGCGAATCGACGTGAGCGGTGGTGACGACATCCTTCTGACCCTTCATGGCATCGAAGTGCGCCATGTATGTCTGAAGGGGATCGCCGTTGGAGCGGTCGGCAAAGATGAGCTTGCGGGCAAGCGCGACTTCGGCTTCGGGGATTTTGTACAGCGGATAAATCTTGCTGTAGTTGACGATGGCAAGATCCAGGCCGCGCTCGACAGCTTCATGCATGAAGACCGAGTTCAAGACACGACGCGCATAGGCGTTCAGACCGAAAGAGATGTTGCTGACGCCGAGCAACGTTTTGACCTCGGGGAGTTCCTTCTTGATTCCGGCGATGGCGTTGAGCGTCTCAATGCCTGCGCTGCGATAGTCCTCCTGTCCGGTGGAGATGGGCAGCGTCAGGGCGTCAAAAATCAGCTCCTGCGGGCGCATGCCGTATTTGTTGACGGCGAGGTCGTAGATGCGCTTGGCGATGGCGACTTTCTTTTCCGCGGTAAGCGCCATGCCATCTTCATCGATGGTGAGGGCGATGACCGCGGCTCCGTAACGCTTGGCCATGGGAAGGACGCGGCTGGTGCGCTTTTCGCCGTCTTCCAAGTTGATGGAGTTGATGATCGCCTTGCCGGGAATGCGCTTGAGCGCTTCTTCAATAACGTCGGCTTCGGTGGAGTCGACGAGGATGGGCGCGGGAACGCGAGTGGCGATCTTTTCCAGCACGGAGCTCATGTAGCCCTTCTCGTCTTCGCCGACGACGGCGCAGCAGAGGTCGAGCATGTGTGAGCCTTCGTTCACGAGGCGCTTGGCGAGAGTGAGGATCTCGTCGTAATTGCGCGAGCGAACGAGATTGCGGAAATGCTCCATGCGCGTCGTCGTGTTCATCTCTTCGGCGACGATGAGCGGCTTGGGTTCGAGATCGAGCGGAACGGCGCTGTAGGCGCTGGCGGCCATGCCCACGGGCTTCACATCGCGGCGGGCAGGCTCGAGGTTAGCCACGGCTTCAACGACGGCCTTGAGGTGCTCGGGCGTGGTGCCGCAGCATCCGCCGACGACACGAACGCCGTAGTCCTGCACGAAATGCTTGTGATACTGCGCGAGGTCCGCGGGTTGAAGCAGATAAACGGCGCGGCCACCAACATTCTGCGGGAGCCCGGCATTGGGCAGCACGGAGATGTGCTTGGTGGAGTTGAGTCCGAGGTAACGGACAGCATCGTTCATCTCCACCGGGCCGGTGGCGCAATTGAGGCCGATGATATCAACGTCGAAAACTTCGAGAGACGTGAGCGCGGCGCCGATCTCGGTGCCGAGCAGCATGGTGCCAGTGGCTTCCAGCGTGACCTGTACCTGGACGGGCACACGCTTGCCGGCCTTGCGCATGGAGTCAAAAGCCGCGACCACGGCGGCTTTGGCCTGGAGGATGTCCTGGCAGGTTTCAATGAGCAGGACATCCACGCCGCCTTCCAGCAGCGCATCCATCTGCTCCACGTAGCCAGCTACCATGTCGTCGAACGAGATGTGCCCAAGCGAGGGCAACTTGGTGGTGGGGCCGACGGAGCCAGCGACAAAGCGCGGCTTGTCGGGGGTGCTGAAGCTGTCGGCGGCCTCGCGCGCGACCTTGACGGCAGCCAGGTTCAACTCGGCGACACGATCCTGAAGGTCGTATTCGGCAAGCACGATGCGACTGGCGCCGAAGGTGTCAGTTTCCACGACATCACAGCCCACGCGAAAGAAGTCCGCATGAATGTCTCGAATGATGTCCGGGCGGCTGAGCACAAGCAGTTCGTTGCAGCCTTCCTTGCCCCAGAAGTCGTCAGGGGTGGGGTTGCGGAACTGGATGTTCGTACCCATTGCGCCGTCATAGACGACGACGCGCTCGCTCACTGCCTTCAGGAATTCGCTCATGAAGATGGATGCCTTTTCGTCCGAAACCGGAGTTGGGCATCCCCGGGAAGCGGAACGATGTCAGATATTGAATGCTGGCTGTAACTCCTATCAGGATAAGCCATTTAAGTGGACTCGCCAAACCCGCGGGGCGGAATGGCGAATTTTGACGATGAAACGCAGAATGCCGGCCCTGAATGGACCGGCATATGCGCAAAGAAACAAGACTTCCCTATTTCGTAATCATCTTCTGCTTGGCGGCTTCAGTGATATTGAAGACGACATTCTGGCCGACGTGAGCGGGAACTCCGGCCAACAACTGCTCCTTGCGGTAGACAAGGTTGGTGGCGTTCAAGGTAGCCAACTCAAAGCCGTGTCCGTGCGTGATGGCGTCGGTTGGGCAGGCCTCAACACAGTATCCGCAGAAGATGCAGCGGTTGTAGTCGATGTTGTAGACCTTGGCGTAGCGCTCGGCACCGCTGATGCGGTTCTCTTCCGTGTTCTCCGCGGCTTCGATATAAATGCAGTTCGAAGGACAGGCGGCGGCACAGAGGAAGCAGGCGACGCACTTCTCGAGACCGTTCTCGTCCCGCTGCAAGACGTGCATGCCACGGAAGCGTTCCTGGAAGACAGCGCCGCGCAACGGGCCGGGACCGTCCGGATAGTTCTCGACGATGGTCGGCTTGAACATTTCCCCGAAGGTGATGCTCATGCCCTTGGCGATAGCGGAGACGTTTTTTAGGAATCCCATAACGGTAACGAAATAGTATAACCGGGCGGAACGACATCTTTCCAGCGGAGAGAAAAGTCTTGTTCCGGCGAGCGCGCGAGGGCTATACACGGATATGCACGAACGCCGCATTTACAGCTTCCTGACGCTCATCCTGACAGCGATTATTTTTGTCTGCGGCCTGCCAGCATTTTCACAGCAGATGCCTTCGAAGGCGAAATCGATGGCCATGCCGGACATGGCGGCCTTGCTGGAAAAACTGCGCGCCAACCAGGACAAGATTGAGGCAATCGAAAAGAACTACATCTGTACGAAGACCGACGATCAATTTGAACTCGATAAGTCGGGGAAGAAGAAAGACGAAGAAATACGCCAATACGATTTCTACTATGACGGCGATATTCCAGTGCAGAGACTGGTGGCGAAGGACGGCAAGCCGCTGAGTGAGTCGGAACAGAAGAAGGAAGACGAGCGCGTCAAGAAGTCGGTGGCGAAGGCGAAGGAACGAGAGGCGAAGAATGAAGAAGATTCCGGCAAGCGACAGGTAACGCTTGGAATTGCGACGTTCCTGAAAGTGTCAGAGCTTTCCAACGCGCGAAAGGAACAATACAAGGGACACGAGGTGCTGGCGGTGGACTTCGCTCCGAACCCGACGTACAAGCCGAAGAATCGCAACGAAGACATCGCGCACAAAATCTCAGGGACGCTGTGGATCGACGAAGAGGCGCTGCAAGTGGTGAAGCTGGAAGCCAAGCTCGTGCAGGGCATGAAGATATGGGGCGGGCTGCTGGCTTCGATCAAGCCGGGATCATCGCTGGTCTTTGAGCAGGAGCGCGTGAACAACGAAATCTGGCTGCCATCGGGCTACGTAATCGACTTCTCGGCACGCATCCTGTTTTCCGGCAAGCGCGGAGAGGTGATTGGGACGTATACGAATTACCGCAAGTTCCGCGTGGATACGGTGATCAAGCCGGTGGAAGCGCCGACGGAACCGAAGCCCTGATTATTCCAGCCCGAATTCTTTCCACCGCATTGTCACCTGTTCCTTGATTTCCTTCGACATCTCCAACTCGTCGGGCCAGGGGCGCGCGAAGCCCTCGGTGGGCCACTTGCGCGTGGCGTCGATGCCCATCTTGGAGCCAAAGTTCGGCAGACGTGAGGCGTGGTCGAGAGAGTCGACGGGGCCGAGAGTGAATTGAATGTCGCGCTCGGGATCGATGTTGTTGGTGGTGCGGAGGACGACTTCGCGAATGTCGTGCGGGTTGCAATCCTCATCGACGACGATGATGCACTTGGTCGACATGGCCTGTCCGAGCGACCAGATGGCGTTCATCACCTTGCGCGCCTGTCCGGGATAGGACTTGCGGATGGAGACGATCATGAGGTTGTGGAAGACGCCTTCGGGCGGAAGGTTGACGTCGACCAGTTCGGGGATGGTGAGCTTCATCAGCGGAAGGAAGATGCGCTCAACGGCCTTGCCCATCCATGCATCCTCCTGCGGAGGCTTGCCGACGACGGTGGTGGCATAGATGGGGTTCTTGCGATGCGTGACGCAAGTGATGTGAAAGACCGGGTAAAGGTCTTCGAGTGAATAGAAACCGGTGTGATCGCCGAAGGGGCCTTCGACCTTGAGTTCGTCGAGTTGGACGTAACCTTCAAGAACGATTTCCGCGGAGGCAGGGACTTCGAGATCGACGGTTTCGCACTTGACGAGCTCGACGGGCTTCTGGCGAAGGAAGCCGGCAATCATGAATTCTTCGACGTCGGGAGGCGCGGGAACGATGGCTGCGAAGGTCAGCGTGGGGTCAGTGCCGATAGCGACGGCGACTTCCATGCGTCCGCTGGCCTGCTTCCCTTCCGCGACGATGGAGCCTCCGCCGGAACGCGCCATGAGGTCGACCGATGAGGTCGCGCGCAGAGTGTCGCCTTCAGCAACCGCAGCGCGCATGTGCTCGCGATAGTGCTCGGCGGCGACCTTCTGCCGCTGCCAATGCATGCCGGTGGTGGTGGCGTCATAGACCTGCATGCGGTACATGCCGACGTTGCGCTTGCCGGAGCGCGGGTCGCGGGTGATGACGCACGGAAGAGTGATGAAGCGTCCGCCATCCTGCGGCCAGCATTGAAGCACCGGGAAATCGAGGACGGAGAAGTTGCCGCGCTTGATGACTTCCTTGCAGGGGCCGGTGGAGACGGTCTTGGGAAAGAAGCTGCCCATCTCGGCGAGCATCGGCAGCATCTTGACTTTGTCGAGGAAGCCCTGCGGGGATTTCACGTCCATGAATCCGCGAATACGTTCTGCAATTTCGTCGAGGGAGTTGGAGCCGAGCGCGAGATTCATGCGACGCTCGCTGCCGAACTGGTTGATGAGCAACTGCGAGCCGGGATAGCCCTTGACGTTTTCAAAGAGCAACGCCGGGCCACCGGGCCCCTTGTCGCCGCGAGCACCCCACTTGGAGACACGGTCGGTGATCTCGGTGATTTCGAGGATCGGATCGACTGCGGCCTTGATGCGCTTCAACTCGCCGGCTTTGTCGAGCGCGGCAATCCATTCGCGAAGATCGTTGTAGGCCAACGGGGCCTCCAGTCATGACGATGCGTGAAGGTCGATTATAGAAGCTCGATGATCTCGGGGAAAAGCTCGCCGTCGCGGATGACGATTTTGCCGAGCGATATGGGCAGGCTGAAGCGTCGCGGGCCCGCGCTGCCGGGGTTGAAGTAAAGCACGCCATCCTGGAAGTAAAACTCGGGCTGGTGCGAATGGCCGGAGATGACGGCGGAGAAACCCGCCGCCTTGGGATTGAGATCCAGCGCGCGGAGATTGTGGAGAACATAGAGACTCTGCCCGTCGATCTCGGCGACGGTAGTTGCAGGAAACTCGTCGGCAACATCGCCGAAGTCGACATTGCCGCGAATGGCGACGACGGGCGCAATGCGGCGAAGTTCGGGAACGATGTCCGACGAACCGATGTCTCCGGCATGGATGATGAGGTTGGAGCCGTAGAGGGCCTTGACGGCTTCGGGACGGAGCTTGCCGTGGGTGTCCGAAATGACGCCGATAATGGACTGCCGGGGCATGGTTGAGGATAACGCAGACAAGAAAATGGAGCGGGAGACCGGGATCGAACCGGCGACATCCAGCTTGGGAAGCTGGCGTTCTACCGCTGAACTACTCCCGCCCAGCAGCTACAGCGGAGAGTGTAACACCGGGTTGGCGGCGTCGCAAACGGGCGGGTGGTATTGCTTGAATGCACAGGCGCCGTGTGATACAAGCATCGGGCTAATTGGGCGCCAAATCCATTGCGGGGTGACGTTGATGCTGCGTGCATTGGATCGAATCTGGTCCGGAATCCTGGGAATTGCCGTGGCGCTCGCCGGCCTTGGTATCTTCAGCTACGTCGGTCCCATCCCCACCGACTTTCACATCTCCGAGTTCATAAAATCAGGGATGAGCATCACGATGCTGATTGTCGGGGTCGGGATTTTCGCGGCCTTTGCCACGATCATCGTCGGCGCGTTCGTACTCTCCTTCCGCATGCTGCGGTATGCCTTCACCGGGAAAAAGGCTGAACGACCCTCTGTTTGGCGGAAGTTCAGCTTCCGCTCAGGCAGCAGACCGTTATAATCGCTCGACTCAAATTGCAGGAAATCTAAGGGAGCAAGACGCGGCACGCCGTTCGTCGCACTTCCCTGTTCAAGTTGGAGGCTCTTGATGCGAAGACTTCGTCTGTCGGCCGTATTACTTGGCATGTTATTGTGTGCCGCCTTGCTGGCGGCGCAGGCAGCACCCGCGCCGGTTCATGCTCTTTTCACGCCGGGGATTTCGCCCGATGCGCAGACGATCGCATTTGTATCGGGAGGCGATATATGGACCGTGCCGGTTGGCGGCGGTGACGCGCGCATCCTGGTGGCGAACTCGGCCACCGAGGACCGTCCGCTTTACTCGCCAGACGGCAAGTACCTGGTGTTTACGTCGTCGCGCACGGGCAATGGCGACGTCTATGTTGTGACGCTGGCGACGGGCGACGCCAAGCAGCTGACCTTCGACGATGCCGGGGAGCACGTGGAAGCATGGTCCCCCGACAGCCAGTGGGTGTACTTCTCCACTTCGGCGGGCGACATCTCATACATGAGCGACATCTACCGCGTGCGCATCAGCGGCGGCACACCGATGCCGGTCACCGCGGACCGGTATGTCAATGAATTCTTTGCCGCACCTACACCGGATGGAAAGTCGATGGCGTTTTCAGCACGCGGGTTCGCCAACCTGCAATGGTGGAGACACGGACACAGTCACCTCGACGAAAGCGACATCTGGACGGTGAATCTGACGGGGCCGCGCAAGTACGACCGGCTCATCATGGGCACGGCCAAGACGCTGTGGCCCATGTGGTCGCGCGACGGCAAGACACTCTACTTTGTCTCCGACCGCTCGGGGCAGGAAAACATCTGGCGGCTGAATGATGGCAAGGAAGAACAGGTGACGCACTTCACCGACGGGCGCCTGCTGTGGCCGTCGATTTCGTCCAACGGGAAGATGATCGCCTTCGAGCGCAACATGGCGATCTGGACGCTCGATCTGGGTTCCGGAAATGCGCGTGAGGTTCCGATCCAGTTGGTTGGCGTTCCGGCGACTCCGGCGATGCAGCACCTGCGACTCACCGACCACATACAGGACCTTGCGCTGTCGAACGACGGCAAGAAGGTTGTTTTCCAGGTCCATGGAGAGCTGTTCGCTGCGTCGGGCAAGGAGGGCGGCGAAGGCGTACTCCTCTCGAACACGCTTGCGCCGGAATCCGAACCTTCCTGGGCGCCGGATAATAACCGCGTGGTGTACGTCTCCACGCGCGGCGAGCACAGCCACATCTATCTCTACGATTTCACCGCGCAGAAGGAGACAGAGTTGACGAGCGGCGCCAACGACGACGACCGCCCTGTGTTCTCACCGGACGGAAAATACATTGCCTTCCTGCGCGACCGCGATTCGCTGATGGTGATGGATGAAACGACGCACCAGGTTCACGCGCTGGCCAAAACGCCGTTTGCTGGTCCGCCATTCGCACCGGAGCGTCCCTTCGTCTGGTCTCCTGACAGCAAGTGGATTGCTTTCCAGCAGATCGGCGCCCAAATGTTCCGCAACGCCAGCGTGGTTCACGTCCCGGATGGAAAGGTGGAACCGGTGAGCTTCCTGGCGAACGCGCAGATGAGCAATATCTCGTGGAGTCCGGACGGCAAGTATCTGCTCTTCATTACCGGCCAGCGCACGGAGAAAGCCGACATTGCCCGCGTGGACCTCGTACCGCGCGTGCCGCGTTTCCGCGAGGACCAATTCCGCGATCTCTTCAAGGAACAGAAACCGCCACAAATCGCTCCAACTACTCCTTCAGAACAGCCCGGCGAAACGCAACGGACGGCTATGCAGGAGGACGCAGCCAACCAGGAATCGGCAAAGTCCGGCGATAAGAAGAACGCGAAGATCCCCACGGTCGAGGTTGTCACCGAGGGCATCCGGGAGCGTCTGCACCTGTTGCCGCTGGACATGGACGTGAATGCCGAGGTCATCAGCCCCGACGGCAAGTGGCTGGCGTTCACGGCGGACGTGGCAGGCCACGAGAACGTGTACATCTATTCGCTGGACGAGCTGGCGAAAGAACCGCCGGTGCCACAGCAGATTACTTCGACGCCGGGTCCGAAGCGCGGCGTGCAGTTCACGCCGGACAGCAAGGAAATCGTCTATCTTGACCGCGGGCGCATCTTCCGCACTCCAATCAAGCTGGCACATCCGGAGCCGGTGGCGGTAACAGCGGAGATGGACGTCGATTTCCAAAAGGAAAAGACGGAGGTCTTCGACCAGGCGTGGCGAGAACTGCGCGACAATTTTTATGACGCCAAGATGCACGGCGTCGATTGGAACGCAGCGCGCACCTACTACGGCGCTCGTGTTGAGGCAGCCCGCAATGGCGATGAAATGCGGCGGATCATCCTGATGATGATAGGCTCGCTGAACTCGTCCCACAGCGGCATCAATGCGCCTCGCGACGAGAGCGTCACGATGACCGGGCACCTCGGACTGCGCTACAACCGCTCCGACTATGAGAGCAAGGGAGAACTGAAGATCACCGAAGTCGTCGATCAGGGTCCGGCGGCGGTTGCCGGAATCAAGGTCGGAGAGGACCTGGTCGCGGTGGACGGGACGCCAATCGGTCTCACCACCAACCTGCAACAACTACTCAACTACAGGATTGGCAAGCAGACCACATTGAGCATCCGCGGAACCGACGGCAAGGTGCGCAAAGTGGAGCTGAAGCCAGTCAACGTGGGTACCGCGAAGGGGCTGCTCTACCGACAGTGGGTGGAGCGCAACCGGGCGTACGTCAACAAGATCAGCGGCGGCAAGCTGGGTTATGTGCATATGTACGACATGTCGTCGGAGGCGCTCACGCAGCTCGCAGTGGACCTGGACGCGCAGAACTTCGCCAAAGAAGGCGTGGTAATTGACGTCCGCAACAACAACGGCGGATTCGTGAATGCTTACGCACTCGACGTCCTCACGCGGAAGGGATACATGGAAATGGCGTGGCGCGGATTCCCTCCGGCGCCGTCTCGTCCGATCCTCGGACAGCGAGCGTTGGAACATCCGACCGTGCTTGTGACCAATCGGCACTCGCTCTCTGATGCCGAGGATTTCACCGAGGGCTATCGCGCACTCCACGTTGGCGAGGTCGTTGGCGAACCAACTGCGGGTTGGATCATCTACACGGGAGAAACCGGGTTACTCGACGGCTCCACCTTGCGGCTTCCGTTCATTCGCGTTCTGGACCACGAAGGCAAGGACATGGAGCTGCATCCGCGTCCGGTCGATGTGGCGGTGCAACGACCGATTGGCGAAACCTACACCGGTACTGACTCGCAGCTCGAACGGGCGGTGAAGGTGCTGCTGGAACATGTAAAGTAACAGTTCGTATGCGAACGATGTGGGCGCGGAGATGATCCGCGCCCATTCCTATTGCTGGTAAAGCAACGTGGCGTGCATCCGATTTGTCGTTGGAACATCTATATAACATCCAGGTTTTGGAAGGTGATTCTCAATGCATTTATTTGAACCGTTACAAATTCGCGATGTGAAGTTGCGCAACCGAATTGCTGTCTCGCCCATGTGCCAGTATTCCGCCGAGGATGGTTCCGCGACGGATTGGCATCTGGTTCATTTGGGCTCGCGTGCGGTGGGCGGAGCTGCCCTGGTGATTGCCGAAGCCTCGGCGATACTACCGGAGGGACGCATCAGTCCAGGTGATTTAGGAATCTGGAAAGATGCGCACGTGGAACCGCTGGCGCGGATCGTGAAGTTCATGAAGTCGCAAGGCGCGGCAGCAGGCATTCAACTGGCACATGCAGGCCGGAAGGCCAGCACGGATCTTCCATGGAAGACCGGACATCCGTTGTCCGTGGCACAAGGTGGGTGGTCGCCAATCCATGCTCCGAGCGCAGTTGCGTTCGATGCAGGATACCAAGTCCCCGAGGCGCTCGATGTAGACGGCATCCGGCGAATCATTGACGGATTCACCGCGGCGGCAAAACGGTCGCTTGATGCAGGGTTCGACGTGATTGAGCTGCACGGCGCGCACGGCTACCTGCTCAACGAATTCCTATCACCGCTTTCCAATCAACGCACAGACGAATACGGCGGAAGCTTTGAGAATCGAACACGTCTGGCGCGCGAACTAGTGGACGCAGTACGGAAGGTGTGGCCAGAACGGCTGCCGCTCTTCCTACGAATCTCAGCGTCCGACTGGGCCGAGGGCGGCTGGACGGTGGAAGATTCGATCGCGCTGGCGAAGATGGTGAAGCCGCTGGGTGTCGATCTTGTGGACTGCTCGTCGGGAGGTCTTGTTCCGTACGCGAAAATTCCCGTAGGCGCCGGATACCAGGTTCCATTCTCGCAAGCGGTGCGCAAACTCGGCGGAGTGCTTACAGGAGCGGTGGGCATGATTACGAGCGCGATGCAGGCCGACCAGATCATACGCAACGGCGAAGCAGATATCGTGTTGCTGGCGAAAGAAATGCTGCGCGATCCATACTGGGCCCTGCACGCGGCACCGGCGGTCCACAAAGAGATCGACTACTGGCCGCTGCAGTATCTGCGCGCAAAATAGTGAATCGGAAAAAACAGAATGGCGCGGCTGACGGAGAATCGTGAGCCGCGTTTTCTATTTGAAATAAATCAGTGTGTGTGGGAAACACGGGACAGGCCGGAATCACCTACAAGGTCGCCGATTGTCGCGAGAAGGCATTCGACTTCCACGGGTTTGTAGAGCAGGGGAACGCCGAGAGATTCCGCCCGATCCAGGTCTTCGTCGCTGGCGTACCCGGTAAGCAAAATCGCCGGGATGGCGCCGTACGTCTTTCGCGCGAACTCGAGAACGTCAAGACCGCTGCCGCGCTCCCTGAGCGTGAGATCGCAGAGCAAGAAGTCAATCTTCCCTTCCGTCAATATCTGCCGGGCTTCAATAGCGGTGCTTGCAGTGCTTACGTTGTAGCCGTTCCTCTCAAGGATGGCTTTATACGTCGCAAGAATGTTCAGTTCGTCGTCAACGACAAGAATGTGTTTGCGATCCATCCGCTCATTCACACCAGAAATTTCCAAGGTAGCGCATTCACTTTACGGACAATTGGCCAGTCCGCGAGATGATCAACCACTGCTTACAACCTATTCATCCTGATAAGTTGTGTCAACGAATGGCGGCGAGAAAATGCGATATGGAATGGACGATGCAGATTGACGATATTTATGTCACAACGGACAAAAGGAAAAGGGACATGGATGGCTCATGTCCCGAATCACAATGATAATCGTTAATCGCCCTGACGCCCTGCCAGTAGCGCTTCTTCCCGATCAACTTCCTCGGCGCTGATGGTGTCATGCAGGCCATGTCCGCGGAACCAGCCCTGCATCCGCTCCATGTATACGTAAATGACTGGAGTGATGTAGAGGGTGATGAGCTGCGAGAAGCACAGACCACCGACGACCGCCCAGCCAAGCGGACGGCGCGACTCGGCGCCAGCACCCAATCCGAGGGCAATCGGGAGAGTGCCCGTGAGAGCGGCCATGGTAGTCATCATGATGGGGCGGAAGCGGACGAGGCAGCCTTGGTAGATGGCTTCGGCCGGACTCTTCCCTTCCGTGCGCTGCGCTTCGAGAGCGAAATCGATCATCATGATGGCGTTCTTTTTGACAATACCGATCAACATGATGATGCCGACGAAGGAGTAGAGGTTGAGGTCGAAGCCCATCAGTTTAAGTGTGATGAGTGCTCCGAAGCCAGCCGAAGGCAAGCCGGAAAGAATCGTGATGGGGTGAATGAAGCTTTCGTACAAGACGCCAAGAACGATGTAAATGACCAGAACGGCCAGCACGAGCAGCCATCCAAGGCCACTGATGGAGGACTGGAAGGCTTGCGCGGTTCCCTGGAATGTGCCGCTGATGGTGTCTGGCAGCATCTGCCGGGCGATTCCCTGCACAACGTTGACGGCGTCGCCGAGAGCCACGCCAGGCGCTGGATTGAACGAAATGGTGACAGCGGGCAGTTGTCCCTGGTGGTTGACCTGAAGAGGACCGACACTTCGCGTGAGTTTCGCGACGGTGCTCAGCGGAACCAGTTGGCCCGAACTTGACGATACGTAGAGCAACGAGAGCATGTTCGGATCAAGCTGATATTTCGGACTGACCTCGACGATCACGCGATAGGTATTGTTGGGAGCGTAGATGGTCGAAATCTGCTGCTGACCGTAGGCGTTGCCGAGAGAAGTTTCAATTTGCGCCGCCGTAACTCCCAGTTCCGATGCCTTGTCGCGATCGATATCGACGTTGATCTGCGGATTCTTCAGGTAAAGGTCGCTGGTGACGTCCTGCAATTGCGGAACGGTCTGAAGCTTGGCGACCAGTTGCTGGGACAGTGTGTAGAGCTGCTGAGTGTCCGGGCCCTGCAACGTGAACTGGTAAAGACTGTTCGACGATCGACCGCCGATCTGAATTGTCTGCGGCTGCTGCGGATAAGCCTTGATGCCGGGGATTCCAGCCAGTTTCTTGCGGAGCTCCTGAACGATGACGGCGGCGGGCTGACGCTCGTTGGACGGCTTCAAGTGGAAGAACATGCGCCCGGTGTTGGAGCCTCCAACGAATGACATGAAAGCATCGATGCCTGGAATCTTGGCAGCGGTATTGGCAGCTTCCCTCTGGTGCGCCACCATGTCCTTGAAGGAAATGCCCTGGGCGGCTTCCGTGGAACAGGAAATTCTGCCAGTGTCTTCCGTTGGCAGGAAGCCCTTTGGAATTTGGACGAAGAGGATGCCGGTGAAGATCAGAATGACGATGGAGACAGCAAACGTGATGTAGTGATAGCGAATGGCCACCTTCAGCGTGCGGTCGTAGAAGTGCAGCAGGCCATCGAAGAACTTCTCCGAGAGCTGGAAGACCTTGCTTCGCTGTTCGCCATGGTGAGTGTGAAGGAAACGACTGGCGAGCATCGGCGTCAGGGTCAGCGAGACGACGCCGGAAACAAGGATCGCCGTGGTGATGACGACGGCAAACTCATGCAGCAACCGCCCGATCAATCCGCCCATGAAGAGCACGGGGATGAAAACGGCGGCGAGCGAGATGGTCATCGAGAGAATGGTGAAGCCGATTTCACTGGAACCAGTGAGCGCGGCTTCAAGCGGCGACTTGCCCATCTCCATGTGACGAACAATGTTCTCCAGCATGACGATGGCGTCATCGACGACAAATCCGACGGATAACGTCAACGCCATCAGGGACAGGTTGTCCAGCGTATAGCCGAGGACGTACATTACGGCAAATGTGCCGACAATGGAGAACGGCAAAGCCATCGACGGAATGACGGTTGCAGACAGATTCCGCAGGAAGATGAAGATCACCATGATGACCAGGAAGATGGTCAGCATCAGGGTGAATTTCACGTCGTTGATGGATTCCTGAATGGAAACCGAACGATCGTAGAGAGTCTCTATCTGAATGGCCGCGGGAATGACGCGCCGGAAGGCCGGCATCAGGTTCTTGATGTTATCGGCTACTTCGATGGTATTCGTGCCGGGCTGACGCTGAATGGCCAGAATGATCGCGCGTCGACCAACACCGTCCTTGTAGTACCAGTTCGCCGTCTTATCGTTCTCTACGCTGTCTATGACCTTGCCCAGTTCGTCGAGACGCACGGGACTGCCGTTGCGATAGGCAACGATAAGGGGCTTGTAATCCGCGGCTTTCTCCAACTGACCGTTGGTCTGGATGGTGAAGGCCTGGTAATTACCCCACATAGTTCCGGCAGGGGAGCTGGTGTTGCCGCTTTGAATGGCGGAGACAACCTGATTAATGCCTATTTGCCTGCTGGCAAGCAACTGGGGATCGAGTTGAACATGGACGGCATACTTCTGCGCACCGTATACGTTCACCTGGGCCACACCGCTGATCATGGAAATGCGCTGCGCCATCGTGGTTTCCGCGTACTCGTCAACGTCCGAGAGACGCATGGTCGGCGAATAAAGCACGAGAAACAGAATCGGCGAATCGGCGGGGTTGACTTTCTGGTAGGTGGGCGGAGCAGGCATGTTCTGCGGCAAGTCGCGGGTCGCAGCGGCAATCATGGACTGTACGTCCTGAGCGGCGGCGTCAATATTGCGATCGAGCGAGAACTGGAGAGTGATGTTGGTGCCGCCCAGAGAACTGGTGGATGTCATCTGGTCGACGCCGGCAATGGTGGAGAACTTTTTCTCCAGCGGCAGAGCGACCGAGGACGCCATGGTATCCGGGCTTGCGCCAGGAAGCGATGCACTCACCGTAATAGTTGGAAAATCGACGTTCGGAAGATCGCTGACGGGCAGGAGCCTGTAGCCGACAATTCCAAACAAAAGAATCGCAAACATGACCAGGGTGGTCATGATGGGCCGTTTTATGAAGAGTTCAGCGATATTCATTAACGACTACCAGAAGAGCCCGCCGAGGAATCCTCGCGAAGCATGCTAGCTTGTTGGGTTGCACCGGAGGACACACCGCTGCGATCCGCGTTGTCCGTTTTGATTTCCACGCTGGTTCCAGGGTTCAGCCGCGACTGGCCATCGGTTACAACGGTTTCGCCGGCGGTTACGCCGCTGTTGAGAACCTGCCAATTGCCTACAACCGGACCGAGAGTAACTTGCCTGACTTCGGCGGTCTTCTTTTGATCGATGACAAACACGTACGGACCGTTCTGGCCGGTCTGCACGGCGGACATGGGAACGAGCACCGCCTTGGGCCTGGTGGTCAGCGTGAGCACGATGTTCACGTACTGTCCGGGCCAGAGCCGGTGATCCGTGTTCGGGTATTTCGCCATCAGGTTGATGGTGCCGGTCTGGGTATCGACTGTGTTGTTGACGAAGAATAGCTTGCCTTCGACGGGAGGCTGGGTGGAGTCCGGGAACTGAGCCTCTACGCGCAAGGCGCCGGCTGCCATGTATTTTTTGACATCCGAAAGGTAACTCTCAGGAATGCTGAAGCTGGCATAGATGGGCGAAATCTGATTGATCACCACCATGGCCAGATCGTTTGCCTTGATGAGATTCCCAACCTGCACGAGAATGTCGCCCGTTTTTCCGTCGATGGGCGAGTAGACCTTCGTGTAATCGAGATTGACTTTGGCGGACTGGACGTTGGCCTTGTCGGCGATGACGGTGGCGTTCGCCTGATCGGCGGCTGTCCGCATCTGGTCATACTGCTCGCGAGCTACGACACCGTCCTTGTAAAGCGCGGCGTAGCGCGTCGCCTGCGTGCGAGCATTCTCGGCGGCGGCTTCATCCTTGGCTAACTGGCCCTTCACTTGCGCGAGCGTCGCCTCAAACGTGCGCGGATCGAGCGTGAACAGGAGCTGTCCCTTCTTCACGAAGTCGCCCTGCTGGAAATGAACCTTCTCGATTTGTGCGGTCACCATCGACTTGACCTGCACGTTGTTGTAGGGCGTCACGCTGCCAACGGCGGAGACGGTAACCGGAATATCACGCTGGACAGCGGTAGAGACCGTCACGGGAGTGGGTGGAATTACGGCGGGCTTGGTCGCTTTCTTCTGTTCGCAACCGGTAGCCACCAGAACAGCACCGAGAAACGATGCCAGAAGCACAACGCCCGCCGGATTCGGCACGCGCATTCCAAAGGATAAATGCCGCTTAAGAGTCATGATCTTTAAAATTCCTGTCGCCTAATTCACGTCTGAGATTTTTTCCTGTCCTACCTGACGAGAACGGGGCCTCCGAGCCACAGAGCCGCGTTTTCGGATGGGAGGTGCTTTATGCTTTGCGTGAGGTCTCGGAACAACACCATCGAGCCAGATCGAGGAAATTGTTTCTGCAACGCGCTGATTCTCGAAAGGATGAAGGCTGCTTCCCCCGAAAAGATTCTGAACCAGCCCGTGGTACACCACCATACCAAGGAAACTCCGCGCAGCCAGCAGCGGGTCAGTCGGACGGAAGACCCCACGGTCGATCTGTTGTCGAATGTAGTCCGCCAGTAATTCGTAATACTCAGCCACATAAGTCCGGAAAAAGCGGTGCGAAAGTTCGTGGTTTTCGAGGGCGGTGAAAAACAGCAACCTCGACAGCTTCGGCTCCTTGTCTCTTCGCTGCAACAATCCCAGCGCCAGTTCTGAAAAGAGCTTGTGCGGTTCCTGATCGAGCCGCAACTTCTCTTTCAAGAAGTCGTTCTTTTTCGCGGCGCGGCACTGATCGTCGATAACGGCCCAGTAAAGGTCGTCCTTACAGGGAAAATGGCGGAAGATAATCGCTTCATTGACGCCCGCCTTGTTGGCAATTTCCCGGGTAGTGGTGCCATCGTAACCCTGGTTGGCAAACAAATCGGTTGCGATTTCAAGAATCTGCTGGCGACGGTCTTCGGCCGAAAATCTGTGTTGCATACTTACCATTGTAAGTGCTTACTTACGCGAATTGCCACTGCATAAGTTCTTCACTCCCGGTCAGGCGTCCGCTGAATGCGGCTGAAGCACGCCTCGGTTGGACGGCGGGCCCGAGAAAAAGAAATCAACCTTGTTCCACACAAATTAATCCTAAGAGTATTAACCGAAGATGAATACCACTCCTCACGTTGTCATCGTAGGCGCCGGATTCGCGGGTCTCTATGCCGCACGCATCCTTGGCCGCGCTCCCGTCCGCGTAACCGTGGTCGATCGCAAGAATCACCACACCTTCCAGCCGCTTCTCTACCAGGTTGCCACCGCTGGTCTTTCTCCCGGAGAAATTGCCGCCCCCATCCGGTCCATCCTCTCGAACAACCGCAACACGGATGTTCTTCTGGCGGAGGCGACGGGAGTAGATCTCGCGGAAAAGCGGCTTCACACGCACGATGGGGAGGTTCCTTTCGACTATCTGATTGTGGCGGGAGGCGCGACACATGCGTATTTTGGCCACGACGAATGGGAACCGCTCGCGCCAGGACTGAAGACAGTGGAGGATGCCACCGAGATACGACGGCGAATCCTGCTGGCCTTTGAGATGGCGGAAAGGAGAGCCTGCCTCAACGACATGCACGATCCGATCAATATTGTCGTAATCGGTGGCGGCCCGACAGGCGTGGAACTGGCGGGAGCACTGGCCGAGATTACGCGCCGCGTGCTGGCCGAGGACTTTCGATCGATTGATCCACGCAGAGCGCGAATCATTTTGATCGAGGCCGGACCGCGCGTTCTGGCCGGCTATAGCCCGGATCTCTCCTACTCGGCGGAGGTCCAGCTCAAACATCTGGGCGTCGAAGTCATGACCGGTCAACGTGTCATGGATGTTGCGGCGACCTACGTCACGGTCGATGGACAGCAACTCCCTGCGGCCGTGACGCTGTGGTGCGCTGGAGTGGCATCGTCGCCGCTGGGAAAGACACTTGGCGTGCCTCTCGACAAGGCTGGACGGGTCATTGTCGAGCCGGATTTGTCGATCCCCGGATATCCAAACGTATTCGTCACAGGAGATATGGCGTCAGTAAGGAAGGCGGACGGAACGCCGGTTCCAGGCGTTGCTTCGGCAGCCATACAGATGGGAGAATTTGCGGCACGGACAATCGTCGCGGACCTTCGCGGGAAACCCCGGCAAGCGTTCCATTATCGCGACAAGGGCAGCCTGGCAACCATTGGACGGAACGCCGGGATTGCGCAGATAGGGCGCGTGCATCTCTCCGGGTTCACGGCCTGGCTGGCGTGGCTCTTTGTGCACGTCTACTTTCTGATTGGATTTCGCAATCGCTTGTTTGTCATCTGGGAGTGGGCATGGTCGTATCTCACGTTCCAAAGGGGCGCTCGGCTGATCACGGGCCAGAGCAACTGGATCAGCCCGCCAAAGGTGCCAGAGGCCGCGCCGCATGAAGGAAATGACGAAGCAACCGCAAGGACGCATGCTCAGATAGATTCCGTGCGGTGACGAACCGCCTGGAAAACACCTGGGACGATATAATGACCGTATCTTGAGAATCGCACGGACTTATCTGTCACTGATTTTGATCGCGCTCGTGTCTGGATTCGCGGCGAGCGCGAAGGCCCAGGACCAGCCGCCCAGCAGCACCCAAACCATCCTGATACTCCCCTTCGACAACGCATCGAATACGGCGAGCCTGGAATGGATCAGCGAGGCATTTCCGGAGATTCTCGGGCAACGCCTGGCAATACCGACGACTTACGTCATCAGCCGCGACGACCGCCACTACGCCTTCGATCGGATGGGCATCCCGAAAAACCTGCACGCCTCACGGGCTACGCTCTACCGGATTGCAGAGCAGATGGATGCGGATTACGTCATCCTTGGCGATTACTCGTACGATGGCAAGACATTTACGGCGCATGCCCAGCTGCTGGACATGAAGCAGCTACATCTGACGAAACCATTTACCGCCTCGGGGCCACTCATTGACCTGGTGCAGATTCAGAGCTCGCTGGCGTGGCAGATACTGAAGACAATCCGGCCGCAATTGCCGATGACGCACGAAGAATTCATGCAGGACGTGAAGCCAATCCGCCTGGATGCATTCGAGAATTACATACGCGCCCTTCTGGCCACTACACAGGCGGAGAAAATTCAACGGCTGAAGGACGCCATACAGGAAAATCCGAAATACACCGCGGCGATTCTTGAGCTGGGAAAAACCTACTTCGATGATCGTCAGTACCAGCCGGCAGCCTCATGGCTCACGCAGGTTCCGCTCAGCGACAAAGCCGCAGGAGAAGCGAACTTTCTCGCTGGGCGCGCTTACTACTACCTGGGGCAGTTCAATAAGGCAAGGGCTGCGTTTAAGGTTACGGAAGCCCGCCTTCCGTTAACCGAGGTGTACAACAACCTGGGAGTGGTGGCCAGCCGCCTAGGAGATCGTTCGGCCCTCGATTATTTCCAGAAGACGATCGACGCCGACCCGCACGATCCCGACTATCACTTCAACATGGCGATTGCCCTCTATAAGAAGGGGGATACGGCCGGAGCCGTGCGTAATCTACGGGACACGCTGGCGCATAGTCCCAACGATACCGAGGCCCGCCAGTTCCTGGATTCCCTAACCGGCGCGAGCACAAGCGGCGCAAGCGGGCCGGCGGCGAGCGGGACTCCAGCAACGCAGGCATCGATTCGCGTCCCGCTGCCGAGGCTCAAACAGAATTACGACGAAACGTCGTATCAGCAACTGGCGCTGGAAGTGCAAAATGCGATGGAGAAGTCGCTGGCAAATGTCGACCCGAAGACGCGTTCGAAGATTTACACCGAGCAGGGGATGAACCTGCTGGACAAGGGACTGACGGCGGATGCCGACCGGGAGTTCCACGAAGCGGTCGTACAGGATCCGACGAACGCCACGGCCCATGCCGGGATTGCCAGTGTTGCCGAGTCGCGCGGCGATGCCGTAATGGCACGATCCGAGGCGAACAGTTCGATTCAACTCGAACCAAACGTTGAGGCTTACCTTGTGCTTGCACGGCTTGACCTGAAGGAGAACAATCTAGACAGCGCGAGCCGTCAGGTGGAGCACGCACTGGCCCTGCAACCTTCCAATGCAGCGGCACTGTCGCTGAAACGCGAAGTGGACGCGCAGCGGACACAGCCATCGGAGCCGAGTCCGCGGAATTAGGAGGTCGTTGTGAAACGCCGCCTTTGCCGTTCCCTCTTCGTACTTTTGCTGGCCGCCCTCGCGGGTGCCCCGGCATTGCACGCGCAGGTATTGCGCATTCAAATCGACGGTGCGATTCAGCCAATCGTAGAGGAATACATCGGCCGGACCATCAACCTGGCGGCACGAAAACATGCCGACGCGGTACTGATCGAACTGCGCACGCCGGGTGGACTCGTCGACTCAACCCACGGAATCATCGAAAAGATGCTGGCATCGCCGGTGCCGGTGATCGTCTATGTGTCGCCCAGCGGAGCACGCGCCGCCTCGGCCGGCTTCTACATTCTGGAAGCTGCCGACGTGGCGGCCATGGCTCCCGGCACAAATACCGGCGCCGCGCATCCCGTAATGATCACGGGCAAGATGGACGAGGTGATGAAGGCGAAGGTGGAGAACGATGCCGCCGCCTTCCTGCGCTCGTTCGTCACGAAGCGGGGACGCAACGCCGAACTGGCCGAGACAGCGGTACGCGAATCAAAGTCGTGGACCGACCAGGAAGCACTGTCACAACATTTGATCGACGTGGTGGCCTCGTCAGACCAGGATCTTTTCCGTCAGTTACAGGGAAAGACGATTACGCGCTTCAACGGCGACAAGGTCACGCTGAACCTGGTCGGCAAGCCGGTCGAGAATGTACCGATGACGTTGCGGCAGGACATTCTGGACTGGCTGATGGACCCGAATATTGCATTCATCATCCTCGCAATTGGCGGACTTTCGCTTTATGCCGAGTTTACGCATCCGGGGGCGATTGTCCCGGGAGTCGTGGGCACAATCTTCATTCTGCTCTCCGCGTTCGCGCTGAACCTGCTCCCGGTAAGCTGGGCGGCAGTGACGTTGATTTTTGCGGGGTTTGTGCTCTTCGCCCTGGAGGCGCACTTCGCGACGCATGGAATCCTTGGAATCGGCGGGATCGCAGCACTGACGATGGGCGGGTTGTTCCTGGTGGATGGCCCGATCCCACAAATGCGCGTCCATATCTGGACGGCATTGGGCGTGAGCATACCGATGGGAGTCATCACCATTTTTCTGACTACGCTGGCAATCAAGGCGTATCGAAACAAGGTGGTTACGGGCCCGCAAGGCCTGGTGGGAGAACTCGGCATTGCGCGAACCGATCTAATGCCAGCGGGGAAGGTTTTCGTCCACGGCGAGTTGTGGGATGCGCATTCAACGCAACCCGTTGAGGTCGGCAAGGCGGTGCGTGTGCTTGAACTTCACGACATGGAACTGGTGGTGGAGCCGATCAGTACGACCGAACCAGTCGCACGCGCGTGACACCCGGCGCTTATCAGTATCGGCATGGCGGTCGAGTGGGATACAATCCGCGCGAAGCTATATATCGATATTTTGCAGGAGGCAAATGTGGGTCTATTCGGCATTGTAGTGATCGTTGTCGTTGTTCTCTACCTCTTGAATTCCATCAAGATCCTCGCCGAGTACGAACGCGGCGTAATCTTCCGCCTTGGCCGCCTGCTTTCCTTGCCCAAGGGACCGGGCATCATCCTTGTCTTCGCACCAATTGACCGGATGATGCGCGTGGACCTGCGCCAGGTAGCGTTCGATGTTCCACCGCAGGACATCATCACGCGAGACAACGTCACGCTGAAGGTGAATGCAGTCGTGTTCCTGCGCGTGATCGATCCAAGCAAGGCAATGGTCGAGGTTACAAATTACCAGTATCAGACGCAGCAATTTGCGGTCACCACGCTGCGGTCGGTGCTCGGCGAAGTCGAACTCGATGAACTGCTTGCGCATCGCGACAAGATCAACCTGCGCCTGCAATCCATCCTCGACCAGCACACGGCTCCGTGGGGCGTGAAGGTCGTGAATGTTGAAGTGAAGCAGGTCGATCTGCCGGAGACCATGATGCGCGCCATGGCAAAGCAAGCCGAGGCCGAGCGCGAAAAGCGCTCAAAGATCATTCATGCGGAAGGCGAGTTCTCTGCCGCCCAACGCCTGGTGGATGCCGCCGAATTGTTGTCGCAGCAGCCAGCGGCGATTCAACTGCGCTACTTGCAGACCTTGACGGAGATTGGTGTCGAGAAAAATACGACGATTATTTTCCCGCTGCCCATCGATCTGCTTGGCGGACTTCGCAAGCTGCTTCAGCAAGACGGGGAAACCAAGGCATAATGGGACAGGCATAATTCCTGCCCTTGCCTGGGCACCTAAGTGGAGCAGGCTTCATGAGTGAGTCGCAGGACACGGAAATCGTATTGGGAGCCGGGAAACTGCTCGGGCTCTTCTTCGTGCTGGTTATCCTTTGCGGAGTGTTTCTGAGCATTGGATACGGGCTGGGGCGGAACTCGGTCAAGCCGGAGGGGTCGCTGATCACCGACTCTTCGCAGGCCGGCGGCGTGACGCAGAGCGGCGGGAAGCCACTCGCCGGAGAGTCGGCTCCGGCCAATACCGGTACAACCACTCCTCCGCAGGATTTGACGTTTTACAAATCGGTGGAGCAGAAGGACCCCAATGCGCAGTTGACGCCGCAGAACAACGCACCAGCCCAGGGACAGCCACCACAGCAATCGCCGGCAACTTCGGCGCAAGGCAATGTCCAACAATCTCAGCCGGTTGCGGCGCCGGTTACGTCGGGATACACGGTTCAGGTGGCCGCAGTCAGCAAGAAAGAAGACGCTGATCTGTTACGTGACGCGCTGCAGGCCAAGCAATATCCGGTGCTTGTGACGACGGCTCCCAATGACAAACTTTTCCACGTGCAGGTGGGACCGTTTGCAACGATTCAGGACGCGGATGCGATGCGGTCAAGGCTCGTCAGCGACGGGTATAACCCGATCGTCAAACGCTGAACATTTTGCAACGAACCAGAGGCAGGCGACGGTCGCCTGCTTTTTTGTGCGCAAAAACAGAAACACCGGCCGAAGCCGGTGTCTGAAGTCTGTCGTGGATAGCGCTCTAGTCGCCCAGGTTCAATGCACGCTTAAACGAGCCCCGCTCGTTCATGATCTTCTGCTGGAGAACCGTGATGGCATAGATCAACTGCTCGGGCCGTGGCGGACATCCGGGCACATAGACGTCGACGGGAATCCACTGGTTCACGCCCTGCACGATGGCGTAGTTGTTGAACACGCCGCCGGAGGTTGCACACGCCCCCATCGAGATGACCCACTTGGGTTCGGGCATTTGCTGATAGAGCTGCTTGATCACCGGCGCCATTTTCTGCGAGACGCGGCCGGCAATAATCATCAGGTCGGACTGCCGCGGCGACGGGCGGAAGACTTCCGCGCCGAAACGCGCAATGTCGAAGCGCGAGGCTCCCATCGACATCATCTCGATGGCGCAGCATGCCAGACCAAACGTCATTGGCCAGATGGAACTTTTGCGGACCCAGTTGACGGCCTGATCGAGCGTGGTAAGAATCAGTCCTTCCTGCTCGTGGCTGCCACCATACGTCACTTGCGCAATCCGCGAAAAGCTCTGCGGATCGCCGGCGAGATTGTCGAAGTTTTCAGTACCATTCATGATTGATGTCGAGTACCTTGACCCGTTCCATTGTACCTGCCCCTGCCTGTTCGATGCCAGTCCGGAGGGCACAGACGCGTTTTTCTCTTTCAGCATTATGGATTGAGGATGACTTTCCCGAACATATTGCTCTTTGCCAGATATTCATGCGCGGCGGCAGCTTCGCGCAATGGAAAACTCCGGTCAACAACTGGCTTGAGTCTTCCTGCAAACACGTGCTTGAGCACTTCATGGAGTTCGCCCATCGTCCCCATGAACGATCCGAGGAAAGAAAGCTGTCGCGTAAACAGGACGCGGAGATCGAATTCCGCCTCGCCGCCGGTAGTCGCGCCGCAGGTCACGATGGTGCCTCCAGGCCGCAGCGATCTCATGCTCTCGCGCCACGTTGCCTTGCCAACGTGCTCAAGGACGACATCGACGCCGCGCTTCTCCGTAATCTTCTTCACCTCGTCGGAGATTTTGTCGCGGTAGTGGTGGATCGTGTAATCGGCACCGAGTCCCTTCGCCCTTTCGAGTTTCGCATCGTCACCCGCGGTCGTAATCACGGTGCAGTTCCACAGCTTTGCGATCTGTATGGCTGCCGAGCCCACGCCCGAACCGGCGCCCAGCACCAGCACGGTTTGTCCGGGATGGATCTTCGCGCGGCCAACAAGCATGTGCCACGCGGTCACGAAGACCAGCGGAACGGATGCGGCCTCGTCGTAGGACATACTCTCGGGAATCGGGATGACACTCGCGCGGGGTACGGCAATCATTTCGCAATCGCCGCCGGGAACGCGGTAGCCCAACACGCTGTACTCCGGGCAGAAGTTCTGATCGCCGCGTAGACAGTGCTCGCAGTGTCCACAAAAAGACATGGGCGCAAGGAGCACGCGAGTACCGGCCTTCACGTCCGTCACGTATTCGCCTGACTCAACAACATCGCCCGCGATATCGCTTCCCGGAATCTGCGGCAGAGGGACACCGGGGACGCCCTCGCGCACGAAGAGGTCGAGATGATTTAACGCGCACGCCTTCACGCGCACCAGGACGTGATCCTTGCGCAACACAGGATCTGGCACGTCTTCGTATTGCAAAACCTCAGGCCCGCCGAATTGATGAAAACGAATTGCCTTCATGATTCCGTCTCCTTGCCCATGAAAGCTGTCACTTTAACACGTATGCCCGCGCTGGTTGGAGGTCTCCGCTATTTCACAAACGGTTTCACTCGCAAACGCAGCGGGGACGCGGTACATTCTTTGGAGTCCTGACTTCCGTCATTGGACCTGAACATGCTCTGGCTCCTAGTGCGTCTGCGGTACAAGCTGATATGGGCGAACATGCGCACCAGCAACGGCAAGGTGATTGCGTTTCTGTGTCTCTATGTCCTGGGAGCGCTCGTTGCGGCCGTCGTAGCCTTTGGCGGACTGGGTGCGGCGGTCATAGCGGTAAAAGCCGGACGGGCTGAAATGGTGGCGCGACTGGCGCTTGCCGGTCTCTTCGCATCCTGCACAAGCATAAGCCTGTTCCTCGGCATGGGTCCCACGTCGGCGATGTCCGATAGCGCACTGCGGGCTTATCCACTGAATGCGCGCGCGCGTTTTCTCTTCAAACATCTGGTTGCCGCACTTGATCCCATTTGGCTCTTTCTGCTGGTCGCGACCCTGGGCATGGCCGTCGGCTTCCAGATTCTCGGCGTAACGCCAATCGTCTTTGGGCTGCCGCTGGTGCTGATTTTCACGTTTGTCTGCTATCTCTGGGCGGCCGCTCTGCTGGCCGTCATCGGCAAACTGCTCGAATTCCGCTCCGGTGCGCTCATCCTGATGGTCGTGGTGATGGGCAGCATTCTGACAGTGCAGCTATCCGCCGAATCGAAGTGGATACATGGACCCATCGTTGTCGCAATTTTGAACCGCGCGATTGATTTTTCCCCCGCTGGAGCCTGTGCCCGTGCCATGGTGGCAGACGAATGGACCACGCGGCTGGCGGGATTTGTTGTATTGCTCATCTGCGGATTCGTGGGAGCCACCGCGCTGCGCATCGCGGAAGTCGTGAGGTTGCGCTCCGGACGACGGAAGACGGGACCGGCCTCTGCGTACGACGCCTATGACCGCGTGGCCCATCGGATCTCTCCGCGCCTCGCCCCGCTCGTTGCTGCATCGCTGCGATACCATCTGCGCTGCAACCGCATCCGCTACGCGCTGATCTCCACGGTTCCGATCCTGCTCCTGATGGCTCTCACGCAGGACCGTTCGCGCAATTTCCAGGGCAGCATGTTGTTGATCATTTTGTTTGTAACGTGTTTTCTCTCGACGGCAGTCATGGCGGTGAATTTCTTCGGGTGGGAAGGCAATGGTGTCGCGCGCTATCCCCTGCTGCCTGTCCCGCTGGTCGATGTCCTGCGCGCACACGTCACGGCAAGCATCGCGCTGGGCTCGGTCCCCACGCTGATCGTCTTTGGAGCGGTATTGTGGTTATCGCGCGCCGCGCTGAGTGTCGAACTCGTCATCTTTGCCATCGCGAACACCGTCGCCGGTGCGCTCTTCTTTTTCACACTCGCCTCCTGGCTTACCGTGCTTGCGCCCAGAAGAGTGAATTTCGACGGGATGATGGGGAATGTCATGTCGCGAACCGCGCAGTTCACCCTCATCGTGGCCGCCGTGGGCACCATGTTCCTGCTGCGATTTCTTGCTGGCGACGTGGTGGCACTGGCGCGCTGGTGGTGGGAGATGGCGCTGTTTGCCGTCGCCATGTACTTCGTCTACCAATTCTCCATGCGGACACTCGCGCCTGTCCTCGCACGGCGGCGCGAAAGGCTCTTGGATGCAATCGTCGGGGCACCCATCTCATGAATGAAATGCAGCAGAATTCGGCGCCAGCCATTCAGATCGCAGGGCTCACCAAGCGCTATGGCGACTTTACCGCCGTCGATAACCTCTCGCTCGCCGTACTCAGTGGGGTGATCTACGGATTTCTCGGCCCGAACGGTGCGGGCAAAAGCACTACGATTGGATGCCTGACGGGACTTCTCGATCCGACATCGGGATCAATCGAACTGCTGGGCGAGCGGTTCAGCAGCGATGCTGTGGCGCTCAAGCGGCGCATCGGTGTGATGCCCGAAGGGCTTGCACTTCTCGACCAGTTGTATGCCGACGAATTCCTCGTATTCCAGGCGCAGATGTTCGGGCTGGATAAGAAAACCGCGCAGAATCGGACCGACGAATTGCTTCAGACACTTGGACTGGCCGACACGCGGAAGAAACGCATCGCCGACTTTAGCACGGGAATGCGCAAGAAGATCGCCTTCGCTGCCGCCGTCATTCACTCGCCGGAAATCCTCTTCCTCGACGAACCCTTCGAGAGCATCGATCCCACGACGGTCGCGATGCTGAAAGAGTGGCTGCGGCGCTTCGCCGCCGAAGGGCGCACGGTCTTCATGACAAGCCACGTGTTGGAGACGGTGGAGAAACTTTGCAACCACGTGGCCATCATCAAGGAAGGCAAACTGGCGTGGAATGCCGCGTTGAACGGCGTATCCACGCTCGAATACGGCGGGCAGCAGTACTCGTCGCTGGAAGAAGTCTTCCTGACGATCACCGGACGGCAGGACAGTTCGTTGAGCTGGATGTGAAAGCGTGGAGGCCCTGGGCAGAGTCGAACTGCCGACCAACGGTTTAGGAAACCGCTGCTCTATCCACTGAGCTACAGGGCCACGGGTTGCAATCTACTGATAGGCAGCAAGTTAACTAGCATTTGCCACCTCGGTTTTCTGCTGGTCGAAACCAAATAAAACCAATTTGGATTGTACACCGTTAACCTGCTCCTTCAGCAATCGGAGCGCAGCGCTGTTCGCTTGACGTTTTGATGCCATCAACGCATTGCCATAGACGTTCATCGTCGTTGAAATTTCCGCGTGACGCATCAACTTCTGCTGTACACCCACAGGAGCACCAGCAGCATCAAGCAGCGAACGATACGTGTGTCTGAATGTGTGCCAGCCCACACCCTCAAGGCTGATGCCCTGCCCTGCCTTGCGAATGATCTTCTGCTGGATGGTTCCCGGCTCATACGGCCTACCCGTTCTTGGGCTGGGAAATACCCATCCGCCAGTAGATGCTGGGCACATGTTTTGCCACTCTAATAGTTCGGCTGCGAACGCTGCATCAAGCGGTAAGTCATCTTCCGAATACTCGGTCTTGACGGTATCAACTATCCCGCGAACTACTGCCCTCGTTACCCGTACAGACAACTGCTCGAAGTCGAAGTCTGCCCACTTCAGAGCAAGTATTTCGCTGACTCGCAATCCAGTGCAGGCCGCAACCAGAACCATCGTCCGGTACGGCTGCTCCAGAGAGTCAATCAGCGCCATGCACTGCTCTGGCGTAAGCACTATCGGCCTCTTGCGCCGTTTGGTTGCGCCTTTGATTTCGACTAGCTCCATCGGGTTACGCTGTGTCGGAAGAATCTGCCACAGCATTGCCCTTTCAAACAGCCGAAAAAGCAAAGCCTTGATGTGTGCCTTCGTCAGCAAGGACACACTCAGGTGCTTGAGCCATACATCAACCTCAGCAGCCGTTATCGTGCTTACGGTTGCCTCACCAAATTCTGGCTTAAGGTATTTGTCGATGATGGTCAAGTAGCCTCTTGCTGTCGAAACCTTTAGCGTTCCAAACGTTCGTTGTTCACCGCTCCGCAATTCCGCCAACTTCCGCAGTTGTTCGTCCTCTATGAAACGCTCGCACAAACTTGAGAACGAAAGCTCTTGCGAGACCGACTGCGGAGCATCAGCATTGACTTTCCACAACAGTCCTTCAATATGCTTCCATACAGCAGCTTTTGTCGGAAATTCTTCTGAGCTAAACCGCAATGCGCGGAGCGGAGACCCTTCAATACTCCGATCTGGATACCTCCACTCCCACGCATCTGGCCCTCGCTTCAGTTTGATCTTCCGTAGGCTGCCACGTACATACCGTTTCCGTGTGAACATTCGTTTCTCCATTTCAGTTCACGCGGTCAGGTTGGCTTTGGCTGACTGAATTTAGCTTACTTCTTAACCATTCGTCCAGTTCGGAAGCCCTAAACAACCATTGACCACGGGGAACAAACTGGTATCCCGGTATTGCTCCCGCCTTGGCCCAGCGTTCAAGTGTCTTGTGGTTGACGTGCAAAAGCTCACCAGCCTGTCTGCTTGAGAGCAGCGACTCGAAAATAGTTGCACAATATTCACTCTGAAGATTCAAGCCCTGATTCATGCTTTGTCCCGTTAGAAAATTCCGCGCTCCCGTGCGACAACCCGCAATGCTTTGTACTTGCTGGGATTGAGTTTTGCCAGCGATGCAGCGGCCATAGCATTGCTCTTGGAGCCAAAGTACCTCGATATTTCGTCGTCCGAGATGTTGTCCGTGACTCCCAGAATCGCGCTGCGCTGTTCGACACGCATCTGATTCCAGATCGCAAGACCGCCAACGCTACGGATTGCCTTTTCACGCGCTGCCTCTTGCTGCCCTGTTCCCAGAGGAGCGACCGGGCCATTCTTCTTTACGGCTGCCGCCGCCGCTTGCAACCGAAGCTGCTCAATCTCTGCCTTCAGTTGGGCAATCTCTTCCACTCTAGTGTCTTCTGCTGGCGCGTTGGCCTGTTCGGACGGTATTTCTGTGTTTGCTTGTTTGGTGGTTGTTGCTTGTTTCAATTCTTCAGTAAGTTCCATGATCTTCTCATTCACGCACACCCCAAGCGTGTGCAGTGTTCGGCTGCATCAATCAGCCAGATTGTCGTTGGTATCTGCCCTTCTGGAGAGTGTAGGTAATCTCCCCAGATAAAAAAGACCGGAGCAGGGACGCCCAGATTTTGCGTCCCACTCCACGGCCTCACCCGTCCCCGGAGACTAAGACAGGTGGTAATAATTATGTGTGTCTGTTAGTTGCTGCCCTCAAGAATAGCGTTAAGTTGTTCGGTGGTCATGTAGAACTTCCCTCTGACCTTGCGGCAGGGGAACACACCTTCACGGCACAGACGGCGCACGTATTCGTGACTCATGTGGAGATGTTCGCTAGCTTCTTTCGTGTTAAATAGTCGGACGATCTCCGACGCAATACCGGACATAAAGCCTTCTTTCTATCTTCTGGAGATTATTAACCTGTGTATGAATAGGGAGAGAGACACTCCCTTTACATCGTTTGTTCGTTGTGTAACTCTTTAGTGTTTGTACATACCGGAGCAGTGTAGAGACACTGTGACCAAACCGTCATGGTCACAGCGCATACCGTATGCAGGCAGCTTAACTGGCGTGGTTCCCAGAGTCCCCGTTTGACGACTGCGAGAGTCGATTGGTCGGAATTAACGAGTATCACTCTGGCAGTTTCCAGCAAGTGTTTGTTAGCGTATTTCATCGCCTCGCAGCGGAGCTACTTCGTTCCGCTGTTACGTGGCCAACACTGCCCCAGATTCAGCCTGTGCGGAGGTCAACCCGACAGACGATGTTCACCTGGGCGCAACTGCAACCCTACTCGCCGAGGTCGCCCCCGGATTTTAAACATAAAAATACCGCCTCGATTGGGCGGATAAGACGTGGTAAGTCATCTTCCTTCACTATCTATTATTATTATACACTAAAACCAGCCAGTTGTCAATAGGATATCATGTAGATATCGACGATGAAATCGACATAACTACATGATACTACGCTACTTATAGAATTATTCTAAATGTGCTAACTTTTCTCCCACTGCCAATTTCTAGTACACGAAATTGTGCCATTTACTACTTTCTTGACACTATAGATTGATTATCTGAGGGATTACCGTGTACGAAACGCTGTTACAGAGCAAAGGGTGTCACGCAGCGCTAGGACTGTATAATACTATGCAACCGACGCAACAACAATTGTATTATACACCCAAATTAGTGAGTTGTCAATAGCTTTGTGAAACATTTAGAAATCAACCATAGCCAATAGCTATTATAAATTGTTCGCTCTAGCTTTCACGTTAGAAAGTATCCTCCGAACCTGTACAGCGCTCCACTCCCCTCCCCTTGCGGTAGGAATTCCCCGCCTATTTAGCGCTGCTGCAATCTCTCGCAGTGATTCAGCACCATCAGCCTTGATCGCCTCGATTACTGGCAACAAGTCTTCAGCCTTTTTCCTCGACTTCGCCTGTCGTACCGATGCACTCGCCTTTGCTCCTGCACTCGCCTGAGAGCCAATGGTTCCTCTATCTCCACCCAGAATGACGCCACGCGCTTTTGCAGCGGCTAGAGCGGCCTTCGTTCGCTGGGAGATCATAGTTGCTTCATACTCCGCAACAGCGGCCAGTACGTGAACGGTAAGCCTGTTTGCGTGTGGAAAATCAGCAGCGGTAAACTCCACATCGCTGTCCATGAGGTTCGAGATAAACGCGACATTGCGGGCAAGTCTGTCCAGCTTCGCAATAATCAGAGTGGCGTTATGGATTCGACAGAGCGACAGCGCACGAGCAAGAGCAGGGCGATCATTACGCTTACCGCTCTCTACTTCTGTCACTTCGTCTACAAGTTTCCAGCGACCACCATTCAGATACGACAGTACCGCTTCCCTCTGGGCTTCCAATCCAAGGCCCGACTTCCCCTGCCGCTCTGTGCTAACTCTGTAGTACGCAACATACCGTCCGTTTGCCATTCGTTTCCTTCCGTGACGTTTTCTTCTACGTCGGTTGTTGCTTATGTAACAGACGCCGCTAGCACTGTCAACACTTGAAAACTGCACAACTGTGCAATCGCACTTTTCCACACAACCAACTGAGTTGAACTGTATACAGAGTCCCTAGCAGAGACTACAGTAGTGCCGCTTCAATCCTTCATCTGGAGAACTTCTCAATGGCTTACTGTTTTTCTTGTGGCAAAGAACGAGAGGTAGATCATCTCGGGACATGTACTCGCTGTTTTGCGCTGACATGTGGCCTTGAAACTTGCACTGGTTCGTGTGTATGCGACCTTCAACCAGAATCATCACTGCTGACGTTCTCGGCCACGCTGAGCAATCGACAGCAACATGGGAAGGTAATTCCATGGCCGTGCCCGTCGAAGGCTTAAATCGAATTTAAACGCGAAGTATTCCCCGCTGCGACAGAATTCATGTCATGGTGGGGCTTTCTCGCGCACACGACTATGCGGAGGTTGCGCATAAGTTTTTTGCAAATTTTGGAGCTGTCTACATGTTTCCTGGGTATGGCTTGAGGCTATAAGTGAACCAAAGGAAGGAGGCTGCCTCCGTATCCAGAGGAGGCAGCGTTTAGGCTTCGAACTATAGAACAGTAAGATTCGTGAGCTTGCAGGATGACGAAGAGGCTTGGCTGTTAATGAAGCCCATATTCTGCTCTCTGATAACCTTCGTGGATTTCGGCTGGACTATCTGGTAAATCGTGCGCGTATTGCTGTCTATAATCGTTCCGCTTGGGCCAAAATAATTGCAAGTGATCTCAATATCCTTAAACCTGTAGGCAGTTGGATTCTTGATTGTAAAATCGGCAATCATCACCGTGCCGAACCCGTCTGTATGCCAATTAAAATCGAGTTGCACAGTATTCAGTAAAACTTGCTTTGGATTTACTGGAACCGGGGTCATGGAGCTAGATACCTGTCTGGTGCTGCCGTCCGTGAATAAGTTAGTTACCCCGCCCAAGAACACCAGCACGAGCAACGCAGTCCAGAATAGTCCAAAAGCCTTTCCTTTCACGAGTATCTCGCGCTTTTTCTCCCAGCCTTTCCACGTCGCACTGACATACGCGCTGGCAATGCCAAAGCATATGGTCATCGTAAATGCCACATACTTACCTTCGCTATCAGCACCGATTGCAACAACTTTGCTTCCAGCAGCGAGGGCAATAACGATGGCAACAGTGGCGATAAAAGCCAGCGCAAACGCTCTGAAAGCCATTCGCCCTGCTTTCTTAATCACTACGCCGGTCACGCATGGCTGCTGTGGAGTAGGAATAGCAGCAGGCATAGCTACCGCGCCAGAATTTTCCGAAGATACATTCTGGCCACAAGACGAACAGAACCTTGCATCACCTTGCATCGATTGCCCACAACTTGCACAAAACGTCATCAAAGAACCTCCCAAGGGTCTGGGCACATCGCAGCTACACGCCTTAGCATGTGGCATAGTTTTTGCCCGAAACATTCGGCCACACGTTCAAGTATTCGTCAAATGATTTTCCAATCATCATTCTGGAAAAGCGCTGTTCACTCTGTTACGCGGCCACGATATTGGCAACCAGCCTCCTACAGCATTGTCCTCAGCAATGGAGACAAACTTCTCCACAACGTCTATCTGGGACAAGGGTAGCGACTCCGCAACCAGCCCCATGACGTTGTGCTCGTTGTAGCTCTGGAGTCTTGCCCATAACGCGACAGGTAGAGGCACCCCGGCCCGGATCATCAATTCACCGTGCTTGAGCAATTCTTCTTCTCGCAGACCCAGACGGACTAGACCATTGCCGCGCTCGCACATCTCCAACTGCGTGAGTTGCGCCATGATATTTGCTTCCTCCTCCGCTGTTCCGCCCTTAAATGTGTTCGGTATCGCTGCCTGAGATTCCCATACCTGATTGCGGCTAAACCAGAGAATAGGCTTACATCTAAGAGGCGAGAATTGTCCCTTGTGGCGCTCCGGGAGAATGTCGCACAGTATTGCCTCCGCTTTCGCTGGTTCTGCCTTCATTCGAGCCTCAATCTCCGGCCAATCTGGACGGGCTTTCAATCGTTCCGCAATGAGCAGGTTTTCAGACTTCAGCAATCCTGATTCGACAATTTTGTCGTAGTTGTTCTGGGTCGTGTAATGCCAACAAATCACTGTGATGTATTCCTTTACCGTTTGGTCATTGCTCAGTGCAAACGACGTTGAGTGGATTGGGAGAAGCTGTAGGGCACGTTTACGGCGTAGTAGGGCGCTGGAGGGCTTATCGCCAAATCCTAAATCAGAAGTACGATCTTGGCGTTTTGTGCAGAAGTGTTTCTCGAACAGTGCCGGTGCGGGTTAGAGTCCCAAATCGTCTATTGCGGAATATGAGGGTACTAGTACGAATGTCAGGGCAATGCTTGGCGTGTACATGGATACTGGAGATAAGCCACCGTACCCAATCCCGCTCGCGTCGTACCGCTCAGGGCTAAAATCATCACTGCAACGTACCGGGAGAAGTACGAGGTAGACATCAAGCTGCTTTCGGAATGCACTGTCACTTGAAACCAAAATCAGACCAAAATAGCTGTGCTACCTGTGTCTATGCGTGCCTAAACCAAGCTAACCTGACCGCGTAAGTTGTTGATATTCCGTTTGCTTCGAGATTAGGAAACCGCTGCTCTATCCACTGAGCTACAGGGCCACGAAAACTACCGATTGCGGACTTTCAGTTTACACCAACCTTCCGTGGGGCACAGCCATCACCACACTCGCAAAAACAAAACCGGCGGCACTTGAGGCCGCCGGAGGATCCATGGTTCTGCAACTTACTTTCAATCTCGCCGTTTCAACGTTGGGCGTCCATCGTCGGTCTTAGTCTGGGTTTTGTCATCTGGAGTGGCGCGACGAAGTGATGGGCCGCTCGTCTTGTCCTGCTCTACCTTGTGGCGGTTCTCCAACTGCGCCAGGCGTCCCTTTACATCGTCGAATTCCGAAGTGCTGACGATGTAGCTTTCCTTCGCCGGGAGGATGCGGGCGATCTCCTCCTGAGTTTTTTCAATTCGATCGGGCGTCTGTGGATGCGAAGAGAATGCCTTTGCCAGCGAACCCGGTTTCTTCTTTTCCTTCGCCTGAATCTTTTCGAAGAACGTGATGTAGGACTGCGGGTCGTAGCCAGACTTGTACATGTACTGCACACCGAGGAAGTCCGCCTCTGACTCGAAGTTTCGCGAGAATTTCAGGAAGGTAAGCGGAAGCCCGATGTTCGCTGCGTTGTAAGCCGCATAGCCGATGCCGCCGCCTACGAAGATCAACGGGATCGAGGCAAGGTTTGCCCACTGCATGCGGGTCATCTGGCGGGTGGCGTGGCGGGCGCAGACGTGCGCGATTTCGTGCGCCATGACGCCGGCAAGCTCGGACTCTTCATCAGCGGCCATGATCAAGCCGGTGTTCACGTAGAAGAATCCTCCGGGCAATGCGAACGCGTTCACCTCGTCGGAGTCGATGACCTTGATGGTGAACGGAACCTGCGCATCGGAGTTGCGGACGAGGTTCTGGCCGATCCGGTTGACGTATTCGTTAATCACCGGGTCTTGCAGCATCTTCGCGCTCGCCTCAATCTGTTGCGCGTACTGCTTGCCAATGGCGACCTCTTTTTCGACCGAGTACCAGTTCCCCATGCCCTTGCCGCCCATTTTGCGGTTGCCAATGGCGTTCACGTCATCCTTTGAGCCGGCCTTAACGTCGGGATTGCTGGTGCTTTTAGCCGTGGCGCTGGTATCGGCGGGTTGGTCCGTCTGAGCCCAAGTGCTGGGCAGGCATAACGCAAGTGCGGCCACGAATAGAACCCATCTGGCACGAGTCTTCATGGTACTTCTCCTGTTCCTCACAGTGCCGTCCCTGACTGGATACGGCAAACCGTCCCTAACCCGCGCCGTCTGAACACGCCTGCGGGTTAATAACATTATAACCACCTGAAAGTGCCATTTCCTCTAATAATCGGACACGCCACCCGTCACCAAAGTTGCAGTATTTTCTTGATTTTCCGTGTTGAAAGAGTCCGAATCGGAGCACACGGAAGATGTCCGAAAGATGACCGCAGGTCTTAGGCGGACTTTTTTTCGGGCAGCGGGAGGGGTTCGGCTTCGACAGTACGGTACCAGAAGCGCTCGCAAACTCCTCCCATGATGACGGAAATGAGTGCCCAGTTGAGGGCGACGGTCACGCTGAACCATGCATCCAGAAAGCGGACGCTCCCGGTAAAGATCATAAGCGGCGCAGTCAGTAGACCGGTGGGAAGAACCAGAAAGCCCATTCCGCAAGCCCATACGGGGTTCGGCAGGCGCGGGCCGGCAAGCCAGAGCAGGGAGAAGTCCGCCGCCATCAGGACTGCCACTATGATGGCCGCATGTACGAACGGAAGCCGGAGTTGTTGCCGAAGATCGAGCATGGCGCAAAACAAACGGGACCGGTTTCCCGGTCCCGAAGTGTACATCCTTTTGCCACGCACGCGCTGTGATATCGCGCGACCGCGGCAAATGAGTTCCTAGTCGTAATACTCCAAGCCGAGATGGGTGATCAACTCTTCGCCCTTCAGATGGCGGAGCGTGTTCTTCAGCTTGATGAGCTGGATGAACAGATCGTGCTCGGGGTAAAGCCCCGGGGCCGTCATCGGCGACTTAAAGTAGAAGCTCAACCACTCCTGGATACCGATGCCCTTCAGCTCAGACGTACGCTGCGCGAGATCCATGAAGAGGACGACATCGAGGACGATTGGAGCGGCAAGGATCGAGTCGCGGCAGAGGAAGTCGACCTTGATCTGCATGGGATAGCCGAGCCATCCGAAGATGTCGATGTTGTCCCAGCCTTCCTTGTTGTCGCCGCGCGGCGGATAGTAGTTGATGCGAACTTTGTGACAGATATTGCCGTAGAGTTCGGGGTAAAGCTCAGGCTGCAGGATGTGCTCCAGCACGCTCAGTTTGGACTCTTCCTTGGTCTTGAACGAACCCGGATCGTCAAGCACTTCGCCGTCGCGGTTGCCAAGGATGTTGGTGGAGAACCAGCCGTTGAGGCCGAGCATGCGAGCCTTGAAGCCCGGCGCAAGGATCGTCTTCATCAGCGTCTGGCCGGTCTTGTAGTCCTTGCCGCAGATGGGAGCGTTGTTCCGGCGCGAAAGTTCGTGCATGGCCGGAATGTCGGTGGTCAGGTTAGGCGCGCCATTCGCGTAGCCGACGCCTTCCTGCAGCGCGGCATAGGCATAAACCATCGACGGAGCGATGTTCTCGTCGTTCTCCAGCAGGCCCTTCTCGAAGTTCTTCACAGTCTGATGAACTTCGTGGGGCGTGATGAAGGTCTCGGTGGAGCCGCACCAGATCATCACAACGCGATCAAGCTTGTGCGTCTTCTTGAAGTTCCGGATGTCCTCGCGAACCTGCTCGGCGAGCTCCATCTTGTTCTTGCCGGTCTTGACGTTCGGGCCATCGAGCTTCTTGACGTAGTTCTTGTCGAAGACGGCCTTCATCGGCTTGATGCTCGACAGGAAAGGCTTGATCTGCTCAAGCAGTTCCTTCTCCAGTACGCCGGCCTTGCGAGCCGCCTCATACATATTGTCTTCAAAGATATCCCAGCCGCCGAATACCAGGTCGTCGAGGTTGGCGAGGGGAACGAAGTCCTTGATCTTCGGGGAGCGGCCATCGGTGCGCTTGCCGAGGCGGATCGTGCCCATCTGCGTCAACGAACCGATCGGCGCTGCAATGCCTTTCCGCACGGCTTCGACACCGGCCACAAATGTTGTGGCCACGGCGCCCATGCCGGGGATCAGAATTCCAAGTTTTCCCTTGGGTTCAACTATTTCGGTGGGGGTAGGCTTGTTCGCGTTCTTTTGCCCTGTCGCCATTTCGGAGAGTCACTTCCTTGTAGAAAATATCGCACAATCAAAACAAGGTATCTTCTCGTATCACCTGCTGTTTTGCAAACATTGTTGTACTCTGATGTACCGCTTCGGGCTCGGATGGTTGTCCAGAGGGGTTGTAACGCGATTATTTGAAGTCCAAGGGAGATGCAAATGGACAGAAAAATTGCCGTTATTACAGGCGCTTCCAGCGGTATCGGGTTGCTTACCGCGCTCGAACTGGCCCGCAGCGGATACTCGGTGGTGGCCACGATGCGCAACCCAATGGGCCGGACGGCGCTCGACGAGGCAGCGGCCAAGGCCGGAGTTCAGGATCGCATCGACGTCCGGCGGCTCGACATCACGGAATCAGCATCGGTCGCTCCGGCAATCGAGGAGATCGTGCAACACTATGGCCGCCTCGATGTCCTGGTCAACAACGCCGGCTTCGCCATGGCTGGGTTCGCGGATGACGTTGCGCTGGAGGAGTTGCGCACGCAGTTTGACACCAACTTCTTTGGACACGTCGCCGTCACTCTCGCCGTGCTTCCCCACATGCGGCGACAACAAAGCGGACACATCATCATGGTGTCGTCGATCGCGGGACGAGCCGCACATCCGGGAATTGGAAGCTACTCGGCATCGAAGTTTGCGCTGGAGGGTTGGAGCGAAGCGCTCCGGTTGGAGATGAACCCGCTGGGTATCCGGGTCGTCCTGGTCGAGCCCGGTTCCTACGAGACCAATATCTGGGAAAAGAACGTCCACATCGCGAGTGCGGCATTCAGCGACGGCTCGCCCAACAAGGAACGGTCTCGCCGCTTCGCGGAACATGTCAAAACACAGGTCGCAAAAGGCGATGCCCGGGAGGTGGCCCGGCTGATAGCTCGCGTCTCCACCATGCCCCATCCCCGCCTGCGTTATCTCGTTGGCAAGGATGCCCGGCTGTATCACTGGGTTCGGCTACTGATGCCATGGAAGCGGTACGAAAAGATGGTGGCCCGGACGGTTGGCATATAGACGACAACGTTTTTTTGTGCGCTTTTCTGCTCCGAGCATGGCGACTTCTGATATGCTCCGCGCGATCAAATTTCTCCGTGGAGGAAGTATGAAGTCCATGTACTGGAGATCCCTCCTTCTGCTTCTGGTGTGCGGCTGTCTTCTCTTCCCTACCGTTGCGAATTCACAGACCACGCAGACACCACAACCCACAAGCTCGGCCACCGCAGAATCGACGGTGCCGCAAACCGTGCCGCCGGATTATCACCTGTCGCCCGAGCAGATGCGGCGCTCGATCGCACTCTACCGTACCGAAAACGTTCTTCTCGTTATAGGCACGGTGTACTCGATCATTATCCTGATTGCAGTGATCGTCTTCCGCTTTGCTCCTTGGCTTGCCGCCTGGGCGGAGGGCATAAGCCGGCATCGTTTCGTGCAGGCAATACTCTTTCTGCCGCCGTTACTGCTGCTGCTGGATGTGCTCAACTTGCCTATTTCCATATATGGACATCACATCTCACTCGTCTATGGGCTCTCCGTGCAGGGATGGGGATCGTGGTTCTGGGATTGGACGAAGGGTGAGGTCATCGGGCTCGTTCTTGGGACGCTGCTCATCTGGCTGATGTATGCCGTCATACGGCGCAGTCCGCAACGCTGGTGGTTCTACTTCTGGCTGTGCACGCTGCCAATCATTCTGTTTGTCGTTTTCCTGCAACCCGTTCTGCTTGACCCAATATTCAACAAGTTCGAGCCGCTGGAGAAGACAAACCCCGAGCTGGTCACGCAGCTTGAAAAGGTGGTCCATCGCGGCGGTCTCGTGATTCCTCCTTCGCGCATGTTCCTGATGAAGGCCAGCGAGAAGGTGACGACCTACAACGCTTACGTTACCGGCATTGGCGCAACAAAGCGCGTGGTTGTGTGGGACACGACGGCGCGAGACATGACGATCCCGGAGACGATGTTTGTTTTCGGACACGAGATGGGGCACTACGTCCTGAACCACGTTTACAAGGGGCTGGCGTTCTTTGCCGTCATGATGCTCATAGCCCTCTGGCTGGGCCGCAAGGTTACGCTCTGGGCACTTGCCCGCTGGGGAGAACGCTGGAAGGTGACCGATCTCGGCGCGTGGGCCTCACTGCCGGTGCTTTTGCTGATCCTTTCCGTCTTCTCCTTCTTTGGACAGCCAATCGGCAACGCTTTCAGTCGCTACATCGAACACCAGGCTGACATTTACGGTTTGGAAATCACGCATGGACTCGTCCCGCATTCTTCGCAGAACGCGGCATTGGCCTTCCAGAAGCTGGGAGAAAAGAGTTTCGCGTATCCATACCCCAACCGCTGGCTGGTGATTTGGACGTATTCCCACCCAGACATCAGTTCGCGCTATCACTTTGCGCTCGACTACAAGCCGTGGGATGAAGGCAAGCCGAACGAGTTTGTGAAATAGAAATGTTCCGGTGCAATACGAAACGGGAGGGGTTCGCCCCTCCCGTAATCTTTGCCTTGCGAAGCTCTTACTCTGCCGCGGCCTCCGCTGCCTCCCGCATACGGTTCCTCCAGTGGCTCCAGACGAACCACAAGATGCCGGCCACCAGCACCAGCACGATCGCCAGGTCGAAGCGGTGGAACCACTGCTTCAGTCTTGGGTCGGAGTCCCAACGCTCGCCCAGCTTGAAGCCTACATACGCCAGCACATAACACCAGGGCCACGAACCGAGGAAGGTGTAGAGGTGGAACTTCCCTCTCGGCATGCGTGCAATGCCAGCGGGTAGAGCAATGAACGTGCGAATCACCGGCAGGAGTCTTCCGAGGAAAACCGTGATGCTGCCGTACCTCTGGAAGAAGTGATCCGAACGCTCCAGGTCGTGCTTGTTCATCAGAATGTAGCGCCCGTACTTCTCGATCAGCGGGCGGCCACCGTAAGCGCCGACTTCATAGGCGAGCACGGAGCCGAGGTTGCAGCCGATCGCGCCCATGGTGGCCACCAGCCAGAGAGAACTAAAACGGCCGGTGTACACAAGAAAGCCCGCAAACGGCATGATGACTTCCGACGGCAAAGGGATACATGCCGATTCAATCGCCATCAACAACACGACACCCGGATAGCTCAGGGTGGAGATGACCGATTGAATGAAAGCGGCCAGCAACAGGAGGATTTTCGCGGTCATTTGTTTTCTATCAGAATCCCTGATCGGAATCTTGCGTAAACGTATATCCCGGTAGAGTAGCCCCGTCGCCAGTTTTGGCAACTTTCACGCGCATGGTGTCGGTAGTGCTCGCCGAACTGTCGGCAGGCCGGAGAATCGCGTACTGCGAGAAGACTTCCGTATAGAGCTTGGTGACGAGAAAGTTCTTGCCGGTCCCGTCGCTTCGCCACACTTGTCCAGGTTGGATTGACTTAACGCCCATTTGCCTTTCTCTTTCGCACGCCTGCCCATGCATGACGCACCACATCGTAACACCGGCCTGCGCCTAGCGCGCGGGTGCAGAGCCGTCCAGTACTCCGGCAAGCTGTTCCAGCCGGCAGCGGATACCCATGAAGAACTGCCCGAAGTTCGAATAAACCGCACTGACTTCGTCGAAGCGCATTTCGTAGATCAATTTCTTGAACGTCACCGGATCTTCCCCGAAGAGATCCACCGCCCACTCCCAATCGTCAAAGCCAACCGATCCGGAAATGATCTGGCGAACACGACCAGCATAACGCCGTCCAACGGTCCCATGGAGATCCATCTGTCGCTGACGTTCTTCAATCGGCAGCACGTACCAATTTTTGTCTTCGCCGCGCCGCCGGTCCATGGGATAAAAACAGATATATCGATTCTCGGGAATCTTCGGGTAGAGACGCGGCTTCATGGCCTCACGCTGACGCTCCATCGTCTCCTGCACCACGGCATTCCAAGGCTCACTGAACGGAGCCACGCCCTGCTCGGCCAAACCACGGTAGAGCTTCAGCGAAGAGTCATGGAGGCTGAGCTCAACTACAGACAGGTACGACATGCTCATTTCGCAGAAGTCGCTGAGCCGCAATGTTTGCCACTTGAGTTCGGCGGCGTTCAATTCATCGAATGAGTCGCGAAAGTGGAGAAGCAGCAGGTCTCCCTTGTGTCCGAGCACGGAGTAGAGAGCGCTGGCGCCAGATTCCTCTGCCGTGCGAAAGGCTTCAACAGCCTCCGCCACAATCGCCGCACGGTCGGTTGCCGGCACATTGCGCCACGCGGCCCAGCGGAAGCGGAAGACCTGGTGCAACACGCTGAGGCCTTCCAGAGTCATCGGAACGCCATAGGTTTCGGCTCCAGTGATGCGCTCGCCTGAAGGATTCGACATCGCTCTCCTCGTGAGGGACTTGGTTGCAGGGTACCTTCCATTGTAATCTGCACGAGGAATCGTCGCGAGACTCTCACCCAAATTAGCCGGCACTTCGCTCGATTCCTCGAGGACATCAGTACATGACCCGTGGAAAAGTTCCCCGTCAACCCTCCAAGGCTGGCCGCCAGGCAGCAGTTAAGCGGATTCGCGGAGGCGTAAAACCTCCAAAGACCTCTGCCCCCGCGAAGCTCTCACCCAGGAAGCCAGCGATGAAACCTGCGGCCACGCGGGTGAAAAAGCAGGCTGCCGCTGAAAATCCAATTGCGCCGGGGCGTGTCGCCGAGATCCTCCGCCGTCTCGACGTGCTCTATCCGGACGTTCGCTGCGCGCTCACCCATCGCAGCGCCTGGGAGTTGCTGGTCGCCACGATACTTTCGGCACAGTGCACGGACGTACGCGTCAACATGGTGACTCCAGTGCTGTTCCAGAAATACCCCACGCCGCAGCACTTTGCGGCGCTGAATCCGGAGGAACTGGAGGGGGATATTCGGTCCACGGGATTCTTCCGCAACAAGGCCAAGTCGATTGTTGGCGCCGCGCGAAAAGTGGTCAACGACTTCGGCGGAGAGGTTCCCGCCGATATGGACAAACTGCTGACCGTTCCCGGAGCCGCCCGCAAAACGGCAAACGTGGTGCTGGGTTCGTGGTTCGGCAAGGCGGACGGAGTTGTTGTGGATACGCACGTTCATCGCATATCGCGCCGCCTCGAGCTTACGGACAAGGACGACCCACAGAAGATCGAGCAGGACTTGATGAAGATTCTACCGCGCGAAAAGTGGATCGATTTTTCGCACCAGATCATTCACCACGGACGCGCACTATGCATTGCGCGCAAGCCAAAGTGTGCTGATTGCCCGCTGGAAAATATCTGTCACGCCGCCGACAAGACGTGGAGCACGGTGGAAATTCATCCTTCAGCCAAACTGTAGCAACCTGGCGGCATCTCACAAAGGGGTGCCGCAGTTGTTCTTCTCGCGGTATCCTTTGAATGCCCATCAGTTCCATCCAAAAGGACGGTCCCATGCGGTGGTTTCGAACCCCACTCTGGTTGTCTGCTATCGTGATCCTTATGAGTTCGACGTTCCTTGCACAGTCCCTCCCCGCGCCAAATGCCATTACCGATCCTAAACAGCTCGTCAGCACCAACGTTCCTGATCTGCAGCCGAATCTTACGATCGACAAGCTGTTCATGACGCGGACTGTCGGCGGCTCTGACTGGTCGCCCGATGGCAAGCAGGTCGTTTTCGTCAGCAACATCAGCGGCCGAAACAATCTCTGGCTGGTGCCCTCGAATGGCGGATGGCCGACGCAACTTACGGTCAGCAACCAGAGGCAGTCCGACCCTGTATGGTCTCCGGATGGCAAGTGGATCGCATTTATCAGCGACGCCGACGGCAATGAACTTTGGGACATTTACCTGGTTTCACCAACCAGCGGCAACGTCGTAAACCTTACGGCTTCCGCAGACACGGCGGACGAAGCCCCGGCCTGGTCACCCGACGGCAAGCAGGTTGCCTACATGACCAAGGCCAAAACTTCTCCGAGCTTCGAAATTGACGTCATCAATGTTGACACCAGGATGACGCGCCACATCACCCACGATTCTCCCCGCGATATTGGCAACGTAGAGCCCATCTGGTCCCACGACGGCAAGTTCCTGGCGTGGACACAGGAGAACGCCAACGGCAAGGACTCCGACGTAATGATGATTGACCTTGCCAGCGGAGCCGTTACCAACCTGACCAGGCACACCGGGGATCAGACTTACTCCGCCGCCGAGTTTTCGCCGGACGGCAAGAAGATGCTGATTACTTCCGACGCCGCCAATGGGTACGAAAACGTTGGGCTCCTCGACATCGCGACTCACAAGGTGGACTGGCTGACGCAGGACAAGTGGGAGATCAGTGCAGGCGAATTCTCACCGGACGGCCGGCTGATCATATGGACCGCGAACGTCGATGGCTACGAAGACGTCTATGTTCACGATCTTTCCACCGGAAAAACCGAATCATTGCCATTGAACAAGGGCATCAACACACTCCACTCTGGCTACTCGTCGTTCTCGCGCGATGGCTCGCGGCTTATCTATTACCACAGCGGTGCGACGACTCCGAACGATCTGTGGGTTTATGACCTGAAGAGTGGCGGGTCAACGCAAATCACTCACTCGCTGATGGCGGGCGTGCGTACTGACTACATGGTGGAGCCGTACCTGGTGCACTACCCGAGCGCGGACGGCAAGTACACGATATCCGCGTTCGCCTACGTGCCGCATAACATCATTCGAAATGCGCACTACCCGGCCATTGTCTACATCCATGGTGGCCCCGCGTCGCAATCGGTGGATGGATTCAATCGCATTGTCCAGTACATGACAAACCAGGGATATCTGGTGATTGCCCCCAATTACCGCGGCTCGTCCGGCTACGGCAAGGAATTCCAGGACGCGAATCGCATGGACGCCGGCGGCGGCGAACTACAGGACGTAATTGGAGCGGCAAAGTTCATCGAAGCGTCGGGATTTGTCGATCCGAAAAAGATGATCGTGATGGGTGGAAGTTACGGCGGCTATCTCAGCATGATGGCCGTGACCAAGGCTCCCGACATGTGGGCCGCGGCGGTTCCCATCGTGCCCTTCGTCAACTGGTTCACTGAGTTCGCCAACGAAGATCCGCAGTTGCAGGAATCCGACCGGCTCTTTATGGGCGACCCCGTCAAGAACAAGGCCCTGTGGGAAGATCGCTCACCGATCAATTTCGTGGACAAGATCAAGGCGCCGCTGCTGCTGTTGGCGGGAGGTAACGATCCGCGCTGTCCGAAAACCGAAGCGCAACAGGTGGCCGACGCCATCCGTAAACAGGGCGGCTCCGTGCAGTTGAAGATCTATGCGGATGAAGGCCACGGATTTGCGCGAGTGGAGAACCAGATTGACGCTTACCGGCGAGTGTCAGACTTCCTTAAGTCGCATGTGCCATCGCCAGGATGCGGATGCTCGCTGATCGATTAGAGGGGCCAGGTCCCAGGTATGTTTTCCGGGGCCGGATCGGCAAAGAAATACATCCGGCCCCGGAAACTTTCGAACGATCAGGACACGTGGAACCGATGAGATTTTCTTCCGATCAACTGTGTTTGGAAGAAGGATCCCCGCCGGTCTTCATGCGGTAGCGACCCGTTGGCGAGTTGGCGAAATCGGAAATCGCCTTGACCAGGCCAGGCATGGTGTACTCCTGCGCTTGCACATCCACATTCAATTCAAACTCACGCAGAGTGTCGGAAGTCACGGGCCCAATCGATGCGTTCAGCACTCCGGTCAGCAGTTTCGATTTTCCAGACCGAATACCCAGCAGGCTGACAAAATTCCTTACCGTTGACGAACTTGTGAACGTAATGACATGCGGCCTGCGATCCGGGTCCTTCAATACTGCGCGGAGCTTCACGCGGGACGACTGAGGAATCACCGTCTCATACGCTTCCACTACATCCAGGTAGGCGCCGAGGCGCTTCAATTCGCGAGGAATGACGTCGCGGGCGATCTTGGCACGGCAGAGCAGAACGCGCTTGCCCCGAACTTTGTCGCGCAGCGCCGCCACGATGGATTCCGCCACGTACTCTTTCGGCATGACCGTGACCTTCAATCCCTCGCGTTCGAGAGCCGACCTGGTCGCGGGACCAATTGCAGCGATCTTGAGATGCGAAAGAACCCGCTTCGGAATATTCAGCTTCGCCATCCGCTCGAACAGGGCTTCCACGCCGTTCACGCTCGTCAGGATCAGCCACTCATATTCCGAAATCAACTTCAACGCGTCGTTCAACGCCTTGTATGAACGAGGGGGCCGAATCTCAATGAACGGAATTTCCAGTACATCCGCACCCAGTGCCGAAAGTCCGTCCGTAAGCACTCCCGCCTGTTTCTTTGCCCGTGAAACAAGGACACGCCAACCGTTCAGAGGAAGCAACTCGCTTGCCTCTTCGCGGGCCCTTAGACTGCTCGTAGGTTCCATTAACATGCTCATCACGACTGCCTTGGAACAGCTTCAGCCGCACCGTATACTTCCTGCAAAATTCGATCCGCACCGCGACTCAGCAGAATGTCACCCGTGCGCTCGCCAAGTTCAACCGGGTCCGTTCCCGTCTGAACTTCGCGCAATAGCTCCGTTCCGTCGGGCCTTGCACAAATCGCTGTCAGGGTAATCACGCCATCCTTAACTTCAGCCGAAGCGCCAATCGGCACCTGGCAACCGCCACCGAGTTTGTTGAGCAGCGCCCTCTCACAGACGGTCGCCACGCGTGAAGGTTTATCGTCGAGAAACGCCAGATGGGCGCGCGTCTCGGCATCCCCAAGGCGAATCTCTATTCCCAGCGCACCCTGTCCCGCCGCCGGGCACATCACATCCGCGGCAATTATCTGCCGGATATATTGCGTCTTGCCCAGACGGGTCAAGCCGGCTGCAGCAAGAATAATCGCATCGTACTGCCCTTCTTCCAGCTTCCTCACACGGGTATCCACATTCCCCCGAAGCGGGTATATATCCAAGTCCGGGCGAAACTGCTTCAGTTGCGCTTGCCGGCGGAGACTGCTGGTTCCAACCTTGGCTCCCTGCGGCAACTCATCGATGCTCTTATATTTGATCGACAGGAAGGCGTCGCGGGGATCAACCCGGGGAGTGATGGCGGCAATCTCAAACGGTCCCTGCAACTCCGTTGGCAGATCTTTCAGGCTGTGCACCGCAAGATCGACGCGCCCTTCCTGCAACGCCTCCTCGATCTCCTTCGTAAACATTCCCTTGGTGCCCACCTTGGCAAGCGCCACGTCGGTGATCTTGTCGCCCGTAGTCTTAATAATCTCGAGTTCGACCTTGTGACCGCGGGCCCGCAGGAGATCGGAAATGTGATTCGCCTGCCAAAGCGCCAACTGCGAACCTCGGGAACCTATACGAAGAAGGGCCATTGCCTCAGACTTCCTTTACCTCTGCGAATTCTGACTACTTGCCACACTTTGTTTCAGATACGGCAGCCACGGGATGCTCTTCCTCCGGGGGCTGCTCCGTGCGCAGGTTAAACAGCCTGCGTACAAGGTCGATCACGGTCGTGGCCTCGGGATCGCGCGCCGACTGCTTCAGCGTGGTGATCGGCGTGTGCATGATCTTGTTGATGATGCCGCGCGTCATCGCTTCCAGCGCAATCTCCTGCTCGGGGGATAGTTCTCCGAGCCGGCCACGTACACGATCTATCTCGGCCTGCCGAATCGTCTCCAGGTGTTCCTGCAAAGACACGATGGTCGGCACGACATCGGCAGTCAGCATCCGGGCTTCGAATTTGTCGACCTCCAGTTCCACCAACGCTTCGGCACGTTCCGCCTCGCGCTTGCGGTCGCCCAGGTGCGACTGCACTACCTGCTGCAGGTCATCAATGTCGTAAACGAAAATTCCGTCGAGTTCGTTCAGGGCCGGGTCGATATCGCGCGGAACGGCGATATCGATGAAGAACATCGGCTTGTTTTTCCGCCGGGCCAGGAACTTTTCCGCATGTTCCTTGCGGAAGATGGCGTGCGGCGCGCCGGTCGAGCTGATAATGATGTCAGCCTTGTCCGCCGTTTCATACAACTGATCGAACGGAATTGCCTCGCCGTCGAACTTCTTGGCGAGCGCCAGCGCCCGCTCGTAAGTGCGGTTGCCTACATAAATCTTCTTCGCGCCGTGCGCCATGAGATGGCGCGCCGCCAGCTCGCACATCTTCCCCGCGCCGACGAGATAAACGGCCTTGCCCGACAGGTTGCCGAAGATCTTTTCCGCCAATTCCACGGCTACGGACGCGATGGACACCGACGAACTGGCTACCGCTGTTTCGCTGCGAACCTTCTTCGCGACCGCAAAAGCGCGCGTCATCAGCGCATCAAGTTGCGACTGCACGGTCCCGACTGCGCGCGCAACCGCGTAGGATTCCTTGACCTGTCCGAGAATCTGCGGTTCGCCGACCACCATTGAGTCCAGGCTCGAGGCGACGCGAAAGATGTGCTTCACGGCGTCGCGCTTCTGGTGCTCGAATACGTACTTCTCGTACTCACCCGGTTTCAGGTTGTAGTACTCGCGCAGAAAACCGTGAAGATCGCAACTTCCGTTCGTGGAGCGAGCCACCATCTCCACCCGGTTACAGGTCGAGACGATCATCGCCTCTTCCACTCCGGGGTAACGGGCGAGCCTCTGCATCGCCTCCGGGAGCTGCGACTCGGGAATGGCAAACCGTTCGCGTACCTCTACCGGTGCGGTTTTGTGGTTCACGCCAATGACGAAGAAGTTCATGGGGCGATAAACCTGTGCAAGGGGCTGAGGTAGTTCGCGATCCACGCACCAACGGCGGCGGCAAACGCGAAGGTTGCAAGATATGCGGCCTTACGACCGCGCCAACCGGCACTCCAACGCGTGTACATAAGCACCATGTACACGCCCCACATCAGGATCGACAAGAGTACTTTGGGATCAGCGAAATACTTGGCGCCAAATTTCTCGGTGGCGACAACGGCACCGGCCATCAAACCGAGCGTCATGAACGGAAAGCCGATCAGGAGCGCGCGGTAGCCAAGTTCATCAATGACCTGCAGGGCCGGCATGCGCGATGCCCAGCCTCCGGGTTGCTTCGACTTCAGGTTTCGAGATTGCAGTAGATAAAGCAGGCTGGCAACGAAACTGAAAAACAGCGCCGCGTATCCAATCAGAAGCAGCGTAACGTGCGCGATGATCCAGCGACTGCGCAGCGCCGGTGACGTAAACGCCGGTGGATGCTGTGCAAGGACCGAACCGAAAGTAAGAAAAAACGCCAGCGGAAAGATGAACATGCCCAGCGACGTCATGTCGTAGCGGACATACATAAACATGAAGGTAACGACCATCAGCAGGGCCAGCCCCGACTCCGCATGGCGAATGGTCATCAGATCCATGTAACCGAGCAGGATTGCCGTCTCAACCAGGGATACAAAATGGAATACCATTCCCAGCGCTACTGCGGGGATGGCGATCTTTCCCAACCACTCCCCCCGCCTGCTGAGCTGCATGAGGGCGTAAATCAGGCCGATCCCGTATAAAACCGTCGCAACTCTGAGCCAAAGTAACGGCATAGATCCCAATGCCAGATCCCCCAGGGACTTATACGGTCCCGATCCAGTCATTACTAGTATACAAACCACTCGATTAGGCTACAGTGTGACTGTCACGCAAGTATGTGACTACAATCACACCCGGACTGGAATCACCGCTCCGTGGTTTTGGTCGACCCGAAGAGGCTCTCTATCCGAGTCAATCATCCAGTTTGAGCGGTTCCAATAGCTCCTCCACGCGCCCGGGTTCCACCCGCAGTCTTCGCCCGTCCTGGAACATCACCTCGATCTCGTCAAATGCCTTGCACAGCCTCAGCTTGGCGACCGCATACCGCTCCGCGGAGGTGAGCGACCGTCCGTGAACCGTCTGCCATGCGGACAGAGCATCCGTGCCCAGAAACACGCTCACGGAGTATTGCGGTGGTTGCCCACCCACTACGTCAAAGATGTACTCGGTGGTCGCAATGCCAAAATCCTCGAGCGCCTCGCGCTGCCCTACAAAAAAATATTGATAAACGTGTCCCAGTTCTGACGGGTACGTCTTGATTCTGCGCGGCGGCATGCCTCACCCCCCTTGGGGTCGATATTGTAGTCCCGTTTGTAATTGATCAGTGGAGAAACCTCATGTAAAAAGCGGTGGGGCTGAAGCCACCGCTCTTTGTTCCTTGATTGAGGCGACAAACTCGATGTCATCGCGCCCAGGTTGTGGAACCCAGGCTGTTGTACTCGGTGGGGGCCTCGCGCAATCTGGCTGCCGCAGACTCGGAGGTCACAGGTGTGTAGTACACCTCTTTAAACGTATAGGACTTCGCCTTGCTCGTCAGGATCGGAACAATCTCGATGTGCCAGTGATAATCATCGTCGATGGTTCGCCAATAGTTCAGTATCTTCGTTTTGCGCATAGTGTTCGGAGCGGTGTGCAGAACAAGATGGAAGCTTTCCGTCACGCTTCGAATGCGATTCAGCGTCCGACGCAGCAGCGCCGCGAAATCGCGCAAGGCGCCGGGTTTTGACGTTGCCGTCCGCTCAAAGTGCGCGCTATGCGTGGTAGGAAGAATCCATGTTTCGTAGGGCACACGCGGCGCGTATGGACAGCAAGCGACAAAGTCTCCACGCACTTCGATAATCCTGTCCCGCGCCTGCATCTCCTGTACCAGAATGTCGCAGAAAACACAGCGTTCCTTGTGGGCGTAGTGCTCGCGCGCCGCACGCAATTCATAGAGCACTCGCCTGGGGACAAAGGTAGTTGCCACGATTTGCGAAGTGGGATGGTCGAACTCCTGACCGGCCAGCGCGCCCTGGTCCTTGAAGACGCTCACGTACTTGAAGCGATGATCGTTCTTCAGATCCTGTATTCGGGCGGCGCAAAGAAGCAAAAATTGTTCGATCTCGGCATCGGTGGCCATCCAGAGCTGGCGGTCGTGACGCGCATTTTCCACCAGCACTTCATGCGCGCCCACGGCACGCATGATGTCATAAAGCCCAACACCGCGCCGTCCCGGATCGCCTTCCACGTGGTACAGCGGGTCCGGGTGGACTACAGCGCGCGCCGACCATGGGCCGTAGTTGACGGACGCCATCGTCGAAATCACCTGCGGCTGCTTTGGCGATTCAGGACAGAACTTGCAGAAAGGCTCCGCCTGACGCTGTGTGTCCGGCAGGTCTCCCGTGATCACCCACGAACGTGTGATTGGGTCCTTACGAAGTTCCATGATGTGCTCTAGAACATCAAACCTCGGAAGGATAGTCAAATGCAGAAATAATTCATCGAGAACTCAGTTGACTGTCCGCCACGCCTATTGGAAGATTCCCAACTATGTCGAAATCCCACCTCGGCCGTATCCTGCTCCTTTCGGTTGTCTTGTCAGCGTTCCCCCTTCTTTCCCAGCAACCGGCGGTTGCTCCCCCAAAACCGAAAGAGGAAGCCCAGCCGGCTGTTGTCGTGGAGAATTTCATTAACAGCATTAAATATGAAAACGATGGCACCGGAGTTCAGCACGTTGAGGCCGTATATCGGATCACATCCCAGGCAGGCGTACAGCGCTTCGGAGTGCTTGCTTTCGCATACCCAAAGGCAAGCGACACGCTCGACATCGACTACGTTCGCGTCCGCAAGCCCGATGGCACGGTAATTCCGACATCGTCCGATCTCATCGACGACATGCCTGCGGATATTACGCGCGCTGCACCCGAATACAGCGACATTCGGGAGAAGCACCTTGCCGTCAAGTCCCTTGCTGTTGGCGATCTTCTGGAATACGCCTACACCGAGCATGTGCAAAAACCACTCATCCCTGGGCAATTCTGGATTACCTACGACTTCACTCGCGACGCGGTGGTCAAGTCGGAAATACTGCAACTTGACGTTCCACGGGATCGCGCTCTGCACGTCGACAGCCGGACGGTCCAACCCGCCATTGAAGACAAGGGCGACCGGCGCGTCTACACCTGGAAATCGAGCAATCCGGAGGTCCAGAAGCAGGCGCAACGTAAGTTACTTGCGCCACCGGACGTGCTCGTTTCCACCTTCAAATCGTGGGATGATGTCGGGAAATGGTGGTCATCCCTGGCCACGGAGCGCGCCACGCCATCACCTGAGATTCAGGCCAAAGTCGCCGCTCTTACCAAGGATGCGAAGACCGAGGACGAAAAGGTTCGAATCCTTTACGACTACGTCTCCACCCACTTTCGGTATATCGGGGTCTCGTTCGGCATAGGCCGTTATCAGCCACATCAGGCGCTGGACGTGCTGCAAAACGGTTATGGGGACTGCAAGGACAAGCACACTCTCCTCACTGCGATGCTCCAAACCATCGGTATCCACGCATATGCCGCACTGCTCAACTCCAGCCGCGAGATCGATCCAAACGTGCCATCGCCGGCTCAGTTTGACCATGTGATCACGGTGGTTCCGCTCGATGGCAAGCAGATGTTTCTCGACACAACTACCGAAGTCGGCCCCTTTGGATACCTGCTGTTTCCGATTCGCGGTAGCCAGGCTCTGTTGGTCCCCGATACAAGTCCGGCAATTCTTGCCAAAATACCCTCGACTCTTCCGTACCCGGCAGAAGATCACATAGACGTCACTGGCAAACTAAATACCAGTGGAGTCCTTACCGCGAAGGTCACGGGAACATTTCGCAGTGATCGCGAAGTATTGATGCGAGCTGTTTTTCGTGCATCTCCGCCTTCCAAGTGGAAAGACGTAATGCAGGCGCTCTCATACGCGCAAGGCTACGGCGGCACGGTTTCCAATATCGATGTCTCCGACCCGGGCGATCTCGACAAACCTTTCCACTATACGTACGACTACATGCGCGAGAATTATTCTGACTGGTCGAATCATCGCATCACACCACCGATTCCGATCACGGGCATCGGCGTGCGTGATACTCAAGATGAAAAGGACGAGCCTAAGTCGGACACAATTCTCCTTGGCCCTCTTGTCACTGTGGATTTAACGAGTCACGTTCAGTTGCCGGTCTCCCAACTCAATCCCCCTGCGCCAGTTCATCTGTCAACTGATTTCGCCGACTACAACAGCGAATCGACATTCAAGGATGGTGTGCTCACTACAACCCGTGACGTGAAAATAAAGGAGACGGAAATTCCTTCTTCCCGCCAAGCCGACTGGGACAAGTTCCGCCGAGCCATATATGACGATGAGAACAACTACATCGAGTTGACCGGACTCCCGTCGACTGCCGCTTCTTCCTCTGAAAGCGATCAACCGACAGCACTGATCCAACAAGCCCAGCAGGCGCTTCAGCAGCGCGATATCACCTCCGCTCGCCGCATGGTGGAACAGGCGCTCCATGCCGATCCCAAAGCCCTGGATGCGCATCTGTTGATGGCTAACATCGACATGATGAGCGGCGCCAGAACCGACGACGCAATCGCCGAGCTTCACAAGGAGATCGATTTCCATCCCACGAACATCTATGCGTACCGGATGCTTGGTTCGCTGCTTACCTTCAGCAAACGTACCCAGGAAGCCCACGACCTCTGGGCGCAGATGGTCAAGGCCATGCCGGATAATCCAGACGCAAACGCAAATCTCGCCGGGTCGGAATACGATCTGGGACACTACGACCTCGCAGCCAAGTACTACGAGAAGGCGCTGGTAGCTTACCCGGACAACTCCGCGTTGATGATGCGCTATGCCGGCGCGTTGATAAAGAGTGGCCAGTCCGACAAGGCGTTTCCGCTGCTGGAGAAAAGCGTCGCGCTAAATCCATCTCCGGACGCGTGGAATACGGCCGCGTTCTATCTCGCGGATGGAAACGTCAAGCTGGATGAAGCACTGAAGTTTGTTACCCAGGCAATCGAGGCTGACGAGAAAGAAACCACGACAATCTCCCTCAATTCCCTGCAATCATCGGACCTCCGCCGGATGACATCACTGGCAGCCGACTGGGATACTCTTGGATGGATTTATTTCCACCAGGGAAACTACCCACGTTCGGAAAGATTCCTTCTGGCGGCGTGGCAAGTGGGAGGCCATGCAGCAGCAGCCGAACACCTCGGTAACCTGGAAGAGAAGAAGGGGAACAAGCAGGCCGCGATACGTTACTACCGAATGTCTCTTGCAGTAGAGTCGCACCCAAGTACTCTGGCGGCCCTGGAGCGGCTTACCGGCAACAAGAACATTCAGGCCGACGAGGCCGCGGGTAGCACCAATATCCTCTCTCCGTATACCGTCAATATCGCTAACTGGAAGCCCACGGCCGACTTCGCAACGTACTATATGCTCATCAAGCCGGATGGAACGATTGCAGATCTCCATTGGGTTTCCGGGGACAAGAAACTGGGGTCGTCGTTAAAACAAATCCACGGACTTGGCTTCCCAACGCTTGGAGTGCCGAATGAACCGGATGTCCGCATCGTCCGGAAGGCGGACTTCCTCTGCAACGGATACACCCCAAAGTGTAGCGTCACGATCTACCCGGCAAGTTTTGCGATGTCCGTGAATTGATCTCACACGGCTGGGCCGCTTACCGCAGTCCAGCCTTTTCCCTTTCATAGACGCCAACTTCTCATTGGGTTCCAGGAACATTTGTAGCGACGCTGCCTCTGCTATACTCACCACCGTTCAGGCTTTCCATGAGTGATCCACAGACCCCATTGATGCGGCAGCACGCTGCCGTCAAAAAAGAGCATCCTACCGCGCTCCTTTTCTTTCGCGTGGGAGATTTCTACGAGCTCTTTTTTGAGGACGCCGTGGTGGCCTCTCGCGAATTGCAGCTCACGCTCACGTCCCGCCAGAAGGAACATGGAGTTCCGGTTCCCATGTGCGGTGTTCCCTACCACGCCGCCGAGAATTACATTTCAAAGCTCATTCGTAAGGGATACAAGGTCGCCATCTGCGACCAGGTGGAAGATCCGAAGCTCACGAAGAAACTCGTGCGCCGAGAAGTCACCCGCGTTGTAACTCCCGGCACCGTTGCGGACTCGCAGCTTGGCTCGGAGGAGAACAACTTCCTTGCCGCCATTGCGCGCGCAGGCGAGACCGTTGGCTTTGCCGCGCTTGATCTCTCGACCGGCGAGTTTCGCGCCACCGAATTCACCGGGCCGGATGCCGATCGCCGCGTCACCGAAGAACTCCAGACGCTCCGCCCGCGCGAATTGCTCTACGCGTCTTCCCTTCCGCTGTTCAACCAGCACTCCCCGGCGCAGACCTCCGTTGCCGTTCCGAGCGGAGCACCTGTTACCGCCGCCGCGCCTCGCTTCGCCTCGATGGAGATTGCTCCTGACGTCCGCTGGGCGGAGACGCCGCTGGAAGACTGGATATTCTCGCCTGACTACGCCATCCCGCTCGTCGAGAACCATTTCGCGGTGCTGTCGCTCGAAGGTTTTGGCCTTGCGAATCGCACGGCGGCCGCTTGCGCTGCCGGAGCCATTCTTCATTACGTCCGGCAGACACAACGCGGCACGCTCGAGCACATTGACCGCATCGGCTATTATCAGCGCCAGAACTGCCTCATTCTCGACGCCGTCACCGTTCGCAACCTTGAACTGATCGAACCGCTTTTTGCCGGATCAGGTGACTCGGTCACGCTCTTCCGCGCCGTGGACAATACCATCACGCCCATGGGCAAGCGCCTGCTGCGTGCGTGGATGCTTCGCCCGTCGATCGACCCAGTGGAGATCAATCTCCGCCTCGACGCCGTTGAGGCCGGCGTGCGGGACACAGTCTCGCGCGAAGAATTGCGCCGCTCGCTCGATGGCATTCTCGACATCGAGCGCCTCTTGAGCCGCATCACGCTGGAAACGGCGAACCCGCGCGATGTGCTCGCGCTGTCAGCCTCATTCGCAAAATTGCCTGCGGTGAAGTCCGGACTTTCCCGACTCTCCGCAACGCGACTTGCGCAGCTCAATGAACTTCTGGACGAACTCGCCGACTTGCGCGAACGCATCGACCGCACGGTCGTCCCCGAACCGCCACTCACGCTCAATGACGGCGGAGTGATCCAATCCGGCATCGATCCGCAACTTGACGAACTGCGCGACATCAGTCACAACAGCAAGCGCTACATCGCCCAGATTGAGCAACGCGAGCGCGAACGGACCGGTATCGGTTCGCTCAAGGTCAAGTTCAATAACGTCTTTGGTTTTTACATCGAGATCAGTAAATCTAATCAGCACCTGGCGCCTTCGGATTACGAGCGCAAGCAGACGCTGGTGAACGCCGAACGCTTCACCACGCCGGAATTGAAGGAATACGAGACGAAGGTGCTTGATGCGGAAGAAAAGATTGTTGAGATCGAGCGCCGGCTATTTGCCGAACTAAGGCAAGCCGTCGCCGCCGAGGCACGCCGCATACGGCAGACCGCCCTGGCACTCGCCGAGGTTGACGTACTGGCCTCATTCGCGCACCTGGCTGCTGTACGAAACTACTGCCGGCCTGCCTTCGACACATCGGGCGATCTGGAGATTATCGAAGGCCGGCACCCGGTCATCGAACAACCGGAGCTTACCGGCTCCACGGATCGCTTCGTGCCGAATGATCTCTATCTCAACGCGACTTCGCACAACATTTTGCTCATCACCGGGCCTAACATGGGCGGCAAGTCGACCTATCTTCGACAAACCGCGCTGGTTGTTCTGCTCGCGCAGATGGGTTCGTTCGTGCCGGCGACGCGGGCACGTCTTAGCGTGGTTGACCGCATCTTTACGCGCATTGGTGCTTCCGATAATCTCGCCCGCGGGCGCTCGACATTCATGGTCGAGATGACCGAAACGGCCGCCATCCTGAACACGGCTACGCCGAACTCGCTGATTCTCCTCGACGAGATTGGCCGCGGGACAGCCACGTATGACGGATTGGCCATTGCGTGGGCCGTGGTGGAATACATCCACCAGAGGACGCGTGCCAAGACGTTGTTCGCAACCCACTATCACGAACTGACCGACCTGGAAACGCTGCTCGACTCGGTGAAGAACTTCCACGTCTCGGTGAAGGAGACCGGTGGCAACGTTGTTTTTCTGCGGAAGATTCGCCAGGGCTCGGCCGACAAGAGCTACGGCATCGAAGTGGCGAAACTCGCCGGCCTTCCCTCTGACGTAATCTCCCGGGCGCGTGAGGTCCTGCGCGAGCACGAAACCGCCGAACAGCGTGCCACGGAGCACCTCGGCACGGACGCGGAAAAGAAGCACAATCGCGGCATCCAACTGACGATCTTCACGCCGCTTTCCAACCAGGTGCTTGATCGCCTCCGTGACGCCGACCTCAATAACCTGACTCCTCTCGAAGCGCTCAACCTGCTGCACGAACTGAAGAAGCAAATCGATTAATCCTTGTGATCCGGGGTACAGTACGAGTGCCCACGTTCACGCCCCAAGGTGGGCGATAACGTGGGGAGTCATGGCTCAGTCGTTTTTCTTTTCGAAACTTCCGAAACCTCCGACACTTCCGAAACTTGCTTTTAGTGAATCGGCTTCGCAAATCTGCCATAATGCCTCATCATGCCGCGCAAAACTGATCTCTCCGCCCTTGTCGGTCAGTTGTTGATCTTCGGATTCGACGGTACTACCGTCTCCGCCAAACTTCGCTCCACGCTTGCCACCATGCAACCCGGCGGCATTGTTCTCTTCGCGCGCAATATCGAAGAGCCCCGCCAGACGCACGCGCTGCTTCGCGATGCGCAGCGCACGGTTAATCGCCCCATGTTCTTGTGCGTCGACATGGAAGGCGGCACGGTGGACCGGCTCAAGAACATCATTGCGCCCGCCATGCCGGCGCACGAGGTTTATCGCAGCAAGAACCGGCGTCTCTTCCGGGAACATGGCCATGTGATCGGTGAGGAAGTTGCCGCACTTGGCTTTAACACGGACTTTGCACCGGTGCTCGATCTGCGATTTGAAGCTTCGCTTCCGGTAATGACGTCGCGCACGATTTCACCCGACCCCAAGCAGACGGTCGCTTACGCACGCGAGTTTCTCCGTGGCCTCAAGAGCGCGCACGTCCTCGGATGCGGCAAGCACTTTCCCGGACTCGGCGAGGGTTCGCTCGATTCACACAAAGACCTGCCGACGATCTCGAAACCATGGAAACGGTTGTGGGAAGAAGATCTAGCCCCGTACCGCACGCTGCGCAGCAGCCTGCCGCTTGTGATGGTGGCGCACGCGGCCTATCCGGACGTGACGAAAGACACTACGCCCGCGTCGATTTCGAAGAAGTGGATCACCGATGTGCTTCGTAAAAAGATCGGCTACAAGGGGCTGGTCATCTCCGACGATCTCGAAATGGGCGGCGTGCTGAATTCCACCCCGATCGAACAGGCCGCCGTCGAAACGATTCGCGCTGGAGCCGATATTTTCCTGGTGTGCCACAACGAAGAGTTCGTCTACCGCTCCTATCTCGCTGTTCTTAATGAAGCCGAAAAGAACGCAAACTTCCGGCGACAGGTAGAAACGGCCGCGCGGCGCATCATGGCTTTCAAGAAGCGGTCGCGTGAGTTGAATGGTCGCGCCGTCCCGCCGCCCACGGACAAGACGGTCGACAAACTCCGCCGCAAGCTCTGGCTATTCGACGAAGAGGTGCGGCTCGCCATCAATGTGGAGGCCGCCGCCACTCTGTAGCCGGATCGCGACCCGCGACGAACTTGCTACAATCACCCTTCACTCCAGTTGCGAGGGACTCTTTGATTGTTGCCGGCATCATGTCCGGAACTTCCGCCGATGGGATCAATGTCGCGCTCGTGCGACTGATGGGCCGGGGTTTCAATACGCGGCTTCAACTCCTCGCTCAGCACGAATTCCCGTACCCATCGGCCGTCCGGCGAGCTGTGCTTGGGGCGATGAACTCCAAGTCGGCTTCCGTGGCCGATCTCGCCCGCCTCAATTTTTTACTGGCCGAACTTTATTCAGAGGCTGTAGCCGGAGTACAGCGCGAATCCGGCCTCAAGGCTGATCTCGTCGGCTGCCACGGACAAACGCTCTATCACCAGGGCGAGCCGGCACTATTCCTGGGACGCAAAATTGCCTGCACCTGGCAGACCGGTGAAGGCTCCCTGCTTGCGGCTCGGCTTGGTGTTCCCGTCGTCAGCGACTTCCGCCCGGCTGATATGGCCGCTGGCGGCAAAGGTGCGCCACTGGTGCCTTACCTCGACTACCTTCTCTATCGCCATCGCCGTCGCGGGCGCATTGTGCAGAACATCGGAGGCATCGGGAACTTCACTGCAATTCCCGCCGCAGCGACTCCTGAGCAAGTCATCGCCTTCGACACTGGCCCCGGCAACATGGTCATTGACGCGGTGGCCGAGGCACTCTTCTCCAAGCCATTCGATCGTGACGGGCGATTCGCCGCCGCAGGTACGCCACTCGATACGGTCGTATCGGAGGTTCTGCGCGCGCCGTTCTTCCGCCGCAAGCCTCCTAAAACAGCCGGACGCGAAGAGTTCGGACGAGAGTTCGTGCGACAGTTCCTGTCGCTCTGCCGCCGCGCCTCGAAACATGACGTGATTGCCACAGCCACCCTTCTCACCGCGCGAAGTATCGGCCTGGCGATCAGGCCAATCATGGGAGCGGAGAACTCCGGCGCTTACCGCGACTACCTTGTTTCGGGTGGAGGCGCGAACAATCCGACATTGCTGGCGATGATCGAGCGCGAAATCCAGCCTTTCGGACTCAAGCTGCAATCGACCGACGCCTTCGGCCTGCCCAGCGAAGCCAAGGAAGCCGCCGCCTTTGCCGTGCTCGCTTACGAGACGTGGCGCCGCCAACCATCGAACATTCCCTCCGCAACCGGGGCAAGCCGCCCGGTCGTCCTCGGGAAAATTTCGTATGTTTGATTCAAGGTCGCCCATGCCTGGAGCGGGTGCCGTGGCGCGCGGCCTTTCAATTCTGTTGCTCGTAACGCTTGTCTTTTCGACGGCATGTTCACGCAAACCAGATCCCAACACCGCCGTCGTCATCATTGAGAGCAGCCCGACAAATCTGGACCCGCGCATTGGAACCGACGCTCAGTCGGAACGCATTGACGAACTCCTTTTTGACGCACTGGTTCATCGCGATGCCAACTTCAATCTCGAACCATGGCTTGCCGTGAGCTGGGAGATTCCGAACCCGACGACGTATATCTTCCACCTGCGTCACGACGTTTACTTTCACAACGGACAACCTCTCACTTCCGCGGACGTGAAGTGGACATTTGACTCGATCCTCTCCGGTAAACTGCGCTCGCCTAAGACGAGCACCTACGAGCCCGTCGATCACATCGACGCCCCCGATCCCTACACGGTCGTCTTTCACCTCAAGAGGCCGTGGGCTTCGCTGCTCTGGAACCTCTCTGACGGCGCTATCGGAATCGTGCCCAATGGCGCTCTCGACAAATTCGGCGCGCACCCCATCGGCAGCGGCCCGTTTAAATTCGTTTCCAGCTCACAAGACCGCGATGTCGTCATCGAACGCAACGATCACTACTGGGGGACGGAGCCGAGGATTGCGCGCGTGCGATTCGCCGTGGTGCCCGACTCCACCACACGGGCACTGGAGCTTCGCAAGGGCAGCGCCGATGTCGCCATCAATTCTCTTACGCCGGACACGGTGCTTACGCTCCAGCGCGAGACGAATCTCGTCGTCCAACGTGCACCGGGGACGATCTTCACCTATCTCGCGCTCAACCTGCGCGATCCCATTCTCAAGCACCTCCGCGTCCGTCGCGCCATCGCACACGCCATCGACGTCCAGCCGTTGATCCATTACCTCTGGCGGGACATGGCACGGCCCGCGAATAGCGTCCTTCCTCCCCAACAGTGGGCCTATGACCCGAATGCTCGTGTGTATGCGTACGACCCGGCACGCGCCCGGCAGTTGCTCGACGAGGCGGGCTTCCCGCCTGGACCGGATGGAATTCGTTTTCACCTTGTGATGAAGACTTCTACCGAGGAGACAACCCGCCTGCTCGCTGCCGTGTTGCAACAACAGTTACGGGCTGTTGGCATAGATCTAAACATCCGCAGTTACGAGTTTGCCACCTTCTATTCCGACGTCACCAAGGGCGCCTACCAGATGTATTCGCTGCGATGGATTGGCGGGAATGAGGATCCGGACATCTTCCAATACATCTTCGACTCCGAGAGCTTCCCTCCGAAACGCGCCAACCGCAGCTTTTATGCCGATCCGCGCGTCGATCAGCTGATCGACGACGGTCTCTCCACCACGGATCAGCAACGCCGCAAGGCTGACTATTGGAAGATCCAGGAGATCGTGAACGAGGATCTGCCTTACATCAATCTCTGGTACCTGGACAACGTTGTCGTCCATACACGCCGAATTTCCAATATCGACATCAGCTCCAGCGGCAACTACGACTTTCTCAAGACCGCTCAGTTGCTGCGCTGAGCGCAGTGGAGCATGAGGCTGGCCCGTTTTGTTCTGAATCCGGAACATTGTCACGAAAGTTTTACCGTCGCGTTGGTGCTGGATAACGTTAGAATGTGCTTCAGGGAGTAAGCACCTTGCCAAAGTTTGAAGATTCGTTACAACGTCTGGAAGAGATCGTGAATCAGTTGGAGAAGGGTGATCTTCCTCTCGAACAAGCCCTGAAGCTCTTCGAGGAAGGCGTCAAGCTTTCCAACTCCTGTCGGACGGAACTCGAAGATGCGGAGGGTAAGGTGGAACTCCTCCTGAAGCAGAATGGCAAGCTCCAGCCTGAGCCGTTTGATCGGCCCGAGGCGAAACGTTAATCACCAGCCAACCCTGCCACGCGTCGTGTGGCGAAACATTTTTGGTTTCCCGCCTGCATGTGACGAGCACGTCATCATCTTCGATGCCCGTCTGTTGTGGGTCCCCTAGGAAGTGTTGTATGCAGTCGCTCACAGTTGTAATCGCGCAAGCAGACACCGTCGCCGCCCAGCAACTCGCTTCCAACCTTCATGCCCACTTCCGCCGCGTCGTCGTTGCCACGAGAGCGGAGGAAATCTGTGCCACCGTCGCTCGTAATCGAGCCCAGGTTGCCGTCGTTGATCTCGACCTCCTCTCTCTCGATTGCGTTCGCAAACTTTGCAACGAACTTTCGCACGTCGCCGTCGTTTGTACTCATCGCGTGCCCGACGACGGCATGTGGACTGCATCAGTCAACGCCGGCGCCGTCGATTTCTGCCACCCGTCGGACATTCGCACCATCATCAACGCCGCGCGAAGTCTCCCACCGGGAAGGATTGCGTCCGCCGCATAGAGTTGCATCAATCCGCAAACCGTACAGGCCCCGGCACGTGCCGGGGCTTTCTCATGCTTGCTTCCAGTTGTTCCATTAACGCCCTTGCAGTTTCCCTGCACTAGCCCCGTCTCGCTTGCCGCTGTTACACTTTGTCTTTCATGCTGAAAGACACATTACAACAAGGCCAGAAGCTCGCCGACGCCGCTCTTGAACGTCTGCTCCCGCAGGGGACGCAGGTACCGCCATCTATTCATCAGGCCATGCGCCATAGCGTATTCGCGGGGGGCAAGCGACTCCGCCCCATCTTGTGCATGGAATCCGCACGCATGGTTGCGGGTGATCTCCCCAAGGGTGTCGAGGAACTTGGAGCGGCGATTGAGATGCTTCACACCTATTCGCTCATCCATGACGATCTTCCGGCGCTCGACAACGACGATCTCCGTCGCGGACGCCCAACCTGTCACGTCGCCTATGGAGAAGCCACTGCGATTCTTGCTGGCGATGCCTTGCAGACATACGCGTATGAGGTGCTCGCGCGCCTGCAATGCTCGGCTGAGCAGCGCATCCGGATCGTCGAAGAACTGTCGCACGCAACCGGCACGATAGAAGGCATGATCGGCGGCCAGGTCATGGACCTGGAATACGAGCACAAGCGCGCCGACGCCACCACGCTTGAGTACATTCATCGCGCCAAGACGGGGGCGCTGATCACAGCGTCGCTCCTGACTGGGTGCATTTACGCCAACGCGAACTCTACCGAACTTCAGCGCGTAAGAGAGTTTGGTCGCGCCGCCGGACTTGCCTTCCAGATCGCCGACGACATCCTCGACGTCACACAAACCTCCGAACAACTTGGCAAGACGGCCGGCAAAGACGTTGCGTCGGAGAAGTCAACATACCCGGCCCTCTTCGGGCTTCCAAAGGCAGAGGAGATGGCCGACCGGCTCATCAACGAAGCATGCAGCGCTCTGGACAGTTTTGGCGCTCGAGCCGAGACTCTGAAGGCCATCGCCCGGTATCTTGTCGAACGCAAGAAGTAGCTCATGAACATCGACATTCTGGCCATTGCGGCTCATCGCGACGACGTCGAACAGACGTGCGGGGGGACGCTCCTCAAGGCTGCGGAGCACGGTCAGCAAACGGGCATTCTGGACCTGACGCAGGGCGAGATGGGCACGCGAGGTACTCGCGAGGATCGCGCTCGCGAAGCCGAGGAGGCCGCGCGCATCCTTCGCGTGGCGTGGCGAGAAGCACTCGACATCCCGGATGGACGAGTCGAGAACAACTGGGAAAACCGCATCAAGATTGCACGGGGAATTCGCGAACTGCGTCCCCGGGTCGTCATTCTCCCCTACTGGCAGGGTCGCCATCCTGACCACTACACCTGTTCGACCCTCGGATACGAAGCATGCTTTCTCGCTGGACTGACGAAGCTCGGACAAACAGAGACATTTGAGGGAACGGACGATCTTCGCGCCCTGTCGCTACTCCCGCCGCACCGGCCATTTAAGATCATCTACGCCAGTCTTTACTTCGATGTCCGACCGTCATTTGTCGTGGATATCACCGATCAGTTTGACCGCCGGACCGATTCATTGCTCGCCTATCACTCACAATATGACAACCAGCAGGCCGGTTCCGGCATCTTTCCTGAGATGGATGAAATCCGCGAACGCCTGCATACCCTGGCCTCCTTCTATGGACTGCTCGCGGGAGTGAAATACGCAGAGCCGTTTGTGCAGAAGGAAGTCGGCCTTGTGGAAGATCTTCTCGCGATTTCCGTGAAGTCTCTTTGATCCTGATCAGTCAGACGCCTTTGTCTGGCCAGCCTTAGTCTGAATTCAATTCGTGGCTATGGGACTTGCCGATGACGCCTCAGATTGCGAAGACGCCCGAAGCAGCTTCACACAAAAAACGACTGATCTTTTCGGCTGTCGTCGCCGTGCTCATCCTCGTGCTCGGAACAGTCTTTCGGCCTGCGAGCCTTCGAACGTCCTTGAAAACAGAATCGGAAGTCACGGTCTCTCAGGCAGAGATCGAACAGATCCGCAAGATCGCTTCCAATACCGCAATCAGCTTTGTGTCAGGACGTTTTGCAGGAGCCGCTCAAATCGTCGATCCGTATCTCGGAGTCTTTCTCGGGTCTCACATGCCATTTGTTGCATGGAAGAATGGGATGGCTGTCAGCGCCATGCCAAACCAACCATTACCGGCTGAAGCGTTTGGCGTTACTTCTTCCGGGCCGGTAAACATGCAACCGATCCTTAACTCTTCCGCATTTCCAATTGCGGCTTTCAAGAGCGATCAACTGGCAGTTCCGAACATTGCGCTTAACTGGACGCCCACCGACGGAGCCTCCGTCATCCTGGCGACCAGGAGCAGCGAAGGGAAGGTAAGCTTTGTGCCCGGTAGCTTCATTGGCGCCGAGCCTTTCTCCTGTTCCGGAACGCCTTTGGAAGAACTCCGCACGACGGTTCCCGTCTCGGCGCGTTCCATCGGAAGTGTGCTTTTCGATACCAATGGCACTCTTCTTGGACTCGTCGTTTCCTGTCGCCAGTCTGCCGCTATCATCAGCGCCCTGGATATCGATGGAATCATCAAAAAGGCAACTTCGGCGGAAGCCACGCTTCGAGCGCGCTACGGCATTGCCTCTTCCCCAGTCCCGCAAGTCAGCAAGAAGTTTTTTGACGTAGACGGACTGTTGGTTACCAATATCTGGAAAGGCCTCCCAGCCGCCGATGCCGGCTTCCTGCCGGGCGACATCATACTCTCCTCGAAGAAGCAACCGATTGCCACGCCTGCCGACCTTTTACAACTGCTTCAATCCTCCAGCACGACGAGTATCCCAATTCGAAGATTCGGCCGCCGCATCTATCTGCACTTCCCTCCCGCGAAGAACGCCAAGCTGCTGGATGCATTCGGATTTGATTACAGGCGAGAAGAAGGAGTCACGCTTGAGAACCTTGACGTGCGCGGCACGCTCTACGCCGCCGGTGTCCGCAATGGCGACAGGCTGCTTCAGGTCGATGGACAAGCTGCCAGTCCCGCTCTCCTGGCGCGCCTTGCTCCCAGCGTGCCGCACTACTTCACCGTCCAGATTGGAAACCGCCTCAAGGGGGTATTCGTTACCCCATGAATCAGCTTGCCTCCCTGGGTTTCATTCTGTTGCTGGCACTGGTCGCCGGACACCTGGTCAAGTGGGTGCGCGTGCCCGAGGTCACTGGCTACATCCTGATGGGAGTCCTGATCGGCCCGTCGGTGCTCAGCCTCGTCAGCGGCTCCAATCTCGCAGCTCTCGGCATATTCAGTGACGTCGCACTAGGCCTGATTCTCTTTTCCATCGGATCGATCTTCGAGGTTAATAAGTTCCGTCACATAGGGCGTGACGTCATTCGCGTTGCCGTCACCGACGCTGTGGCCACGTTTCTCGCCATGTTGATGGTCATGAAGTTCGCTGGCCAGAGTTGGCAGGCCTCGGCAATCATCGCCGCCATCGCCATTGAAACCGCGGCAGCGTCGACCCTGATGGTGATCCGCGAATTAAACGCAGAGGGTCCACTTACGGATGCCATCACCGGGACCATCGCCCTGAATAACGTCATCTGCCTCACAACATTCACGCTCGTCGTGGGGCTCGTCCGCTACAGTCTCTCCGCCAACGGCACAACCGTCGCGGGCTCCACGATTGCCTACGAAGCTGTTTACCGCTTCTTCTGGCAGATACTGGGCTCGGCGGCCCTCGGATACCTCGTTGGCCTTCTCCTTGGCGCATGGTCGGAGCACGTTCACGAACAGGGCGAGATACTCATTCTCCTCATTGGTTGCGTCCTGCTCACCGTGGGGCTGGCTCTCGTGCTTCACCTCTCCACGCTGGTCGCCTCTCTTGCCGTGGGAGCCACGGCAGCCAACTATTCGGAGACCAGCCGCCGGGTTTTCCGGATTCAATCGCGCACCGACCCGCCGTTTTACGCAATCTTCTTCGTGCTGGCCGGAGCGAACCTCCATATTTCGCTGCTCAAGACACTTGGCATTGTGGGGATTTTCTATTTCCTGACACGCGGCGCGTCCAAGGTAATTTCGATTGCGCTCTCCGCGCGCCGCACCAGCCTTTCTCCCCGCGCGCGCAGCAATTTTCCTCTCGCCATGTTCTCTCACGCCGGACTCGCTATCGGACTTGTGCTTACTCTCGAACGGCGCTTGCCGGAGATTGCCGCTCCAATCACAACCATCGTTTTATCTTCCGTTCTAATTTATGAATTGATCGGTCCCCTTACGACGAAGTTCGCCCTTTTGCGCGCAGGAGAGGCGCAGCAATCACTCGACATCCAGCCTGCCGATCTGGCAGCGGAGCCCCGCGAATCCTGATGAACTGGGATAGTCTGACCACTTTTGGGAATGGATGCGTTCGAGACGATTACGGGAGGGAGCTGCGGATGAAATTCGCCTGCCGCATTTTTTCAACACAAATACGAAACAAATACGAATCCCGAGGTTAGCTAATCTTTTCGCCTCGACCAGCAGCTCGCGTTAGACCCTTGCCGAACCTGCGCTCGTTGCTTCCAGCTCACGCTGGCCGCCTCGTGCGGTTCTTGCTTGGGCTCCGGGCTCGCCGACCAACCGGGCAAATCCGATTAGCGCCTCGGGACTCATTCTTGCCTTCAGCAGTTTCCTGTTCTCCTCGACCAGCAGCTTGCTATAGACCCTTGCTGCCCCTCCGAGTATCACGGGCCTGAATGTCGTCGCCGGCGTCGGTCTGAAGACCGCCGTCTTCTGACCCCCATCAGTTTGCGGCTGATAGGCTTACCGGCTTGCGTGCCGGCAAGTTTTCCTGTCGACTTTCGTCTTCAGGATCGCCCGTCGGTTTGCCGCCAACGGGCCCCCATCGATTGCTCAATAGGGCTCGCTGGTTTGCGGCCAGCGGGGTGCTACTAGCTTGCGACCAGTAGCGCTCGCTGAGATCCGTCGATCTCAGCTCGGCGAAAACTTTCGTTCTCGCTTTGCAGGGACCGCCGTCCCTTGGTGCCCGGTAACTGCCGTTACCGGACTGCCGACGACTTCCATCCGGGTGTGTACTCCGGTGAGCGGGCTTGAGCCCCGGACTCACCACCAACCGGGAAAACTTCAGAAACTGTCAAAGAACGATTCTGGTTTTACGCTTCTCCTGATGGGAGTCAAGGTTTTCCGCGAAACTTTATCCCCTTTGTTTTCAATCGAGTGCAGCTCATCCACAGGCGGCTGCCAGAAAACAGTGCAACTCATTCCTGGAATTCGATTCGCGAGCGCTACGAACGGCGCCGTGCTCACCCTGGCATGTGATTTCCTCCGTAACGCTCAAACCCGCATGAATACTGCCTTCCAGCGATATGTCGACTACAATCCCTCGACTCTCGCCCACTCCGTGCGTCTGGCACATTCTCCCCTCCTGTTTCCGAGCACTTCGTGTGAAAAAGTCAGTGAAAACCGCATCTGGAGCAGGTTTGCAAAATTCAGAAAATCGAAATATGCGCGTTCGACTCTGGATTCAGGGCAAGAAAAAGGCCAGCAAGTTCTGCTGGCCTGGATGGGTAAATTCCAGCTTCTACAACCTGAGGGCCACACTCACACCATCACGCAACGGCATTAGCGTCGTAAACCACTCTTCGCTGGCGTATAGCGTCCGGTTGAAGTCCACGATTGCCCTGGTCGACTCCATTCGTATTACATTGCCCGTGCGCCCCGCCGCCAACTCCGCCGGTTCACCGCTCCACAGAGTGTTATCCGTAACAAATAGCCCGCCTTTGCGGACGCGCGGATTTACGAGACGCAGTACTCTCGGATAATCGTCTTTGTCGACGTCGTTGAATACAACATCGAAGGCATCTTTTTCCTCGCTCAGCAGTTCAAGCGCATCACCCACTCGGATTTCAACCCTCTCCAATACACCCGCGCGCTTCAGGTACTTTCGCGCTTCCTCGGCGTTTCTCCGGTCTCCGTCGGTGTAGATGACCTTGCCACCTTCACCCACGGCCCTTGCCCACCAGATCGTCGAGTATCCGATGGCCGAGCCCATCTCAAAGACCGTCTTTGCGCCAATCATTCGCGCCAGTTGAAATAACATCCGTCCGACGGCTGGTCCCACGATTGGGATCTTCCGCTCCCGGGCCTGCTGTTCCATCTCGCTCAATACCTCGTCGCGCGCCGGCAACAGGTCATACAGATAGTGCTCTACCGCCTCGTTCGTAATCCCCGCCATCTGCCAACTCCCTTTGCGAAAAAAGGCCCAACCCTCACGCCGCATTCTACAAAGCTTGTTCCACTACTTCTTCCGCAGCTCTCTACGCTCTCCCGGCTTCAGGTCCAACACTTCAAAACCCAGTTTTTCTGCCGCCGGTTTCAGTTCGCTTGGCTTGCCGTGCAACAGCGGAAACGTTCCAAAGTGCATGGGAATAACAGTTTTCGGACGAAGCAACTCACAAGCAAATGCCACTTCACGAGGCCCCATGGTGAAGTGGTCACCGATCGGCAGCATGGCAACCTGCGGAGCATACAGTTCCGCAATCACCTTGAAATCCATCATCGGCCCCGTGTCGCCAGCGTGGTACACCTTCAGGCCATCCGAGAACTCCATTACATATCCGCAGGCTTCACCGCCATAAATGATCGATCCATCGTCATCCTGGATTCCACACGAGTGGATGGCATGAACCATCGTGACTTTTACGCCTTCTACTTCCTGCGTGCCTCCCTTGTTCATCGGCGAGATATTCTTCGCTCCTTTGCTGCCCAGCCACGATGCCAATTCGAAGATCGCTACAACTTTGGGCTGGTGGTGCTTAATGATCCCGACCGCGTCACCAATGTGGTCGAAGTGTCCGTGAGTGCAAAGCACAGCATCCACCTTCTTCTGCTGCTTCTCCGCTTCAGGACACATCGGGTTTCCCATTAACCAAGGGTCAACAAGAAACACCTTGCCTTCCGGTGTCTCAATCTTGAATGTCGCATGTCCGAGCCACGTCACATGTATGGACATATAGCCAGCCTTTCTATCTCCATCGTCTTCTTCCGTCCCCTTGACTCTCGCATTCTAGTTTCCTTCACTTCCCCCCGCAACGGCACCAGTTTGCGATGCCTATTCGGCCCCCGGAAATCCACAGTCCCTTCGCTTGTGACCGGGATACCCGATGATAGAATCCCCTAACCAGCCCATCTCCGGCTCGCATTCTCCGCCGGTCTGGCTCCATTCAGTGCGGAATTTCTTGCTGGTATCATGAACGAGACACTCATGACACAACCAGGCGACAAAACGCCCGCGAAAATAGACGCGTTCCTGCTCGAAGTCGCCGACGTTGTCAACGCGACACTCGATCTGGAGACGCTGCTTCGTCGTGTCTCTGAATTGGTTCGCCGCGTCATCGATTACGAGATTTTCGCCATTATGCTCCTGAACGAGAAGACTCAGGAGTTGCGTATTCGTTACCAGGTGGGACATCCTCCGGAGATCGCCGAGCGCATTCGCGTCAAGGTGGGCCAGGGGATCACCGGCCTGGCCGCCGAACGCCGCGAAGCCGTTCTCGTCAACGACGTGCAGAACAGCGAGCATTACATCTCCAGCGGCGCCGTCGCGCGTTCGGAGTTGGCCGTCCCACTCATCATTAAGAATCGAGTCATCGGCGTTATCGACATCGAGGCCCCTCAGACTAACTACTTCACCGAAGAGCACAAGTTCGTCCTTTCGCTCGTCGCGTCACGGGTGGCCATCGGAGTAGAGAATGCCCGTCTGTACACACGGGTTGCGCGCCAGGCCAAGACGCTGGGGCTACTCAACGAGATCAGCCGCGACCTGACGTCGATCCTGAACCTCGACCAGCTCCTGAAACGCGTTGGCGAGTCGCTTGCACGGCTTATCGATTACCAGATGTTTTCCGTTCTTCTGCTTGATGCCTCGGAGACAAAGCTTCAGCACCGTTTTTCGCTGCGCTTCAACGAGAGCATTCACCTCAAGCACGACATTCCGATGGGCCTTGGGCTGGTTGGTCACGCCGCAAAGAACAATGAGGCGGTTCTCGTCCCCGACGTCACCAAGGACCCGCGCTATATCAAGCTGAATCCCGAAACACGCTCGGAGCTTTGCGTCCCGCTTGTGTACAAAGATAAGGTCATCGGCGTACTTGATCTCGAACACACGCGCCGTGGCTTCTTCACCGATGAGCATCGCCGCACGGTCACAACGCTGGCAGCGCAGATCGCCGTTGCGATTGAGAACGCACGCCTCTATGAGCGTATTCATCGCCAGGAACAGCGCCTGGAGAAGGACCTCTCGCTGGCGCGCGAGTTGCAATACCGTCTACTGCCGCAATGCTGCCCGGTTCTTCCCCACGGCGAACTCGCGGCGCGATTCACTCCCGCCCGAGCCATCGGCGGCGACCTCTATGACTTCATCTCTTATGCCGGAGATTCGGTAAGCGCCATCGCCATCGGCGACGTCAGTGGCAAGGGAGCGCCAGCAGCGATCTATGCAGCACTGGTGAGCGGAATCCTTCGCTCACACGCGGCCGAGGAGCCCGGCGCTGCCGAGATGCTCTCTGCCATCAACCTCTCTCTCGCGGAGCGCCCTATTGACGGCCAGTTTGTCTCCATGATCTATGCCATCTGGAGCGACCGCGACAAGGTCATTCAAATCGCAAACTCCGGACTTCCGCGGCCCATATATTGCCATCATGGGAAGATAGAGCGCATTGAGGCGACCGGCCTTCCGCTCGGACTTTTCCCTACCGCTGAATACGACGAGTTGACCTACAACGCCCATGCTGGCGATGTCTTTGTATTCTTCAGTGACGGCATCCTTGACGCTAGCAATCCCGCTGGCCAGCTCTTCGGGCGCGACGGAGTCACCGAGATCGTTCAACGCAACTGGGAACGCACCGCCGACGAAATCGTCACTGCCATTTTCGACGCCGTAAACAAGCACGTTGCCGGCGGCGAAGCCTTCGACGACCAGACGGTTGTCGCCATCAAGGTTAAGGAACATAAAAAGAAGAAGTGAAAACCACTCAGTCGAAACCCGTTGGCCGCCCCCCAGCCTTTTCCTACCTCAAAACCTCCCGTTCACCGGAAGGACGCGTTCTCCATTGCGATCAGGCTTCGCTCACGGCCCTTGCGGAAAAGTACGGGACGCCGCTCTATGTCTATTCGGCCTCGACCATACGCGCCCGTTATGCTGAGTTTGAGAGTGCATTCGCTCGGCATCCGCACACTATTTGTTACTCGGTAAAAGCGAACTCAAATCTCTCAATCCTTAAGCTGCTCGCATCGCTCGGTTCCGGGTTTGACGTAGTCTCGGGAGGCGAGCTGGAGCGCGTACTTCGCGCCAGTAAGAAATCCGCGAAGAAGGTCGTTTTTTCCGGCGTAGGCAAGACCGCGGAAGAGATGGACGCCGCCATTCGTGCCGGCATCCTGATGTTCAATCTTGAAAGCGAAGAGGAACTCCACCTGCTTGCCGAGCGCGCTTCTCGCCTGCGCAAAACTGCGCGGATCGCCTTCCGCGTCAATCCCGACGTAAAGGCCGAGACGCATCCATACATCAGCACAGGGCTTCGGGAGCATAAGTTCGGCGTGCCCATCGAGCGCGCCCGCGAGCTTTACGCACTGGCCGCCGAGCAGGATTATCTCGAACCAGCCGGTGTGAGCGTACACATCGGATCACAGATCACCGACATCGCGCCATTTGGTGAAACCATGCAGCGCGTCGTCGCCCTGGTTCGCCAGTTGCTCGCCGACGGCCTCAACATCGGTTACGTCGATGCTGGAGGTGGACTTGGCATTACCTATCACGGCAATTCCAACGCCACCCTCCGCAAGTCCGTTCGTGCCTATGCCGCAACACTCATTGAGCAGCTCCGTGACACGGATCTTCATCTTTTACTTGAACCCGGACGCTCGATCATCGCCCCTGCTGGCGCGCTCCTCACCCGAGCGCTCTATTCCAAGATGAATGGCAACAAGCGATTTCTGATCGTCGACGCCGCCATGAACGACCTCATCCGGCCATCGCTCTATCACGCCTATCACGAGATCGTCCCCGTCGTTCAGGCGTCGGGAAGGAAAGGTGCATCGCACGGAAGCAGTGAACTGGCAGTCCTGGATGTAGTCGGGCCGGTCTGCGAATCTGGCGATTTCTTCGCCCATGACCGCACACTGCCGAATGTCGCCCCCGGTGATCTGCTTGCTATCCTCGACGCCGGCGCCTACGGCATGTCACTCGCGTCCAACTACAACACGCGACCCCGGTCAACCGAACTGCTTGTCGACGGTACGCGCGTGCGCCAGATCCGACGCAGAGAAACGTTTGCTGATCTGATCCGCAGCGAGATCTAGGCGCGTCAAGTACACAAACAAAACAGGCTGCTCTGCGCAGCCTGTGCTTTTACTTCACGCTTTTTACTCTTTGCTTCTCATCTTTGTCCCCACTTCAATTTACTGCGCAGCACACCGAAGAACGCCCGACGCATGCGCAGCAGTTGCACGGAGTACTCCGCCTTGCGGCAAACGATTCTGTCGCCGTGTCCCAGGGGAACGCCAACCTGTCCGTCGATACTGAGGAAGCCCTTCTCGCCGCTGGTTTCCACTACCACTTCTACTTCCACGTCGTCCCTCACAACGAGTGGACGGTGCGTGAGCGAGTGCGGACAGACTGGAGTAATCACGAACGCGTCCACCCAGGGGGAGAGGACCGGCCCTCCCGCTGCCAGTGAATACGCAGTCGAACCCGTTGGCGTGGAGACGATCAGTCCGTCGGCCTTCGTGTTGAAGACAAACTCGCCGTTGATTCTCACCTGGAAGCCAACCAGCCGGGCGATCGCGCCCTTGTTCACCACAGCTTCGTTCAGAGCGTACCACTCGTTCAACTTTGTCCCATTGCGCTGAAGTTCGCAGCGCAACACCGCGCGGTGCTCCACCGGACATCTTCCCTCGTCGACCGCTGCCAGCGTCTCATACATCTCTCCCAGCGGCACTTCTGTCAGGAATCCCATGGAGCCGAGATTCACTGCCAGGATCGGAATACCCGCCGGCGACACGCTACGAGCGGCTGAGAGAAGTGTCCCATCGCCTCCCAGTACCAACGCCAAGTCCAGATTTTGCGTGCCTAGTTCCGCTCTCGGAAATACACTTCCATTTGACTGATACGCGGCAGTTTCTTCGTCCATCAGAACCGTGTACTCTCGCGCGGAAAACCATTCCAACAACTTTTCGACGATTTCTTTCAGCTCCGGTTTTGCGGGCTTCGATATGAGTGCGACTCTTTTCACGCTATCCTCCGGCTTGCCTTGAGGTTATGAGCAAAGCCGAAACAATCTCTTCATCTCTCTTGCGAATGTCACTGAAACTTTGCGTGCAGTAAAAACTCCCGGTTCCCTTCTGTCCCCAGAATCGGCGATTCGATTACATCCATTTCGCAGGCGCCAAGAACTTCAACCGTCGCTTTCACTTTCTCTACCGCCGCCTGTTGTGCATCGCGATCTCGCACGATTCCGCCCTTGCCGACGTGTTCGCGTCCCACCTCGAACTGCGGCTTCACCAGTACGACGAGCTCCTTGCGGGGAACGCTCTTTCCGCCCCATGCCGCGTCCACAACTGCCGGGAGCACGAGTGTAGCAGAGATGAACGACACGTCCATCACCACCATTTCCACCGGCTCCGGAACGCCTTCCGGCTCAAGGTAGCGGGCGTTTGTCTTCTCCATCAGGCGCACTCGAGCGTCGCCTCGCAGCCTTGCGTCAATCTGTCCGTAGCCCGTGTCCACGGCCACCACCAGCGCAGCGCCGTGCTGCAAGAGGCAGTCGGTGAATCCACCGGTCGAGGTTCCCACATCCATGCATGTTGCGCCGGCTACATTTATTTTCCAGTACTCCAGAGCGCGTTCCAGTTTCAGTCCCCCGCGGCTCACATAACGCATTTCGTCGCCGAGCAGCCTGATGGTTACTTCGCTGTCGACCGCTGTACCCGACTTCTCGACTTTCTGTTCGTTCACCAATACGCGGCCCGCCAGAATCATCGCTTGCGCCCGTTCACGGCTCACAACAAGGCCCCGCTCCACAAGCAATCGGTCAATTCTAGTTTTGCGCATGGCATTACCTCAGAATCTCACGTCGTATTAAAAATCTCGCACCATCATTTGTGCAAAATGGAGAATACCGCATCGTTACTTGGGTTGCTGGCGACTGCACGGTCTTTTTCACGTGGATTTCCACACTCGTGTTGAAAATCGAAGTCCTCTCTGGCAAGTGAATTGTAACGGAGTGATCGCTTCTTCTCCCGCGCTCGCACCGTCCTGAACCGGGTTACAATATGTTGACTCTCATTCTGGAATCTCAGTCGACTTCATGGCCATCCCCAATTCCGCATCCGCCGCGCAACCAAGCGCCGCCCAGCACACTACTGAGCCTGGCGAGGGTTTCTCCCTCGTACGCCGCTCCATTCAGCGCGAAATGTACTCCCTCGTCCATCGCGCACAACTGCTTCGCCAGCGCCTCGGACTGAGTGACACTGGCAATGACGTCGCTGAAATCGCGGCTTGCAGCGCACTTCGCGCCCATGATGTGGTCATCGCTTCTCCGCAGGCCCTCGGAGCGCACATCGCCCGTGGCGTTCCGCTGACGGAAATCGCTACGAACGCCATCCATATGGAGACTTCCGGAAACTCCGGCACAAGCGGCGCGCAATCCCTGGCGGTCGCGACCGGGCAGGCAGTCACACAACTCGTCGGACACTCGAGCAGCGTCGCGCTTGTCTGTTGTGAAAGTTTCGAAGGCGATCACGAATGGAGGTCCGTGCTCCGCTTTGCCGGACAGCATAAACTTCCGGTCCTCTTCATCTTCCGCAATCACCAGTCTGCCACCGGCGCACGCATGTTCGATCTACGCAGCACATACGCCGAGTTCGGCGTTCCGGCCATCACGGTCGACGCGGTCGATGCAGTTGCCGTGTACCGTGTTGCCACAGAGGCATGCCACAACGCGCGCATCGGCCGGGGCGCCACCATCATCGACGCGATCTCTATCGATTCGGCGTCACGATTCGCTTCTGGCAACCCTCTGGTTCTGCTTGAGTCGTACATGCGGCGTCACTCCGCCTGGAGCGACACCTGGCTTCTGGACATGCAGGCGTCCGAGCGCCGCGCCATTGAAAGCATCAAGATTTAGGTATGGCACAGGCTGCCGTGCTGGTTATTTCTGCACCGGATCCAGCACGACAATGAGTAATGTTGCGATCGGGCCAAGAAGCAGTGATGTAAGCCACCATAAGAATCCACTGCGATTCTTCGACTGCGCGAGCCCGGCATTGATCAAAGCCAGCGTTCCCCATCCAATGCCATAGGCAGACCTGGCCGAAACTATGTTAAGTGGCACGATCATCCGTTCCTCCATCGATCGTTTTAGAAGTCCGCCGAAATATACGCCGCGCCAACCTACGCTACCATCGCAATACACAGGAGAAACATCTCAACTTCCCGTTCCTGAATCTTTCCCCGTACGCGCAACTTCCGTTCTGGTTGCCGGTTTTACACTCCATGCAGTGGCCCCCCACAATCCTCATGCGGTTGGCGATTTTCTTCCTGCTGCTATGCATTGCAGCGCTCTTTATCGTTGCCACCCTCTGCCTCAGTGACAAGCCTGCCTCCAAAGGAGGGCCCGGCAGCTTCATCTTCCGGGTTCATCGCGTAACGCTTTCATAACTTCGGCTGCTCTCGAAAATGAAGAAAGCCGCAGGCATCGCCCGCGGCTCTTGTGTCGAAACTTGTCGCTGCTTAATAGATGGTGACTTGAGGCGCCGGAGGTTGCAGCTTGATCGTGATCACTTTGCTCGTTTCATCTATCTTGAAATCCTCGCCATAGGTGCGGAATCCACGCGCAATCACCTGCACGCGAATCGTCCCATACGGAATATACGGGGCGTTCGTTTTGCCGTCGAGGTCGGTCTTCAGCTCGTAACCGCCCCGTTCCTGCTCTCCACGATCATTGACCGGATGAATAATTACAGCCGCGAACTTCACCGGCTTCCCGTTCGACGCCCTCACTACCAGGAAGTCAATATTTGCGACCTTCCCCTTGTCACTGTCCTTCTTTTTGTCGCGGGCGAACGCCACGGTCCCCAGCACCAGCAACACGGCAACAACCACGCGAACGGATGTTTTCATTGGGATCTCCAGTTGCTTCATTGTATGACGCTTCCCACCAGCGTTCCAGCCCACCAATTGATTACTTTCTCCCAGGCACCCTGAGCCTTCGCGTATAGTGAATCTCCCACATTATCTCCCACGTTTTGCCTCCGTTTCGCGACAGCTCCCAGCTCCAGTCCAGCGCATCTTTTTCGATGTTCTTCCACACCATGCGCTGCTTTATAGGGGCACCATTGTCCGATACAGACTCGCGCTCCAGAATCATTTTTCCGCCGTGCATCTCTCCCGCAAAGTCCAGGTAATCACCATGATTACCCACCCGCGTCTGCTGCCATTTATTCAGTCTCGTGTTGAACGTGGACAGGCTCTTACCCTCCAAATCTCCGGCTGGGAAGGAAAAGTCCTCCTCCACCACACAACCATCCAGAATCGCCGTGACGTGGTTTATTCCGGTTCCTGCCGGTATGGATTTTCCGGCATGCCACCGCAGGTTCCAGTCACCTTTCCAGAAGTCAAACTGCCGGAACTCCGGCCGGTCACATGTACTTTTCGAAGGATTTACCTTCTCCGCCAGCATCACCGGTGCCATCAACACCACAACGATGACCATCACGCATACTTTCTGCATTGCTTACTCGTGTCGCCTTTCTGTGTGTTTGGGCCCGGGCCGGAAAAATTTGCTGGAATGAGACCTAATGCCTGATTGTTGGAAAGCTGAACGCGATGTTCTCGCAAGACCTTTGCCGCCGTTAGAAATTCATGCCTGGGGACTATTGCGCGGCCCGCTTCATTCAAGATGTCGATTGATTGCAGAATCTCCAAAATATTTCATCGGACAAAAAGCTCTGCAATTCTTCCATAACATACTGATTCTATGATACATAGATGATATGTGAGTCAAATTAACTCAATTGTCGCTTGACACTCGGTTGTCACTTCGGTAAATTAGCACTCGTGCGGGTGGAGTGCTAACAGCTCCTCCCAATTGGGCATCCCGCGCGGGTTTTCCGCAGTACCAAGCGTCAATTGAAGTACCAAAATTTCTCGATTTCATTCGTATGAACGTTTGAAAGGAGTTCCAGAATGGCAGCAAAGCTTACCCCGCTGCACGACCGTATCCTGGTTCGCCGCGTGGAAGAATCTGAAACCACCCGTGGCGGCATCATCATCCCTGACAGCGCAAAGGACAAGCCACAGGAAGGCGAAGTCATCACAGTCGGGAAAGGCAAGTCCAACGACGAAGGCAAGGTCTTCCCGCTCGACGTCAAGGCAGGGGATCGCATCCTTTTCGGAAAGTACGCAGGCACCGAAATCAAGATCGATGGCGAAGAGCTCCTCATCATGCGTGAGGAAGAAGTCCTCGGCATCCTCGAAGGCACCACGAAGAAGAAGTAACTTCGTGGGCTGTCACTCCACGCGGCGATTCGCACGACTCGGCATCATGAGCTGACGCGATTCAGGCCCGGGACCCAGCAGCCTGAAGTTTTCAAGTATGCGCACAGCGCAATTAGACAAAGCTTCTTGAAGGAGTTTTAGCAATGGCAAAACAGATTGTTCATGGCGAGGAGTCGCGTCAGGCGATCCTCCGCGGCGTCAACGTCCTCGCGGACGCCGTCAAGGTGACCCTCGGCCCCAAGGGCCGCAATGTGGTCATTGAAAAGAAATTCGGTTCGCCGCTTATTACCAAGGACGGCGTTACCGTCGCCAAGGAAATCGAGCTGAAAGACACGCTCGAAAACATGGGCGCCCAGATGGTGAAAGAAGTCGCCAGCAAGACCAGCGACGTTGCCGGTGACGGCACCACCACCGCTACCGTCCTCGCCCAGGCCATCTTCCGTGAAGGCGTCAAGACTGTCGCTGCCGGCGCCAACCCGATGGCCCTGAAGCGCGGCATCGAGAAGGCTGTCGCCGTCGTCAATGGCTCGCTCGACAAGGACGGTAACCGCATTCCCGGCGCACTCGACAAGCTCTCCAAGCCGGTATCCGGCGAGATGATCGCCCAGGTTGGCACCATCTCCGCCAACAATGACGAGACCATCGGCCACATCATTGCCGAAGCCATGAAGAAGGTCGGCAAGGATGGCGTCATCACCGTCGAAGAGTCAAAGACGATGGAGACCCAGCTCGAGGTCGTCGAAGGCATGCAGTTCGACCGCGGCTATCTCTCCCCGTACTTCGTGACCGATGCCGAGCGCATGGAATGCATCCTGGAGAACGCGCTCATCCTGATCCACGAGAAGAAGATTTCCTCGATGAAAGATCTGCTCCCACTGCTTGAGCAGGTTGCCAAGGGCGGCCGTCCGCTGCTCATCATCGCCGAGGATGTCGATGGCGAAGCGCTCGCCACTCTCGTCGTGAACAAGCTCCGCGGTACGCTGCAGGTCTGCGCAGTCAAGGCCCCCGGCTTTGGCGATCGTCGCAAGGCCATGCTGCAGGACATCGCCATCCTCACCGGTGGCAAGGCCATCACCGAAGACCTCGGCCTCAAGCTTGAGAACATCCAGCTTCAAGACCTCGGACAAGCCAAGAAGCTCACCGTCGACAAGGACAACACGACCATCGTCGAGGGCAAGGGCAAGTCGTCCGACATCGAAGGTCGCGTGAAGGAAATCCGCTCCCAGGTTGAGAAGACCACCAGCGACTACGACCGCGAGAAGCTCCAGGAACGTCTGGCGAAGCTCGTGGGCGGCGTTGCCGTGATCAAGGTCGGCGCGGCCACCGAGACCGAAATGAAGGAGAAGAAGGCTCGCGTTGAAGACGCCATGCACGCCACGCGTGCGGCCGTCGAAGAAGGCATCGTTCCGGGTGGCGGCGTCGCCCTCATCCGCTGCATCGACGCCATCGCAGCGCTCAAGCTGGAAGGCGACGAGGCCATCGGCGCCAACATCGTGAAGCGCTCGCTGGAAGAGCCTCTCCGCCAGATTGTCGGCAACGCCGGCGAGGAAGGTGCGGTCATCATCGGCAAGATCCGCGATCACAAGGATCACAACTACGGCTACAACGCGCAGAACGGCGAGTTCGTTGACATGGTCAAGGCCGGCGTCATCGACCCGACCAAGGTCACTCGCACCGCTCTGCAGAATGCCGGATCCATCGCGGCGCTCATGTTGACCACCGAGGCTCTCGTCTGCGAGATCCCCGAGGAGAAAAAGGCCGAAGCGATGCCCGGCGGGCACGGCGGCATGGGCGGCATGTACTAAACACAACGATTGGCGACTGCAAGTTGGTTGCCTGCAAGACAAACGGCCTGCACCTAACGTGCGGGCCGTTTTTTATAGAGCTGATCTCCGGTTCGAATTCGCACTACAGTCCAATTACCTCAGGTATGTCTTTGGCGTTCGCATCCCGTTCTTCCGCGTAGCGTATACTTACATGACTTCCGAAAAGGAGAAATCATGTCTTTAGTAAATGGAGACAAGTCTCGGCAGCATCGTCTCCGCAAGCAAAAGCTCCTCCGCCGCAAGAAGGCCGCAGCGGCAAAGGCGTTACGCGCGAAAGATAAAGCATAATTCTGGAAATTCCTGGCATCTATAGCCTTGGAGGCCAATTTGGCTGGTAGTCGCACAAGTTTTACAAAGCGCTTAAAGGAACAGGTCCGAAACGAGAAGCGTCGCGAGAAAGAGGCCCGCAAGCAACAGCGCAAGCTGGAGAAGCAGAGCGGCGATCCCGACGCTGGCGTTGAATTCGGAGTGAACGAAACCATTGATGACACTCCGGCGGAAAACACTTCTGCTGGGTAGCCTACATTGGCGATGGCGCGTGGCTCGATTTAAGGTGACGCGCCAATTGCCGCTTGATATACTAATTACACGTTGATTTCGCAGTTGTGGTGCGGTCCTTTCAGAAGAGACATACCCTGAGATTTCCCGCCTTTTGTCTCCTTCGTTGTTCAGCGTAATAAATCAATCTGGCGAAGCGCATGTGTGCGTGGCTGAGTCCGCGCAGGAGTTCTTGTGATTGTCGCCAGCAAAAAGAAAAGAGATTCATGACGACATTTACAGAGCTTCCGCTTTCTCCCGCATTGCAGGAGAGGTTGGCGGCAGCGCATTTCGCAACACCCACCCCCGTGCAGGCCGCTTCCATTCCGGCCGCAATCGAGGGGAAAGATGTACTGGCCACTGCGGCCACCGGCACCGGAAAGACACTTGCATACCTCCTCCCGGTGATGCAACAGCTTGAAAAGCAACCCACACGGGAAATCATGGCAGTCGTGCTCGTTCCCACGCGCGAATTGGCCATGCAGGTAGTCGATCAGTACGAAGCACTTCGCGGACGCAAGCTTCCGCCCGCTGCACTCGTTGTCGGCGGACTCTCCGAACGGCCACAACTGATGGCTATCCGCAAGGGCGCCGGCCTCATGGTCGCCACTCCGGGACGCCTCGAAGATTTTATTTCGCGCCGCCTCATCAACCTCAGCCGCGTTCGCATTCTCGTTCTCGATGAAGCCGATCGCATGCTCGACATGGGATTTGTCGAAGCTATCCGCCGGATCGTGAAGATCCTTCCGCAGAATCGCCAGACCCTGTGCTTCTCCGCGACGCTGGAAGCGTCCGTCGCTCATCTGGTCAAGGCCATCCTGCGCGACCCCGTTCGCCTTGCTTTCGGCTCCACCCTCAAGCCCGTTGAGAACGTCACCATCGAAGCCATTGAAGTCCACGAAGATCGCAAGAAGGAAGCGCTACACCACATTCTCTCGCGCGAAACCGGACGTTGCCTGATCTTTGCGCGTACAAAGCGTGGCACTGAACGCCTTGCGAAGAGCTTGATCCACGGCGGATTTTCCGCCGGCATGATTCACGGCGACCGCTCACAGAATCAGCGTACGGCGGCACTTCACGGTTTCCAGCAGGGACACATCCAGATCCTCGTTGCCACCGACGTCGCCTCGCGCGGCATCCATGTGCAGGACGTGGCTCACGTCATCAACTACGACCTGCCGCAGATCGCGGAAGACTTCGTGCACCGCGTCGGACGTACGGCCCGCGCCGGTCGCACCGGCAAAGCCTCGACGCTCTTCGTGCGCCACGAAGCCCGCGAGCTTCGCAAGCTTGAGACCACGCTGGGTATCCGCATGGAACGCCGTTCGCTTGGGGTCCTCCCGGCGCTTCCCAGCGAGAAACCACAGGTCGTTCGTCGTTCCGTGTTGAACACGCGCCGCACTATCATTCGCCTTCCCGGCGAAAGCTTCCGCGAAGAATCGGCATAACACCAGTCGATCTCAAAACAACTTGTTCCCTTCACAACCCCATTCAAGCCGTCCAGCCTGAATGGGGTTGTTCCTTTGCTTGCGTCATCCGTTAGAATGTTTCCGCTGACTTCTTCATTCAGGAGATCCTCGTGAAGGCGTTTCGGTTCCTGCTCGTTTGCGTGATTCTTTGTGCGACATCCCTGGCGCAGCCGCCTGCCGCAAAACATGCACCCTCCAGTCGTTACCAACCCGTGCTGAAATATGATCCGGCGCGCAACCCCAGCGCCGACCTTCAGGCTGCCATCCAGGAAGCCCAGCGCACGGGACGCAATATTCTGATTGATGTTGGCGGAAACTGGTGTGTCTGGTGCCGCGCCATGGATAATTTTTTCGAGAAGAATCCGGATGTCGCCGCACTTCGTGACAAGAATTTCGTCTGGATGAAGGTCAACTTCAGTCGCGAAAATACCAACCAGAAGTTTCTCTCGCAATATCCGCGAATCGCAGGCTATCCAAATATCTTTGTTCTCGATAACACTGGAGCATTGCTATACAACGAAGACACGTCCAATCTCGAAAGCAAACCGGCTCCGTCCTACAGCCGCGAAGCATTCATTAAGTTTCTGGAAAAGTGGTCTCCCAGTCAGACTCGCGGCATCCACCTCAAGCGGTAATCAGCCGCTCCCAAACGCAAAAAAGGCTGCCCCCAGGCAGCCTTTTCATTGCATTCATATTCTTCAATATGTTCCCAGCAGTTCCACGTCGAAGACGAGGGTCGAATTCGGCGGGATTTCCGCCCCCGAACCGCGCCTGCCGTATGCCATCTCCGGTGGCACCCTTACCTGGCGGATTCCGCCGACGCGCATTCCCTTCAGTCCTTCTTCCAGTCCGCGGATGACGTGATGCTTGCCGAGTTGAAATGTAAATGGCTCACCGCGGTCGAACGAACTGTCGAACTTCCTTCCATTCGTCAGCCAGCCCGTGTAGTGAACCTTCAGCCGCATTCCGGGTATGGCTGCCCCACCGGTTCCTTTGCGAACATCCCAGTACTCTACACCTGAGGCCAACCGTACCGGCGGCCCATCTACCTTCAACGGAGCAACTGGCGCAGGTTGTGGAGAGGGAGAATTACGGCTTCGACGCTGTGCAAGAAGCGAGCCCGAGACGACAATGAGGACGAGGAGGGCAATCCAGTACTTCGATCCCATGGAACCTCCAGCCGGAAAATTACCGCTCCATTCTACTTCCTCAAAACTCCCCGTTCAGCATGCATTTCCTGTAAATTTCTCACCTTGATCTCGCCGCGCTGGAGCGACGCAATTCCTTCCGCCGCAGCGTGTGCTGCTGACAGCGTCGTAATCGTGGGGATCCGCGCCGTAATTGCCGCTCGCCGAATCGCTTTCTCGTCGAACCACGGCTCCACGCCATGCGGTGTATTGATGATGAGCTGTATGCGGTCGCCCTTGATCAAGTCCACTACGTTCGGACGCCCTTCCATCACCTTGTACACTCGCTCCACGTGCATCTTCGCGGACTCAAGCACGTCGGCCGTGCCATGTGTCGCCACCAGCCTGAACCCGAGATCGACAAACTTCCGCGCCACTTCCACAATCTGCACTTTGTCGCGGTCGCTCACACTGACAAACACCGTTCCCCGCGTCGGCAACACCTGCCCCGCGGACAACTGCGCCTTCGAGAATGCCTCACCGAAATTCTCGCCTACACCCATTACTTCACCGGTTGAGCGCATCTCCGGGCCCAGCACTGTATCGACGCCAGGAAATTTTCCCCATGGAAACACGGGTGACTTCACGTAGAAGTAATCTCCCGTGCCAAGGTCCGTCGCCTTCTCCACGTTCTCCGGCAAAAACTCGCGCAGCTTCCGGCCCGTCATCAGGCGCGCGGCAATTTTCGCCATCGGAACTCCGGTCGCCTTCGAGACGTAGGGCACTGTGCGCGATGCTCGCGGATTCACCTCGATTACGTATACCTTGTCGCGCTGTATTCCGTACTGCACGTTCATCAGCCCAACGACCTTCAACGCACGCGCAAGACGGAATGTGTATTCGCGAATCGTTTGCAGCAGGTGAGCAGGTATATCGACGGCCGGCAACACGCAGGATGAGTCGCCTGAATGAATGCCCGCCTCCTCAATATGCTGCATGATTCCGCCGATCACGACGTCTTCGCCATCGCACAACGCGTCCACATCAAGTTCCGTTGCTTCTTCGAGGAAGTGATCGATCAGGATCGGCCTGTCCTGCGAGTACTCCACAGCCTGCTTCATGTACTCACGAACCGCGACTTCGTCATACGCGATCACCATCGCGCGCCCGCCCAGCACGTACGATGGCCGCACCAGCACCGGATACCCAATGCGCTCGGCCACCTTCAACGCTTCTTCCGCCGACGTCGCCGTTCCGCCCGACGGTTGCGGAATGTCCAACTCCTCCAGCAGCTTTCCAAACCGCTTGCGGTCTTCCGCCAGATCAATCGACTCCGGCGAAGTCCCGATGATCGGAACTCCGGCGCCCTTCAGGGGCAGCGCAAGGTTCAGCGGTGTCTGTCCGCCGAACTGAACAATCACGCCAATCTCACCGCCCGTTTCCGACTCATGCTCATAGATTGCCATCACGTCTTCGAACGTCAGCGGTTCGAAATAGAGCCGGTCACTCGTGTCGTAGTCGGTGGAGACCGTCTCGGGATTGCAGTTCACCATTACCGTTTCGAAGCCGTCGTCGCGCAGAGCAAAAGCCGCATGGCAGCAGCAATAATCAAACTCAATTCCCTGCCCGATACGATTCGGCCCGCTGCCCAGGATGATGACTTTTTTCTTCGACGTCGGTGTCGCCTCATCCTCTTCCTCATAGGTCGAGTACAAGTAAGGCGTGTGACTTTCAAATTCCGCCGCACACGTGTCTACGCGTTTGTAGACCGGTGTAACACCGTGCTTCTTGCGCAGTTGCCGAATCGTCTCTGAGCCGCTTTGACCGTCCCCGGCTTTTAGAAGCCGTGCCAGACGCGCATCGCTAAAGCCTTTGCGTTTTGCATCGCGCAGTTGCTCCGCACTCACCGCTTCCATGGAAGACTCGCCAAGCGCAATCTGTTCGTCCGAAATATCCTTCAGTTGACTGAGGAACCACGGATCGATCCATGTCATTCGCGAAAGCTGCTGCACCGAGTACCCGTTGCGCAGTGCGTACCGCAGATACTGGAGCCGCTCCGGATGCGGAGATACCAATCGCTTCGTCAAGATGCGCGGTTCAACCTGCTCAGACCCGACTTTCTTTCCCGTCTCCAACGAACGCACGCCCTTCAGCAACGCCTCTTTGAACGTGCGGCCGATCGCCATCGCTTCGCCTACGGATTTCATCTGCGGCCCGAGGCTTTCATCCGCACCTGGAAATTTTTCGAACTGCCACTTCGGAATCTTCACCACAACGTAGTCGAGCGTCGGCTCGAAGCAGGCCGGAGTTTTCTTCGTGATGTCGTTCGTGATCTCGTCGAGCGTGTATCCCACCGCGAGTTTTGCCGCAATTTTTGCGATCGGGAATCCTGTGGCCTTCGACGCCAACGCCGACGACCGCGACACGCGCGGGTTCATCTCGATAACGATCATCCGTCCGTTCGCGGGATTCACCGCAAACTGAATATTCGATCCGCCAGTTTCCACGCCGATCTCGCGAATCACCTTAATCGCTGCGTCGCGCATTCGCTGATATTCACGGTCGGAAAGCGTCTGTGCCGGCGCAACCGTGATCGAGTCGCCTGTATGCACGCCCATCGGATCGAAGTTCTCGATGGAGCAGATGACGATGACGTTGTCTGCCAGATCGCGCATCAACTCAAGCTCATATTCCTTCCAGCCAAGAAGGCTCTCTTCGATGAGCACTTCGTGCACCGGCGAAAGATCGAGACCGCGCGATAACAGTTCAAGCAGTTCTTCGCGGTTGTAGGCGATGCCTCCGCCCGAACCTCCCAGCGTGAATGATGGCCGCAGCACCACTGGGAAGCCAGTCTTTGCACTGAAGTCCAGCCCGTCCTTCAGGTTGTTGACCAGCGCCGAGCGCGCTGACTCCAAACCGATTGCCGTCATCGCGTCCTTGAACATCAGGCGATCTTCCGCTTTCTTGATCGCCTCCAACTGCGCGCCGATCAACTTCACCCCGTACTTTTCGAGCACTCCTTCGTCGGACAACTCCACTGCGAGGTTCAGCGCCGTCTGCCCGCCAACTGTCGGCAACACCGCCATCCCTTTTCCGACGCCGCGCTCCACCTCCAGCTTGATAATTTCTTCCAAATAGCGGCGTGTCAGCGGTTCAACGTAAGTGCGATCGGCCATCTCCGGATCGGTCATGATGGTCGCTGGATTGGAATTCACCAACACGACCTCAAAACCCTCGGCCTTCAACGCCTTGCAAGCTTGCGTACCGGAATAATCGAACTCCGCGGATTGGCCAATGACAATCGGTCCCGAACCGATGATGAGAATCTTCGAAATATCTGTGCGACGTGGCATCGATTAATTCTTATCCTTCAACAAATTCACAACTTGATCTTTGCTGTATTCATATTTGCCAATCCTCCGTTGAACCCAGTAGAGCGCTGCGATCTGCGCTATTTACTTGATTCCGGCTCCTTCGGAAGATCTGCAAATGGCAGTTCCTGAAAACTGTCGTACAACTTCGGCGCTGTCAGCGCCTTAAACTGCGCCGCATCGGCGGGCAGATCGTTCAGCTTCTTCTCGATGTCGTAGTACCCTTCACTCTCAACCTTGAGTACTCCCTCGCTGGACCACGCGACCGCGACGTACGTCCAACTTTCGTCACGATCGAGATCGGTCCGCCACCCGATCAGCTTTCCATCCGGCGCGAAGCAATAGTCGCGTACCAACCAGTAATCCGGCCCCTCCGACTGCGTGACGACGTAGCGGTTGGCTCCCGCATCGAACAGTGCCGCCGTCTGTGCCGCGCCGCCCTTTGTGTCCGGTTCGTCCTCCAGGGTCAAGTATTCCTCCCACCGCTTCCCGTTCGTGGTGGCGAATAACCTGGGCCTGGCATCGGGTTTCTTTCCACACCGCGCCGCGAATGCCTGCTGCGGAGGATATTGCGCAAACGTGAATACCGCCCCGAGCATCATCGCCAGCAACGCTCCGAATCGAATCGCGTTTCGCATCGCCGTTTCTCCTTACTGCATTCCCTTCAGGAATCCCCAGAACGGCAACTGCTCTAGCTTCGTGTGTTCGAAAGGCGCCGGAAACATGCTCGCGCTCGCAGGCTTCGCAACCTTCTCTGGCGAATCGCCCTTGTAGAACGACTGCTCGCTCTTCACCAATTTTCCCGCAGCGTTGAAAGCGGATTCCGTCACGCGCATGCATCCACACTTCGGCATGTTGATGTACTTGTCCACGATTCTCGTGACGTTTCCCTTCTGGTTGAAGCACATGTCGGCGATGTGCATCGAATCGCCAGCCGCGTCAGCTTCCTGTACTTCCACTACCCACGCCTTCTCATGCCACGCACGCACCAGAGCAGAATCGGTGGGCGCAGCGGGCGCCGTCTTCGTCACTCGGCTCCAGGAGCCGCTGTTATTGCGGGTCAGAGTGATGGCGCGGCTCATGGATGGATTCGAAATGCCGCACGCCTTGGCGAACTGTACGCGACTGGAAGACTTCATTCCGTGCGGGCCCGGCCCCATCGCGCCGTGCGCGGGCGCGTTGATGGCGGGTGCATGCGAGCTGACCTGCGCGAAGCAAGAGAGAGTGAAGACAGCGAGAACAAAAACAAATTTCAGGCTATTTGGAAATTTTTTTTCTTGTGTCATTCGCTTTTCCTGACGAGCTAACCAACAGATAAAACCGTGATCCAGTAATGGATCTATAAACTTTTCTATTTACTGCCCAGTAACCGCCGGATGTTCATACAGTAAACAGCTCGGATGTTCCGAGGCCGGCGGGTCATTTTCTCTTCCATTCGTCCATCAGCTTCACGAAGTCCGCGAACAGGTAGTGCGAGTCGTGCGGCCCGGGAGCGGCTTCGGGATGGTATTGCACGCTGAAGAGCGGATAAGTTCTGTGCCGCATGCCTTCCAGGGTGTTGTCGTTTAGATCGACATGCGTCAATTCAACTTCGCTCTGCTTGAGTGAGTCCGGATCGACGGCAAAGTTGTGGTTATGCGCCGTGATCTCCACCTTGCCGGTCAATAACTGCTTCACCGGATGATTGCCGCCGTGGTGTCCGAACTTCAGCTTGTAGGTCTTGCCCCCGAGCGCCAGTCCAATCAACTGATGTCCAAGGCAGATGCCGAACACCGGCACGCGTCCCATCAGCTTCTGGATGTTCTTCTGCGCGTACTCGACCGGTTCGGGATCGCCCGGGCCATTGGAGAGAAAGACGCCGTGCGGTTTCATTGCCAGCACGTCCTTTGCGCTGGTGTCCGCCGGAACCACGGTCACGTCACAGCCGGAACCGACGAGTTTCCGCAGGATGTTGTGCTTGATGCCGAAGTCGTATGCCACGACCTTGTACCGCCGCTCAGCCGGCTTTTCCACGGCATGGAGCGCACCGGCCTCGGCGGGTTCCTCAGCTTGGCGCTGCGCCACCACTTCACCTTTTGTCCAGTGGTAGGCTTCGTGGGTCGTCACGACGCTGGCGAGATCTGTGCCATCCATCTTCTTGATGGATCGCGCCCTGGCCACGAGCTTCTCCACGTCTTTTTCGGTCGTGGAAATCACGCCGCGCATCACGCCGTGATCGCGCAGATGCCGCACCAGCGCACGAGTGTCGATCTCCGCCAGCACTGGAATGTGGTGACGTTCAAGATACTCGTCCGCGACCTGGTGGGAGCGCCAGTTGGAGGCCACGCGCGAAAACTCGCGCACGATCAAACCTTCGATGTAGGGCTTACCTGACTCTTCGTCGTCGGGGTTGGTACCGTAATTGCCGATTTCAGGATTTGTTAAAACGACGATCTGTCCAGCGTAGGAGGGATCCGTGAAGATTTCCTGATAGCCGGTGATGGAGGTGTTAAAAACTACTTCGCCGTAGCACTCGCCGCTGGCTCCGTAGCCTTTGCCGCGGAAGATTCTTCCATCTTCCAGAGCAAGGATCGCTTCCATTGCTTCTCCGGTGGGTGGATTTTTAAGATTCTATCAGGTGCTTGATCCTCCGAACAGTCCTCAGGAAGTAATTGTCGGGGCCTTGCATATCCACTCCCTGGCGCTGGCTTCATGCAGCATGAATTCCGCGACGTCCGCCCGTGAGATATTCGCTCCCGCCTTGCAACGCAGCTTTTCTCCAACGGTGTAGTTCCCTGTCTTCGGACCGTCGGTCAACCGGGTTGGACGGACAATTGTCCACTCCAATCCGCTTTCTCGAATCATCGCTTCCTGCACTACCTTGTCCGAGTAGGGCACCCTGAGCATGGTTCGGAATACCAGCTTGGCGAACAGCGGCGCATCGTTGTAGCTCTCAGCAACACCAAACGAAGTTTCGCAGACCAACCGCTTTACGCCATGCTGCTTCATCACATCGAGAATCAGCCGCGTACCGCCCGAGAGCACGTGCAGGTTCTTCACCAGGTTTCGCTGCCCCAGGCAACTTAACACCACATCGGTGCCAAGCACGGTCTTCACCACCGATTCCCGGTCGAGCACGTTGCCCAGGACAACACGCATCCTGTCGCTGGAAATGGGCAGTCGCGAGGGATTCCGCACCAGCACTCGAACCGAGTGCCCGGCGTCGAGCGCCTGTTGTGTAAGCGCGACTCCCGTTCCGCCGGTCGCGCCGAAAATTGCAAGCCGCATGGTTTCGCTCTCTCCCGACGACTATTGTACGTTCCGCTTGCTCGCCGGTTTTCGAGTGGTGGGCATCACCAAGGCTTCGGGGCCATCCGCACCGCCGTCCCAGATAATCTTCCACTTGCCATCCTTCTGTTTTCGCCAGACGGTGAGGTATTGGCCGGTTCCGATGCGCGGCTTGCCGGAGGCATCCAGGGTCTTTGACTCCCAGTAGCCCCAAGTGAATCCCATCGTCCCGCCCTCGAAAACGTGCGCACCGGTCGGTCTCCAGGTCAGCGAGAAATCAGGGTTTGCCCAGACCTTCTTCAAAGCTTCGCGGGCGGCCTCTTTGCCGACAATGGGCTGCGCGCGGTCCATCACCACGTTGTCCGCAAGGTAATCCATCCATGCAGCGTCTCGACGCTTCTGCGTCTCCCGGTTGAAATCGGCGTCCAACTGCATCAGTTGGCTTTCGGGGGTGACCGCGCGTATTCGTTTATGGGTTTGAGATGGAGCTATTCTGTCGGGATTACCTTGTGCGAAGGCAAGGGCGGCAAAGCAGCAGACTAGAAACGCAACCCGGACAACTCGCATAGTTCCTCCGGTTCGGCGCGAATTCACTGCTCTATTCTGACGGACAGCCTTTCCTAGTGTAACTTGCCGGCTTCATCGGCGGGCCAGTAAGCGAATACCGCCTTGCCGTAGATGAATCGGCGTTTCACAACGCCAAAGTCACGGCTGTCGCTCGACATGTTGCGATGATCGCCCAGCACGAAATAGGAGTCGCGCGGCACAATGGTCTCCGGGTAAGACCGTTCGTCTTCGTACCTCTCCGGAACGTAAGGCTCATTGAGGAGCTTCCCGTTCAGATAGACCCTGCCCAGATCGATCTCAATCTTGTCGCCGGGAATACCAATGACGCGCTTGATATAGCTCTTGCTGGGATCGCCCGGATAGTGAAACACGACAACATCGCCGCGATGGATCGGCTCCCAGTGGTAAACAAACTTGTTGATGAAGATGCGCTCCTGGTCCTGCAATCCAGGCATCATGCTTGTCCCTTCAACCTTGACCGGCTGATACACAAACACGATAAGAAACGCAGAAACGGCCAAGGAGATCACGAGATCGCGCACCCACACCCATGCCGAAATTCCCCGCGACGGCGATGGCTGTGGCTCGTTTACTGTGGCAGGCTGATTGGGAAAATCATTCTCCATACTTGTTCTATTATATGGAACACCGCTCGGTCAGATCAGTCGCATTTTCTCCATGGCACTTGTGGTCCAGACGCCAATTGAAACTCGCGTTACAATGAATATGTCGCAAATCAGGCGTTTGGCGACGCATTCTGTGCTTGAGTTGGTCCTCTCTGTGAAGAGATAGCACTAACATGCTATTTTGCTTTGAAGGCAGGGGCTTGAGTGGCGAAGTTGACGCATGTGCCTACAGGGGGTATAAAACACTTCTCGTATGCATTGCGTAATTTGCTGACACCGTGGCTCTTTGGCGGAATGGGTGTCAGGGTTCACTTGGATAAAGGCCGATGACAAAGAAACCTATAGTAAAAGACAAAGGTTCATCATCTAAGCTAAACGTAAAAAAAGCAGTTACGTTAGCAAAGAATTCTACGAATGCGGCCCGGCATCAAGCTCCGACAAGGCTGAACGAGGATCCGCGATACGCGTCGGCGTTCCAGTCGTATGAGCAGGCCTTGAAGGCCATGCAGGTGCAGAAATTCGATAAGGCCAAGCCGTTATTCGAAAAGATCATCGCCTCCGGCTCCAAGGAACTGGCTGACCGAGCCTCAGTTCATCTCAATATTTGCAACCAGCAGCTTAATCGTGCGCAGACGCAGTTCAAGACGCCCGAAGAGCACTACGACTATGCGGTCTCCCTGATGAACATGGGGGACTTCGTGAGCGCCCGCGAGCACTTTGAGCAAATCTCGGGTAAATACCCAAATCTTGACTTTGCCTGGTATGGCCTTGCCGTGCTGGAGTGCCTCACCGGACACACCAACGAGTCTTTGCAACATCTTGCGGAAGCCATTCGTCTCTCCCCAAACAACCGCTTCCAGGCTCGAAACGACTCTGATTTCAAAAACATGGCCGAGGACCCTCGCTTCACCGAGTTGCTGTATCCAGAGGGAACCACAGCCTAGTAATCCTTGATCGTGATGGCACCTCTATCAGAAGTATTGCCTCCGACTCCCTCCCTCAACGTCGTAGCTATCGGCGGAGGGACGGGGCTTTCAAGCCTTCTTCGCGGGCTGAAGCATCACGTGGTGCTGCATGACGGCAAAGCGGAACTTCCCGGCCCAACGGTGGATAACCTCACAGCGGTTGTCACCGTAACCGATGACGGCGGGTCCAGCGGACGCCTGCGAAATGAAATGGGAGTCCCTCCCCCGGGCGATATTCGCAACTGCATGACCGCCCTCTCGGAAGATGAGGCGCTGCTGTCAACACTCTTTCAATATCGCTTCTCCTGTGGGCAGGGTCTGGAAGGCCATAGCTTCGGCAACCTGTTTCTCTCCGCGCTTGCGGATATCACGGGCGATTTCAGCGAGGCGGTGAAGCTCTCGTCCGCCATTCTCAAGACCCGCGGGGACATCTACCCCTCCACCAATGCTCTGGTCCAACTCGATGCCGAGATGGATGACGGTTCACGCGTGCAGGGCGAGACCAACATCACGGCCAGCAAGCGCCGCATCGTTCGTCTCTTCCTGGTTCCGCCCGATGCTCCTCCCCTGCCGCAGACGCTGAAGGCCATCGCCGAAGCAGACCTGATCACGGTTGGCCCCGGTTCACTTTTCACGAGCCTGGTCACGAATCTCCTGATCCCCGGCATTCCGGAGGCGCTGGTAAACTCGCGCGCACTTCGGGTGTATATCTGCAACCTGATGACGCAGGCCAATGAAAGCCTTGGACTCAGCGCTTCGGAACACATCCAGGCGCTCTTTAAGCACTCGGGACAGAAGATCTTCGACTACGCGTTGATCCACGATGGCAGGCTGCCGGCTGGAGTGCGGGCCAAGTACGCCGCATACGGAGCCACTCCCATCGAAGTAGATGAAGAACGGATTCGAGACCTTGGAGTCGAGCCGATTGTCGGTCACTACCTGGACGACAGCGGTCTTGCCCGTCATGACTCCAGCCGTCTGGCCGAAGAAGTTTTGCAGCTCGCTGCTCGTGTTGGCACTCCTCGCAGAACTTCCGCGGGCGGTACAATATGGGTCGATGCCTAACCATTCCGATCAAACGGCTTTCACTTCCGCGGCTACTCGATTTGCAGTAGCCATTCTCGCCGCCGGTAAAGGCACCCGCCTCAAGTCGAAGCACCCCAAGGTTCTTCACGAGATCGGTGGCCGTCCGCTGCTCGGGCATGTTATCCGTGCCGCCTCGGCTGTCGTCGAGCCAAAACATATCTTCTGCATCATCGGCCATGAAGCCGGGCGTGTCCGCACAGCCATTGAAGCGTATGGCACACAGTTCGTTGAACAGACCGAACAGCGCGGCACCGGCCATGCCATGATGCAATGCCGCCAGGCGCTGGCGGGTTATGACCATGTCATCGTGCTCTCCGGCGACGTCCCGCTGATCCAGCCGGAGACCATTGCGCGCGTTCGCGATTTTCACCTGGCGCAGAACGCCGCCATGACCATCCTTACGGCCGAACCGCGCGATCCATTCGGCTACGGACGCATTCTTCGTCGTGTGCGCAACGGACATATTACCGACGAAGTGGAATCCATCGTCGAGCAGAAGCAGCTCACACCCGAACAAGCGTCAATCGGCGAAGTCAACTCCGGCATATACGCCTTCGATGTGAAGAAACTCTTCCAGCGGATAGACCTGCTCAACACCGACAATCCGCATGGCGAGTTCTACCTTACGGACATCGCGGCCATCCTGCAGCGCGACGGCGAAAGCGTGATGGCAGTCCGTGCCAAGAGTCCCGAGGAAGTTCTCGGCGTTAATACCCGCATTGAACTCGCGCTCCTCGACTCCTACCTTCGCGACCAGAAGACACGCGAGCTGATGACCAGCGGCGTTACCATCTTCCGTCCGGAGACGTGCGTGATCGACTCGGATGTAACGGTCGGCACGGACACGGTGATCGAACCTTTCGTGCAGCTTCTCGGCAGCACTTCTATTGGCTCCGATTGCCGCATACGCTCCGGGACGGTGATGACCAATTGCCGGCTGGGCGACAACGTTACGGTCAAGCACGGCTGCATCATGGAAGACGCTGAGGTCGGCAATTTGGCTGTTCTTGGGCCCTATTCGCACCTCCGCCCAGCCAGCCAGATTGGCGAAGGCGCACACGTCGGCAACTTCGTGGAGACAAAAAAGACGCGGCTCGGCAAAGGCTCCAAGGCCAACCACCTCACCTACCTTGGCGATGCTGAAATCGGAGAAGGCGTCAACATCGGCGCGGGGACCATCACGTGCAACTACGATGGCATCAACAAGTTCAAGACCATCATCGACGACGGAGTGTTCATCGGAAGTGACACCACGCTGGTTGCCCCGGTACGCATCGGCAAGGGAGCGTACGTGGGCGCATCGTCGTGCATCACGCAGGATCTACCGGATGATTCACTTGGATTGACGCGCCCGCCGCTAGTCATCAAGGAAAACTGGGCAAGCGCAAAGCGGGAGAAGTTGAAGTCGAAGAAGCAGAAATCCTGAAATTCAACGCGAGAAGACAACGCAACAGGGCCGTTCGATTGACGACGGCCCGTTTTTATTCCGTCTTCTTCTTCCAGGCCGGCGCGGAGGCAGGCACCGTGCCCTCTTCCGTCTCCGAGCAGTCGCAGTACTCGAGGCTGCACTCGCGACAGTTGCAGACTTTCGGGTGCATGGTGGATGAAATCTTCGTTGGCTTGATGTCAGCGGCAGAGGCGGCTTCCGCCTGGGCAGCAATTCCCGGAACTCCCGTTTTCTTCGCCATGTTGCTATCTAATCGCGGCATTAACTTGCCAGCCGTGACGCACGTCACTGGACGATGTGAGCCTAGTTTGTGGCGGGCAGCACATCCATGAACGGGCTCACCGAGAATACAGCCTTACCTACGCCCGGCTCCCCGTATCCCTGGGGCGCACTCAGTCCGTGGCGGGCCATCGTGTCGCGATAGACCTCCAATAGCCGCAGATGATACTCCAAGGGAGCGCCATCGGGATTCGAAATTCCCAGCGGCGTATTGGGTTCCGGACACCAGGTGGTAAACCGCGGCGTGATCCCCTTCGCCATGAAGAAGTCCAGGCCCTCCTGCGTCGACCGGACTGCAACTTCAACATCGTCGTACCCGTAGGGTTTTGCCATCTCGATTCCGGCTACAAAGTTCGGGATCACATACTGAGGCTCGAAAACCGTTGCGGCATCCACGATTCGTCGCATCCATTCGTCGCGTCCCACGTAGCGGTCCTTGCCGGGACACATCTTCGCGAACAACTCTCGATCCCAGATCTCATAATTCGGGTGATAGATCTTCGTCCCCGCAGCCTTCAGCCGTTTCACGTCTTCGACCGGCCAGGCTTGCGTCACAACCTTGCTGATCCACCGTCCGGGGTAGCGCGACTCAATCGCTTCCACGTACTGCATGTAGAACTCAAGCTCGGTCATGCCGCCCAGTTTTGAAGTGATACTTCCGCCCGTAAGTGTGTAGGCCTTTGCCGGTCCATCCGTTGCGGCAATTCGATCCAAGGCCGCCAGGATGTCGTCCGGCTTCTTGACACCTGTGTAGGGGCGACCGGCTTTAATTTGTTCGCGATAGTTGTGGTTGATGTCGCAGAACTGGCACTCTTCCTTTTCGCCGAAGTACTGGCAGATACGGAAGACAGTGAGGTAAATCAAGTAGCCCCACTCAATGGTTGGCGCAATTTCCGCCACCGGACGGCCATCCGCCAATCGGTCGCGATAATGCGGAGGCATCGGCGGCAGCGTCACCTGCGAGAGCTTCTCCCCGTCCACGGTCAGCCAGCGCTGCCCTTCGATGACTGCCACGCGATAAGGCGACTCGGGGTTGAGCCGGACTGAAACCACGGTACGCCGCAATCCGAGCGAACCGCCGTGCAACGCAATCTCTTCCGGAGCCTTCCACTGGCTGTGTTCGTCCAGCTCCGACTGCTTCACCATGTTGAAGGAGAAGATGAAATAGGACTTCGGCTGGTGCGGGTCGGTGTCTCCCTGTCCCGGAGCGGGGATCAGGGCCTCCGGATCAAAAACCACGCCACGGCGCAGCAAATCTGCCTTAATCACCGCCTCTGGAGGAAGGGTCGGGTGCGCCTCAATGTGCTGAAAGAGTAGCTGCTTCGTTTCCATTGCTTTTCACAGTGTTACAGAATGCCGGGCGCTCGCGCAAATCGCCAGCTTCCCGGAAATCATCCCGCCAGTTCTCATCCCCGTTACCGTTTGGAGACGTTTTGTGGAACTTCGGCACCATTTGGCGTAAATGGTGCGACAATCATATTGCCTACTACTAATTGGGCCCGTTGGAAAGCATATCTATGGCGTCTACCCACAAGAAGATCGTTGTCCGCAAAATGGATCGCGACACCGTTAACGGTTATGTCGCTGCGGGCGACTTCATTGTCGACGGCAAGCTTGAATTGCTGAACACCGCCGGCAACGTTGTTCTGATCGACTTGAAGGAGGTCAAGGGAGTCTATTTTGTCCGCGAATTCAGCGACTCCGAGTCCCTGACGCGCAAGACCTTTACGACCCGGCCTCGTATCGAAGGACTCTGGGTTCGCCTGCGCTTCCGCGACAACGAAACCGTGGAAGGCCTGATGCCCAACGATCTTACCCAGATCACACCTGACGGATTCTTCGTCAATCCGCCAGACACGCGCTCCAACACCCAGCGCATTTTCGTTCCCCGCACCGCTCTCTCCGAACTCACGGTTCTCGCCGTCATCGGGTCAGGGGCCCGTCGCCGCAAACAACCTGCGGCCAGTGACGCGCAACAGGCTCCCATGCTTTTCGAAGGCTGATTCTCTCCTCACGGCCACCTGCAAAAAAGAAAAGCCGGCATGAGCAGTCAGCTCACACCGGCGGTTGCATTCTCTGGCTGGTCTCAGTACCACTTGGCAATGATCTTCCAGACGCCGTTTGTCGCGTATGTCGTCTGAAGGATTTTTACGTAGACGTTGTTGCCTGCATCTGCACCCACGCTGATGGTGTATCCGCCCTGTCCGCCGGTATCGGTCCTCAATGTCTGGATCGCCGTCGGAAGGTTCCAGTTGCGGTAGACCAGGTAGTCGCCCTGCAACACCGCCGAGTTGGTGTCCGAGTTTACGTCGTGCACCATCGCCCACACCTCAAGGTGCGTAGCGGACCAACCAGGCTGGTTGAAGATATTCTCCAGGGCTGTGTCACCCGTGTTGAGCAATGTTCCCGAGAAGACCGCCCCATTGCGACCGTCATTCCCGGCCGGACCAGCCGGACCTTGCGGACCCTGAGGACCTTGGGGGCCTGTCGGACCGGCTGGACCAGAGGGTCCTGCAGGTCCCGTTGCGCCGGCGGCTCCGGTCGCTCCGGTCGGACCGATTGGTCCCACCGGGCCTTGTGGACCGGTCGCTCCGGTAGCTCCCGTCAGGCCGATCGGGCCCTGTGGCCCCGTAGCGCCCGTAGGACCTTGAGGCCCTTGTGGGCCAGTGAAACCCATTGGGCCCATTGGCCCCATCGGTCCGGTCGCGCCCGTTGGGCCCACCGCGCCGACTGTCAGCACGAAATTTGTTGTGTCGTCGTTATCGGCTTCATGCCCATTACGCTGCGTCCTTGCCACCGTCAACAGGTACGAGCCAGGATTGCTCGCCACGCTGGCTGGCAACGTTGCGACGATCTGGGTTGCCGTGTTGCTGGTAACTGCGATTGGCATCCCATTCAAACTTACCGTTACGTTCGCGGGGAAATTCGTTCCATCGACATACACGGTGTTGCTTGTAAGGTCGGCGGAAGCATTCACAATTGTGGTTCGATGACCATGGTCATCGGCTCGCGCTACGCTCAGCGTGCACAATACGAGCGCAAGTAAACTGAACACTGTCATGCAGCGTTGCTTCATCAAGTTCTCCTCTCAATTCACTTGAAGTTGGGCAGGGTCGAAAACACCACGATTCATGGAAGACGAGTAACGCGTTGCTACACACGATACGTATATTATCTAGAGCAGTCAATCCATATCTTGATATATCCAATAATTCTCCGCTGCACCCCGGCGGCACATTCCTCTGAGCATTCATCGAGGAGACCCAGGCCCATCAAGGGCTTTAATGAAAGAAGCAGAAGGTATTGATCACGGGGTAATCATGGACTATTGATGTTGGCATGGAGGTACTATCCCGGAGTCCGGCCACACGTAGTTGTTGGAGTGGTTAATCTCTGGAGCCTCGTCAGGTTAATCCTCGAGGCAATACCCGCTGGACACTCTTTACCCGACAATCGCCAACATCTTCAGAACGTGCAGGCCAATATCCGCATTACCGCTCACCTGCACATGCTCTCGCGCCTCATGACGTCCAATTCCCTTGGTGAAGATCCGCCATGCGATTTCCTGGGGGATTGTGGTCTCCGCCACCAACTCTCCCGCAGGAGCACTTACCAGCCGCCAGTCTCTCTCGGTGCGAAGCAGATGCCAGCTTCCGCCGCACTCGCCAGAGACGTTGATTTGCACCCTGTTCCCGGCTTTAGCGGGAACGGGACGATAGGTAAAAGGCAACGCCCGCATGAAGCAATCCAGCACCGGATAATACAGTTCACGCGTCATGATCCCCGACCGCTCCACTGCAATCCTGATCTGCTGCTGGTGATGCCAGCGCTCGGTGTACTCACGCGCCACGTCGAACCAATTCGCCGACGCCATCTCTCCCGCCCAGGTCACCGCGAACTTCGCCGCACCGTAGGGATCCAGCGATGCAAAGTAGTCGCTCGTCTGCCGACACGCAACTTCCATGAGCGAGATCAGCACATCCGGACTCAGGCGCCGGTAGATGGCCACACCTTCGTCGTTCAACTTATTGATGTGAGCCACCAGGTCAGCGTACGAACCAATCTCCGCTGCCTCGGACTCATATCCGTCGCGTGCGATCGACAGACGACGAAGCTGCGTGTCCAGCAGATGCGCCGCCACGTCTTTCACCGTCCAATGGCCCGCCAGCGTTCTCCTGTCCCAGTCACTCGCCTCCAACGACCGCAACAACTCCACCAGCTTTGCGTCCAGCTTGCCAAAGAGATGCGACGTCAGTACCGGTTGCAGGGATTCGCTCGTTTCAGTCATGTCGCAATTCTACCTGTTCACGCTCATGTTCACTGCCTGCGTTCTTCATGATTGACGTTTCCATTCACCGTATATATCTTTCGGGGTGCCGGACAGCCGACTATGAAAATCACCCAACGTGATCTGGAACTCGCCGTTACCGATGCGGGGCTTCCCGCCGAAAATGCACATTCCATTTGGCAGAATCTTTTAACCCGCTCTGATGCCGAAGCGCACTTCGAGCCCGCTCATGTTGGCTATTACTTTGGAGCACTGCTAGTCATTGGGGCCATGGGTTGGTTTATGTCCGAGGGATGGGACTCATTTAGTGGCTGGCAACTTTCGACTATCTCTATTGGCTATGCGGTCATCTTTCTCATTGTTGCGAACAGGCTCGCGTCACAACCGCTTTTCCGTATTCCGTCCGGCTTACTTGCCACTATGGCGGTGTGCATGACTCCGTTGGCGGTTTACGGCATTGAACGGCAGTTCAACTTTTGGCCTACCATGGCTCCTGGCTCATATACCAATTTTCACCCATATATCAATGCCAACTGGGTCGCCATGGAAATTGCCACCGTCTGTGCGGCCTTTATCGCGCTTCGCTTCTTCAAGTTTCCGTTTCTGACGGCTCCGGCTGCGTATGCGATCTGGTATCTCTCCATGGATGCCACCGCTCTTATCTTTGGGCGCACCTGGAACTGGCGAGACCAATGCATGATTTCCGCCGTGCTTGGAGCCATCATGCTTCTTGTCTCCTACTGGTTCGATGGGAAATACAAGCTCGACTATTCGTTCTGGGGATATCTCTTCGGGCTCATGATGTTTACAGGCGGCTTGTCCTCCATGGGCCACGGCACACAACTCGGCAAGTTCGGATACCTCCTTGCTCACCTTGCATTGATTGCAGTGTCTCTCGTCCTCCGTCGCCGAGTCTTTTTAATCTTCGGAGCGTTGGGTGTGTTCATCTACCTCTGCGATGAGGCTTATACATACTTCCGCTTTTCCGTGGCCTTCCCATTTGTCTTGACCGGCATAGGTCTCGGACTGATTTTTGCCGCCATGCAGTACAAGAAACACGAAGTTGTACTGGAGCAAAAGATTCGCTCGCTACTTACCCGTAAGATCGCGGCATAGACTCAGCCGAGTACTGCCATGTGCGATGCGTGATTCACGCGCCCGGCAGGTTCCATCCATATCCCTTTGACCTTTTCCTCACTGACACTCGCCCGTCCTCGTTGTACCCTATTCAGGATTATGAAGCTCTCAGACATCGCATCCGCACTGGCTGTCACACTTGAGAATGTCTCCGGCGATCTGGACATTACCGGCGTTTCCGGGATCGAGGAGGCGGGGCCGTCGCAGCTCACCTTTATCGCGAATCCCAAATACGCCTCAGCCGCCCGAACAACCCAGGCCGCCGCGGTCATCGTCGCGCCCGACTTCCCTGCCGATGGGCGTCCCGTTGTCCGCTCCTCGAATCCTTATCTCACGTTTGCACGCGCCCTGGAACTTTTCTACCAACCGCCGGCTTACGCTCCGGGAATTCATCCAACGGCCGTCATCCATCCCTCCGCAAAGATTGGCGCCGGTGCGCACATCGGACCTTACGTCACCGTCGATGAGAATGTGGTGATCGGCGAAGGTTGCGTGCTGCTCGCGCACGTCGTGATCTACCGGGGCGCGACGATCGGCAACAACTTTTTCGCGCACGCTCACGCCATCGTCCGCGAGTATTGCCGGCTCGGCGACGGCGTCGTCCTCCAGAACGGCGTCATTATTGGCGCGGATGGCTTCGGTTTTGCCCGCGACGGCGCTCGCTGGCACAAAATTGTGCAGTCGGGAGTGACCGTGCTGGAAGACAATGTGGAAGTTCAGGCGAATGCCTGCGTCGACCGCGCCAGCATTGGCGAGACGCACATCGCCAACGGCGTACGCATCGACAATCTTGTGCAGGTCGGCCATGGATGCACGGTCGGCGCGAATACGATGCTCTGTTCGCAGGCTGGACTGGCCGGCTCCACCAAGGTGGGGAAAGATGTGATTCTGGCCGGGCAGGTTGGCGCAGCGGGCCACCTCACGATTGGAGACGGGGCCATCGCCACCGCGCAAACCGGCATCCCGCATGATGTTGCGCCCAACACTATGGTCAGCGGATACCCCGCCATCGAAAACAAACAGTGGTTGCGCGCAGTCGCGGTATTCAATCGTCTGCCTGAAATCGCAAAAATTCTTCGCCGGCTCGAACGCGGAAAAGAATAAGGGCTTTTCCGCATCACACAATTGCAAGCTCGACTTTAGTGCGTTTGCACGAGCACGAGGAACGCGCTTACATTAAAAGCAGCGTGGGTTCCCGCCTTGATTCGTTCATGTTGGAGGATTACATGCCCAAGAGGCTTTTGCGCTCTACTGTTGTCGCCGCTTTCGCGCTCGTTACGTTCGCTCTCGCAGCCTGTAACTACACCAAACCGTGGATGCACATCGACGTGGTGAACAACAGCGGAGCGGAGATTCGTAACGTGGAAGTGGATTATCCAGGCGGGTCGTTCGGGCTATATCTTCTGGGCAACGAACAAACGCATCGGGAATTCGTGCAAGTCTCAGGGCCCTGCATTTTCAAGCTGCGAATGGCGGATAAGCAGGGCAATCAGAAAATCACCAAGGGGCTGGATTTCGGAGACAAGTGCCCGAACGAAATCTCCTTCAATGTCGGCCCGAACCTCCTCATCAATGGGACAGTGACCCGCCCCTGATTTTCAGCGCGCACGAACGTTGCTTCCACCGCGATACTGTTCTGGAAGTCCGCTCTCGATCGCATCGCGTACGGCATGCATCAGCGCCTCGCGGTCCGGGTAGTTTTTGGGATCAATCGGCGGGTGCACCTTGACCGTTACTGTTTGGGGATGCACGGTGAACGATCCTTTCGGCCATGCTTCGTGCGTACCGATCATCGTAATGGGCACTATAGGCACCCCCGACTCCATTGCCATGTGGAATGGCCCTTTTTTGAATGGCAGCAATTTGCCATCGCGCGAACGCGTGCCTTCCGGATAGACCAGCATCGAGTGTCCTGCACGCAGAACTGCCACGCCCTGCTTCACGCTTTCAATTGCGGCATCGCGGTTCCTGCGATCCACCGGCACAAGGTAGGCCATTCGCATCGCCGTGGAAAGAATCGGGATGCGGAACAGCTCCTTCTTCACCAGCACCGACATTTGCCTGTGCAACAGCGGCACAACAACTGGCGGGTCAAGGTTCGAGACGTGATTCGACATGAAGATGTATGCCTGAGCCGGATCCATCTCGTTCCATCCATCCAGGCGCGCACGTACGCCGGAGAACCAGACTCCGCCGCGTGCTCCCCACATTCCGAGGCGCCACAGGAAATCGATGCGGCGCGTGATCAGAGTGACCGGAAACCCGATGAGTGCGCCCAGCGGCGTGTACAGCACCCAGAAGCTCACCGCCAGTAGAGCGCGGATCAATTTGCCTTCCCCTGCACTGCCGCTTCATCGTCGCCGTGAATCCACGCAGCCCGGAGCGCCATCTGCCCGGCCGACACATCCGGCAGGTCTTCCAATGAATACCGATTTAACATTTGCGCGCCCATTCTGACTTTCAATTCGCGTTCACCCATTGCTCCGCGTAGCGAGAGCATGATCATGTCGCCCGGTTTCGCATTCTCCAACTGCGACAGGAACTCCATCGCCGGTCTGCCATTGATTCCCGAGATCACATCGCCAGGTTGCACACCCGCGCGTTGCGCATCGCTTCCGTCCGACACTCGCGATACAACCAGGGTTCCGCCTGTTCTCCGCGACACGATAAACCCAGGGTACGGCGCTTCCACACTCTTCTTCACCAGGCGCAATCCGACAGTCGCGAAGAAATCGTCATACGGGATGGGCGTTACCCCGGCGACATAGTTCCGGAAAAAGCTTCTGAAGTCAGCACCCGTCAGGGCTCCTGCTGCCTGTTGCACGCTTGCCGAGTCGTCAAAATATTTTCCCTGCTTCGCCCAATGGTCATTCATGTATTGGAAGAGATCTCGAATTGACCGTGTGCCGTTGGACGCGCGCAGCATCGCAAGGTCCAGCATTTCGCCAAGTATCTGCCCTTTGTTGTAGTACGAAATGCTACGGTCGGGCTGGTTATACGCTGGATACTTGTCCAGCCATGTGTCCAGGCTCGATTCCTCCGCCGACTGCGTAAGCCGCGCTGGACGCGCCTCCAGCATCTCGATCTGGTCCGCCAATCGCCGCAGGAACTGCTGATCGTTCATCAACCCTGCGCGCACGAGGATGTGTTCGGCGACTGTACTTGTCATGCCTTCGCTGAACCACAGCGCCCGTGTGTAATTCTCCTTCGTGTAATCCACGGGTTCGAGCGACTGCGGACGAATCCGCTTCACATTCCATAGATGGAAGAATTCATGCGCGGTCACGCTCGCAAACCCCAGCGATCCATCGTTCAGGCCCGACGCGCTCACGTCAATCGCCGTGCAGTTCGCGTGCTCCATCCCGCCGCCGCCCGGCCCACGCGGGAAGTGATAAATAAACGTGTACTCTGAGTAAGGCCGGTCGTGCATCCATTCGGTCTCGGCGCGCTCAATCTTCTCGTCCACCGTCTGCACCGTCTTCGCATCGTAGTCGCCGGGAATTGCATCGATCACCGTGCGATATTTCGCGCCGTTATCCGTCCACGTCAGAAGCTGGAATGTCCCGGCCTCAATCGGAGCATCAACCAACGCATCGTAGCTCGGCGCGCGAAACGTCCAGGCGCCAGACTGCGTATCCTCCGTGGTGGGCAGGGCCGCAATCGCCTTCCATTCCTTCGGGATGTCGGCCAGCGTCACGGTCGCCGGCAACCTACGCGACGCGTTTGAATAGACCAGCACTTGCGCCAGGTTCAGAAACGCGTGACGATCATTGACCTGAGCTCCAAACGGGCCGGCATCGTTCAGTTGAATGTCGTACTCAATCACGCCGCAACCGGTTGACGGCCCAACCTGCCACGTCGTCTTGTCCAACTTCTTCACCGCCAGCGGTTGTCCCGCCGCGTCGTGTGCCGACAACCACTTTACGTTCGCTGCGAAGTCACGTACTTCGTAAAGCGCATTCCACACCGGGAGCACGAAGTTTCGTGTTGTCCCCGTTCCTTCAAACTGCACGCTGACGTGCGCAATGTTGTTGTCGCGGTCGAGCGCCGAAATCATGTATCTAAGGCGCGCGTCCTTATCCTGTTGCGCGCAGTTGAATGTCGCCGGAACCGCGGCAAGCAGAGCCTCGCCAAAACAGAGAGTCGCCAGAAATATCAGCGTAGCCGCGAACTTCAGTGTCCACGTCTTCTTCATCCGCGCCCTTCTTTGTGCAGCTCGGCAATCCTCGCCGGGAGCTTCTCGTAAATTCCCCCGAAGCCGCCGTTCGAAAGGATCGCCACCACGTCGCCAGCCTTCACTTCCGGAGCAATCGTCGCCACGATGTCGTCCGCATTCGCCAATTGACGCGCGTGTTTCCCTGCTTGCTCCAACTGCCCTGTCAGTACCGTCACATCCAGTCGCTCTTCCGGTTTGAGCACATCCGTCTGCTTAAAGAACACGCTCGCGATGACGATCTCATCCGCCACCGCAAGACTTTTTGCCAATTCGTTTTGGAAGACATTTCTCCGCAAGGTATTCGATCGCGGTTCGAGCACTGCCCACAGCCGCCGTCCAGCATAACGCACGCGTAACGCCTTCAATGTCTCGCCAATCGCCGTCGGATGATGAGCGAAGTCATCGACAATCGTCACTCCACCGACTTCAGCCTTCACTTCCAACCGGCGCTTCACGCTCTTAAATGTTCGCAGCGCTTCCCTGATCGCTTCAACCGGCACACCATAATCGAACGCCAACGCTGCCGCAGCCGTCGCATTCAGGACGTTGTACTCACCGGCCAGACTGAACTCGAACTCAGCCCATGACTTCCCTTGCCGCAACACCTTCCATGATGTTTTCGACGGCTCATAGATCGCATCCACGATCCGCCACTGAGAATCTTCGCCAAATCCATATCGCTCGACGGCGCAAAATGCGCGTTCCACACACTCGCTCACCGTCGCGCTTCCATCCCACGCGATGATTCTTCCGTTCCTCGGCACCAGGTTCACCAGCCGTCGAAAGGCAAACTTTACTGCCTCAAGGTCGCGGTAGATATCCGCGTGATCGAACTCAACGGAAGTCAGAATCACTCCGTCCGGAAAGTAGTGCAGGAACTTTGGACCTTTGTCGAAAAACGCCGTGTCGTACTCGTCGCCTTCGAGGATGAATTCGTTTCCATCCGTCACTGCAAAACTTGACCCGAAATTCTCCGCGATGCCGCCGATGAGGAATGACGGATTACGCCCGGCCACCTGGAATATCCACGCCAGTATCGAAGTCGTTGTCGTCTTGCCATGGGTTCCAGCCACCACGAGTCGCTGCTTGCCCGGCAGGAATTCGTCGTGAATCACGGCCGGCATAGAAGTAAACGGCAACCGTTCTTCCAGTACGTATTCCAGTTCTGGATTTCCGCGCGAAATCGCGTTCCCAACGATGACCATGTCAGGTCGCGGCGAAAGGTTGCGTGCATCGAAGGGTTGCGCCAGGGGAATTTCCAGGCTCGAAAGAAAGTCAGACATCGGCGGATATGCAGCCGCATCCGAACCGCGCACCGCGAAACCGCGGCTCTTCAGCATTCCCGCCAGCGAAGCCATGGCCGTGCCACAGATACCTATCAGATGGATCGTTTTTCCGTTCATTCCATTCCATGGGTCTTACGGATTCACTGCAACATCCACACGGAGGCTCGCGCCATCGCGTCGTGCGTCCAGTGTCACTTCGCCGCCAATCGGCAGCGTCACATTCTTTCCAGTCACATGGCCCGACGGCACGCCATAGATGACAGGTACTCCCAGTTGGCCAACCACACGCAAAATGACTTCTTCCAGCGTGTAATCCTGGCCACCCGGCTGCACGCACTCCTTCATCTCGCCGAAGACGAGCCCACGAAGGCCATCCAACTTTCCAGCCAGCTTCAGTTGCATCAGCATCCGGTCGATTTGATATGGCTTTGCGCCCACATCTTCGAAAAACAAAATCTTTCCTCGCGTCCGCACTTCGTACGGAGTCCCCAGCGATGCCGCGATCATCGACAGACACCCGCCATAGAGCTGCCCCGACGCGCTTCCCTCCACCAGGGTCTTCATTCCGACCGTCGAAGCCGACTCGACTTCAAATAGTTCTCCGCGCAACGCCGCACTCCAGGATGCCAAATCAACGCTATCTGCCTGCGAGAAATCGCTTACCACCATCGGCCCGTGGAATGTCATCAGCCCATGGTCGCTGAACCATGTCAGCAACGTTGTTACATCACTATATCCGGCAAAGATTTTTGGGGATCGGAGAATGATCGATATATCTAAATGTTCGAGCAGGTAATTGCAGCCGTAACCGCCGCGAGCACAAAAAATCGCTTTCACTTCCGGACGCGCGAACATCTCCATGATCTCCCGCGCGCGCCGTTCAGCCGATCCAGCGAAATAGATGTCCTTCTCAAAGATCGAGTCATTGAAGAACGGCACGTATCCCAGTGCGCGCAGTCTTGCACATCCCGCCTCGAATGCTGCCCTGTCGAATGCGCTCGCCGGAGCAACAATTCCGATTGTGTCGCCCGGCCGCAACGCGTTTGGACGCGCCGGTACGCCCACAGGTTCCGCGTCACGATGGATGTCTTCGCTCATTCGCCTGCCATGGTAAATGAAAACTCAGAGGAAATACTCGCCTTGCGCGATCAATCGTGCCGGGCCCTCCAGGAAAAGTTCGTCATGCCACTCGACCGTCTGCGAACCTCCCGGCGCCACCACCCTCACCCGCCGCTCCACCCGTCCGCTGGCGATGGCCGCCGAGGCCGAGGCCGATGACCCCGTGCCCGACGATTGCGTCTCTCCGGCGCCGCGCTCGAAGATGCGAATTTCGATCTCGTCGCGACTCACCACGCGTGCGAACTCGACATTCACGCCCTCCGGAAACCGCGTCGTCTGCGCCTGGATTTGCGCCGCCAGCTCCCGCCATTCTTGCGGAAATTCCTTGCAGAACACGATGAACTGCGGGTTCCCCATCGAGACATACATCCCTCGAATCTCTTTGCCGCCCACCATCAATCGCTCTTCGTTGCTCACCTGCGGCCTGCCCATCGCGGTACGAAACTCGAACGTCTCGCCATTTCGCGACACCAACTCGCACGTCTTGATACCGGCATCCGTCGCAATCACTACCCTTTGTTTGTCCGTCTGCGACACATGATGCGCGGCCACACAGCGAGTTCCGTTTCCTGATATTTCCGCGAAGGAGCCATCCGAGTTAATCAGCGATGCGCGAACGTCTGCGCCCTCGACCTCCGATATCAACTCCACGCCATCGGCGCCTACCCCGTAGTTACGGCTGCAAATTGCCCGCGTGAATTCCGCCTTGTCGCCGGAAACATGGCGCGACTCAACCACGAGAAAATCGTTACCGCAGACCGTTGCTTTCACAAAAGGCACCGAATTGCTCTTCCGCTTCTCCAAGGACTGTCCCTCTCTCCGCGCCGCGAATTCTGCTGGATTCTATCATCCGCGCGCCACGCGGTTCGTCGCAGTCAGCTCTTTCAGGCAGCAAAAAAGCCACGGCGCGAACCGTGGCTTCTTCACTCACACTGTTGCGACTACCGGCCGCCGCGATCTCCGCCCGGACGTCCGCCGCGTCCGCGACGACGCCGGTTGTTATTGCTGCGTCCACCGGGGCCTCCAGGACCGCCAGAACCGCTGTGCGGGCGGTGTTCACGTTGCTCGCCGCCAGCGCCACCTTCCACGCGGTTGAAGTTCGGCTCGTCGTCGGCGTCTTCGTGACCGCCCTCGAACGTCACAGGCTCGGTTGCGTCACCAGCCGGCACGGCCTCACCTTCCGCTTCGCCGCCGCCTGATGCCTGCGTCATTTTTGCGCGCTGCTCTTTCAGGATTGCCTTGCGCGAAAGCCGAATGCGATTGCCTTCCACAGCCAGTACCTTCACCAGCACCTGGTCGCCTTCGTTCAGTTCGTCCTTGATGTCCTTGATCCGGTGCTCTGCAACTTCGGAAATGTGCAGCAGACCATCCGTCCCCGGGAAAATCTCGACAAATGCGCCGAACTCGGCCAAACGCGTCACGGTGCCAAGATACGTCTTGCCAACTTCCGGCACTGCCGTGATGTCGCCGATCATCTTGAGCGCCTTTTCCGCCGCAGCGCTGTCGCTCGACGCCACGCGTACCGTGCCGTCGTCTTCCACGTCGATCTTTACGCCCGTCGCTTCCACGATCCCGCGGATGACCTTGCCTCCCGGCCCGATCAATTCGCGGATCTTGTCCGTGGGAATCTTCAGCGTGTAGAACCGTGGCGCGAACTCGCTAACCATGGTGCGGCCCGAGCTGATCGTCTCGCTCATCTTGCCGAGAATGAACAGCCGTCCGCGCTTGGCCTGTGCCAGCGCCTCACGCATGATCTGCGGCGTGATGCCCATGATCTTGATGTCCATCTGGAGCGCCGTGATCCCTGCTTCCGTGCCAGCGACCTTGAAGTCCATGTCGCCGTAGTGATCCTCGGCACCCGCGATGTCGGTCAGGATGGCGTATGCGTCGCCTTCCTTTACGAGGCCCATTGCCACGCCAGCTACCGGCGCGCGCAGTGGAACGCCAGCATCCATCATGCTCAGCGAGCCGCCGCAAACCGTCGCCATCGACGACGATCCGTTCGACTCCAGGATGTCCGAAACCACGCGAATCGCGTAGGGGAAATCGTCCTCGGACGGCAGCACCGCCAACAGTGCGCGTTCCGCCAGGGCTCCGTGACCAATCTCTCGCCGTCCCGCTCCACGTAGGAAAGAAACCTCGCCCACCGAGAATGGTGGGAAGTTGTAATGCAGCATGAACCGCTTCTTCGCTTCGCCCTCGAAGCGCTCCAGCCGCTGCATGTCTTCGCCCGTGCCAAGCGTCGTTGTTACCAGTGCCTGCGTTTCGCCGCGGGTAAAGACTGCCGACCCGTGCGTGCGCGGCAATACACCCGCTTCAATCCAGATGTCGCGGATCTGATCGAACGCGCGTCCATCCGGGCGACGCCGGTCCTTCGTTACCTGCTCGCGGAAGATTTCCTCGCGCAGCATCTCGTAATACTTGCCGAGCTTCGCGCGTCCTTCCACGTCTTCTTCGGGGATCTCGGCTTTCAGTTCGTCCTTGATCGCCTTGACCTTCGACTGGCTATCGAGCTTGGGATACTTCTCCGTGTTGAGCGCGTCCGCGAGCCGCTCGCCAATCTTGGCGCGCAGCGCGTTCAGGTACTCGGCGTCAATCGCCACCGGCTCCACCACGCGCTTCTGCTTGCCCGCGCGCTGTGCCAGTTCGGTGATCGCCGCACAAATCTTCTTGATCTCGGCATGACCGAATTCGATGGCGTCGACCACTTTGTCTTCGTCCACTTCCTTCGCGCCCGCTTCGATCATCACGATGCCGTCGCTGGTTCCGACGACCATGATGTTCAGCTTGCTGTCGTGCTGGTCGCTATAAGTCGGGTTGATGACGAGCTCGTCGTTCACCAGGCCCACGCGCACCGCGCCAATCGGGCCCGCAAACGGAATATCCGACAGCGCCAAGGCCGCCGACGCTCCGTTGATTGCGGCGACGTCCGGATCGTTCTCCGTGTCCGCCGAAAGCACGAATGCAATTACCTGCGTCTCAGACCGGAATCCTTCCGGGAAGAGCGGGCGGATAGGACGGTCAATCTGCCGGCTCGTCAGGATCTCGCGCTCACTTGGACGCCCTTCGCGCTTGATGAATCCGCCGGGAATTCTTCCTCCGGCGTACGTGTATTCGCGGTAGTCGACCGTGAGCGGGAAAAAGTCGATGCCCGCACGCGGTTCGGCGTTGGCGCAGGCCGTTGCCAGCACCACGTTGTCGCCCACGCGCACGATGCATGATCCGTGCGCCTGCTTGGCGAGCTTTCCAGTTTCAAAACTGATGGCTTTTCCGCCGGCGAGTGTAACTGAGATTTCTTGTTTCATTTTGTTCCTTCCAGAGGTGCGCGTCCTGCAATGGGTTTCCACCTCGAGGTCTGCGACGATTCAATTCGCTTGCCGCAGTGCCGGGGGCTTCCGGTGTGTAACACCGGAAGATGGCGCGGTGGAGCCACAGGATGGGTGACGAGACCAGTCAGCACGATGCTCGATTCGATTGGACCTGCAACCACTAGCAGCCTGTCCCGTACGGGATGCCGCCAGGGCCACAGATTGCCACCCCCACCCGGGGATGGCGCAATGCACGTGTGCCGGTCCGGCCCGCAACGCCTCTCGGCGCAACTGTCCGTCCCGGCATGGAGGTCTTGCTTATTTGCGGATTCCCAGCTTCTGGATAACGGTCTTGTACCGCTCGGCGTCATATTTCTTCAGATAGTCCAACAAGCTACGACGCTTGCTGACCATCATCAGAAGACCTCTGCGGGAAGCGTGATCCTTCTTGTGCGTACGGAAATGTTCCGTAAGCTGCCCAATCCGTTCGCTCAACAGAGCGATCTGCACTTCGGGGCTACCGGTATCCGTTGTGTGGGTTTGATACGCGTTGATGATATTGGACTTCTGATCTCGTGCTAACACGGAAACTGACGCGCTCCTGCTTCTCTTTAATCAATCCTGTAACGAGAATCAGGGTATCACGCTTGGCGCGGAAGTGCAAAGCCACCTAGCACTTGCACATCTGCTGCACTGTAAACGCAACACCATCTTCGCAATTTCTAAGTGTTCTGCTTCGCCATCGCAATCCGAATCATCTGGGTCGCCGGTGGCCGCGAAAATGTTGTAAACAAATTGATGGCGAACAGAGTGATCGCCGTCAGCTCGGTGAATGCCGAAATCGGCAGTACCTTCCACGCCCAGGCCGCGTATTCCTGGTACGCCAGCACCTCCGAGCTCACCCGCAACGCGCATCCGATGTTCAGCAGCAACAGCGCTGCAAACATCAACCTGGGGCTGAATAGCAATCGCATGCCTGAAAACGCCGGCAACACTCTCTGCCCCACAGCGAACACCATCGCTGCCAGGAACCCAACGGTCAGCGCGTGTCGCGATGCACCCCACACACCTTTCTCGTTCACGATTGCTGCCCACACTCCGAGGGCAGCCGCGACAATCGCCCATGCATATGCGATTCGTATAAATACCGGGTAGCTCGGATGGACGCCATTTACCTTGGCCGGACGCGCGGTCTTCTCGAAAAGTCTAAGCGCCAGCGGAGCCGTCATTGCCCCGGCCAATGCCAGCACTGCGCCTGTCTTCCCCGCACCCGCTCCGTCCAGAATCACGGCGGCTGCCGCCAGCAGGAACGCCATCACCAGGGCTCGCTCCCGCGTCTCGCGTAACCCGAGAAAGACCGGCAGCCACTTTGCGCTGAATCCCCAAACGAACAGCACCAGGAATCCCCACGTAATCAGCGCCAGAAAGCTCTGGTCAAACCCGGGCGTAAACGCCGGGGTGGACGAATAGAGCGCCGCGCGGAAACATCCCACCAAGTTCATCACAACCGCAGCCAGCATTCCCACCGTTGCGCCGATGACAATCTTCGCCCACGTCTCGAAGTTTGGTTTTTTCTCAGCGTTTTGCTTCGCAGGTTTGTGCTGTGACACGTTGCGGAAAAAGATGAGGAACGCCGCCAGCTCCAGCACTGCGGACGCCGGCATCAGCACTCTCCACTCCCAACCGTATACGCAGGTCACCCAGCGCATTGCGACGCCAGCCGTCCACAGTGCCCAGCACGCCCGCGCTGCGCGCACGGCAACAGGTTCGCCGCCGCGCATTCTTGGAATCGAGTGGAAACCTATGCCAAGGATGAAGGTGCCGATCCAACCAAAGACCTGCGCATGCCCGTGAGCCTGCAACCACGCTGGTGAAATCGTATTCGCCATCTCCCGGCTGCTGATCTTGATGAGGTTCCACACGCCGAGGAACGTCCCCGGCAGCAGCATGAACGCCAGGCCCGTGCCGATGTAAAGCATCAGCATTCTCGACAGCCCAATCTCGCGCTGCCGCATCTTTTCGTACGCTTCATCAATCGCCGGTGTCGAACCGTCGAGCCTCGCTGGAGATGTCACTTGTGCAGCCATGGTTATAAACTACGCACGCCGCCCGCATAGCACGATGACTTATGTCACGCCCGAATCATGCTTATCGCGGGCCGTGCAAACCATCCGGCCATTGCACCACGCCACAGCTTCCCTGCGCCGTCTCGTCCGCGTCCTTCGGCCCCGCTGGTCCGCCGAACCGCGCCTTCGCACTCATCTCTTCTATGGCGATCTCCACTACCAATGTCGATTCCAGTTGCGCGACGGTCGCTGCTTCATAATCCACGCCCACACTTCTCCCCGAGTGATATCGCGCGATCATCGCATCAAGCAGGGCGGCTTTCTGCCGGCTATCGATCACCTCGCGTCCCCTGCCGAAGGCCACCACGCTGCGATAGTTCATCGAGTGATACATCGCCGACTTTGAATACACCAGCCCATCCACCATCGTTACCGTCACGCACACCAGGCCACCTTCGCATAGTGTGCGCAGCAGACGGCTCGGGCGTCCGCCATGCAGATACAACTTCTCCGGGTGCGCCTGCGAGTACTGGTACGACATTGGAATCACATATGGCTGCCCATCCACGCAGAATCCAACGTGCGCCACCGCGCCCAGCTCCAGAAACTCGCCAGCCCTCTCCGCAACGTCCCGGTCCATGTGCTGCCGCAACCTGCTCCGTTCACCAGCCATTTCTCCCATGCTTCGTCACCTCTACTTCATCTTGTCTTCAAATTGGTGTTTGCAAAAGTACAGGATTTGCATAAAGTGAAGGAACCACTTTTTCTCTTATGTCTCGCGATGCCGCATCCATCCCGCTCGCCATTTCCATCGATTACTCGTCGCGCCTCCCGCTGCATCGCCAGTTGTATGACGCTCTGCGCGCAGCCGTTTTATCGGGACGCCTCTCACCGGGGTTCCAACTTCCTTCGACGCGCCAGCTTGCCAGCGATCTCCAACTTTCACGCAACACGGTTCTCAACGCCTACGACCAGCTTCTCGCCGAGGGTTACCTGGAAGGCCACGCTGGTTCGGGTACCTTCGTCGCTCGCGCCATTCCCGACTTCGTGCTGCGCGCCCAACCGGCTGCACCTGTGATTGCGTCCGACCGTCCCTCGGCTGCGCTTTCTTCCCGTGGACGCCAGTTCGTTTCCAACCAGGTTCGTCGCTTCCGCCGCACGGGAGCTCCCATTCCCTTTCGCATGGGCATCCCGGCGCTCGACGAGTTCCCTTTCGCCATCTGGTCGCGGCTTTTCGCACAGGAGTGGAAACATCATCCTGCGGGCCTGCTGCCCTATGGCGATTCCGCCGGATATTTGCCGCTTCGTCAGTCGGTCGCGACATATTTGCAGGTCGCCCGCGCCGTCCACTGTCGTCCCGAACAAGTCATCATCACGTCCGGAGCGCAGCAGGCACTGGACCTGGCCGCCCGCGTGCTCATCGACCCCGGTCAACCTGTCTGCATTGAAGACCCCGGCTATATCGGCGCCCGCATCGCCTTTCAGTCCGCCGGTGCGCGTCTGATTCCTGTCCCAGTCGGCAGCGAAGGCCTTGAGATTGCCAAAGCGAAGAAATCCTGCCGCCGGCCGCGACTCATCTACGTGACCCCCTCGCACCAATACCCACTCGGCACGACAATGACCCTGGGCCGCCGCCTCGAACTCCTTCAGTGGGCACAGCGGGTCGGTTCCTGGATCATCGAAGATGACTATGACAGCGAATACCGGTACTCCAGCCGTCCGATCGCCTCGCTCCAGGGATTGGATACCTCGGGGTCGGTTCTCTACACGGGGACTTTCAGCAAGGTCCTGTTTCCTTCGCTGAGGCTTGGATACATCGTGGTTCCGCCGGCGCTTCTCGAAGCTTTTGTCGCCGCTAAGGCCGCCGCCGACGGACAGTGCCCCGCGCTTGAACAAGCTGTCCTTGCACAATTCATGGCAGAGGGCCACTTCGGACGGCATATTCGTCGCATGAGGAAGCTTTACGAGCAGCGGCAGGCTGCTCTCATCGAGGCGCTTGAAAATGAATTACCGGGAATACTTACGGTCGGACAGCACGATGCCGGCATGCATGTAGTGGCCTGGCTTCCGGCTGGCATTTCCGACCGTCCCATCGCCGAGCTGGCGCTTCAGCAGGGTGTCGAGTTGCAGCCCCTATCTTCTTATGGGCTTCGCCCGGTGCGCCGCGGCGGTTTTGTGATGGGCTATGCAGGTTACTCGCCTGCAGCCATGCGCCGGGCTGTCGCAGTGGTAGGAGATGTTGTTCGCCGCTCTCTGAAATCCGCCAGTCGCCCATCCGCTTAGCTTCACGAATAGCCTTCCATTCCAGATCATCGCCTACAGCATCGTCCCAATAGGTTCACCGGCAAACTTTACTTTCCCGTATCGGGTCGCCAGAAACCCTCGTCCAGCAAGGATTTCCACGAATTGTGAATTCTGTGGTCGCTTTACTCTTTCCGGTCGCACGTTACTTTGGTAAGTTGCCGCCATCCGTTTACAACACGTACCGTCGATGGCAATCCTATTGGTTCTGTGGCCAGACACGGTAGGCCACATAATGCTCGAAAAAACAATTACCGCTACCGAAGTAGCGAAAATCCTGGGAATCGACCGAAGGACTGTAACGCGACTTGCGCAGAATGGCGAGATCCCCGCCATTAAGGTTGGTTTACGTTGGCGGTTTAACCTCGCGACCATCTTGGACTGGAAGAGACGGCGCGAACTTGCAAACGAATGAGGACTCAGTCGCCGCCCATTGCGACATTTATCAAGTCATCGTCGGAACGTTAATTCCACATCGTTACCCATACAATTCCAGGATTACTGCCCCTGACGTCGTATCTACGCGATGCTCCGGGCTGGAGGGCGTTCTGCGTCACTTCTTCTTTTCGCCGCGCAACGCAGCTTCCGCCTGTTTCAATTCCTTTTTCTTGGCCTCATCCACTACCGGGTAGTGGAGCTTCAATTCATCCAGCGCATGCACCACGGCGCCGGCCACTACCAGCCGCGCGAACCACTTGTTGTCGGCGGGAATCACGTACCACGGTGCAGATTTTGTCGCCGTGTGTTGGATCATCTCCTCGTACGCTTCCTGGTAATTGTCCCAGTAACCGCGCTCTTTCACATCTGCCGAAGAAAATTTCCAGTTCTTTTCCGGAGTATCCAATCTTTCCAGAAACCTCTTTCGCTGCTCTTCTTTCGAAAGATGCAGAAAGAACTTCCTGATCACGGTTCCGTTGTTCGTCGCGTAGTTCTCGAAGTTCCTGATATCCTCATACCGCTGCTTCCAGATATGCTTGCCCAGCAGTTTCCTCGGCAGTTTCTCTGCCTCCAGCAGTTCAGGATGCACTCGCACTACCAGCACTTCCTCGTAATACGATCTATTGAAGATCCCTATTCGCCCACGCTCCGGCATGCATCGAGTGGTCCGCCATAGATAGTCGTGCTCCAGATCTTCTTGCGATGGCGCCTTGAACGAATACACCTGGCATCCCTCGGGATTCACCCCGGACATCACGTGTTTGATGGTGCCATCTTTGCCCGCGGCATCCATCGCCTGGAAAACCAGCAGCAGCGCGTGGCTGTCCTGGGCGTAGAGTTTGCCCTGTAATTGTTCCAGGCGTTCCACGCCTTTCTGCAGCAATTCTTGCGCTTTGGGCTTCGACTCCGCGCCCAACCCGGCCGTATCTGCCGGATCGAAGTCCCTCAGCCGAAAACCCTTTCCACTCCTCACCTCGTACGGTTTCACATACCGGGTGATGTCCTTTGTCTTCATTCGCTCCTCCACGCCGCTGATCATATCGCGAGCCGGGGTTCTTGCGCTTACATCCGAACCGGCAGACACGTCTGCCGACAACACCATTTCATGGAAGTTAGAGTGGCAATCTATCCAAATAACACGAGCGGCTCGCCATCCAGCGAGCCGCTCAGTGAACTCATTCCGGTAGATTACGCGATACGCGAATAACCCTGCGCTTCTGGCGCACGCGTCAGCACTCCGATGGTCGTCATGCGGGACGCTGCGTATTGATACTTCGTCAACAGGCTTCCAACCTGCATATCCAGCGAGGGCATAAGGACACCGAGGTACAACTGCGCCATTGCAAATAGTGCCGTAAGCCGAACCGTCATCGCGGTATCCACCACTTCCCGCGCCTCGTCCCTGTAAGCAGCCAACTCGGGGCTAAGAAGTGCCGCGCGGCTCCAACTGAGCAGAACTGTCGAGTTGTCCGCGATCCGTTTCACGTATTCCAAGCAGACGCGGTTACGCATCCGCTCCAGGTAAGCGAAGTCATGCCTGCTCAGGCGTGATCGCAAATATTCTCTTTGTGCTGGATCGATCAGATTGGCTAACGCCGGAAGATCAATCTGCGTCATCCTTGCCGTTGCTTCGGCGATGCTGCTGATTGGCTCCGTGCGACCACGCACCACGCGTCCCATAAAGAGGACCGCGGAGAGACCGACCAAGACGAATAATAGTGTTGTAATCATCGTAAAAATCCCGACAGTGCTCGATTCCAGCTTCGTAGCTGTTCTACATCAGGCAGTCCTTCCACCCGCCGCTGGCGTTCAGGACCTACCATCGTAATGAACCAGACGATCACTCCGACGTTATAGCCGCCGGAATAAATAATTGCGTAGACCGGCCCCCAGGTTCCCAGGTAGATACGCAGAGCCCACGCAACTAGAACGATGCTCGTCGAAAGCCCCATCCCAGCTGCAATTCCCCATACATAGTCACGCCAATCCAGGGCAAACACTGCGCCGAGGATAAACAGCAGGAAGAGCAGCCCAGCTTCCACCATGTTCGCACTGCGTTCCATGATGGTCAGCCATCGCAGCAACATGTCCAGTTTCATTGCGGTTCCCGGAACTGCGGCCGCCGCCAAGATACATATTCCGATCAGTACCATCGTCGCCCATCGGAATACCTGCGCCCCCAGTCGCCGAATCGACTGATACGGATTGAACACATGTACAAACACCTCCTGCACTACTGCAAGAGTGAAGAAAACGTCCAACAGTTCGTACGTCCAGAACGCCACAAAGAGCGTCTTCGGCATCTTCTGTACGCTGAACGTCACCAGAAACTGTGAGATGTGGAACAACGTATACCAGAAGAACACCGGAAACTCCCGGTGTAGCTTCCGCTTCCACATCACCACGGCGATCCAAACCTGCAGAGCTGGCCCTAGAACCCACAGGAACATCTGTATGGCGTGTATCGTCGGGTTTTGGAACATACGTTATTGGGTGCTCCCTCCGAAAAACTGCGCACGCCTACGAACAGGTCTGCACAAACGGATTACATCCACCGGAAGGCGGCGCGGTTCCATTATCCGGCTGAACGGTGGTGTTTGTCTTCGGTGATGTGGAGGCCGAGCCCGTCGAACTTGTAGTCGGCGTTCCGGAAAGCAACGTCGCCAAAATTCCCAAAATGATCCAAACTGTAATCTGCACGAAGAAACTCCTTTCGTACTCACTCTAGATTCTGGATTTTACGCCACGTTGCGAGGATGGGCAGATGCCTTTCGTAACCTCTCCCACAACAGATGTTACAGGCGACACCTTAAAAATCACTACTCTCGCGCCGTGCTGAGTCTACAAGAATACGCTAAACCTTGATTGCGGGGACTACATTTTCAACGAGTCTACCCCTTGCCGTGCTATTTGCAAATACCCAAGACGATACATGCTTGATGCCTATTCCGAGAGTTCCGTCGACTCCACTGGAACCGTCTAGCGGCTCCCGTCGAAGCTCTAGCGACGATTCACTGGATGAGCGGCATTCATTAAGTTAGGAGATATCCTCCGCGTCCAGTGGAAACCTCAACCGTGGTATTTCCGCAACAGTCAATACAACCTTCGTAGACCCTGCACTCCTACAATTTTTAGGAGTTAGGTGTTTTCTTGACTCGACATCCCATATCCCGGCTGAGTCATTCCACCAGTAACAAGCTGAAATGAAACGTATTAAACTAATGCCCGAGATATCCATTACTTCATAGGTGAACCTATTATTTTTCGCATACGATCATTTTTTGGTTGAATTGCTGCGTTTTTCATCGTAGAATGTATTGATTTGATTTCACCGTTTGGCCCGTTCATGAACTGGCCGACAGGAATCAGGATGCACCGAGTCTTAGTTTGCCGGGTTGCGTCCAAAGGCTATACGCGGCTAAGGGGTCTGTACCCTTCATTCGGCCACATCTCATCGCAGAGGCAGGAAATTTTCATGGCAAAGAGACGCGGTAATCCTAACTGGGGCAAACCCGAGCCGATTGGCCCGATCACTCCAACCATCACAGAATTTGAGCAAATCGTCCGTGAGTTCAAACTTTCTCCGGATCAATACATTCGTTCCACTCGGCTTCGCGAGTGGGCGCGTCGTAACAAGAATTCCAAGTACATTCCCGAGCCTCTCCTCGAAGCTTGGGGCTTCGAAATCGAATCAACACTCTGATCCCAAGTCGCTCCCTCCCAGGGCCGCCATTTGGTGGCCCTTATTCTTTGTGTTTTTCAATTTCTTTGAAGTTTTTTTGTTGATAGTGTCTCGCCCCTTCTCTCGAACCTTCGCTTCACATTCTTCTTCCTCCGATTCTTCCTCTTCGTTTCGTTGACGCCTTCCTCTTCGAATGAGATATTCGATTGTTACAGCCACGTTAATGCTAAATTCAGGCTGAACATGCACCGCCAGAGTGCAGCTTTGAGAGGAAATCCAACTCCCATGTTTCGAATTATTCCCCACGACACCAAGTTCTTTGATCTTTTTGCCGACATGGCAGACAACCTTACGGAAGGCGCACGTCTGCTTCGCGAACTGCTTCGTAACTACGATGATGTCACCGCTACCGTACAGAAGATCAAGGGCGTGGAGCACAAGGGCGACGACATCGCCCACGCCGTTTTCGTCAAGCTGAACCAGAGCTTCATCACTCCCTTTGACCGCGAAGATATTCACATGCTCGCCTCGCAGATTGACGACGTACTCGACTACATCAACTCTGCTGCCGACCGCCTTGTCATTTACAAGATCCACAATCCGCCGGCCGCCGCCTTCGACCTCGCCACGATCATCCTCCGCCAGGCCGAGGAGCTCTCCAAGGCCGTCGGACTCATCGAGAAGGGCCAGAAGTTGCTCGAACACTGCGTCGAGGTCAACCGGCTGGAGAACGAAGCGGACATGATCAGCCGCAACGCCATTGGCGCCCTCTTTGAACACGAAAAGGACCCGATTCAGCTCATCAAGATCAAGGAATTAATCGAGGTTCTGGAAACTGCCACCGACAAGGCCGAGGATGTTGCCAACGTCCTCGAGACCGTCGTGCTGAAGAGCGCCTGATGACGCACGATGTTGCGGTTAAGCCAGCAATCCTGATTGCAGTGACCTTCGTGCAACAGAGGGAAAATATCCGGTGAGTACAGGACTACTTCTCGTCGCTTTTACCGTTCTAGTCGCCCTCGTTTTCGACTTTTTCAACGGCTTTCATGATGCCGCCAACAGCATTGCCACGGTGGTTTCCACTCGCGTGCTTTCTCCGCGCCTGGCTGTCGTTTGGGCGGCATTCTTTAACTTCGCCGCCGCATTCCTTTTCGGCACTGCTGTTGCCCATACGATCGGCAAGGGAATGATCCGGCTCGATATCGTCACCCAGTACGTGGTGCTCGCCGGATTGCTTGGCGCCATTGTCTGGGATCTCCTCACATGGCTGTGGGGATTGCCTACTTCCTCTTCGCACGCGCTGATAGGCGGCTATGCTGGTGCGGCCATCGCCCGTGCAACCATCCTCCACGGATGGTCCAATGCCTTCAGCGTCATCATCCCGGGTGGGTGGACAAAGACCGTTCTGTTCATTTTCATTGCGCCAGTCATGGGCTTGGTTCTCGGCTTCATTTTCATGATTGCCATCTACTGGATCTTCCAGCGCAAGTCGCCGCACCAGGTCGACACATGGTTCCGCAAGCTCCAGCTACTCTCCGCCGCCGCTTACTCCCTCGGACACGGCGGGAATGACGCGCAGAAGACAATGGGCATCGTCGCCGGTGCGCTCTATGCCGGGGGACTCATGTCCAAGGCTGACATGATCGGCTCCTGGGGACACTACAAGTGGCCCATCATTCTTGCTGCCCACACTGCCATTGCTCTCGGCACCTACTTCGGCGGCTGGCGCATTGTCCACACGATGGGAAGCAAGATCACCAAACTTAAGCCTGTGGGCGGATTCTGCGCCGAGGCTGCCGGGGCCATCACTCTGTTCGGCACCGCGCTCGCCGGAATCCCAGTCTCCACGACGCACACCATCACCGGAGCAATCGTTGGAGTTGGCACTACGCATCGTCTCTCCGCCGTCCGTTGGGGAGTGGCCACTCGCATCATATGGGCGTGGGTACTGACGATCCCGGCTTCCGCAGCGGTGGCCGCCGGTACCTTCTGGGTCGTCCGTTACTTCCTTCCAACGGCCTGAGCAGATCAAGTTCTGCAAAGAGGTTTATGCAAAAAGGGCCTGTCCCGTTCCACCGGGGTAGGCCCTTTCCGTAGCAAATCGCAAGCAGCCAGCAGCTCGCGACTTCCCTTACCAGACTCTGCACGCCGGCGCGTGCACCATCGGCTTCCCTGCCTTGCATCCAAAGGCCTTGGCAAACTCCGCCGAATTCGACATTGGAAAATCGACGCGATACTGCGGAAGCGAGTGCGGATTCGTCGCAATCTGTAATCGCGCGGCATCGGGACGCTCGTTCCCGCACCAGATGAATGCCGCTGACAGGTAGAACCTCTGCCGCGGGGTAATTCCATCCGGCCCCGGCGTGTCGAGTGACTTCCCTTCCTTCTTGTAGAGATTCTCCAGCGCCAACATCGCCAGGTGGATGCCGCCGTTGTCCGCCGTGTCCTCGCCTTGTGTCATCCGCCCATTCGTTTTCACGCCCAGGCCGGGTACTTCGTGCGTGTACTGGTTTGCAATGCAATTGCCCCGCTCGTCATATGCCTTCGCATCCGCTGCCGTCCACCAGTCGCGGAGGTCTCCCTTGGCGTCGAACTTCCGTCCCTGGTCGTCAAATCCGTGAATGACCTCGTGCCCAATCACCATTCCAATGGCTCCGAAATTCGCCGCATCCGGCTGATTCGGATCAAAGAATGGAGGCTGTAGAATTCCCGCCGGGAAGTTGATCGTATTGTTCTGTCCATCGTTGTAGGCATCGATCGTCTGCGGCGTCATCATCCAGTCCATCTTGTCCGCCGGTTTGTTCACCTTCGCCAACTGGCGCTTCATTTCGAAGGCGTTGGCAGCCTCCAGGTTTTCCAGGTAGTTGTTAGAGACGATTTTTACCGAGCTATAGTCACGCCATTTATCCGGATACCCGATCTTTTCAATCATCCCGTTGAGCTTAGCGATTGCCTGCTGTTTGGTCGCGTCGCTCATCCATGTTAGTTGTCCAATGTCCTCTCTCAGCGCGTTCCGGATCTCCCCCACCAGTTGCAGCGCCTTCTGCTTGCTCGCGGGCGGGAACGCAACTTTCACGTACTCCTTGCCCAGCGCCTCTCCAAGTTCCATGTTTGCCGTTGCCACGCATCTGCGCCACTGCGGCAGCATGGTCTGCACGCCGACCAGCACCTTGCCGTAGAAGTCGAAATTTGCCTGCTCCATTTCCGGCGTGGTGAAATTCGCCGCCGAATGGATCGTCCACCAGCGTAAGTAGCTCTTCCATTCGCTCAGCGAACGGGTCTTGATCTGCTCGTCCAATGCCGGCAGGAACTTCGGCGCGGAGACGATGTAGAACGGTGGTTGCGGGACGCCAACCAATTTTTCGTATTCCGCGAAATCGAAATCCGGCATCGCGGCCTTTATCTGTACCAGTGAACGCTTGTGATAAGTCTGGAGCGGATCGCGTCGCGAAACGGCATCCATCTGCGCCTGTGCCAGCGCCGTCTCAATCGCCATCACGGCATCGGATTCTTTCGCGGCTTGCTGCGCGCTGTCGCCCGCCAGTTGAAACATCTTTGCCACATGCGTCTTGTACTCCGCGCGAATTCTCTCCGAGTGTCCGTCCGTACTCAGGTAGAAACTCCGCGACGGCAATCCCAGCCCTCCCTGGTCGATTCCCACGACAACCTCGCTGGAATTCTTCAGATCCTGCGCCGGCCCAAACCCGAACATCGGCGCCCCAGTCTGGTTGTCTCCAGGCGCATATGCTGCCGGAAAGCGCATGTGCATTGACGCCAACACACTTGCCAGATCGTGTTTTGACTTCATCTCATTCACGGGTTTGAGAGCCTGAGACAACCAGGTTTTCCCGTCGGCCTCGCGAGCGTTGTTATCCATGCAACTTGTCCAGTAGGCGCCAATCTGCCTTTCTGTTCCGCTCGCATTGGGATTTGCCGCCGCTTTTTCCATCGCGTCACGCAGCACTTGCTGGTTCCAGAAAAAGAGCGGCGTCGAAGTGGAATTTCTCGCCAAGTCCGGCGGAATCGGGTGCGCTGCCTGCCACTTGGAACATGCGTATTGATAGAAATCCACGCACGGGTCCTTTGTCTTGTCGACCAGTGAAGCGTTGAAATGTTCCAGCTTGGCCGCCTGCTGCGCCCACCCTTGCAGACAGAACATCGCCATCGCGGCCGCCCATAAGGTAGCCGTCTTCCAGGTCATTCCATGCATGCGGTTGTCCCCACTTGAATGCGGATACGTCCGGTGCAGAATTCTACCGTGAGTTATGTTCCGGACACAGTCATTTCCCAGCTTTGTTAGAATCGTGTCAGGCGCTCTGTTCGCGTGCCGCAAAATGTATGACTTCTGCTTCTCCATTCTGTGACGTTCCCACCGCGCTTGAAGAAATTCGCGCCGGGCGGATGATTGTGGTTGTCGATGACGAGGACCGCGAAAACGAAGGCGACCTCACGATGGCCGCCGAAAAGATCACGCCCGAGGCCATCAACTTCATGGCCAAGTACGGTCGCGGCCTTATCTGTCTCGCCATGACCGAGGAGCGTCTCGACTATCTCCGCCTTGGGCCCATGAGTCTGGAGAACACTTCACAGTTCGGCACTGCTTTCACGGAATCCATCGATGCTCGCGAAGGCGTCACCACCGGCATCAGCGCCTACGACCGCGCTCACACCATCAAGGTGGCCATTGATCCCTCAACCACATGGCGCGATCTGGCGCGTCCCGGCCACACCTTCCCCTTGCGCGCACGCAAGGGCGGAGTTCTCGTCCGCGCCGGTCAGACTGAAGCCTCCGTCGATCTCGCGCGTCTCGCCGGACTCATCTCTGCCGGCGTCATCTGCGAAATCATGAACGACGACGGCACCATGTCGCGCGTCCCTCATCTCGTCGACTTCTGCCGCCAGCACAACATGAAAATGCTCACCGTTGCCGAAGTCATCCGCTACCGGATGCAGAACGAGCGATACATTGTGCGGCAGGGTGAAGCAACCGTTCCTACACGCTTCGGCGAATTCCGCCTGATCGCCTACGCCTCTGAGATCGACCACCAATCGCACGTCGCCATCGTCAAGGGCGACCTGGAACATCTTGCCGAGCAACCTACACTGGTTCGCATGCACACCCATTGCCTCGCCGGCGACGTTTTCGGCGCTACATGGTGCGAGTGCCGCAGTATTCTCGAACAATCCATGCGGATGATCGAAGCCGAAGGTCGCGGCGCCATCATCTATCTGCACCAGACCTCGCAGGGTTTCTCCATTGAACCTCTCGGCGACAAAACTACGCTTCAGTTCCACAAGGAGCGTCAACTTCCCACGCTGCCGGACAATCAGCGCAAGACCCAGCGCGATATAGGCATCGGCGCGCAAATTCTCTCCGACCTTAATCTGCGCCGCATCCGGCTCTTGACAAATCGTCCTCGAAAAGTCGCGGCGCTCGAAGGCTTCGGCCTCGAAATCGTCGAACAAGTACCCGTCCCTGTCACCGCCACCGCCTGCCAGGACTAAGCCGATTCAAGGCGGGCGCTCCTGCTCGCGACCGCTCCACACTAAGTTTCCATTCTGTTCGGCGTCAATTCGTACTATCTTTTTCCCATGTCGCGTCTTCTGACCATCGTCTTCTTCACCACGTTCTCTGTCGGCCTCTTCGCCCAAAGCACCATCCTTCTCTGGCCCAACGGAGCCCCGGGAGCGCTCGGCAACGAACCCGCCGATAAGCCCTCGATCACGGTTTACTTGCCGAAGAAGACTCCTCCCGTCGCGGCCGTTCTCATCTGTCCCGGAGGTGCTTATTCACACCTCGCCGTCGATAAAGAAGGAACGCAGGTTGCTCAATGGTTCAATGGATATGGAGTCGCGGCGTTTGTTCTTCAATACCGGCTCGGCAAGCGTTATCACTATCCGGTTGAATTCGAGGACGCACAACGCGCCATGCGATACGTGCGCTCCCATGCCGCCGAGTACAACCTGCCGCTCGATCACATTGGCGTTGTTGGCTTCTCCGCCGGTGGACATCTCGCCTCGCTCCTCGGCACGCACTTCGACTCCGGCAATCCGTCCTCGCCCGATCCGATTGAGCGCGTCACCGATCGCCCGGATTTCATGGTCCTTGGCTATCCGGTGATCGATGAGAACGGTCCCGGAGCCAAAGCCTCATTTGAGTATCTTCTTGGAGATAACCCTGACCCTACTCTTCTCCACAGCCTCTTTACCGACACGCAGGTCACAGCGCAGACTCCGCCAGCTTTTCTTGTCCTTGCCGACGACGACAGATCCGTTTCACCCGAGAACGGAGTTGGATTTTTTCTCGCTCTGCTCCGCGCAGGGGTTCCCGCCGAGCTCCACGTCTATCAGTCCGGCGGGCATGGATTCGGGCTCGCGACGTACACTCCCGCTTTGTCAACCTGGACGCGACGTCTCGCGGACTGGCTTCGCGGCCGCGGCATCCTCGATCCGCGGTAATCTTCGCTAAATTCTCCGCGTGGTGTAACCTCTCATCCGATGCTCTCGCTCTGGCCCGACGAAGACTGGCGTCCCGTCTCGCGCATTGCCGCGGTTGCATGGCTCGTCGTCTACACACTTTTCTTTCTCTACGCAGCCACTAACCACACGGGATTTCTCTTCATCGATAACGCGAACCTCGTCGTTCACGAAGGCGGACATCTTCTCTTTGGCTGGTTTGGAGAGACGCTGGGACTCTGGGGCGGCACGATTCTCCAGTGGCTTGTACCGCTGCTTCTGGCTGTCTACTTTTTCTCTGAGCGTCAGACGACGGCGTTCGTCTTTTGCCTCGTGGTTTTCTTTGAGAACTTCCTCTACACGGCGGCATATATGGCTGACGCGCGCTCCATGTCGCTTCCGCTCGTCAGTGTTGGAGACCCTGACTTCGCAGGCCACGACTGGCATAGCATCTTCGCCAGCCTCGGCCTTCTCCAGTACGACACTCGCATCGCTGCCACCGTTCGATTCCTTGGCTGGATCGGGATGATCGCCACCACCTGTTGGTTTGCACTTCGCACCTGGCGGACATCTTCAGAGCTGTAATCATCCGGGATGGAATTACGGTCTGAGCGGATTCTCGCTCTCCCGCTTCACCAGTTCCGTATATTCCTGCTTCAATTTCGTGTCGTGGGACTCATTCAGGTCATGCGCCAGAACCACACTCTTCACCAAGCGCGCGAATCGCAGCACCTTGGCATCCCACAATTCGTCGCGTCCGAATTTCCGCCGCCCTTTTCCATTGAGTATGTCAAAGGCCTCCAGCGGACTCCGGTCGCCCGAAAACTTCAGTTCCGCTGCCAGCGCCTCCAGCGCCGCCCGTTGCGCCGGCGTCGCCCATCGCAGCACAAGCGAGAAACTCTGCGCGAAGGTCACTACATCCGCGGTGTTTACAAATCGCCGCAGAAATACATCGGATGTATCCACCGGCGTGTCGATTGAATCGTCATGTATCAATGTATAAGCGAAGGCTTCATCCATTCCGACCTTGCCGTCGTGGTTGTAATCCGCGCCGGTCACCGGGTTTCCCATGCGGTCCACACCCGTCAGCGCGGCAAAAAAGTAGGTTGTAAAGTCGTGATAGTTGGCCTCATTCACTTCCGCCGTGCACCCTGCCGCGGGCCACTCTGCAATGCTCGCGAAAAAGGCCGCAATGGGCCTGTCTTCAAACTCACCCTTCGGGTCCGCGTTTTTGAACAGTATGTTGCCGAACCCTCCCGAAAAGCACTGCACCATCACCAGCGTTAACGGCGTCTCTTTTGGAAACTGATCGATCTCCGTCGCCAGGTCTTTCACCGTCAGACGTTGGTTCCCCCATAGACCAAACCAGTTGTTATCAAAATCCCGACGCCTCCCCGGATCTCCATGCCCCGTGAAGTAGAGCAGAGTCGGAGTGGCTGCCTGCTTTTTATCACTCGCCAATGCTTCCAGTTCTGCACGAACCTCGCTCTCCGTGGAAGGCCCATCGATCTGTGGCAGGTTCGGTGTCCGAAATCTCGGTGTCTCCTTCTTGTCTCCCGGCTCCACGTACACAACCGTGGCTGAATCTGCCTTGCCATCCGCGAAAAGCACGCGCCGAGGCGTCCCGTGTGGGAGGATGTGGTCGACATAGCGAACATTGCTCTCGATGCCCACCTCGTTCATCATCCTGTTTGGCCCTCCACCCACGATCAGCGTGCGAAGGGTTGTGCCCGGTTGCGCCAGTCCCGAAGCAGGGAAAAAGAAGAATATCGCGGCGGCCAAGGTCAGCGTTGCCGGCCGCATGCTGTCACGGAGAGTCATCTGAGATCCTTTTGTGAATGGGCGTGTCGCTTATATTGACGCACATGCCGGAAAAAAGCTCGCAGCATTTTCACCATTCCCGCTCCTGCATCCATCGTCAATATCCTTCGCTCACCACGTCGGGCATCGGCGATAATGTTCTCACGCCCTTCGAAAGAGGAATCATGCAGACCGCCGACAATGTCTTCCGCATTCTTGCCGCGAACCTCCACACCATCGTCGAGCAGGTGGAACCGACTCTGCGCAACTTGACGGAGGAGCAGGCCGCCGCGCCCGTCACTCCCGGCAACTGGTCTCCCAAGCAATGCATCGGACACCTGATCGACTCTGCGTGCAATAATCACGCGCGTTTTGTGCGCGCCCAGTTGGAAGGCAGTTTCAGCGGCTCAAGTTATGACGGCGATGGCTGGGTTCGTATCGGCAATTCTCAATCGGCTCCGTGGCCGCTCCTTATTGATCTCTGGTCAACCTATAACCTCTATCTCGCGCACATTTTTCGCCACATTCCCGCCGATGCTGCCGAATTGCAGTGCACGATCGGCAACGCCCCCGCGATCCCGCTCTCTCACCTCGCCGAGGAATATTTCCTGCACCTCGTTCACCATCTCGTCGGCATTGGCATCGTCGAAGAGGACACATATCCGCCCTACCAACCGCTCTTCTGAACGCACATGACGTCGTGCGTTAGTTCGCTTCCGATGTAAGCGAAATCATCTCTGCAAGCTCAAAAAGAAGACCGGCATTCACGCCGGTCTCCATGACTGTTATGCGCTTTCGTTACTCTTCGCAGAAAGCTTCCTTGTTCACCACGTACGGCATTTTTGAACAGTCGCCACCGTAATTCTTCTCCAGCATGTCGATCAACCCCTGTGCGCAGCGGCCTGCCATGCCGACATTTGGATCGGTGGAGAGTCTCGTCGCCGTTCCACCGCTCGCGAAATGATGAAACAGCCTGCAGCGGTCTTCAATCGCCGGATCGCGCAGCGGTGACTCCGGCTGCAGCGGCTCTTTCTCAAAGACATCGAGCGCCGCGCCCGCAATCCAATGCTCCTTCAAAGCCTTGTAGAGAGCCCTCTCATCCACCACCGGCCCGCGCGCCGTATTGACCAGATACGCCGAGCGCTTCATCATCGCCAGCGTCGTTTCGTTGATGAGGTGATAGGTTGTCGCTTTCGATTCGCCCTCGCGCAGCAGCGGAACGTGCAGACTCACGTAATCCGCCTGCTGCAAACACTCCTCCAGGGACGCGTACTTGATCCAATTCCTTTCGACGCTTACTCCGTGCCGTTGCTTGTAGTCGAGAAACTCCTGGATCTTATCGATGAATGCCTGGTTTCGGAACGCAGTGTCGTAGCAGAGGATGTTCATGTCGAAGCCGACGCACTTGCGTATGAACGCCTGTCCGATGCGTCCGGTGCCGATCACAGCCACTGTCTTGCCCGTAACCTCGTCTCCCAGGAAAGGCAGGAACGGATGCCACGATCCCCACTTAAAATCGCGCACCTGACGTTCGCTCGGCCACAGCTTTCGGCTCACATCAAGCATCATCGCGAAGGCGAATTCCGCGGTCGCGTCCGTCAGAACGTCCGCCGTGTTCGTGAAGGGAACCTTGTAACGGTTCGCATCGTTACGATTGATATTGTCGAATCCAACCGCAAGCTGCGCCACACCCTTCAGCGTCCCCTTGCCCGCCTCGAAAATCTCCGCATCGATCTGATCGCGCAGCGTCGTGATTAATCCATCGACACCGCTCTTCACTTTCTCGATCACCAGGCTCTTCGGAGGCGCGTCCGGCCCTGGATAGATTTCAATTTCATAGCCGCGCTTCCGCAGCAACCCTATGCTCTCCCCGATGTCGCACGTAGCGAACACGCGGAACCGTTTGCTTTCCATTTGTTTGATCCCTCTCTGATTTTCTCACCGCCGCGAAGTTCTCCACCCGTCCCTCCGCGACACCACCCACCACACATCGCATCGCAAAAGAAGGCCCGCTCATGGGCGGGCCTGATCTGCGGAGCTTACCGCTACAATTCTACAACCGTTTGCCGACCCATTCTTCCACGCGATCCAACGCCTTCGCGATGTTCTCGATTGAGTTTGCAATGCTGAACCGGAGGTAGCCTTCGCCGAACGCTCCGAAAGCCGTGCCGGAAAGCGCCGCCACGCCTGCTTCGTTTAGAAGTGCGTCGGCCAGCTTCTTTGACTGCCAACCCGTCTTCGTAATGTTCGGGAACATATAGAACGCGCCCTTCGGCACCCTGCAACTGAAACCCTTGATCTTATTGACCCGCTCCGCGAAGTAGTCGCGGCGCTTCACGAACTCGACGTTCATCCGGTCAACCGAGCTCTGGTCGCCGCGGATCGCCTCGATGCCGGCCATCTGCGAGAAGCTCGCCGTACACGAATTCGAGTTTGTCTGGAGGCGGGCAATGTGCTGAGCGAGATCGGCGCGCATCACGCCGAAACCCATCCGCCATCCGGTCATCGCCCATGTCTTCGAGAATCCATCCAGAATGATCGTGCGCTCGCGCATATCTTCAATCGATGCAATCGAGTGATGCGCTCCTTCAAAGATCAGCCGGCTGTAGATCTCATCGGAGAGCACAGTGATATCGCGATCGCCAATGGCTGCCGCAATATCATCGATGTCCTTCTTGGTCAGGACGCCGCCAGTTGGATTCTGCGGCGAGTTGATGATGATCAATTTTGTCTTGTCGTTGATCAGGCTCGCCAGTTCGTTGACATCGAAGCGGAAATCCCGCTCTTCGCGTAAACGGATCGGCACGGCTTTTCCGCCGAGGAAATTGATCATCGACTCATAGATGGGGAAGCCAGGGTTCGGGTAGATGACTTCATCACCCTCCTCCACCAGCGCCAGCATGGTAAAGAAGATGATTGGCTTACCGCCCGGTACTACCACGACTTCTTCCGGCTTTACCTTGATACCGCGAGTACGGCTCACTTCGTCGGCGATGGTCTGCCGGAGCTCCGGCAATCCGGCCGATGGACCGTAGTGCGTAAATCCCTTGTGCAGTGCATCCACCGCCGCTTCCACGATATTTGCGGGGGTATCGAAATCGGGCTCACCGATCTCCAGATGCACAATGTCTCTGCCCTGTGCCTCCAGGGCGCGCGCCTTCACCAGCACTTCGAAGGCAGTTTCCGTACCCAGCCGCGACATACGCTTGGCCAGACGCAGTTCTGTTTGTGTAGCTCGGCTCATATGAGTTCTCACAGCCTCGAACGAGGCAAGTAGTTCGTCTGATACGCCGCCAGAATGGGCAGGTGCCCCGTGGGTGTCCACTGGAGCCGGACTGAGCGGCAGAAGAACTAGCCATTGTACACGGCGGGATTGATTGTCAGCGCAAGAGAATTTCCTGGCAGTGACTCAGGATGGTCATCCGTGTGATGGATGCCACTGTTCCCCGAATGAAAAACGCCCGGACATTGCCGGGCGCATTTGCGGTTCTTAATCCGCTATTCGTGGATTTCCGACTCTTCGCCCTCTTCGCTGCGGATGACCTTGGCGACACGATAGGGCATGCCGCTGGTGGGCTCGTGGAAGTGGCGCACCTGGAGGTCGCCGAGCAATCCCAGAGCGAGCAGTTGCACGCCGGCCATGATCAGTACCGCCGAGAACATCAGCAGCGGGCCGTGCTCGGTCATGACGTGCGTGCCGTGGAGGAGCTTGTCCACGGCGAGCCAGACCGCAATCATCATGCCGCTGAACATTCCCGCCATGCCGAGACCGCCGAAGAAGTGCAGCGGCTTCATCATGTACTTGAGCAGGAAGCGGATCGTGATCAAGTCGAAAAACACGCGGAAAGTGCGCGAAATTCCGTAGTGCGATGCGCCTTGCGGTCGCACGATGTTCTTGATGGGAATCTCGCAGATGGTGGCGCCGTACCAGGAGGCCAGTGCCGGGATAAAGCGGTGGAGTTCGCCGTAGAGAGGCACCTGGTCGAGCAGGTCCCGGCGATACGCCTTGTAGGTCGTCCCGAAGTCGTGGAGGTCTACCCCGCTCAGCTTGGACATCAGCCAGTTGGCGACGCGCGAGGGGATGCGTCGCATGACCAGGTTGTCCACCCGTTCCTTGCGCCATCCGCTGACGATGTCGTAGCCCTCCTGCAACTTCCCGATGAAGGCAGGGATGTCATAGGGGTCGTGCTGAAGGTCGCCGTCCATGGCGATGACGAACTCGCCCTCGGCGTGATCGAAACCGGCCGCCAGGGCGGGCGTCTGGCCAAAGTTCCGTCGCAGTTTGATCACGACTACCCGGCTATCCACCGAGGCAATCTGCTGCAGCAGGGGGAACGTCATGTCCCGGCTGCCGTCGTCAACGAAGACCAGTTCGAAGCTCTCGCCGTTGGCTTCCATGACGGCCTTCAGGCGGTCATAGAGCTCGGTGACGCTCTCCTGCTCGTTGTGAAACGGAACGACAATGGAGTACTTAGGCACGGATTTTATTATACCGGGAGTGAGCTCCTGAACGCACAAAACAGGCGTGCCTCTCGTGGCACGCCCGTCGAGTCCCGGTTGATGCTATTTTTCGGCCTTCTGGCCCATTCGAGCGTTGGCCGCCGCGCACGCCTCATTGGCAATGGCGACCAGAAGAAACACCGCGCCAGCGAACAAGAATGCTCGTGGAGCAACTTGCCCCAGCGAAAGCTTCGAGACCATCATTAAACCCTTGTCGAGGATCCCAATTACCAGCAGAACCAGACCGATTACGAAGGACCACCGCGTGAGCTGTGTACAACCCATGTTTCCTCCTTAGATGTTTTCAGTGATTTCGTCCGGCGGGAGGAAAGCATATACCTACACGGCACGGGATCAAGAGGAAATCGTGTATCACAACGACAGGGTTACCCCCCACCCCCCTATTTTTAAATACTTTGTTTTCTAATATTTAGCGACAATTTCCGTAAATATCACTAAACAAAGGGGTTAACGACCGGTGCGAGGTCCTGGGTATTCGGCATCCGAGAGTCGCGAAAAGCCAGCCACAAGCGGCAAGCCAAAATCGAAAACAAAAGCCGTCGGTCGTTGGTCGTCAGTGGCCGACAAAAGGAAAAAGCCCGCACGCGGCGGGCTCTGGTCCTTTGTCTCTCTATATCTAGTGTGACATACGGGAGGGGTGAAAAGGGACATCGAATTTGAAACTCTATTTGCTTTGGAATGAAATAGCTGGGGGAAATGTGTGACCTAAAACATCTTGACGTGTGATGAATCAAGTTTCGAAGGTGTCGGAGGTGTCCGAGGTTTCAGAAGCGAAGGATCAACACAGAGGGCACGGAGGGACACGGAGGAAAGAGTGTTGCTACCCACGTTATCGGCCAAAAGAAGGCGCGAACGTGAGGCACCCGAGTTACTTCTCCGTGATGACTTTTCGTTCTCCTCTTAACCACCTTTCCTCCTCTTCCCTTCCTGCTTACAATGCTCTCAATGGATATCTTTGAAGAGATCGTGGCGTTGCGGCGTTCGGGACGGAAGGGCGCGGTGGCGACCATCACCAGCGTGCGCGGGTCGATTCCCTCGTTCCAGACGGCGAAGATGCTGGTGCGCGATGATGGGTCCATCCTCGGCACCATCGGCGGCGGATGCGTGGAGGCCGAGGTTTGGCAGGCGGCGCGCGAAGTGATGGAACAGGAAAAGCCGCGCACGATGACCTTTAACCTCAACAACAATCCCGGATATGACACCGGCCTGGTTTGCGGCGGGACGCTGGAGGTGTTTATCGAACCCGTACTGCCTCCCTCGGAGCTTTATCTTTTCGGCGCGGGACACGTCTCGCTGAACGTCTGCAAGGTGGCACAGTTGGCGGGGTTCAACGTGCACGTGGTGGACGACCGCGAGGCCTATGCAAGCCGCGAACGCTTCCCCGAGGCCGAGGTGATCGCCGGGGATTTCGACGAGGTGCTGACACGGTTGGCGCTGCCGGAGGGTGCATACGTGGTGATAGTGACGCGCGGCCACAGGGACGACATGCGCGTGTTGCGCTGGGCGGTGGAGACGCAGGCACGCTATATAGGGATGATCGGCTCGCGTCGGAAGGTGCTGACGACCTACAAAGAGCTGGAAAAAGAAGGCGTGGCGGCGGAGAAGTTCGAGCGGGTGAACGCGCCGGTGGGGTTGGAGATTGGGGCGGTGACGCCGGAAGAAATTGCAGTGGCGATTGTGGCCGAGATGATTGCGGTGCGGCGGAAGGTGGACGTCTCGCAACTCTCGAAGAAGTACGAGCAGAAGGCGTCGCCGGTGGAGCCCGCCTGACGGACGGCTAGAGGCGGTCGTGGTAGCGCAGGCGGCAATTGGTGCATCGAAACGGATAAATATTGCTGCGCCAGCTTCGAATCAAGTCCCGCAATCCCCGGCGCACGCGAACAGCTTTGTGTTCAAAACATCTTGGACACCGGTACATCTTCTCTCCCATCCTGTCTGCTCCGCAGAGGGTAGCCCCGAACAACATCGAACGTTGGGTTATGAAAACACAAAATCGCTTCCGATGGAATTGATAAGTATGGAAATAGCTGGCGGAATCAACCGCAAGGGACGTTGAGCAAGTTCCAGGACAGCGTCCTGTTTGCGGATTGGCACGAGGGCGACTGCAGAGACGAGTTCGTGACTCGCGCCCCGCTTCTTGCTATGGTTAGGACATGCGAGCATCCAGCTTCTGCGGTGTAATTCTTGCGGCGGGCGAGTCGTCGCGCATGGGACGAGACAAGGCACTGCTGCCGTGGCCTGCTTCGCACGGCGCGACCGGCACGGGCACGTTCCTGACAGCAACCATACAGGCGCTGCGGGAAAACACCGACATGATTATCGTGGTGGCCGGAAAAAACACGGCCGCACTGGAGCCGATCGTTTACGCGCAAGGTGGATTCATCATCACCAACACTGCGCCGGAACTGGGACAGTTCAGTTCGTTGAAGCTGGGAATACAGGACGTGCTGAACCGCGGTCGCGACGCGGCGATTGTGACGCTGGTGGACAAGGCTCCGGTGGCGAGCGCGACGGTGGCGGGATTGCGGCAGGAGTACATGGTATCGACGGACGACGTGTGGGCGGTGGTGCCGGAATACGAAGGCGACCACGGTCACCCGATCGTTGTGGGACGAGAAATGATGTCGGCGTTCCTGCATACTCCGCTGACGGCCACGGCGCGCGACGTGATGCACGCAAACGAAAAGCATGTGCGCTATGTCCGGGTAAACGATCCGCATGTCACGCTGAACATCAATACGCCGGAAGACTATGAACGCCTGATTACGGCCCCTACCCACTAACAGACCATCCGGGAGAATCCGCAAGTTGAAGCAGGGAGTTCTAAGCGCCAAAGCCACGACGTTCGTGAACGCCGTCCTCGCAAAAAAACCGTCCATCGCGGTCTTCGACTGCGACGGGACACTGTGGTCCGGCGACGCCGGCGCGGATTTCTTCTACTGGGAAATCGAGCGCGGGTTGATTCCGCCAGATGCGGTGGAGTGGATTCTGCCACGCTACGACGACTATAAAGCCGGCAAGGTGGACGAGGTGACGATCTGCGGAGAGATGGTGGCGATCCACGACGGCGTAAGCCTGCAACGGATACGCAACGCAGCGGCAGAGTTCTTCCGGAGCGTGGTGGAGCCGAGAATTTTCCAGGACCTGCGGGAGTTGACGCGGCGCCTGGGCGAACAGGGTTGCGAACTCTGGGCGGTGTCGTCGACGAACGACTGGGTGATCAATGAGGGCGTGAAGCAATTCGGCATCCCGCTGGAACATGTGCTGGCGGCGTCGGTGGCGTCGAACGACGGGATCGCTACGGCAGAACTGATTCGCGTTCCGACCGATGAGCTGAAGGCGACGGCAATCGAGGAAGTGATTGGACGTCCAGTGGACGCAGTGTTCGGAAATTCCATCCACGATTACGCGATGCTGGAACTGGCGCGCGATGCCTATGCGGTGAATCCCAACGCGGACCTGGAAACAATGGCGCGGGAGATGGGATGGACTGTCTACTGGCCGGAGAAAGTTCTGCAATAGATGGCTAAGGTAGCTGCGCCAGCGCTGCCTTGAGAGTGTCAAGCGCGAGGTGAGCGGCATGGCCAGAGGCCTCGGGGAGGCCGCCGATGCGCTCGATGAGTTCGTCGAGCCGGAGAGAACGGGCTTCGGCGACGGTCCTGCCGGTAATCAGCTCAGTCAAAAGAGACGCACAGGCCATGGAGGGCACACAGCCCCTGGCGCGGAAGCGCGCCGCGACGACAACACCATTCTCAATCTTCAAAGACAACTCAAAGATGTCGCCACAGGCGGGGTTCTCGAGGCGGGCGCGAGCATTGGCGTCGGGGAGCAAGCCGGGGTTGCGCGGATTCTGAAAATGATCGAGTAGGGCTGCGGAATACATGGGCGTCCTGCTAAGCTCTGGGGATAGGGTAGCAGTTCTCATGAGTAATCACACACCAGGCAGAATCATCTCATTGCAGCCGAGCATTACGGTGACGCTGGCTCGACTGGGCGCGCTGGACCGGGTGGTGGCGTGCACGAAATATTGCGCGGATGTGTGCCCCGAGGCGGCGGCCGGAAGGCTGATTGTGCAGGACTCGTGGACGGCCCAGGCAGAACAAATTCTGGAGGCGAAGCCGGACCTGGTGATCGCGTCGGTCCCATACCAGTTGGAAGCCGTGGCGGAGATTCTGAAGACGGGGCTTCCCTTCCTCGGACTGGCGCCGAAGTTGCTCGACGACGTTTACAAGGACATAGCGATGCTGGCGGGGATCATCGGTGAAACGGAACGGGGCGAGCGGTTGATTGAGGAGATGAAGGCGGGGATTGAGGCGGTTCGGACGAAAGCCGCAGGGCTGGCGCAACCGCTGGTTTATTGCGAAGAGTGGGGCAAGCCGCTGATCCATTCGCAGCCGTGGGTGGCGGAAATGGTGGAGGCGGCGGGAGGAACTTTTCTGGGCGCACCCGGAGAGCACGCCACGGAGGATGAAATTCGCGAGGCCGATCCGGAGGTGGTGATCGCGGCGTGGTGTGGCGCGGGTGACAGGGTTCCGCTGGACAAAGTGGTGACGGGACGCGGATGGCAAAACACACGTGCGGCAAAGAACCGCCGGGTTTACTGCATCGCGGATGAACTACTGAATACTCCGGCACCGACGCTGCTGGGCGGACTGGAGGCGCTGGCGTGGGCGATCCATCCGGAGACGTTTGCGCGGGCGAGAGGCATAAGGCAGATCGGGGAGCCGGTCAAAGAAAGTTAGCGCGCAAGGCAGAAGGCGACGATAGTCTCGCCGCGCCGTTTGGTTCTCTTCTCAACTTCCTTTACAAGTACAGGTTCAAGATTGTCGGGATCAACTGCCATTTCACAGGCGGCGATATCGTCGTCGGATGCGCCGTGGAAACAGAGTTCGCAGACGCCGAGGCCACCTTCGGAGCGGACGGGCGGACCGAAGACACGGCAAGTCATGGGACGCGCGGCGTAGAGATCGCAGAGGCCGGTGGCGGGATCGAGCGCGGGACAAGGCTCGTCGTTGCCGAACTCTTCAAAGCTGGCTTCGGCTTCTTCGGAGTCATCAAGCAGGCCGGTGGCGAGGTCTCCGGGAAAATCGGGGGCGAGACGCTTGACGGATTCCTTTGCACGCCGGCGAACGCGGGCGGCACGGCGGGGATCGTCGGCCTCCAGTTCGGTCATTCCCTTTCGTAAACGCGAGGCGTCCAGTTGGTTGATGGCGAAGACGCCAACGCAACACTGCGTACATCCCGGACGGCAGACGAGCCATTCACCACTGCGGTGCGCGGCGTCGGCCAGCGCGGCATCGACGATCTGGACGAGACGCTGGTCGGCGCGGGGATGCGGCGGAGGCATGAGTAAAAGATAGCGTAAAAAGACGGGAGATGCTTGACAGTAAATCGGAGCAAAACTACCTTGGTAGCCCTCCGTGGGGTGGAAATGACTGGAAAATCACTGACCGAAAGCGGTCCGCTGGGGCGGACTGTGGGCGCATTGCCGTGCGCGGGACGAGTCATCTATTCGCTGGCGATCGTCGCGCTGGGCGTCGAGACGATTGTGTGTGCGGGGGTGGTGGCTCACCCGCTCGGGAAACAATACAACCTGATCCCGGTGATTCCGTGGGTGCCGGCGATTCGTTGGGTGGCGTATCTGTTCGGCGCGATTTGGGTAGTGTGCGGAGCAGGATTGCTGGTCCGAAAAATGGAGCAGCGCGCCGCGCTGACACTCGGCACGGTGCTCTTCTTGTGCGGGCTGGTGCTGGACTTGCCAAAGACCATCCCCGTCCCCGCCAGCATCGGGATGCGGACGATTGTGTTTGAGACGCTCGTGATCGCGAGCCTCGCATGGCTGCTGCCATACCGGGGCGCGTCGCCAAACTGGCTGACACGAGTAGCACGCTATGTGGTTGCGGTAAGTCTCATCGTGTTTGGCGTGGACCACTTCCTGGGGCTGACGTTCATCGCGGCCATAGTTCCGGGGTGGATCCCGTGGCACAAGTTCTGGGTTGTGTTTTTCGGCGTGGGACTCATCGCTGCCGGAGTGAGCATCGGACTCAATCTGCTGCAACGGTGGGGCGCAGCGTGCGCTGGACTGATGTTCGGAATTTGGGTGGTCACACTACATATCCCAAGAGTTATGGGACTGCTGGGTATTCCAGGAGCGCCGCGCGATCCGGATGAGTATTCCAGCCTGCTGATCGCGATTGCTCTGTGGGGAGGGTTGTGGGCGCTAACGGGGCGGCAGAAGATGGATTCATCCGCACCGTAAGTTCCCGTGCCAGAGGATTCGCCACTGGGCGGACCCCATGCAAGCAACCTCGGCTTGCATGGGCCAGCAGTGAAGCCCCGTCTCGCTCTGCAACAGGTTCTCATATAAACGGTGACCGTCGCTCCTTGATCAGTCGTTTTCGCGGGGTGATGTGCTCGCTAGTGAGAACTTCAGTCGTCCCTCCGGGACTTGGTCGTCGTTTCACGTTTTCCCGGCCATGAATGGCCGGGCTATTTTCGTGCGCCCCTGACGGGGCTTGGTGATTATCCCAACGCCGTGGCGACCTTGGGCAGCCACTCGCTGATCGGAATTTTCTGTGGGCACAACTCCTCGCAGACCTTGCACGTGGTGCATTCCTCGGCGTGTTCCGGCTTGGGGAAAAATGTCTTGTAGATATAACGGGAGCCGGGAATGTCTTCGTGCAGGTGCGCCTCGTTAAACAGTTCGAGGTTGCGCGGAATGTTTACGCCGTTGGGACACGGCATGCAATAGCCGCATTTGGTGCACGGGATGGGCGTGCGTTCGAGGTATTTGCGGCGGAGCTGCTCGATGACCTGGTGGTCGGCGGGAAGGAAGGAATGCAGGCGCGAACGGCTGGCCGAGTCGAGGTTGGCGTCCACCTGTTCGAGGCTGCTCATGCCGCTGAGAATGGTGGAGACCTCGGGCTGATCCCAGATCCACTGCAAGGCCCAGTCGGCGGGAGAGCGCTTGATGGTGGAGCGGTCGTAGATTTCGCGGATCGCCGCCGGAGGGTTCGTGAGCCTGCCGCCAAGCAACGGTTCCATGACAACAACGGCGAGGCCCTTTTCGGCCGCAAGCTTCAATCCCGCGAGGCCCGCCTGGTTGTCCACGTCCATGTAGTTGTACTGAATCTGGCAGAAGGTCCAACGGTCATATCCATGGAGGATTTCGGTGAAGGTGTTGAAATCGTCGTGGAAGGAGAAGCCCAGGTAGCGGATGCGGCCGTCGCGAATCGCCTGCTGGGAGCGCTCCAGAAGATTGAATTTGAGGACGACGTTCTGCCAGGTTTTCTTGTTGAGGCCGTGGAGGAGATAGAAATCCACGTGATCGGTCTGGAGACGCTGGAGCTGCTCGGCCAGCCGCGTGTCGAAATCGGCTTCGTCGCGGAGCAGCCAGATGGGCGACTTGGTGGCGAGCATTACCTTTTCGCGGTAGCCGTCCTGCAAGGCATGGCCAACCGCAAGTTCACTGTTACCGCCATGGTAGAAGTACGCGGTGTCGAGGTAGTTGACGCCGCCGTCGATGGCGCGGCGAATCATCCGCACCGCTGCCGGTTGGTCAACGCTGGAACTGCGCGGGTCGCCATCCGTGGTGGGCAGACGCATGGCTCCGAAGCCGAGAGCCGAGACTTTCCAATCAAGCGTTCCAAAATTGCGAAATTGCATTCCCTACGTCCTGCGTGCCGGAATTTTCTTCATAAATACTACCTTGCCTGACCGGGGCTAAGGCACTTTTCTTGTAGGCGCGAATTCCGCGAGCCTCTCCCCTTTCGCTATGCGCAAAGGATAGGCGGAGTCTGTAATCTCGTCTTATTCCTCCAGATATACAAACCAAACATTTACGCCAATCGGAGACTATGAATATTTACGTATGAGAATACGTACTCGGTCGCGCTCGCACTGCGCGAAAGAGCGACAATTCGTTGCGCGGGAAAGTTGCGAGTGCTACACTCCGGCGCGAATAAAATCGCCGTCGGCTATGACTCCTTGTTTTGCGGAGGCTGCTCTACGGTAAAGTGCTGCCGCCTTGCAGCGCGTGAATGATGCCCTGTTACCTGCGTCACGACCGTTCTACCGTCATGAACGCGTATAAGGATTAGCGTGTCGACGAACCTGCTGTGACAGTTCAGGAGGTTTTCCAATGATCGCATTGCCATACTTTAGTTTCCGAAGGTTATTCTTCTCTGCCGTCTTCTGCTCGCTATTTCTTGCGTTTGCAGCCCTGAAGGCGCAGGCGCAAACTCCAGCGCTGGGCGTTCGCTTCCTGGCTCCTGATCTGGCGTATCAACTTGATGAAGGAGTGAGAACGACGAGTCTGTCCAAGGGAGCATTCGTCGTTGTCCAAGTTACCCCCGGTGGCCCTGCCGCGATGGCAGGTATTCATCCAGGCGATGTGTTGATTTCGATAGCGGGCAAAAGAGTGTGCCAGGGAGATGACGTATCCACCTCGATCAACAGCGCAGGAGTCGGCACGGACTTACCGATCGTCTTTGTACGAGACGGGGAGATCAAGGAACTGAAGGTCAGAACGGCGAACAGGACGGACTTCGATCCGGACGCGAGCCGCGAGGCGGAAGCCGTGGTAAGGATTGCCGCAGACTGGCAGCGTAACGACGATAAGGCTGTGCTTTCAGACTGCCGAGTGATTCCCGAAGCAAAGCAGGCGCTTGCGCATTTCGCATGCGGGCTGTCTGAGTTTCGTCGCCGGCGTGCCAAGCAGGCCGAAAAAATCTTCAAACTGAGTCAAGGCCTTTGCCCAGGGTGCCCGGACCTATTTGCGAATGAAGCTTTCGGACTCCGGATAAGTGGATGGGACTATGTGGCGCCATGGTCTACGGCCACAACATTAATGAACCGCTACGGGACGGCCGAGAAAATGGCCTTTACTGCGCTGGATACGCGGCTGCAAACGGACATGAAAATGTTGGCGGAAAAGGGTCAAACGCAGGCCGCACTTGACCGGTACATAGCATATGCCAATGGGGAGTCCTCATGCCGGAATGTACCGCCACCTCCAGAGCTGGCGAACCTCGTCATCCAGCTTGTGACAAAGGTGAACCCGTCGTTGGCCGTACCACAATCGGCACGGCGCAAAGCGGACCAGGCACGCACAACCGCCAAGATTGCCAACAGCGCCGCGCAACTGGTTCAGGCGGAGGAACAGTGGAACGCCGTTATGTGGCTCGCGCCGTGGTGGGGAGAACCCTATGCCAAGGCAGCAGATTTGCTCGAAAGGACGGGGCATCCCAACGAAGCCGTCGAGATCGCAAAGCGGGCGCTCAGTTTGCCGCGTGTTGATGCCCCGGAGGCCGAACCAGCCACACCGGAAAGCGCTCCCGGAGGCGGCCAGTTCTCGGGTAACCCGGCGGATGTTCTGCGCCAATGTATCGGAGCACTCGCCACTACCCAACAGGGCAGCCCGGAGGAACAGCAGCTCCTGAAACAAGCAATCCAGGCAGCATCGAAAATGACATCTGCGCCAACGGTGCCGGATACCGCACAGCGGTATCTTGCGCGAGGCCAGGCGGCATTGGAGATGGCGCAATCACCATCCGATTATGCGGACGCCGTAACCGAGTTCGAGAATGCGGTCCGGACTGCGCCGTGGTGGGCGGACGCCTATCGTGGCATGGGTTTGGCGCAGGAGAAGGCAACCAACTACAAGGATTCGATTGCAGCGTATCATCTTTACCTTGCTGCAGCTCCCGGCGCCGCAGATGCGAAGGACGTCCAAAACAAGATCTACAAACTGGAGTATGCGCTCGATCGGTCGCAAAAGCAGTCGGTTGAAAAAGCGCTGGCCGAGAAGGAACTTGCCGCCCGCATCCAGGGACTGGAAGGACTGTGGCAGGAAGAAGGAACGGGGCACATGTGGCGAGCGTCGATCCAGGACGGCATGTTCGTAGCGCGGAAGCCCGGGTATGTTGACAAGGAGAACTCATACAACGGCGAGTTCCTGATTCGCGCTGTGTTCAAAGCCAATGGTCTCGAAGGGACGTACCAGGTACCACCGATGACAGAAACCAAAAGTAGCTGCTCGACAGGCCAGAGCGAGCAGCCTTTGAGCGCAACCGTCAGCAACGGGGGCAGGACGATTACACTCAAGTACCAGTCTCCGGTGTATTCGAGCAAGTATGTTCGCGCCACGTTGTTTACGGTGGCGAAGTGCATCTCATTCGACAAGATGCGCGACGACGTGAAGATCGTGGTGCTTCAAAAGCAATAGGAGACACGTGCGAGCCACGGGGCCTTAAACAATCCGGAGTTAGTGACACTGCGCAGGCGGTCGATTCTGGCCGCCTGTTTTCATTTGAGAAAACTCCTGGCAGACTGCCGGACTCCCAGAGTGGGCCGAATGGGTTGCTGAGAGAAATGCTTCTGCCGAAAGTGACGTTGACAGCGACGTGGCTGCGGCCAAGTATGTGCGTATGGGGCGATGGATCGCCAGGTCGCTTGCGTCGCGAGTGGGAGGAGTAGCGGTGCTGCTGCTGTGGGCGGCGGCTCTACGGGGGCAGGCACCATCTTTCGTCATCGTCACTCCCGACAAGGCAACGGTGCTCGCGGGTCAGTCGAGAGCGTTCCGGCTGGTCGACCAGAACGGGCAGATGCAACACGGTGTTTCGTGGGACGTTTCCGATCCAGGGGCGTTCGAGGTTTACGCGGGCGACGACCTGCTGATTACGGCGAAACGGGCGGGCGATTTCCTGATCAGCGCACGGTTGGGAGACAGACGTGCCAAGGCCATGGTCAAGGTGCTGGAAGGAGATACACTCCCGATCGGTACGGTGAAATGGTCCTCAGGCACCGTTCCGGGATGCAAGACCACGAAGGTTATCCCGGCGGAACCATCCTCGAACGGGCCCGACATCTTCGAAGAGAGCCAATGCGAGGACGGTCCGTACGTGGCCGCCTATTCGGCGGATGGAATCCAACTGTGGCGCCGCAAGATGGCCGACCCGGGCGAACAGGCCGTCGCGGAAAGCAAACCCGCGCCACCCCTTGTACCGCCCTTTGTGCCGACTGTTGCAGCGCCTGTTGCGCCGTCCGTTGCCCGGATCAACCCGAGCGCGACTAACGTTTGCGATGCAGTCTCAGCGGGAGCCAGCCAACAGGAAATTCGCGAGCTGCTGCAGAAGCGCAACCTCTCCTTCAGCGAAGGCGCACCCAGCGAGCGCATGTGGACGGTGGAGGAGCCTAAGGTGCAGTGCAATCTGTGGTTCGACGAGAAAGGGACTGTGACGAAGAAACGGAAGATCTTCGTTACGGAGTAGGAGGCAGATTACTCCGGCAGCGGATCTTCGCCGAATGGTGTCGATTGCCGAGACGGCAGAGTGACCCCATTCCAGGCGGCGACTTTATTGCGACCGTCAGCCTTGGAGCGATACAGCGCCTGATCCGCCTGCTCCAGCAATTGTCCCCAGTCCACAGGGCGGGCTGGATCACGGGTGGCCAGGCCGATGCTGGACGTAATACTGATCTCCAGGCCGTCCACGTCCACGGGGTCATTGGCGACGGCCGCACGGATTCGTTCGGCAACTTCGAGTACACCCTCCTGACCAGTTTCAGGCAGAAGAATGGCAAACTCATCACCGCCGTATCGGCTCAGGAGATCGGTGCCGCGGAGGCATTGAGCAATTCTGACGGCAGCCGTGTTCAGTACCCGGTCTCCCGCAGCGTGGCCAAGACGATCGTTGATCTCCTTGAAATGGTCGACATCCACAAGGATCACGCTGAAGAAAGCTCCGTGGCGGACTGCACGCGAATGCTCATGCTCAATTGCGGAAACGAAGCGGCGACGGTTGGCGACACCGGTAAGCTCGTCGGTTTCGGCGTCACGGCGCAACTCGTGAACGAGACGGCGCTGGGCGGTAATGTTGGCAAAGATGGTAGCCCAGCCAAACTGGTGATCTTCCACCGTCAGAGGAAAGAAACTGACCTCGAAGTGCTGCAGCTCACCGTCAACGGCGAGATCGAGGTCGCGATGGGCACCGGGTTCGTGGACGATTGCGGCAAGGGCGGGCGGTTCGCGCAGTACGGAGGCGAGGTCATCCCCGAGTTTGGCCGAGGCAAGTTCAGGCAGCAGTCTACGGGCAGCAGGGTTGAAATCGACGAGATGGCGCTTCAGGTCGACGACAAGCACGGCGTCGCGAATGCCGCCGAAGACGAGAGAGCGCGCCATGGGCACGAGATCGAAGCTGCCGAAGTGAAAGATGGCGACATACGCCAGAATGGCACTAACGGCTAGAGTGAACGGGGCAAGATCCAGTCCCCAGGGGCTCCAACCGCAGAGATATACAAAATAGCCAATCCCCGGAAAAATCGCGGAGCAGACGAGGATGATGGCCTGAAAACGGTAGAACCTTGGCGTATCGCGGAGGCGGGAGACATAGATCCAGGCCCCGTAGAAAAGAGCAAAGTAAAGGTAAATGAGATTGAGCCACGCGAGCGGCGCACGGTCGGCAACGACGACCCAGAACGGTCCACGTTGCACCATCGTCATGGAGCGGTCATACAAATGGTGATACGAGTTGGTGAGCTCGGCTATAAACGTGATGACAGGGATGGTGAACAGAGGGACCAAATGGGTATGGAGCTTGTTGTGACGGCGAGCTAGAAGCACCCAGAGAGCGGGAATCCACGGGATGCCAAGGTATTCGATGTGAAGCCAGAACTGGGCGCCGACAAGGGTGGTCTCGGCAAGTTCTCCGCCATAGCCGAAGCAGTAGATGGCTGCAGAGACGAGGAGAAGAGCCAGGACCGAAGCTTCCGGGGAACGACGATGACGAGCCCACGCCGCGATTGCCATAAGGACCAGCAGGGCCGCGGTGAGAAACATCCGCCCGAAAAGTATGACGCTAACTGACATTTGGGGGAAACCACTTATCGTACAGAATAACTGCATCGGCGATTCGTGGGAAGAATCTTTCGTAACGGGTGAATATCTTGCAGCACGGGCTCGTAAGACGATGGGATGGCCTGACCAACGGCTTTCCGTCGCTGTGGTTAAATAATGTGGACATGTCCAGCACAAGGGAAATTGCGGAGGAGCTGCGGAGAGATGCGTCCGTGGCACGATCGGTGGAGGAGCTGATGACGACGATCGTCAGGCGACTCAAGGACAGGCTCTCGAAGTACAACTGGGCCGGGTTCTACATGATCGAGAAGGACGCCTCGGGAGAACCGCCCATGCTGGTGCTGGGCCCGTTTGTGGGGGCCGATACGCCGCATAAACGTATTCCGCTGCATCAGGGGATTTGCGGAGCAGCGGCGTCGACGGGAGAGACGGTGATCGTGGACGATGTGAACGCCGATCCTCGCTACCTGGCGTGCTCGATTGAGACGCGCTCAGAGATCGTTGTGCCGGTGTATGTGCACGGCGAGGTGGTGGGAGAGCTGGACATCGACAGCCATACCCCGTCGGCATTTGACGAAAAAGACCGGGAACTGTGCGAGCTGTGTGCACGGCTGGTGAGCGAATACCTGGAACGGGCGAGGGGTGAGAAGGCATGAAGCAAGTGGTGGCAGCGCTCATCCTGCGTGGCGATGAAGTGCTCATCTGCCAGCGAACAAAGCATCAGCCTATGCCGTTGCAATGGGAGTTTCCCGGAGGAAAGGTGGAGCCGGACGAGAGCGCCGTGGAAGCACTGGCGCGGGAACTCGACGAAGAGTTGGGGATCAAGGCAGAAATCGGCCGCGAGGTGGCGACGATTCGCCATATGTACAAAAACGGCGGCGAACTTGAACTGCACTTTTTTGCGGTGGATCGATATACAGGAGAGATCGAAAACCGGATATTTAAGGAAGTCCGGTGGGAAAAGCTCGCCAAGCTGCCGCAATACGATTTCCTGGAAGCTGACCTTGGGCTGGTAAGAGATATTGCGGCGGGAAAGGTGCTGTAAGAAAGACAATTTCGAGTTTCAGGTTTCGAGTTTCAAGAAAAAATAAATTCTGACGTCCGGTCGAGGACGTCTGGGCCTGCATAAGCAACGCACCAACAACTGCCCGAGGTTCCCTACCCGCTTCCGCCAAATAACATGGCGACGGTCAGCACGATCATGATGATGGTGGTGGCCCATGCGACGATGTTGAAGAAGCGCGAGTTCGTGTGCTTCCCCATCAGGCCGCTCTTGTTAATCAGCAGCAGCATGGCAATGAGGACGAAGGGGAGGACTGCACCGTTGATAACCTGCGAGAGGATGCTGACCTTGACGAGCGGGATGTTGGGCAGGAGAATGACTCCGGCCCCGGCGGCGATCAGGATGGTGTAGAGCCAGTAGAAGACCTTGGCCTCGCTGAATTTCTTGTCGAGGCCAGCCTCGAATCCCAACCCCTCGCAGACCGCGTAGGCCGTGGAAATGGGCAAGATGGACGCGGCAAAGATCGAGGCGTTGAACAATCCAGCCGAAAAGAGAATGTAGGCGTATTCGCCGGCCAGGGGACGAAGGGCCTGGGCTGCGTCGGCGGCGTCGCGCACTTCGCGGTGTCCGTGGACGAAGAGCGTGGCGGCACAGGCGACGACGATGAACCAGGCGACGATGTCAGTAAACAGGCAGCCGAAGATGACATCCAGGCGCGAGGCAGAGTACTCCTTCTCGGTGACACCCTTTTCTACGATGGAAGATTGCAGGTAGAACTGCATCCACGGAGCGATGGTGGTGCCGACCAAACCTACGACCATGTACAGGTACGCCGAGGAGCGGAAGTCATGGATGTGAGGGGGAACAAGCGTGGCGACGGCAGCGGTCTTCCACTCGGGATGGGCCAGCACACCGGCGATGATGTAGGCAAAGTAGAAAAACGAGGCTGCGAGAAAGACCTTTTCGACGCTCTTGTAACTTCCCTTCACCACGAGCAACCAGACGATGGCGGCGCAAACGGGAACGCTGATGAGGCGAGAGATTCCGAAAAGCTCCAGGCTGCTGGCGATGCCGGCGAACTCGGCAACGACATTGCCGAAGTTGGTAAGGACCAATCCAACCATGAGGAGGAAGGTAACGCGGAAGCCGAACTCCTCGCGGATCAGGTCGCTGAGGCCCTTGCCGGTGACGGCGCCCATGCGGGCCGTCATCTCCTGAACGACGATGAGAGCGAGGGTCATGGGGATCATGACCCAAAGGAGAGAGTAGCCGAAGTGCGCACCTGCGGCGGAATAGGTCCAGATGCCACCTGCGTCGTTATCGACGTTGGCTGTGATGAATCCGGGCCCTACAACGGCCAGGAAGATCGCAATTCGGATTCTCCACAGTCTCCACTTTTTAGAGGACATGAGCAGGCGCAAGTTGGATCAAGATTTACATCGGCAAACCCAGAATAAACGGCATCGGCGAGAACGCCAACACAGGAAGAGAAAGTTTTTCAAAAAAAGCGAGAATCAGAGACGGTCGCGCAGGATGCTGATGACATCATCGGCGGTGATGACGCCAGTGAGAGTGCCAGCTTCGTCGACAACCGGCAGGGTGAGCAGGTTGTATTTGTCGAAGATTTCGGAGACTTCGTTCTCGTCCGCCTCGGGTGAACAGGAAATGAGCGGATCGGCGGCAAGATCGGCCAGCCGGGTTTCAGGCGAAGCAAGCACCAGTTTGACCAATGGGACGGCACCCACGAGCTTTTCACCCTCGCCAACAAGGAAAATCGTGCTCATGCTCTCGATACCGCCCTCGAACTTGCGCAACATATCCACGGCATCCGAGACGCGGGCGTTGGGACTGAGCGCCATGTAGTCGGTGGTCATGCGACCGGCCGCAGTGTCTTCCTCGAATTCGAGGAGGTCGCGAACGTCCTGACGCTCCTCGGGTTCCATCTCCTCCAGAATTTCTTCGGAGCGCTCCTGCGGCAGGTCAGCCAACAGATCGGCGGCAGCGTCCGGGTCCATCTCCTCGAAGATGTCGGCAGCGCGGTCGGAATCGAGCGAATTGACGATGGCGACCTGAAGCTTGGGTTCGATTTCCTCCAAGGCCTCGGCAGCGACTTCTTCGTCGAGGCTCTGGAAGACGGCATCGCGCTCGGCGGGAGCAAGATCCTCGATGATGTCGGCGAGATCGGCGGGGTGGAGCTTTTCGAGGCGATCGGACGAAATCTTCAGGCGTACGCGCCGCGCCGGATCGGTCTCGATGAGATTGACGAACTCCCACGGGATCGGCTTGGGCGGAACCTTGCTGACTACAGAGGCAAGCGCAGCGCGCGGAATAATATTCTTGAGCAATCGGCGCATGCCGCCGCGAGCGCCAACATCGACCGAGCCAACGCGAAGGCGAATTCCGTCGCCGGTAATCCGCTCCTGGAGGAGATCGACATCGTTGACGCGTACAACTTTCCGGCCATGAACGTCGATGATCTGCTGGTCGAGAAGATCGCGCTCGAGCAGCAGCATGCCTTCGGAACTGCCGTAGGCGGACCACTCGGAAGGCTCGGCGGAGCTGCGAACACCGCCATTTATCTGCACGATGGAACGCATGGAAAGGAGGCGGTCGCCCTCACTTGTCTTAACTACGAACGCGGAAATGTGGTTCGAGTCCTCTTGTGGAACGATGGCAACCTCGCGCACGCGTCCGACCCGGTTGCCGCCAGGGCCGTAAACCGGGAGACCGAGAATTTCCGAGAGCGCAAGAGCCGTCATGGCGACGAGAATATACGGTTCGCGGCAACATTCCAACTGCGGCGAACTGAGATTTACAACGGAAAATGCGAGTTCAGGAAAAAACCGGATGCGAAGGCGACAAAACCCGGCAAGGGATGGACGCATCTTACGTCTGCAAGACGCCGAGCAAGGATCATTGGGGAAAGTCCGTGTTGAAACGCTCTGGCGGTCGCGTCGACAAGCATGATTGACAGATGAGTCCTCCAAAGGGCAAACTAACGAATCTCCGTTGAAACGCGTTTTGGAGCGCCGCTTCGAAAAGAAGCTCGGCACATGGGTAAACGCCAGGCGATGAATTCGACCAGGGTTTCGTACACGCTGGAGTCCTCCTTGGAAAGCGTCAACAGGGCGGAACAAGCGGCCTATGACATTGCGATGAAGTCTGGATTCGACGAGGAAGAAGTCGGACGGATTTCCATGGCAGTTCGTGAGGCGACGGTGAATGCCGTTTTACACGGCAACCAATACGATCCTCAGAAGCGCGTGACGGTCTCTTTCGAGACGTCCCCCGACACACTGGCGGTGTCGGTTCGAGACGAAGGCAAGGGACTCAATCCGGGAATCATTCCGGACCCTCTTGCACCGGAAAATCTCTTGAAGGAATCAGGAAGAGGTATTTTTTTGATTCGGGCTTTCATGGATGAGGTGCGGTTCCGTAACATGGAGCCCGGAACGGAAATAACACTTATCAAGCACGTCCGCGGAGTGGACCGCGACAACAAGGAGGATTCCAAGTGACGATGAAGGCGAGCACACGTCAGGTTGACGGAGTAACCATCGTGGACCTGAGCGGGCGCATCACTCTGGGTGAAGGCAGCGTAATTCTGCGCGACACAGTACGGGAAGTCGTCGGCCAGGGCAACAAGAAGATATTGTTGAATCTCGGGGACGTCACCTACATCGACAGCTCGGGAATTGGCGAGCTTGTCAGCGCATTCACCAGCGTCCGCAACCAGGGTGGCGAACTGAAGCTGCTAAACCTGACCAAGAAGGTTCACGACCTGCTCCAGATCACCAAGCTTTACACCGTCTTCGACATCAGAGACGATGAAGCGGGAGCGATCAAATCTTTCACGAAGTAAGAAAAACATCCTGATAAAAGGCTCGCTGCGGCGAGCCTTTTCCTATTGCCGCCAGATAACAATTCCGTGTGATGCGCGCCCTTGTTCGACTGCGGGCAAGGCATTTCTGCTGAAGAGGCCGTATCCCTCGACAGCACATGGCAAGAGCGGGCAAAATGGTGACTCCGATCGTTGACCCAGGAGGCAGTATGCGAATTCCCCGGCTGGATAGAGACCAGGTAGACGGCGAGACACAGAAGATTTTTGACAAATATCTCGAGGAACGCGGCAACGTGCCGAACATGTTCCGGACGGTGGCGCACCGACCGGAGATTTTCCGCACGATGATCGCGCACTTCCGGGCCGTGATGAACACGGGCACGCTTTCGCAGAAGCTGAAGGAACTGGTGATCGTACGGACATCGCAGATCAACCGCTGCGAATATTGACTGTCTTCACACACCGCCTTGGCAAGGCGGCACGGATGGTCGGACGAACAGATCGACAACCTGGCGGATTTCCGCAACCGGACGGACTTCACGGATGCCGAGAAAGCGGCGCTGGAACTGGCGGAACGCGAAACGAGCCGACCACTGGAAGTCGACGATGCACTGTGGAGTGAATTAAAAAAATATTACAACGACGGCGAGATCATAGAGCTGGCCGCGGCAATTGGATTGTTCAACTACTTCAACCGTTTCAACGATGCCCTGAAAATGGAGCCTACCAAGTGAAATTATCGAGAGTAGTGCCTGCGGTCCTGATGTTTGCGGCCGTGATGATTCTCGCTCTGCCGGTAATGGCAGCGGACGATCCGTGCATCCCTTTTGAAAAAGCACCGGAGTATATCGGCAAGAAAGTCTGCGTAAAGGGGACGCTGGTGCGCGTCTCCATGTTGAAGAGCGGCACGATGTTTCTCAACTTCTGCCAGGACTATCGCAACTGTCCGTTCACGGTGGTCATCTTCCGCAGCGACGCGCCCGATATCGGAGACTTGCGCGCGCTGCAAGGCAAGGAGATCCGGGTGGAAGGCAAAGTTCGCGACTACAAGGGGCAGGCGGAGATCGTGATGCGGGACCGCAAACAACTGCTGGTGGATTTCAACCGCGTTCCGCTGCCGGCCGAGTTTGATGCCACTCGTGACGACGCGGTGCGGCGTGGTGCGATGCCGCGTCAGGATCGTCGCGGACGGGCGTGGTAGCAAAAAGATTAAGTGGAAGAAAGAGCGCCCGCCGAGGCGCTCTTTTTATTTATCGCAAAGATGAGCGCAGTTCGCTAAGCGGATAGAGCGTCCCCCGCCAGACGATGCCGCCACGCCAGAGCGCGGAGACCGTCGAGTTGACGATGGCGCCGGCCATCAGCACGGTCGAAACCGGGTGCAAGAGGATGTATAGCGGCGAGATAGTCGAACGCTTCGACATCCCGACATACAGTCCAAAGATGCAAGCAAGCGCTAGCGCATAACCAGGCCACGCCCAGCCACGCGCGAAGATCACGCCGAGAAACGGCGAGAGATTGAGCGCAAGCAATCCAATGAACGCTCCAGCGGACATGGCGATGTTGTAGCGGAACTCGGCGAATAGGTTTTTGTTGAGGTTACGCACCATGCCGAGCGCACCATGGGCCCAGCGAATGCGCACGAGGTCGCGTCCGAAGGCGTTTCGCTGAGCGTATCCGTGCTGCTTTACCAGCGCGCCGAGCTGCATGTCATCGACGACGGCGAGCCGCATTCGCTCATACGTTCCGAGCGCTTCGTAAACATCGCGACGAATGAAATTGAATGCGCCGACGCCCATGTGATCCTTCGATTTCGGGTCGGCAACTTTCCACGGACGATGCGCAAAAACGAAGAGCGCCTGGAAGAAGGCGATCATCATGCGCTCGCCGACGCTCTCCATGACGATGGTTGGAAGCAGAACGACGTGGTCGGCACGTTCGCGTTGTGCATAAGCGAGACAGCGCCGCAGGGCGTCGGGACGCTGGTGGACATCGGCATCGGTGAAGAGGAGCCAGTCGCCGGTGGCGCGCTGCGCAGCCGTCCACATGGCATGAGTTTTGCCGAGCCAACGCGGCGGCAGCTCGCGAACATGGACAACGGTGACGCGACCTCGCGCGGATACGTCGGACGCGATGGCGTCAACGATCTCTCCGGTGCGATCGGTGGAGCGATCATTGACGACGATGATTTCGTAATTCGGATAATCGAGCTCAAGCAGCGAGCGCAGAGCGGGCTCGATGGTCGCGGCCTCGTTGCGCGCGGGGACGATGATGCTGACGCGGGGCGTGCGCTTCCCTGCCGGAGTGACGATTTCCGCGGCGGGAATGTCCCACTGCGACTGCGTCAGTTCGGCAAGTTTGCTCATGCCGAACCCGGCACGAACGGCGCTCCAAAGCCAGACAAGCGCCAGGCTCCAGGCAGCTAACAGATTCAACAAGTGGATCACTTTCAGGCCTCGACTCCATTATCAGGGGTTGGGACCGGCGGCGCGAAGCGCATCCCGTAGAAAAGTATTCCGGCGGAAAGTGCAACCGCAACGGTGGCCGCGAGAAACGCCGTCTGGAAATTGCTGCGATCCGAGATGTAGCCCATCAGGGTGGGAGAGAGCGCGTCGCCAAGGATGTGAATGGTGAAGAGATTGACCGCAATCGCCGTGGCGCGGATGTTGGCATCGACGGAGTTGACGAGCGCGGCGTTGAGCGGCGCAGTGTTGAGCAACAAGAAAAATTCGCCGCAAAAAATTGCCGGATACATTGCCGAGCCGGTAAAGTATACCGCCGCGAGAATCGCGGGCACGGCCAGTGTCATGCCAATGGCGGAGACAAGATAGTACGAGCCGCGATGATAGCGAAGCAGCCGGTCACCCAACCAGCCGCCAAGAAGCGTTGCGAGAATTCCGCTGGCAAGGGTGAGAAGGCCGAAGGTTTCGTTGGCGTTATTCAGCGGAACATGGCGCACTCGGGAGAGGAAGGTCGGCATCCAGACCTGCATACCGCCGACGGCGAAGGTCATCATGGCCATGCCAAGGCTGCAAGTCCAGAAGGCGCGGTTGCGTGTAAGACCGAGTAGCGTTCCGCGCTCGATGGTGCGCGGCAAGTGATCTGCCGCACCACGCACCGGCTCCGGCGTGAACATCAGCAGAAGCGCGAGCAGCACTCCGGGGCCGGCGGCGACATAAAAGGGAGATCGCCAACCGAAGTGGTGCCCCATGTAGCCGCCGAGCAGATAGCCCATGGCGGTACCAACAGGAATCGCAAGATAGAAAATCGAGAGGATGCGCCCGCGACGATGCTCCGGAAACATGTCGGAGAGGAACGCGGGAGAGATGGTGACGAACGTCGCTTCGCCGATGCCGACGACGGTGTGGCGAATCAATAGTTCGGTGAAGTTGTGCGTGACGCCCGTGAGCAGCGTGGCGCCGCTCCAGATGAGGGCGCCGGCGACCATGATGGTGCGCCGGGGAAAGCGGTCGGCAAGCACGCCCATGAAGGGCGCGGTGAGCATGTAGCAGATAAAGAATGCCGAAGTCAGCCAGCCGAATTCAGCATCGGACTTATGGAACTCCGCCTGGACCAGCGGCTGCACGGCAAAGAGCACCGAACGGTCAATGTAATTGACGAAGTTGAGCGCCGTCAGGATAAAGAGCGCGGTTTTTGCCCAGCGCGTGCTCTTTTCCAGGACACCAGATGCCGTTGCCATTTTGACGGATTCCGGAAGCTCCACAGTGCGCCGAGTCTACCACGGCGGAACGTTTGCCACTACCGGCGCTTTGGGCGTGGCCAGCGAGCAACGACGGTGGTGCCGAGTCCGCCGCGCGGACGAAACTCGCCGCGCACTTCAGCCCATACAGGGCGGGTGGCCTTCACTATATCCTCAAGCACCTGGTTGACGACATTCTCCTGGAAGATGCCGAGGTTGCGATAGCAATTGACGTATTCCTTGAGCGACTTCAATTCGAAACAGAGCTTGTCCGGCATATACCGGATCCAGATGGTCCCGAAGTCGGGCAAGCTGGTCTTGGGGCAGACGGAGGTAAATTCAGGAATGTCAATCTCGATTTCGTAGCCGGGGAATTGATTCGGCCACGTCTCGATTTCCGGAAAGTTGAAATCGAGGCCGGATTTCGCGTGGTCCGGGGTATAACCGAGCCGGGTCGCCTTGTTCTTTGCCATGGAGCTATTTTACTGGAAGACGGCGGTCCTGGTGGACGGTGGGATATCCGGATGTGTCCCACGATGAGCCGGCGATTCCCCCGATTGGGCATTCCGGGAGTGGCCCCGGCAGGAGGCGAACGCGTACAATATGATGTAGCCCGCAGGCTGGTATTGAGGCCGCGGAGGATCCTGCTATCCGGCATGGATTCGAACGCTGCTGCCGCGTTGCGCCGGACGGCTGGCACTGAGAGTCCGGAGAGGCCGATGCATCCAAGAATCGGCCAGCGTTGTCGTCGCAAGGTTGCAAAAGGCTACATCACGATACTTGTAAAACCATGTCCTGAGGCCTAGTCTGGCGCATCTGGACCCAACATGATTGTGGTGATTATTACAGGCAAGCACGGATACTCATGGCCAACGGAAATAACGGCAGTGCGAAAAGCGGCTGGCGGCGCACGGTAATCATCCTCTCCGTTCCGCTCGTCATCCTGATCCTGGTGAGCGCATTCATGGCGCTGCGTCCCAAGCGGATTCGGATTATGATCACGCAGCCCGTCCGCAAGAACATCACCGACACGATCACAACCAACGGCAAAGTTGAACCGCTTCAGAACTTTGAAGCCCATGCTCCAGTCGCAACCATCGTACGGCGAATCCTAGTGAATGAAGGCCAGAGAGTGCACCGCGGTCAACTCCTGCTGGAACTGGACGCCACGGATGCACGCGCCGCGGTCGCCAAGGGGCAAGCACAGTTGAAATCGGCGGAAGCGGCAGAGGCAGCGGTACGCGCCGGCGGAACACAGGCGGAAATTCTGTCGCGCGAGACGGACCTGACAAAAGCGAAAACCGACCTGGCAACCGCAAAGCGCAACCTTACGGCGCTGGAACGGTTAGAACAGAGTGGCGCCGCTTCTCGCGGAGAAGTGCTGGCGGCCCGCGAACGCGTGAAACGCGCGCAGGCAGATGCCGACCTGCTGGCACGCAACGGCAAGGACCGTTCGTCTCCGCAGGAACGCGCCAGTGTGGAGGCCGCAGTGGCCGAGGCGCGAGCCGCGCTGCAGGCGGCTGCAGACGTGTTGCGCAACTCGATGGTTCGCGCGCCGTTCGATGGAACCGTCTACGCGATTCCAGTTCGGCAGGACGCGTTCGTCAACACCGGCGACCTGCTGCTGCAGATGGCGAACCTGGACGAGATGCAGGTGCGAACTTTTGTGGACGAACCCGAGATCGGCCGGCTGGCACTGGGACAACCGGTGCAGGTCACGTGGGACGCGGTTCCCGGTCGAGCATGGACAGGCCACGTAAAGACCCTGCCGAGCACGGTGGTGAACCGCGGAAGCCGAGTGGTGGGAGAAACAATGTGCTCGGTAACAAATAACGATGGGAAGCTGTTGCCTAATATCAACGTGAACGTCACGATCATCACATCGAGCAAAGCCAATGCATTGGTCATCCCGCGCGAGGCGCTAAAAGAGATCGACGGCAGGAAATACGTTTACATCGTGAGGGACAACCGGCTGGTACGGCGCGAAGTGACTACGGGAGTCTCCGACCTGACGAGCATCGAGATTGCGGAAGGATTGAACGCCAACGAGACGATCGCGGTTTCCTCCCTCAGTCCGACGCCGCTGACCGACGGGATCATGGTCAAGATTATTGGGAGTCAGTAGTAATGGTGCGGTATTCCAAATTATTTGCAGTCATAGTTTTTTGCCTGCTTCTGGCGGGAGTTGCGGCCTCGGCCGAACCAGCTTGCATGGATTTGCTGACGGCGGGCCGCGCGGACGATGCGATTCGTTCCCTGACGCAGAAGACCAATTCCAACGCGGCTACGGCGCAGGATTACAACCTGCTGTGCCGCGTGTATTTCTCCCTGGAAGATTGGGACAACGCCGTGAAGTATGGCGAACGTTCCGTGCAACTGAATCCGAACGTCTCGTCCTACTATCTCTGGCTGGCGCGTTCCTACGGGGAGAAGGCAGACAGCGTCGGCGCGCTCGCGGCCATTGGGCCGGCAAGAAAATCGGTGGCGGCGTTCGAGAAGGCCGTTCAACTGGATCCGAACGACCCGGGCGCACGGCACGACCTGGCGGAGTTCTATGCGACCGCGCCTTCCATCATCGGCGGCGGCAAGGATAAAGCGCGACGGCTGGCGGATGAGATCGCGACGAAAGACCCGGTAACGGCGGCGTCCATACGGGCAATGGTGGCGGCTCGCGAGGGAAACTACGCTGAAGCCGAGCGGCAATACAAGCTGGCAATTTCGACCAGCGGAAATTCAGCGCAGGAGTGGCTGGAGATTGCGAACTTCTACCGGCGTCGCAAGCAGTTCAGCGAATTCGAAAACGCCGTGGTGCAGGCAATGAATGCGCCGAAGAAGCGGCCGCAGGACCTGTTCGACGCGGGAGAGTTGCTGGTGGCGGGTGGCAGGAACCTGCCGGGCGCGACAAAAATTCTGGAGTCGTATATCGCCGGACCAACAAGCGATACGGGGCCGGTCTTCCGCGCTCACTACCTGCTGGGACGCGCATACCAGGGACTCGGCGATCGTGACTCTGCGATTCGCGAATACCGAGCAGCACTGGCACTGGCCAAAAACTACAAGCCCGCGCAAGTAGCCTTGCGCAGGATCGGCGGCTAAAGTCGCGACAATGCGTGCTCAATCGAAAGGTGACCTGATGGAATTCCGTGAGGGCAGTGGTCGACTAGTGCGACTGATGATGTGCGCGCTCATCGCCTGCACTCCGCTGGCGGCGCAAACCGCACCCGTGCCGTTTCAGCGCGTTCTGGAACTGGCGCTGCAGCACAGCGGAACCATGACGATCGCCCAAGCGGACCAGACGAAGGCGCATGACGCATACCTGGAAACGCGCGCGGGCTTTTTGCCGCAAGTGATCTTTGGCTCGGGCCTTGGCTACTCGTACGGCGTTCCGCTCTCGATTGAGGGCTCGGCGCCATCGGTGTTCAACATCAACTCACAGCAGTTTCTGCTCAACTTCGCACAACACTCTCTTTTGAAGGCATCCAAGACGGACTGGAATGCGACGCGGATCAGCCTGGAAGACCGGAAGAACGATGTCATCCTGCGAACCGCGCTGGCATATATCGAACTCGACAACCTGGCGGCGCGAATGAAATCGCTGGAAGAAGAGAGCCAGGTGGCACGGAAGGCTGTCTACATCAGCAACGCGCGCAAGACAGAAGGGCTCGACAGCGATCTCGACCTGAAGAAGACACAGCTTGCGGCGGCACGAGTGGAGATGCGCATCGCCAATGCGCAAGGCCGGGCCGACGTATTGCGTGAGCGGCTTTCCAAACTGACGGGGCTGCCGGTAGCGGCCATCGAGACGGCGTCGGATTCAATACCGAAGACGCCGGAAGTCTCGCAGGACGCAGACGCGGCGTCAGTGGCGGTGCACAGCAGCAGCGACGTAAAACTGGCGGACGAGAAGATCCGCTCAGCGCAACTCCGCGCGGATGCGGAGAAGAAGCAGATGCTTCCCTCCATCGATCTGGCCGGCCAATATGCGATGCTGACAACCTTCAACAACTACGACCAGTACTACCGGAAGTTTTCGCGCAACAATTACAGCATCGGCCTCAACATACGATTTCCCTTCCTCGATTTTGCGCAGCGTGCGCGAGCCGACGCTGCCCGGGCCGACGTGGTGAAGGCAAAAGCCGAGGCGCAACAGGTGCGCGGCAAGGTTTCCGAGGCGGCGGTGGAGTTGCAAAGGAGCCTGAGGCAGTTGCAGGCGGCGGAAGAAGTTGCGCGGCTGGATTATGAAGTCGCAAAAGGCACTGTAGCGGCCATACACGCGAAGATCCAATCCGGCGATGCAACGTTGAAAGATGAAGAACAGGCCCGCATGGACGCCTCCGACAAGCAGGCCACCTACCTGGAAGCCGCATTTGCGCTGGCCAAGGCCAAGCTGGAGTTCATCCGTCAGACAGGCGACCTACAGGCCTGGGCACTGGCGGCCGGCCGCTGAACGGTTGCGCTATTCGTATCGCAGAGAATCAGTGGGCTGGAGCTTCGAGGCGCGACTGGCAGGCAGGTATCCGAACGTAAGTCCGGTGGCGCAGGAAACGACGAAAGCCGCGAGAATCGACATCGGCGAGATCGGAATCTTCAATCCCAGTTCGGCAGGCAGCAGGGGCTGGATAATCAGTTTCAATCCAACGGCGATCAAGACACCTACAAACGCGCCCAGTCCGCTGATGATGAATGCCTCGATCAGGAACTGGTAAAGAATCTCATCGCGACGCGCGCCAACCGCCTTGCGCAAACCAATCTCCCGCGTGCGCTCCGTCACCGTGACCAGCATGATGTTCATGATGCCCACGCCGCTGATGATGAGCGCGATGCATCCGACCAGCAAAAGGACGGCGGTCAGCGCCATGGAGATTTTCCGGGCGGCATCGAGGATGGACGAAAGATTCTGTACGTTGTAGACGGCGCCGGTGCGATGGCGCGCCTGTAGCAATTTCCGCACTTGCGTGGTCACTTCCGGAACATTTTCCGCCGTATCCGCCTGCGCATAGAGCGTCTTGATGTAGTCGCGCCCGGTGTAGTACTTGATGAGCGGGAATGGAATCAGGATGGATTCCGAAGTGATTTCCGACTGCCCGAAGGTCGCGACACGCTCGCGGAAAACCGCTATCACGGTGAACGTCAGTTCGCCGACCCGGAGCTGCTTGCCGATCATATTTTGATTCGGAAACTTGTTGGCGAGATCCTGGGTAATGAGGCACGCCTTGGCGGCGGTCTGCATATCCACGTCGTCAAAGAAGCGGCCGCGGAGGATCAGCAGATTGCGAATCTTCTGGAAGCCATCGGTCACGCCGATGAGGCTGACGGCGCGTTCCTGCCCGTTGACGACCATGTTGGTGGCCATGTCGTGCGTGCCGGCGACCTCGACGACGTGAGGGATCTGCCGGATCGCATCCATGTCAGCCAGGGTGATTTCGTCGGAGAGCGAACGGGCGCTTTCGTTTCCGCCCATGTAGTAGGCGTAAACGATGTTCGAGCCGACGCCCTCGATCTGGGCGAGTACGTAGGTTTTTCCGATCAGCGCGATGGTGACGACCAAAACAATGCAGGCACTGCCAATCACCACGCCCAGCATGGTGAGTGCGGCCTTAACCTTGTTGGCCCGGAGGGCGTCAATGGCGACGCCCCATGTCTCCTTGCTGATCTTCATGGGCGATACCGGGAGCTCCAGTTAGAACTATAACAAAGGGGCCATATCACACGTTGGTGTGCCGTCCCGTAGACCGCTGCCACACGCCGCCCGCATCCGATTCCATACCGTCCACTGGCATTTGCCTGCGGGTAGCCGGTATGCCGATGTTAATATAAAGCATTACGCATTATGCCTTTAAAGACGCTGTTCCTGAATCCGCCCTCGTTCGAGAACTTTGATGGAGGCGCCAGTTCACGCTGGCCCGCCACCCGAGAAATCGAGTCGTATTGGTATCCCGTCTGGCTGGCCTATCCGGCCGGCATGCTGGAGGGGTCTCGCCTCCTGGACGCACCGCCGCATCACGTGAGTGCGCAGGAGACAATTGAGATCGGAAAACAGTATGAGTTCCTCGTGCTGTTTACGAGTACACCGGGCTTCCCCGGCGACGTGAAACTGGCAGCGGCCATGAAGGACGCGAATCCGAATCTGAAGATCGCGTTCGTCGGCCCGCACGTCACCACACTGCCCGAGCAGACACTCAACGATTGCCCGGCGATCGATTTCATCGTGCGGCGCGAATTCGACTACGCCGTGGTGGAATACGCCAACGGCAAGCCGCTGGAAGAAATTCTGGGCGCGTCGTACCGAAAGAACGGCAAGGTGGTACACAACCTGGACCGTCCGTCGGTTGCCGATCTGGACGCCATGCCGGACGTGGTCGACGTCTACAAGCGCGATCTGGACGTGACGCGCTACAACGTACCGTTCCTGCTTCATCCCTATGTCGCGCTCTACACGACGCGCGGCTGCCCGGCGCAGTGCACCTTCTGCCTCTGGCCTCAGACTCTGAGCGGCCATCCGTGGCGCAAACGCTCCAGCGATGCCGTGGCGCACGAAATGATGAAGGCGAAGGAATTCTGGCCGAACGTGAAGGAATTCTTCTTCGATGACGACACGTTCAATATCCAGAAGGCGCGCACGATCGAGCTTTGCGAGAAGCTGAAGCCGCTGAAGCTGACATGGTCGTGCACGTCGCGCGTCACCACGGATTACGAAACCCTGAAGGCAATGAAGGAAGCAGGCTGCCGCCTGCTCATCGTCGGCTATGAATCGGGCGATCCGCAGATCCTGAAGAACATCAAGAAGGGCGCAACCGTGGAACGTGCGCGCCAGTTCAGTAAGGACTGCAAGAAGCTCGGGCTTGCCGTGCACGGGGATTTCATCCTCGGACTTCCGGGGGAAACCAAGGAGACGATTCGCCGGACGATCGACTTCGCCAAGGAGATCAACGTCGAGACCATACAGGTCTCAGTGGCGCATGCCTACCCCGGAACCGAACTCTACGAATTCGCGGAGTCGAACGGGTTCATCATCAACACCAAGGAAATGGTGGATACAGGCGGTCACCAGGTCGCCCATATCGAGTATCCGGGACTTCCGGCAGACTACGTCATGGAGATGGTGCACAGGTTCTATGACGAGTATTACTTCCGCCCGAAAGTCTGGGTACCCATCGTCTTCAAGGCGATGTGGAAAAGCGATGAGCGCAAACGACTCTACAAAGAAGCGAGAGACTTCCTCAAACTGCGCTCGGCCCGCAATCGCGCGGTGAAGGAAGCCCGCGCGAAACAGCAGGCCCGCGACGCGGAAACAGTGCGCGTCTGATTGACGCTACAATCTCAAGCCCGCTTTTCGGAGCGGGCTTTTGAATTTATCCGGCCCGCAATTTACGATAGTGTTTTGCCCGATTCATAGCCACCGCCGATTTGAGGCATAGTGAACGTCCGTAAATATCTCGTCCTTCTTTCCATCGTGATCTTCGGGTCCTGCGGCGATGTGCTGCTCTCGCGCGGCATGCGCGACGTGGGAGAGATTCACTTCAATCAATTGCTTCATGTTTTTTCCGCGCTTGCGAATCCATGGATAGTGGCCGGAATTCTGTGCCTGTTCGTTTTCTTCGGGAGCTACCTCAGCGCGCTCTCCTGGGCCGACCTTACGTTCGTGCTTCCAGCAACCGCCATTGGATACGTGGTGCTGGCGCTTCTCTCCAAGGTCTTTCTGCATGAACACATCAGCATGACGCGGTGGGCAGGAATTCTGTTTATCACCGCGGGGGTGGGATTCGTTGCGGGTGGCCCGGAGCGGACCGAGCAACATCCACACGAGAAGGCCGCTGGTGAAACAGTGAGCATCGCGAGCCAGGAGAAAGAGGCATGAAGACGTTGAACACCTGGTCGGCGATTCTTATGGTTGTGGTGGCCTCCACTGCCGGCGACGTGCTGCTGGCGAATGCGATGCAGAAAATCGGCGACCTCGGACAATTGCGGCGATCGAAGGGAATTTTTGCTGTCGTGCGGCGCGTCCTGGGCAACGGAACGTTTCTGTTCGGCGTGTGCTTCATGGCGGCAGCGTTCTTCAGTCTGCTGGTAGGACTGTCGTGGGGAGACGTAAGCCTGGTAGCGCCTGCCTCGGCGTCGCTCACTTTTGTGACCAACGCGGTTGCCGCACGTTTCTTCCTGAAGGAAAACGTCGACCGGCGCCGGTGGATAGCTGCCATCTTTGTGGCAGCTGGTGTTGCACTGCTCGCACGATAGCCTCGCAGCAGTCCTGTCAGTTCCCTCCGCAAAATTCAGGATGGCGCGAGAAACCGTGCGCCCACGCGACTGGATGCCTCATCCAATAGGAAAATCCCTAGTCGGAAGAGGTCTCGCGTGAAAATCGCAAACAACCTTACTGAACTTATTGGACGCACTCCGCTTCTCCGCTTGAATCGCGTCACGGAAGGCTGCAAGGCCACCGTAGCCGTGAAGCTCGAAAGCTTCAATCCGTGCAACAGCGTCAAGGACCGGATTGCGGTGAGCATGATCGAGGAAGCCGAGAAGGCCGGAAAGATTCATCCGGGGCGCACCGTGCTGGTGGAACCAACCAGCGGAAACACAGGCATCGGGCTTGCATTTGTCGCGGCGGTGAAAGGCTACCGGCTCATCGTTACCATGTCAGATTCGATGAGCCTGGAGCGGCGCGTGCTGTTGCTGGCCTTCGGCGCGGAAGTGATCCTTACGCCGGCATCCGGCGGAATCAACGCCTCCATCGCCAAGGCGCAGGAGATCGTCAACAACACGCCCGGCGCGTACATGCTGCAACAGTTCGAGAATCCCGCGAATCCGAAGATTCATCGCGAAACGACCGGCCCGGAAATCTGGGAAGACACGGACGGAAAAGTCGATGTACTCGTCTCGGGCGTGGGCACCGGCGGGACGTTTACCGGCATATGTGAATACATCAAGCCGAAGAAGCCCAGCTTTCGTGCGGTTGCCGTGGAGCCCGCGAACAGCCCGGTTCTTTCCGGAGGCACGCACTCTCCGCACAAAATCCAGGGAATTGGCACGGGAATGATTCCGGCAAACATGAACACCAAGTTCATCGACGAAATTGTGACGGTGACGGACGACGAAGCGCTGGAGATGGCACGGCGTCTGCCAAAAGAAGAAGGCCTGTTCGTTGGAATCTCTTCGGGCGCCGCGGTGCACGCCGCGATCAAGTTGGCAAAGAAGCCGGAGTATGAGGGCAAGCTCATCGTCGCCATCGTCCCCAGTTTTGGCGAGCGCTACCTGAGCACGATTCTTTTCCAGAATCTTTTCGAGCAGGCGAAGGCACTGCCGACGGTTCAAGTGTAGCAATTGATTTTGGTCGGGCTTACTTGAAGAACTTCATCAATCCGCGCGCCGGAAGGTCGGGCACCATGAACCGGCGCGCCTCTCCGGTTGCGTTCGCGACGGCCTCCGCGGTGGCGTAGCCCGCGCGCACAGCACCTTCCATCGTGGCGGGCCAACCGGTGGCCGTCCAATCTCCGCTGAAGAATACGTGCGGCCACGGACTCTGCGGGCGCAAGCGATACTGGTCCGATCCAGGCGCGGGAGCAAACGTCGCGTGAACCTCCTTGACGACGGTTGCCTTCAGCAGCTTCGCCTCTTTTGCGACTGGAAAAAACTCGGCGAGTTCGCGCAACGCCAAGTCGATAATTTCTCCGCGCGATTTGTTGAGCAGTGTCTTTGACGAACTGACCACAAGTTCGAGATAACTGCCGGCGTTCTGATCGTCTTGTCCCGGGCGCGATTGAATCTTTGATTTCTGGAACATCCACTGAACCGTACGGTCGAGCAGCACGGCGTGTTCCAGTGGGGTAATTTCGCGATCGAACCAGAGGTGGATGCCGGTAATCGGAACGGTCTTGAGGTGTTCCAGCCCTGCAACAATGTCTTCGGAAGCCTTGGTCTTTGGCAACAACGCTCCGAGCGCGTGAAACGGAACGGCAGGAATGACGAAATCGAAAGTCGACTCGCCGCCGGCAGTTGAGACGATTACCTCGTCGCCTTCCGTGCGGAACGACTCAACGGAAGTGCGCAACGACACTTCCCCGCCGCGCGCCTCGATATATCCCCGGGCAGTGCCGTAAAGATCGGAGAGCGGAACAGTGGGCACGCCCATGCGTCCGGCTTCTGCTGATTTGAGGAATGCGTCGCGAAAAACCATGGCTCCGTAATAGACAGAAACCTGGTCGAGATCCTCATTGAGTGCGCTGACCAGCACCGGGCTCCAGAAGCGATCGATGGCACGCTGCGTCTGTCCGTGCTTCAACAACCACGATTGGAAATCGCTGCCATCGTCGGGAGGAGTGCGCTCCATCAGAGACAACATGGCGCGCGCGACAGCCAGCTTGTCGCTTGTAGCAAGCAATGGGAATTTCAGAAACGCCATAGAGGCGTGAAACGGCGCGGGAAGTCCCGAGGGTTCAAGGATTCCGCTGCGACCGCCGGGTTCGATGAACGTGAGACACTCGTACCACTTGATGCGGTCCTGCACGCCGAGGCGCCGGTAAAACTCGATGAGATTTGTGCAGCAACCGAGGAGAATATGCTGGCAGTTGTCGACAACTTCACCCGTACCGGGATGCTCGTACGATGAGGCACGCCCGCCGAGATACGGCCGCCGCTCATAAAGCGTCACCGAGTAGCCGGCATCGGACAGCGCGCAACCTGCCGCAAGGCCGGCAAGGCCGCCGCCGATAATGGCTACGCGGACACGCGTGGAGACGGCGCCGGATGACGGCGCGCTACCGTTCTGTTTGAGCGTGGTGTTCACGTGAGGCGGCGGAAGAATCCTTTGCCAAGGATTTTCAACTTTTCCGGAACCGTCAGCCGGACGCGCTCCGTGTATACATCATATTCACGAGTCTCGATCTTCCCGAGAAGCCCGCGGTAAATCTCCACCAGCGTCCAGAGGGCCGGCTGGCTCTCGTCGTCGATCAGCGGAAGCAATTCGCCAGCCGCGACGTAGAACTCCTTTGCACGGCTCGCTTCCATCTCCAGAAGGGGGCGCAACCGCGCCATGTCAGCGCCGGATGCGAGCTCCGCAACGCTGACTCCAAAGCGATCAAGATCCTCCTGCGGGATGTAGACGCGGCCCATCTGCGCATCTTCCTTGACGTCGCGCAAGATGTTGGTGAGCTGGAAAGCAATGCCGACGTGCTCCGCAAGCTGCTCCGCCGCAGGGTCACGATAACCAAAGATGCGAATGCAGACCAGTCCCACGACCGACGCCACATGATAGCAATAGTCGTAGAGCTCGCCAAAAGTCTGGTATGCGATCAGGGGGTGAGCGTCCGCCGTCTCGGGTCCGGCCTCCTGGATATCCATCCCCGTTCCCTGCACAAGCTGTTCGAGCAGTTCAAACGGAATGTGGTAACGCTCTTGCGAGTCGCGCAGCGCCATGAAGACGGGATCATCGGTGGGCGCTCCCTCGGAGACGCGACGGTATCCTTCGATGAATTCGGTGAGTTTACGGCGACGCTCATGGACGCTCATTCCAGGATTGTCGGAGAGATCGTCGGCGTGACGCATGAAGGCATAGACCGCCGACAGGGCGTTACGCTTGCGCCGCGGAAGCACCATGAAGCCGTAATAGAAATTTTTCGCGGATGAACGCGCGATGTGCCGGCAGACACCGTAGGCCGTGGTCAATTGCAACGGATGATGTTGGACGGCAGCGCTCATTGCGACGATCCCGCTGTCATTTTTCCGGCAAGCGCCCGGAGCAGCAATCCTACCTTGCGTACCTTCGAGATGGAAGGCCGGCTTTTCAATACGTCGAATCCCTGTGCTTCAATCGCGTTGAGTATTTCCTGACCGCCACGGGTGAAAAGTTCAAGATCAAGCGCAAGTTGCTTGTCCACTTTTCCGATCAGCGGCACTCCCCGCTCAAACCACTGGTGTGCGCGCGCAACTTCAAAACGCATCATTTCGAGAAATGCCGGGGTCGTCCGCCGTTCGGCAATATCGCTCTCGCTGACACCGAAGCGACGAAGGTCTTCCAGCGGGAGGTAGATGCGTCCCTTACCGTAATCCACTGAAACGTCCTGCCAGAAGTTTGCCAACTGAAGCGCCGTGCAAGTGAAGTCGGAGAGTTGCTGGCGCTCCGGGTCAGAGTATCCACCGAGGTAAAGCACGAGATGGCCGACGGGATTCGCCGAATTCCTGCAATATCCAAGCAGATCGTCGAACGTCTCATAGCGCTTCACGCCCTGATCCTGACGGAACGCAACAAGCAGGTCGGAGAACTCGTGTTGCGGAATTGCAAACCGGCGAATGGTTTCCGCCAATGCGACGAAAACGGGATGACTGGGCGCGGGAGCGCTCGCCGGATCAGCCAGCAAGGCGTATGTGCAGCGCAACTCTTCTTCCCAGCGATCCAGCAACCGGAGCGAGAGGCGCGTATCGCCGACCTCGTCGCCGAGATCGTCTGAAATACGGCAGTAGGCGTAAACGTTGTAGAAGTGCTGATGAAGGTGCTTCGGCAAAAACCAGGTGGCGACGGAAAAATTTTCGTAGTGGCTGCGGGCCAGGCGTTCGCAATAACCTCGCGCTTCCTCAACAGTAGGAGCTACTTCGGGAATCCGATATGACTCTGGCAGCCGTGCCCAACCTTCCGCCAATGCGGCGGCATCGCCGGTCACTTCCGGGGACACACGAGTGCGCGGGTCAGGATTGATGCGCGACTCCAGGGAGGAGCCATTGCTGGAGATGGACGCCATGTATACCCGATCCGCGGCCCTTTAAAGACTCTCGACTCAGTGGCCAGGGATGATGGCCGTCTTGATTTGTCCGTTGCGGTTGAGCATGTGACGCAACACCTGCTGCAAACGCGACAACGGGGCTTCGCCAGTGACGTAATCGCCGCCTTTGATCTTTCCCTCGGTGATCAGCGCGAACGCCTTCTTTACCGTGTCCGGGGTGTGATGGAAGGTCGCCTTGAGCGTGATCTCCGAATAGTGCAGCCGTTGCGTGTCGAGTTGAACCTTGGTTCCGCTGGCGCAGCCGCCAAAGAAATTCACGGTGCCACCCTTCCGAACCATTTCAATCGACTGCTCCCATGCCTCGGGACGGCCAACCGCTTCGATCACCACGTCCGGACCGCGTCGGTCGGGAGTGATCGCGCGAACCGCTTCCACGGGGTCATTGACCTTGGTGATTTGCACCACGTCATGCGCTCCGGCGCGCTTTGCGGCATCGACCTGGCTGTCGCGCTTGACCACCGCGAGCACGTTGCAACCGGTGAGCTTGGCAACCTGCATGAACATCAGCCCAATGGGACCGGCCCCGATCACCGCGACCGTATCGCCAATCTCCACGCCGGTTTCATGCAATCCGCGAAGCACGCACGCCAGCGGTTCCACCAGCGCCGCCTCTTCATAGCTGACGTCGGTTGGAACGGCCAGCATGTTGAGATCGACAATGCGCTTGGGAACCCGGATGTATTCAGCGTATGCGCCGTTGTTGAAGAGCAGGTCCTCGCACAGGTTCTCCTGGTGCTTGGAGCAATAGAAGCACTGCTGGCACGGCGCCGAGTTCAATGCCACTACGCGCTGTCCGCGCTTGAATCCCTTCACGTTCGGCCCGACTTCCTCAATGACACCGGCAAGTTCATGGCCGAATAACGCCGGGGGAACGATCATGCGCGCGTGGTATCCGCGCTGATAAACCTTGAGATCCGTGCCGCAAGTGAGGGCCACCTGCACTTTGACCAGAACTTCACCCTCACCTACCCGTGGTATCGGAACCCTCTCAATTTTCACGTCCTCTTTTCCATAGAGGACCGCAGCGGTCATCGTTCCGTTCACTCTGTCATTCCTTCCCATGTGCTGCCGGGCTGGATCGCGATTTTCATCGTATCCGGCTGTGGATGCGCCGCTAACTTAAGAGCCTCCACGGCCTGCTCCAGCGGAAAACGGTGGCTGTACAAGCCTTCCAAGTCCATTTCCCGGCTTAGCACAAATCGTGCAACATCTTCGTTCAGGTCCACCGATGCACTGTAGGACCCGAGAAGAGTTTTCTCGTCGACGCATATCGCAGCGGGATCAATCTGCACTTCACTGCGAACAGTCTGCGCAAATAACATTACCCGGCCACCCGGACGAGCTGCATCCACGGCGGGCCGGATCAAAGCATTCCCCGCAACCGCAAGAATGACTGCATCCGCTCCTCGATTGCCGGTCACCGCGCGAACCCGGTTGAGAGTGCTTTCGGCGGATGCATCCACGGTGTTGTTCAGACCAAATCGCTTACTTATTGTAAGCCTCTGCGGGAACAAATCGGAAGTAATTACCTCCGCTCCCGCCCGCTTGGCCAGGAACGCAAGGATTAACCCGATGGGCCCCTGCCCTATGACCAGTACAGTTTCACCCGGCTTTGGAGCCAGCGTTTCAATCGCCTTGAAACAAGTATTCACCGGTTCGATGAAAGACGCCTGTTCGTAGGAAACTCCGTCGGGGATACGAATGACACCCCGCTCCACGATCCAGTCCATTACCCGGACATATTCGGCAAATCCCCCACCGCTTGGCTCGTAACCGGCCGTGACACCCACTTGTTTGTAAACCGGACACTGGGCAAATGTTTTGTGCTGGCAGTAATAACAGTCGCCGCAGGGAATGTGGTGAAAGACCATCACCCGGTCGCCCAGCGAATACTTTGTCACTCCCTCGCCAACCGCAACCACCATCCCGGCCGTTTCGTGGCCGAAAATGCGCGGCGCCGAGTGCGAACCGGTGGCAATCTTTTTCAGGTCGGTTCCGCAGATTCCGCAAGTATGGACACGAACGAGGATCTCGCCCTGTCCAATTTCCGGTACCGGAACCGTCTCCAACCGGATGTCATCCTGGCCGTGGTAGACGGCCGCCAACATTTTTCCTGGAATGACGCCCAAGCGGCGCTCAGTACGGGTTTGTGTGTCTGCTTCCATCTGTGAACTGCGATTCACTGGTTTCCTTTTGCCGCCGGCGCCCTTTCACCTGCGATACCGGCAACTGCCATTGGCCTTCGCGCTGAAAACTGACGCTCGAACTCCGCAACGTCCCTGATCAGCAGACCGACAGTTTTGCAAAGTCCGTCGGAGGCCAGTTGACTTTGATCTTTCAATTTTCTGACCGAGCCCCACAAGGCCGGTCGAACCGCTATATGTCCGAGAAATGCCGCCGTTCGAAAACCCTCTGGACGAACGTAAGGTGCAAGAAACTCCATCTCGTCTTTCCACCCATCGGAGATGGCCTTGATCGCCAAAAACTTTTTGCCACTTGCGGCACAAACCTCAGCCACTGTCGCAGCTTCCATGTCCACCGCCTCGGCGCGGTAAACTCGCCGCAACTCCGCCTTGAGCTCCCTGCCCGCGATTGCATCCGCGGTGACAAGCACCCCGGCGCCAAACCACGATTGAAACTCGGCCCCGGTGCGGCTGGATACCACTTTAGCGGGCACCAGTACATCCCCCGCCGTCAAATCCGGAACCGTTGCTCCGGCGAATCCAATCGACGTTATCACCTCGGGAGCAAACGTCTCAATGACCACTTGTGTGCATTCATGAGCTCGCTGCTGGCCCACTCCCGCACAAACTACCACCGAAGTGCCAGAACTCCAGCAGCGCTTCCTGTATCCATAAATATCAATGAACTTCTGCTCCCAGCCTCGCACAATCGGCGCAACCTCTCGCTCCAGCGCAGCGATGATCGCGAGTTTGATCACATTGCTCATGCCGTCGCGCACGCTTCGCCATATGCCGGCGCGTGTCCGTGCGCCACGAACCACTCCGCCGCCCGGCGCAACGCATCGCGCACGGGACCGTGCTGGTATCCCAGCTCCCTCTCAGCCTTGGCGGAGGAGACCCACATCATTTTCCGCCCCATGCGCACCGAGTCCAGTGTCACTCTGGGTTCCCGCCCCATGAGCACGCCAGTGAAGAACGTGTCGCACGCACCGCTAAGATACGCGACAGCGTACGGAAGCTTGATGCTCGGCGAAGGCAGGCCGGTGATTTCACCCAGCGTGTCGAGAATCTGCTTGAGCGTCATGTCCTCGCCGCCCAGAATGTAGCGCTCGCCGGAGCGTCCATTCTCCATCGCCAGCAGATGCCCCTTGGCCACATCCTTGACATCCACCAAGTTCAGTCCGGTTTCGACGTAGGCGGGAAATTTCTTCTTGAGGAAGTCCACCAGGATGCGTCCGGTGGGAGTCGGCTTGATGTCCTGCTCGCCGATTGGCGCACTGGGATTCACAATCACGACGTTCGCACCAGCGCGCGCCATCTGGACAGCTTTTTGTTCAGCGAGATATTTCGAGCGCTTGTAGTGGCCGATCATGTCCGCTTCGGTCACCGGAGTGTCTTCGTCCACCGCCACGGCGCTATAGCCGAACCCCATCGTCGCCACCGAACTGGTGTAGATCACCCGCCGCACACCTGCCTGCTGCGCCGCGCGGATCACGGCTTCGGTCCCGGCAACGTTCGAGGCATACATGCCGCTCGGGTCCTTCATCCATAGACGATAGTCGGCGGCAACGTGGAAGACGAAATCGCAGCCTTCCATTCCCCGGCGAAGCGATTCCGCATCGGTCAGGTCGCCGGTCACCAGGTCCGCCCGCAGGCCCTCTATGTTGTCGCGCCGGCTGGTGGAGCGCACAAGGAGACGAAGGTCGGCACCGCCATCCGCCAACTGACGGGCGACATGACTCCCAACGAAACCTGTTGCTCCGGTAATGAAGGTTTTCAAGCCGTTCTCAACTCTTAATTATTCTTGCGTGTCGGGAGTGAGACCATACGATTCGCCGGCGGCACGTTTCTCCCAATATTTGCGAACCCAGGATTCCCAGCTCTTGCCCGCCGCCATGTCACGGCCACTGAAGGCCAGTGCGGCAATTTCCGAGTATGGAATCGAGAGTCGATGGTTTGAGTCTTTCGGCAGGACGCGCACCAGCGAGTCGCGCAGTGTCTTTGCGGACTTGCGATCGAAGATATATCCCTCAATCACGGTTCCATCTTTCCTGGTGATCGTCACATCGCCACGATAATCGAACGCCCGTTCGAGCGCTTCGCGAAGGTCATCCTCGCTCGCCAGCTCCGGAACCCAGCCCTGGTAACTTTCGAGTTCAGCGGAACTCGATTGGGACTTTGCCTCGTCACACATGCTCATTTGAAGCTCTCTTGCTGCTTGATCTGTATGAGCGGATTGCGCGCATGTGCCGGTATAACTTCGTTCTTCGTCAGAGCGTCCATCGCCGTCGGATCCGCATACTGGCTGAACATTGCCCTGACCGTCGCTACCATGCCGCCTAAAGACCCGAACGTATCGTTGACCGCCGACGGTTCAAATCCACTGTGCACCATGCAGTTTTCGCACTTGGGATTGCCGCTGGCGTGTCCATACCGGCCCCAGTCGGTTTCCGCTATCAATTCCTGGAACGTATCGGCATAGCCGTCCTGCAATAGATAGCAGGGCTTCTGCCAGCCGAAGACGTTGTAGGTCGGGATGCCCCACGGCGTACATTCGTAATCCCGCTTCCCCATCAGAAACTCAAGGAACAGCGGACTCTGATTGAACCGCCACTTCTTGCTGCGATTGCTCAATATCTGGCGGTACAGCTCGCTCGCGTTCTGTTTTGCGAGGAAATGTGACTGGTCGGGAGCTTTTTCGTAGCTGTATCCCGGCGAGATCATCATTCCTTCCACGCCAAGATCCATCACTTCATCCATAAAGCGGCGAACGCTCTTGGGATCGGCTCCTTCGAACAGCGTGGAGTTTGTTGTGACTCGGAAGCCTTTTTCCAGTAATAGCTTGACCGCCTCAATGGCAATGTCGTAGGTGCCCTCGTGGGCCACGGCAAAATCGTGATGGTCCCGCTCGCCATCGAGGTGAATCGTGAAAGTCAGATATTTGCTTGGCTTGAAAAGGTGAAGTTTTTCTTTAAGAAGAAGCGCGTTCGTGCAGAGATATACGTACTTACCACGCGCGATCAACCCCTCCACAATTTCGCCGATCTGGGGATGCAGCAGGGGCTCTCCACCGGGAATGTTGACGATCGGCGCTCCCGCTTCTTCCACTGCCTTGAAGCAATCCTCGGGAGTCAACTGACTCTTCAAGACGTGCGCCGGGTACTGAATTTTCCCGCATCCCGCACAGGCGAGATTGCACCGGAACAGAACTTCGAGCATCACGACGAGCGGATACCGCCGACGTCCTGCCACCTTCTGCTTCATGACGTACGTGGCAACCGTCCACATCTGGGACACTGGCACCGGCATCGCTTATCGATTCCTCCAAAACATCTGCACGCTGCTAAGCGCTCTTCATGTAGCTGGCAAACTTCGTCAGCGCCATCAGCGGGAAATACTGGTAGTACAGCGTGTATTTCAGATAAAAAACCCGTGGGAACCCGGTTCCGGTATAAGGCGCTTCATCCCAGGAACCATCCGCGCGTTGTTGTTCCAGCAGGTAATTGATGCCATGGGTGAGCGAGTCGCTACGATAGTCGCCAGCAGCCATCAGCCCGAGCAGCGCCCAGGCGGTCTGCGAACAGGTGCTTGGGCCAATGCCGCGAAGGTTCGGATCGTCATATGACTCGCAGCTCTCGCCCCAGCCTCCGTCGGGATTTTGCACCATGCGAATCCATTCGGCTCCCTGCTGTACCAGGGGGTCATGGTTATCGAAACCGAGCGCTTCCAAGCCGCGGAGCACGCACATCGTACCGTAGAGGTAGTTGACACCCCAGCGCCCGAACCACGAACCGTCGGGCTCCTGTTGCTGGCGGATAAACTTCAAGGCGCGTTTTACCGGCACGTCGTTGAGCGTGTAACCGTAGTTCGCCAGGCACTCCAGCACGCGGCCCGTGATGTCGACCGTTGGCGGATCCAACATGGCATTGTGGTCGGCAAACGGGATGTACTGGAAAACCATGCGGTCGTTGTCCTTATCGAACGAAGCCCAGCCGCCATTCTTGCATTGCATGGAGAGCACCCAATCGAGTCCGCGCCTTATGCTCTCGCGCTGGTAGCGCTCGTTCGGAGTGTCCACATGGTTCAACGCCAGCATCACCATGGCGCTGTCGTCAACGTCGGGATAGAACTCGTTGTTGAACTCGAAGTACCAGCCGCCCGGCTGAGTGTTGGAATTCTTGACGGCCCAGTCGCCCTTGTGACGGACCTCTTTTTTCAAAATCCACTCGGCGCTGGCGACCATGCGCGGGTCGGTGCGTCCGGCGCCGCTTTCGCCCAGGGCGAACATCGCATACGCCGTGTCCCACACCGGGGACATGCAGGGCTGCATGCGGAAGGTATCTTTCTCCTCGATCCCCAGCTTTTCAAATTCGTCCATCGCGCGGATGACCTGCGGATCGTCGAGCGAATACCCAAGGCAACGCATGGCGATAATTGAGTTCAGTATGGACGGATAAATTGCGCAGATGCCGTCGCTCATCTCGAAGTGTTCCAACATCCACTTCTCCGCCTTCTTCAGCGCGATGGAACGCAGCGGGCGAACATGCACACGCTCAAAGCCGTGGCAGATGCGATCCAGCACGAGGAAGAAATTACGCCAACTGATCAGCTTGTCGTCCCAGTGCAATCGTAGTTGCGAGCGCTGGCGACCGTTCGGAAAGAGTTCATCGATGCTCCACGCATCGGGAATCTTCTTGAACGGCTTTTTCGCGTAACAGATGGACAGTGGAATCAGGATGGCGCGCGACCACGACGAAATCTCGTAGATGTTGAACCAGAACCAGCTCGGAAAGAGGACGATTTCGGGCGGTATGGCCGGCACCGCATCGTAGTCGTATTGTCCGAGCGCGCAGAGATAGATCTTGGTAAATGTGTTGACCGCCGGCACGCCGCCATGCGCAAGAATCCACTCGCGCGCCCTGGTGAGAACGGGATCGTCCGGCTTATGGCCGGTCATCTTCAGGCCGAAATATGCCTTAACCGACGCGCTGATGTTCGACGGGCCACCGTGGTAGATGGGCCAACCGCCATCGGCGTTCTGGAAGTGGAGGATCTGGTTCGCGCATTTCTGCATGCGCACTTCGTCCCGCGTATTCAGCAGGGTATGAAGGAAAATGTAGTCAGAGACAAGAGTCGTGTCGGCTTCAAGTTCGCCGCACCAGTAGCCATCCGGATGCATGCGGGAAAACAGGTAATCGCGTGCGGAAGAAATCGCACCAGACATCGTTTGCGCAAGCTGACCAAGTTTTCCGAATCGAATTTCTGCCATAGAGCTTTGCCCTACTCCGTTATCGCCGGCGCGGAACCGATCGCTTCCACGATCTCCGGCGGCAGCGCGAAGCGCACATTCTCCGGCATTACTTCCACTTCTTCCACGTTCCCAAACCCGAGCTTCTTGAGGAACTGAATCACGTCCTGCACCAGGATTTCCGGCGCGGACGCACCGGCCGTAAGCGCGACAGTCGTCACGCCCTCCAGCCACTCCAACTTGATGTCGCGCGAAGTATCGATCAGATAAGACTTGGTACGGAGATTCTCCGCGACTTCAACCAATCGGTTGGAGTTCGAACTGTTCGGAGAGCCCACGACCAGAACGACGTCGGCTTTCTTTGAGACGTTTTTCACCGCCACCTGGCGATTTTCCGTCGCGTAGCAAATGTCCTGGGCGTGCGGCCCCTTGATCTTGGGGAATTTTTTCTTCAGCGCTTCAATGATGTCGCGCGCTTCGTCCAGACTCAGCGTTGTCTGGGTCAGATACGCCACTCGTTCCGGATCGGGAACCACAAGCGCTTCTACCTGCTCCGGTGTGGTGACAACCTGGGTGACTTCCGGAGCTTCGCCCAGGGTTCCAATAATCTCGTCGTGGTTCAAGTGGCCGATCAGGATCAGGGAGTGTCCCTGCTTGGCGAACTTGACCGCCTCGACGTGAACCTTTGTGACCAGCGGGCAGGTGGCATCAATGACGCGAAGATTGCGCAGTTCGCTGCCCTCGCGGACTTCCGGGGCAACGCCGTGCGCGCTGTAGATGACGCGCTCGCCCTCCGGCACTTCCGCGACATCGTCCACGAAGATGGCGCCCTTGGCCTGAAGTTCTTCGACCACGTAGCGGTTGTGGACAATCTCCTTGCGTACATAGATGGGTGGCCCAAACGTCTCCAGGGCGATCCGCACGATATCAATCGCGCGAACAACTCCGGCGCAGAAGCCACGGGGTTTCAGCAAAAGAATGGTCTTGGCGTCGGTCGTCGCTGTCATTCGTTTGTCCAATCCAGATTCGTAACCACAGATAACCACATTCCAGCTTAACGGAGCGGGTTTGAAACTCGCGAATCTAAGACATACAAAGTGCCGGAATATTCATTCGTCAGCGTGAATCCGGGCCTGAAATGCACACCGGCTCCACGTGCGAAAAAGACACAGCACCCACCATCTGAAACCCAGCCATCGGCTAGAGGTTTCAATACCTTCCAGATAATTGTAGCAGTTGTTTGGCGCTTCCCTGTACCACGTTTAGGGAGCGAATCCTCCGCCACAACATCCGTCCGGATGGGCAGCGCGGCTCGGCCTGATGATCGGATCTCGATGTTACTCAGGCGTTCGCCTTCAACATCTGGTCGGCATTGTTCAGCGATGCGTCCGTCACCTTTGCTCCGCTGAGCATGCGGGCGATTTCCTGACGCCTCTGGTTCGCGTCCATCCGGCGAACGGTCGTCCTGGTGCGCCCACCGGACTCCTGCTTTTCGATGAGGTAATGCTGGTCGGCAAACGAAGCGATTTGCGGCAGATGGGTAATGCACAGCACTTGCTTGGTACGCGAGAGCGCCTTCAGCTTCTTGCCGACCGCGTCCGCCGCCCGGCCTCCAATACCCGTATCGATTTCGTCGAAGACCAGGGTCCGCTGATTGTCCGCCGCCTTGCGCGTGCGCCCGGCTTCGACGCTTGCCTTCAGGGCCAGCATGACGCGTGAAAGCTCTCCGCCCGACGCTATGTGCTCGATCACTCCCAGTGGTTCGCCGGGATTGGCGGAGATGAGGTACGCGACCTGGTCAAATCCCGAGGGGCTCCAGTTGGCCTCCTCGTCCGAACCAGAAACTTCAATCCGGAAGCGGGCCTTCATTGCAAGATCGTTGATCTCGGCTTCAACCGTCTTTTCCAGCTTTCGCGCCATCTCGTAGCGCTTCCGCGAGAGCGCCCTGGCCGACGCCAGATATTTTTCCGCCGCTTTTGCCAACTGCTTCCGCAAATCGGCAAGAACTTCGTCCTTGTTTTCCATCTCGCTCAACTTGCGGCGTAACTCTTCGCCATAGGCGATCACTTCGTCGAGCGTTTTGCCGTACTTGCGGCGCAAGCGTTCAAGCGTGGCGAGCCGGTCTTCGACCTCGGCAAGGCGCTCGGGTGATGCGTCGATTCCGTCGGCATAGTCGCGCAAGGTCGTGGCCAGGTCCTCCACGGTAATGCGCGCCGACTCCAGTGAGGCGAGTCCCTCCTGGAATTTCGGATCGAAGCGGACAAGGTCTTCCAACTGACGGGCCGCAGAACGCATGGTTCCCGTGGCCGAAGACTCACCTTCGTAAAGCGCTTCGAACGCGCCAACCGCCGCGCCGTATATACGCTCGGAATTTGCAAGCACGCGTTTCTCGGTCTCAAGCCGCTGGTCTTCGCCCTGTTCGGGCTTGGCGGCGTCGATCTCCTTCAGCTGAAAATTCCACAGGTCGAGCAGCCGCAGGCGATCCTGCTCGCCCTGTTCCAGCTCGGCAATTCTTTCGTGGATTCCGCGCCACTCGTGCCACGCATCCGACGTAGCCTGTAAATCGATGCCCGCCGCGGCGTCCAGCAATGCCAGTCTTGCCGCCGGATCGAATCCCAGCATGGCCTCGTTCTGTGCGTGAATAATGGCCAGCTTCGGCGCCAGTTGACGAAGCACCGCCACGGTGGCCGGCTGGTTGTTGACGAAGACGCGGCCCTTGCCTCCCGCCGCGATCTCGCGCTTCAGGATGAGCTGCCCATCTTCGCCATCGAGGCCGTTAGCCTCAAGAATGTCCGCGACGGAAGGGGTGTCAACCTCGAAGACAGCGGCCACGGTCGCCTTGTCGGCCCCGTGACGCACGACATCGCTGGAGGCCTTGTCGCCGAGCAGCAGGGAGAGCGCATCGATGAGAATGGATTTTCCCGCTCCGGTTTCGCCGGTGAGAAGGTTCAGGCCCGTCGCGAATTCCACGACGATGTTATCGATGACGGCATAATTTTCCACTCGCAGTTCGCGCAGCACGGTCCCGACCTTCTAATACCTGAAATTTGCCGGAAGGATAGCACGAAACTACGAACCTTGCCGAGACATCGCAACCGGCCAATGCCCGATGGTACAACTGCTCGCGCAGCGCCTTCGCGCTATCGGGCATTCGGCACGTGACACGGTCTCATATGAAACTCATCGGTACATAGCAAGCTCGAAGAAAAATTGGCGCGCACGACTCAGGCTCGCTGTGTGGTGTCTATAATAATCAGTGGTGTATCCAACGAGTTACCACGCATAGAGAGAAGAATGGACCCAACTACGTTGCTGGCCTCCGCCCTCGGCGGCGAGATTGTAAGCCTGATTCAGCAGAGCGGCCTGGTCGCTAAACTGGTTCTCGTGATCCTGATGGTTTTTAGCGTCGCTTCCTGGACCATCATTGTCTCCAAGTGGGGGTTGTTCCGCCGCGCCCGCGTGCAGAGTGCGCGCTTTGTCCGCGCTTTTCGCAAGACAAATCGCCTCAATGAGATCGCCGCAGTCTCGGAGCAGTTCAAGCCGAGTCCGCTGGTGCCGGTATTTGAAGGCGCCGTGGAGGAACTGCGCAAGCAGGGCGGCAATGTCCGCACCACGCTGCTGCAACGTGCTCTTCAGGTCTCCGCATCCGAGGAGTTGACGCGCCTAGAGGACCGCCTGCCCTGGCTGGCGACGACCGGAGCGATCACTCCATTCATCGGACTCTTTGGCACGGTCTGGGGCATCATCGATGCCTTCCATGGCCTGGGAACGGCCGGCGCCGCCACATTGCGGGCGGTTGCACCCGGAATTTCCGAAGCCCTCATCACCACCGCGGCCGGCCTTTTCGCGGCGATACCCGCCGTGATCGCCTACAACTATTTCTCGCAGGAGATTAAGCAGTTCGGCGCGCGCATGGATGACTTCAGCCTCGAGTTGCTCAACGTCATAGAACGCGGTTCCGAGCAGCGCTAACGGTTTACTCGGGCGAAACTGGAGCAAGATATGGCTTTCACCAACAACCAGGGCCGCACACAGAGTTCCCTCGCGGACATCAACATCACTCCGCTGGTCGATGTCGTGCTCGTGCTGCTGATCATCTTCATGGTGACCGCGCCGATTCTGCAATCGGGAATCGAAGTTCAGGTGCCAAAGACGAAGACCGTGAAGCAGATCACGCAGGAGCGCCTGGTCATCACCATTGACAAGCAGCAGCGCGTCTACCTGGGCAACGATCCCATCAACATCAACGAAATTGCGACCAAGCTCCACGAAAAGATACGTGATCCACAGGGACAGTCGATCTTTATTCGCTCCGATGAGAACGTTCCATTCGGAGCATTCGCAACCGTCATGGATGCCGTGAAACAGGCTGGCATCACGAACGTGAGCATTGTGACGCAACCGATAAATGAGAATGCCGGCCAACGCTGACATCTTCAACCCGCACGAGAAGCTTGGCGGACCCTTTGCGGTATCGCTGGCACTGCACGCCCTGCTGTTTGCCTGTGCCATCTTCCTCCCCGCAATTCTCGGCCTGGGACGCGAGTCCTGGGGCAGCAACATCAACGGCAATGGCGACGCCATGACCGCGATGCTGGTGAATTCCGTTCCCCTTCCGGCAAATCCCGAGGCCACCAATGTGTTGGCAAATGAATCAAAGGGACTAACGGAATCGCTGCCCAAGCCGAAAGAAGAAGCGAAGGCACCGGATGCGATTCCAATTCCCGACCGGACGGTGAAGGAGAAGAAAAAAGAAGAACGCATCACCCCGACCAGGCAGAAACCGCCACAATTGCCGCCACCGCCAATTTCGAACCAGGTTCCATTTGGCGAGGGTGGACCGGTGAGCGGTCCGTACGGTGTATTCACAACACCGAATGCAAAGGGAGGATTTGGATTTACCGGGAGTGGTGGAGATTTCGGCAGCAGGTGGGCCTGGTATGTCGATATCGTGCGCCGTAAAGTCTCCGATAACTGGATGAAGTACGAGGTCGATCCGAGTGTTTCCAATGCTCATCGGGTTTATTTATATTTTGAGATCAATCGATCAGGAGCGCCGACCAACATTCGCATAGAACAGTCCAGTGGAATCCCCTCGCTCGACCAATCCGCGCTGCGGGCTCTGCAACGCATTGACACCTTCGGCCCATTGCCCAGTGATTATCCGGGCTACAGTGTCTCCGTGGAATTCTGGTTCGACTACAAGCGATGAACACTTCCGTGCATGGTGACATCGCGCTTTGCTTGGAGTAACTTCAGAATGGTGGCGATGAAAAAATTCGCAATCCTGATCGTAATGATGGCTGCCGCGCTTCTCCCCGCGGCGGCACAAGACTGGATTCGTACGGGAACAGGGCTCGGAGTCGAACGCATTCGAATCGCCGCTCCGGACTTCAAGACAACCTCGACAGACCCCAAGACGGCCCCACTTCTTCAGACTTTCAACAGCGTTTTCTGGAATGACCTCGAACAGGCAGGCATCTTCGAGATGGTCTCGAAGAGCTTCTATCCGCTGGGAAGTTTCGGGGCACCGGCCGACATACAGTTGGAGGCCTGGGGCAATCCGCCTCCCAACGCCGGGATGCTCACCTTCGGCAGCTTTAATGTCGGCAGCGGATACATCACCATGCAGGGCTGGTTGTACGACGTCAAGAACCCGCAAACGCCACAGGTTCTTGCCCGCCAGTACCATGAAACGGCAACCGACGAGAATGCCCGCCTCATTGCGCATAAATTTGCCGACGAAATCATCTTCCGGCTTGGCGGTGGAATTCCCGGTATTGCTGAAAGCAAAATCTTTTTTGTACGCGGCAGCAATGGTCACAAGGAAATCTGGGAGATGGATTATGACGGCGCGAACCAGCACGCCATTACCCACCTGGGCACCATTTCCCTGTCGCCGCGCGTGTCGCCCGACGGAACCCGTCTCGCCTTCTCGTCGTTCCTCCACGGCGGGCCGGACATCCTCATGTATTCGCTCGTACTGAATCGCCTCGTGCGATATCCGCGCTTTGGCGGCGGCAATCTCTCGCCCGCGTGGTCACCAGACGGCAACACGATTGCGTTTTCCTCTTCCCGCACCGGCGATCCTGAAATTTATACCGCTGATGCCGACACAGGGTTGAAACTCAAACGCCTGACCGCCTACAAAGGCCCGGATGTTTCTCCCGTGTGGAATCCGAAAACAGGCGTGCAGATCGCCTGGGTCAGCGGACGAACGGGACTCCCGCAAATCTACGTGATGGATTCCGATGGAACCAACGTGATCCGGATGACGGACGGCGGTTACGCTGTCTCTCCGTCCTGGTCCCCCAATGGGCAATTCCTGGCATTTTCGTGGATACGGCACTATGGACCCGGGGCTCCGGGCGCGGAAGACATTTATATTATGGACGTAGCCAGCCATCAGTGGGTGCAGCTCACTCACGATGGCGGACGAAACGATTTTCCATCCTGGTCGCCGGACGGACGCCACATCGTCTTTCAATCCAGCCGGTCCGGATCGGAAGAAATCTGGACGATGCTTGCCGACGGCAGTCAACAAAAGCAGGTGACGTTCAGCGGTGTGAATTCGCAGCCGTTTTGGAGTGCGAAGTAGTCTGGGTTTAAACTTTGCAGTTGTGTCGTGAAACTATTTTACGGGCGGCTCTGTAGGCCGCCGTGTGTTGCGAGTTTTCTCGCACTGGAGGATGAGGTGAATCACAGCAGGTTAAAGTGGTTTTTCCTTCTGCTGGCGTTGTTCGGAGTTATGGCGTTGGGGGCGTGCCACAAAAAAGTAACGCCACCGCCGCCGCCACCACCGCCGCCGCCGGCAAAACCAACCGCATCACTGACTGCCAGCCCAGCATCGATTGAGCGCGGCCAGTCGAGCACGCTGACCTGGTCGACAGAGAATGCGACCACCGTCACCATCGAGGGCATCGGTACAGTGGATGCAAACGGATCGCGCGATGTCAGCCCGGCCGATTCCACCACGTACACCCTTACGGCAAAAGGCCCTGGCGGAGAGGCGAGCGCCAATGCTCGCGTCACCGTAACCGTGCCACCACCTCCACCTCCGCCGCCGGCGCCGAGCGTGACCGACGAAGAACTCTTCACGCAAAACGTGAAAGATGTCTACTTCGATTACGACAAATACGACATTCGCCCCGGCGACAAAGACGTCCTCCAGGCGAACGCGACCTTCTTCGAGCAGCATCCGAACATCAAGTTCACGATTGAAGGTCACTGCGACGAACGCGGCTCCACCGAGTACAACCTGGCCCTCGGCGCAAATCGCGCCAATGCGGCCCGAGATGCGCTGGTGGCAGCAGGCGTTCCCGCCAGCAGCATCAAGACGATCAGCTACGGCAAGGAAAAACCGTTCTGCACCGAGCACACGGAAGAGTGCTGGCAGCAGAATCGCCGTGACCACTTCGTCTTCGGCCAGCAGTAAAAGCGTAATTCTGTAACGAAACACGGGGCGTTCCCGGTCCTCTCTCTGCGCGGTGATCGTGGCTGCCTGGGAGTTGGACGGGACGCCCCAAATTGTTAACGGAACGCATTTATGCGCGTCTATCTCAAGTAAACGCAAAGTGTTCCACCGGATGCGCCACTCGCCTGTAAACTGAATGTTGCAGGAGTAATTTCATGATCGGAACGGGGCAACGTATGCGATTCCAGAAGACCGTAGCCACCCTAGCCCTTGCAGCGTTTCTGCTCACTGCGGCGACGCCGTCGTTCGCCGTAAGCAAGGAAATTATTCAACTCCAGACACAGGTCCAGGCGCTTACCGACCAGATACAACGGCTCCAGCAATCGATTGATGAACGCATGGGCGTCATGCGCAGCCTTGTGGAGCAGAGCACCGACAACGTCAACAAGCTCTCCAATTCGCTCGCTGCGGTACAGAAGACTCTGCAACAGCAGAACCTCGACACCCACACCAAGCTCGACCAGACCTCGGGGCAGATACAGACGCTCAACGACTCCATCGACGAGATCCGCGCCCGCCTCGACAAGATCAGCAAGCAACTGTCCGATATGGCCAGCGCACAACAAAGCATGATGGTGCAACAGGCCACGACACAGCAGCCGGCGCAACAGCCCTCACAGCCGCAGGCCCCGCCGCCCGACGTGCTCTATAACAACGCCCTCCGCGATTACAACGCGGGCCGTTACGACCTGGCCATCCAGCAATTCCAGCAGTACGTTCAGTATTACGCCAATACCGATCTCGCCGGCAACGCACAGTTCTATATCGCCGATATCGAGTACCGGCAGGGCAATTACGATGCGGCAGTAAAGGACTACAACAAGGTCCTGGAGCAGTTCCCCAGCGGAAACAAGGCTGCATCGGCGCAGTTGCGAAAGGGATATGCGCTGCTCGAACTTGGCCAGCGCGAGGCGGGAATTCGCGAACTCAATTCACTGATCCAGCGTTTTCCGCGCAGCATTGAAGCGACGCAGGCACGCGACCGTCTGCGCAAGCTCGGCGTGACGCCCACCCGGCGTAAGTAGCCGCGCTACTCTTCTGGAAGCTTGAGCTGGAGTTCGCGCAGACAATAGCGCAACTCCAGCGAGAGTTCCCGGATGCGCATTCCGTCCTGCACCATCAGCTTACAGGCGAGGGCGGTGCGCTCTGGAGTGCCTTCCCCCAGGTCGTACCTGATGCGGCAGTATTGACATTCTTCATTCCAGCAAAAACGCCCATAGGCAATTCTCTCCGCCGCCACATATTGCAGCGCGCGCAGCAGCATGTTGTTTGCTGGAACTTGAACCCCGCGGTCAAGCAGATGGATAGTGACCAGCTTGTCGTACGGTCGAAACAGCGGTCCAGGGCTGCTCATCGTTTCCGATTGTAACCCGAGTCGCAAGCCTCCCATCTCACAAACAAAAGGCCTCGCCTGGCAGCGAAGCCTCTTCACGCAAAGCGTCTTTTGAGTCCTAACGCAACTCCTCCATGCACTCTTCCAAAACCTTGCGCGACGGCCGCACGCGTTCCTCTGGCAAGGTCGCTAGTGGCACATCTGTCATGTTCAACATGTCGGCAAAGTTCGGTTTCTCGGTATTGATGTAAAATACACCGGTCAGCGCCTCTTCCGCCTCGTGCGCCAGGGACAACCGCTTGACCGCTTCGATCCTGTTCGTCGGATCGTAGTCCTCCTCCAGCTTTCGCAGCCGCAGTTGCGAACCGTCGTGCATCGTGATGTTCACGCTGGTACCGGGATCGTAGTCCACGGCAATGTCCTCAAACGCCGGAACGAAATTCACATCCTGCAGCGGCTCCTCGTGGTCCTTCATGTACTTATAGGACTTCGTGGAACCCTCGTGATCGTTGAATGTCACGCAAGGAGAAATCACGTCGACCATGACGGTTCCCCGGTGCGCAATGGCCGCCTTCAGGATCGAGTGCAGTTGGCGCTTGTCGCCGGAGAAGGATCGCGCCACGAACGTCGCGCCCAGTTCAATCGCCAGCGAGCAGGTATCGATCGGGGGCAGTTCGTTGATCACGCCGGTCTTCAACTTCGAGCCGACATCGGCAGTCGCCGAGAACTGTCCCTTCGTCAGGCCGTAAACGCCATTGTCCTCGATGATGTAAATAATCGGCAGATTCCGCCGCATCAGGTGGATGAATTGCCCTATGCCGATGGACGCCGTATCGCCATCGCCACTGACGCCCAGCGCAATCAGTCGTTGGTTCGCCAGTACCGCGCCTGTCGCTACCGAGGGCATGCGACCGTGCACCGAGTTGAAGCTGTGGGAGCGAGACATGAAATACGCCGGGCTCTTCGACGAACATCCAATGCCCGAAAGCTTCGCCACGCGCTCCGGTTGAACACCCATTTCGTAGAAGGCGTCGATGATGCGCTCGGAGATGGCGTTGTGGCCGCACCCCGCGCAGAGCGTCGTCTTGCCGCCGCGATAATCCAGCACCGCGAGTCCTAAGCGGTTCATCTTCGGTTGCGGTTGTGGAGCTGGTGTGCTGGCCATTACTTTCCCTCCTGCGCGGCAATCGCGTCGGTGATAGAACGCGCGTCAATCGGCAATCCGTTGTAGTGCCGCACGCTGCGCAGCTTGCCGGTCTCTTCCGTCGGAAGATCCAGCTTCAGCAATTGCAGCATTTGCGCATCGCGATTCTGATCGACGATATACACGCGATCATGGCACTTGATGAACTCGTGCACTTCAGTTGTAAAGGGATAAGCGCGCAGCCGCAGGTAGTCGCAGTCGATTCCACGCTCGCGCTTCAACTGGTCTAGTGATTCGTCCAGCGCCCAGTGCGACGTGCCATAACCGATGATGCCAATCGCATTCCCGTTGTCTGCAACCGCTTCGGGCTTCGGCACGGCCGTGCGCGCGAACTCAAACTTCCGCGCCAGCCGATCCATGTTGTTCACATAATCGTCCGGACGTTCGCTGTAGCCCGACCTTTCATTGTGACCGCTTCCGCGCGCAAAGTACGCGGCCAACGGATGCTCCGTTCCAGGCAGAGTCCTGTATCCAACTCCGTCGCCGTCCACGTCCTTGTATCGCGCAAAGCCCCCAAGCCGCTCCAGGTCTTCCTTGCTCAGCACCTTGCCGCGATGGATCGGCTCTTCGGGATACTCGAACGGATCGCTCATCCAGTTATTCATGCCCAGGTCGAGGTCGGACATCACGAACACCGGAGTCTGCAACTGCTCCGCGAGGTTGAACGCCTCCGAAGCCATCGAGAAGCACTCACCCACCGAGGAAGGAATCAGCATCACATGCTTTGTATCGCCATGCGATAGAAGCGCCACGCTCAAAATATCGCCTTGCGATGTTCTTGTCGGCATCCCGGTGGACGGCCCAACCCGCTGGATGTCCCAGATTACTCCCGGAATCTCCACGTAGTAGCCGAGACCGACGAATTCCGCCATCAGCGAGATACCCGGTCCGGCGGTGGCCGTCATCGAACGTGCCCCCGCCCACCCGGCGCCAATCACCATGCCGATGGCGGCCAACTCGTCTTCCGCCTGCACAATGGCGAACGTCGCTTTGCCATCAGGGCCGATGCGATATGCCTTCATGTAGTCGATCAGCGTCTCGACGAGCGACGACGATGGCGTGATCGGATACCACGTCACCACCGTAACCCCGGCAAACATGCAGCCCATCGCGGCCGCGGAGTTTCCATCGACAATAATCTTCCCTGCCGTCTTGTTCATCCTCTCCACGCGGAATGGATCGCGCTTGCGTAGCGAGGCGACAGCGTAGTCATACCCAGCCTTGGCGGCATTCCAGTTGAGGTCAGCGGCCTTCTGCTTCCTCGCAAACTGTTTGCGGATCGCCTTCTCGACTTCCGTCATGTCGAGGTCGAGCAGCCGCGCCACCACCCCCACGTAGATCATGTTCTTGACCAGCTTGCGCAGCTTCGCCTCTGGACACACCTGCGCCACGATCTTGTCGTAGGGAATGCTGTAGAACGTTAGATCCTCGCGCAGCGATCCGAGGTTGAGCGGCTCATCGTAGAGCACAACCGCGCCGGCTTCCAGCGACACCACGTCCTCCCTGGCCGTCTCCGGATTCATCGCCACGAGAAAATCGATTTCCTTCTTGCGCGCGATGTAGCCGTGTTTGCTGGCTCGGATCGTGTACCAGGTGGGAAGCCCGGCGATATTGGAAGGAAACAGGTTCTTGCCGCTGACGGGAACTCCCATCTGGAAGATCGTCCGCAGCAGAACCGTATTGGCCGACTGCGACCCCGATCCGTTGACCGTCGCCACCTGTATGCTGAAATCGTTGACCACGGGCTCGCGCCCGGAACTTCCGTCTGTGCCCTCATGCAGGGCGACATCGGTGCTTGCCATTAGAAAGCCATCCTTGTTGTGTAAATCCCCAACTTGCAGAACTGCCGCGATTTACAGGTGCCTATGCGGCAATTATATGGCGCAGATATTATGTCGAATACGTTCCAAACACAAGCGGAAGGATTCGCACATCAAGGTGTACGAAAACCGACCTGACCGGTGATTCCAGCACCCAGAGCCAGTTTCGCCCGTAAACGCCTCGTCCGCCTGTGTCGCAAAAAAGCAAAACCCGCAATCGCTTGCGGGCTTTTCGCTCAAATCTCTTCCCTGCTTATTCTTCCGTGAAGAACTGCGCCATCTTGCGGAACTTGTTGTAACGGCCATCAAGCAGCTGTTGAACAGTCAGCTTCTTGAGTTCCGCCAGGTTCGTCTGCAACACGGCATCAAGCGCCGCAGCCGCTCCCTGGTAGTCGCGATGCGCGCCTCCCGGAGGCTCCGGCACAATCGCATCGATGATACCCATTTCCATCATGTCCGGTGCGGTAATACGCAACGCCTGCGCCGCCAGTTCCCTCTTCGTCGAATCGCGCCACATAATCGACGCGCAGCCTTCCGGCGAGATCACAGAGTACACCGAGTTTTCCAGCATCAGCACGCGATCGCCGATGGCGATGGCCAGCGCGCCGCCGGAGCCGCCCTCGCCTGTAACCGTCACGATCACCGGCACCGTCAGCTTCGCCATTTCACGCAGGTTGTAGGCAATGGCCTCGGCCTGTCCGCGCTCTTCCGCGCCAAGTCCGGGGTATGCTCCCTGCGTATCGACAAACGTAAATATAGGCCGATTGAACTTTTCCGCCAGGCGCATCAACCGCATCGCCTTGCGATACCCTTCCGGGTTTGCCTGGCCAAAATTCCTGTGGACGCGTTGTTTAACGTCGCGTCCCTTCTGATGGCCTATCACGAGCACGTCTTCGCCGTGGAATTTCGCCATTCCGCAGACCAGCGCCGGATCGTCCCCGAAGCGCCGATCTCCGTGGAGTTCGCTCCAGTCCGTGAACATCAGTTCGACCCAGTCCAGCATGTACGGACGCTGCGGATGACGCGCCAGCTCCGTTCGCTGCCATGGGCCCATCGCGGCAGTCACCTGCTTGCGCAGATTCGCCACCTGTTCCTGCAGCATGGCCAGTTGCCGGTGGGCCTCCTGGTTATCGCCCGCCGCGCTCTCCAACTGCACAATCTGCTGCTCGATCTTTTCCAGTTCCTGCTCTGCTTTTCCGCTAGCTTCCATATATGAGTTCGTTTCCGCGGAAGCGGCCCAGAAGCCCTGCACCGTTGCAATCCAGTATTCGATTGCCGGCAGGATACCCAACTGCCGCCACGACTGCTGTCCGGGATCGCCAGTTTCAGTCATAGCGGGCCGCTCTCTGGACGCAGCCGCCTCCCTCTGGGATTAGTCCACTACCTTGATGCTGCCGCGACCGCACACCTTCTCCACGCGATTGATAAAAGAACGGTCCGATAAGACATTATAGCCTTCGGCCTCCATCACCACCACGAAGTCTCCACTGCGCTCCAGGTCAAACAACACCTTCGCGTCACCTTTCGATTCCGAGAAAATAGCGTGCAACTCGTCCACCGTTTCCACCGTCGCCGACTCCAGTGGAATCCGCACACGCAACGAACGCGGCAATTTCACTTTTGCTTCTTCCAGCGTCGTGATTTCCGAGATCGCAATTTTGGGCGACGCGTCTTCTTCCACGCGCACCGCCGCTTTCACCAGCACCGGCACTTCCAGTTTCACTTTTTCGGAGAGCCGCTTGAAAGCCTCGGGAAAGACCATCGCGTCAACCTTGCCGTTCATGTCTTCCAGCACAAGGTTCGCGTAGAGGTCGCCCTTGCGCGACTTCATCACTTTCACGCCGCCGAGAACTCCCGCCACCGCAACTTCTTCCCCCTTGGGACTTGAGCGCTTCATCGCCAGGATGTCGGTCGTCGAATATGCACGCAGGTCTTCTATCTTGTCCTTGTACTTCTCCAGCGGATGCCCCGTGATGAAGAATCCCAGGATTTCTTTTTCGTTCTGCAAGCGCGTGTGCTCTTCCCAGTCGGGAACGTTGGGCAGTGATTGCGCACGTTCTTCCGGAGCATCGTCGAATACGCCGAACAATCCGTGCTGCCCGGCATCGCGATCGCGCTGCTGCTTGTTCGCCTGGTCGATCGCCTTGTCCAACACTTCCATCAATTGCGCGCGCCGTCCCAGCGCGTCCATCGCACCGCTCTTGATCAACGATTCCAGCACGCGCTTGTTCAGGTGACGCAGGTCAACCTTCTCACAGAACTGGTAGATCGATTTGAACTTTCCGTGCGCCGTGCGTGTGTCCACAATGGACTGAATACCGTTGTGTCCCACGTTCTTCACGGCCGCCAGTCCGAAGCGGATCGCCTCTCCCACCGGCGTAAAGTTTGCGTCCGACACGTTGATGTCCGGCGGAAGCACTTCGATCCCCATGTCGCGACACTCGGCGATGTACTTCACCACGTCATCCGTCTTGCCCGTCACCGACGTCAACAGGGCGGCCATGAACTCCACCGCGTAATGCGTCTTGAGATACGCCGTGTTGTAGGCCACCATCGCATACGCCGCGGAGTGTGATTTATTGAAGCCGTATCCCGCAAACTGTTCCATCAGGTCGAAGATGTGGCCGGCCTTGTCCTTGTTGAACCCATTGGCCAGCGCGCCCGCCATGAAGCGTTCCCGCTGCTTGGCCATCTCTTCCGGATTCTTCTTGCCCATCGCGCGCCGCAGCAAGTCGGCTTCACCCAGCGAGTATCCCGCCAGAACGTTGGCGATCTGCATCACCTGTTCCTGGTAGACGATGACTCCGAGCGTCTCCTTCAGTATCTTCTCCAGCTCGTCCTGCATGTAGTCGACTTTCTTGCGCCCCCACTTGCGCTCGATGAAGTCGTCAATCATGCCGCCCTGGATCGGCCCGGGCCGGTAAAGTGCGTTCAGTGCCGTCAGATCTTCAATGCTTGTCGGCCGGTAACGCCGCAACACGTCGCGCATGCCGTCCGATTCAAACTGAAACACGCCCGAGGTCTGCCCTTTGTGGAAGACCTGCTCATATGTCTCCGCGTCGTCCACGGCAATCTTCTGAAGATCGATCTCTTCGCCGCGCGTCTGCTTGATCAGCTTGAGACAGTCATCGAGAATCGTGAGCGTGGTGAGCCCGAGGAAGTCCATCTTCAACAGGCCCATCTTCTCCACCGCCTTCATGTCGTAGGCGGTCACAATTTCTTCGTTCTTCGTCTTGTAGAGCGGCACCAGTTCCTGCAGCGGCACCGGTGAAATCACCACGGCCGACGCATGCACGCCCGTATTGCGAACCATGCCTTCCAGCTTCTTCGCCGTGTCGATCAGGTCCTTGATCTGCGGCTCTTTGTTGTAAACCTCTTCGAACTGCGGCGATGCCTCGAACGCCTTGTCGATCGTCATGCCCGGCGTGCCGGGAATCATCTTGGCGATCTTGTCGACCTCCGCATACGGCAGGTCGAGTACGCGTCCCGTGTCCTTGATGGCCGCCTTGGCCGCCATTGTGCCGAAGGTGATGATCTGCGCCACCTGCTCGCGGCCATACTTCCGCGTCACGTAGTCGATCACTTCGCCGCGACGGTTCATGCAGAAATCCACGTCGATGTCAGGCATCGATACGCGTTCAGGATTAAGGAAGCGTTCGAAGAGCAACTCGTTCTGTAGCGGGTCCACGTCCGTGATCCCCATCGCGTAGCCCACCAGCGAGCCTGCCGCGGAACCGCGGCCCGGGCCAACCGGAATCCCGTTCTCCTTGGCGTAGCGGATGAAGTCCCAGACGATGAGGAAATATCCAGAGAACGTCATCTGCTGAATGGTCCCAATTTCGCGGCTGAGCCGAGCCTCATATTCGGCAAACGAGTGCTTCAGACGGCCCTTTTCCTGCATCTCCCGCAGCAGGATCGTCCTGCGCTTCATGCCCTCGCGCGCCACAAACTCAAAGTAGCTGTCAATGGTGTGGCCGTCGGGAACGTCGAACTTCGGGAAAGGATTCTTGATCTTCTCCAGCTTCAGATTGCAGCGCTCGGCGATCCCCAGCGTGCGTGTCAGCAATTGCTCATACCCGAGGAAGACCTTCGACATCTCCGGGTAACTCTTCACAAAGAACTGGTTGGTCTGGAACTTCATCCGGTTGGTGTCGTGGATCGATTTCCCGGTCTGGATGCAGACCATGACGTCCTGCGCCAGCGAATCGTCTTCGCAGATATAGTGGCTGTCGTTGGTCGCCACCATGTCGATCCCCAGCTCTTTTTCCAGCTTGAACAGCGCGGGATGAATGCGCTTCTCGTCCGCCAGCCCCTGGTCCTGAATCTCAAGAAAGAAATTGCCCCGGCCAAAGATGTCCTGGTAGGTCACGGCGGCGGTGCGGGCCGCGTTGTACTTGTCCTCCATCAGATCCTCGGCAACTTCGCCCTTCAGGCACCCGGAAAGACCAATCAGCCCCTTGGAGTGCTCGGACAGGAAGCGCTTGCTGACGCGCGGCTTGTAGTAGAAGCCGTGCAGCGATGCCTCCGAGCAGATCTTCACCAGGTTCTTGTACCCTTCCTCGTTCTCCGCCAGCACCAGCAGGTGGTTATACGAATCTCCCTGTGGCTCCGCCCGGTGATCTTCCTTCTTGCAGATGTAAAGCTCGCAGCCGAGGATCGGTTTGATGCCCTCTTCCTTGGCCGCATTGAAGAAGTGAACCGCGCCGAAGATATTGCCGTGATCGGTCATCGCCACGGCGGGCATGCCAAGTTCCTTGGCGCGCTTGGCCAGCACGGTTACGTCGCACGCACCGTCCAGCATCGAGTAGTCGGTGTGCAGGTGGAGATGGACGAATTGGGAGGAGGATTCCGAGGACATGGCTTATCTCACGATTGTACCGTGTTTACTCTCACGTTCCGGCCTGTGATTTTCCTGCCCACGACTCTCTTTCCGACAAATCCGCGGCATCGCAAAAAGCAAAAGGCACAACCCTTTCGGATTGTGCCTCTCGAACTTCCATCCCTTACTTTTTCTTTTTTGCCGGTTTCGCAGCGGGCTTCTTGGGAGCAGGCTTTTTCGGCGCTGGCTTCTTTGTCACCGGTTTTTTCGGTGCAGGCTTCGGAGCAGCCTTCTTAGCTGGAGCCTTGGCCACGGGCTTCTTGGCAGCCGCCTTCCCCTCGTGTTTCACGGGGGCCTTGGCAGCGTGTTTCGCCTCTGCCTTGTGTGCTGGATGTGCCGGAGCAGCAGCTTTCGCGGCAGGCTTTTTCTCGGCCTTCTCCACTTTCTTCGCCACTTCCTTCTTCTTTACGGCTTCGGGTTCAACCTTTGCCGGTTGAGGCGGCGGCGCGACAGCTTCCTTACCCTTCTTTGCCTTCGCTGCAGCTTCTGCTGCCTTGGCGCCCTTGCCACGTTTCGCCGGAGGCGGTGGTGGAGGCGGGGGCGGAGGCGGTGCGAACGGCTTCAGGAACTTCATGATCTCCGTGTGATTGCGCAGCTTGCCGTCGATCAACTGCATGTGAAGCTCGTGCACCAGCTTCGCGTACTCTGGAATCTGGGGCGTGATCAACAATTCTGCCATCTCGATAAATGGCAGCTTTTCTTTCATTTGCCGCCATTTTCCGAAGAAACTCTTGATCTTTTCTTCAACTGACTTATTGCGTACCGTCATGTCCAGAAAGAGCAGCGCTTCCGGTTTCGACTCAGTCAGAATCTTCCACGCTCCCGAGGGCTGGTTCGATTCCTTGCTCTGGAGTTGCTTTGCCAGATCCTTGGCTTCATCTTCCAGCCGCTTCCATGCCGCCACAAACTCTTTGTGCGGAATGAGCCGCTGGATCTCCAGCGTGTCCTTATCCGCCAGCTTGCTCGTCATCAGGTACATGACGGCTGGAGCCGCGTCCACGGTCATCCCTATGTCATACATCTGCTGGCGGGTCTTCATCATCTCCTGCAACTCTGCCGTGTCGATCTTCGCCGTCGACCAGTGGGGATGCAGAATTTTCAGCCAGCCTTCCTTCTCCAGAGCACGCACGATGTTGAGCGGGTCTTCCTCATGCGCTACCTGCTCAATTTCGTACCCGATCGCCGCCCTCGAGATGTACTCGATGTAATTGCCTTCCTTGGCGGCTTCGAAACGCGCCTTGGTGCGCTCTTCCAATTCCCAGTGGAATCGCGAGCAGAATCGCGTTGCCCGAATCAGCCGTGACGGCTCTTCCAAGAAGGCGTAATTGTGCAGAATGCGAACGACCTTGGTTTCGATGTCCGCCGAACCGTTGAAGGGATCCGCCAGCAATCCGCGCGAACCCTCATTCAGCGAAAGCGCCATGGCATTGATGGTAAAGTCGCGGCGGCGCAGGTCTTCGTTGATGGTGGCAGGTTCAATCTGAGGAGGCTTCCCCGGTTTGTCGTAGGTTTCCGCACGCGCCATGCTGAGTTCGGCACGCACGTTTCCGGGCAACACGAAGTGCAGCGAACGAAAATGCTCGTCTACGCTATCCACCTTCGCGCCAGCCTTTTCCAGGTCTTTTTGAAGCTTGAGCGCATTCCCCTGAACAGTGAAATCCAGGTCGCGGATAGGAAATCCCGTCAGAATGTCGCGAATGGCCCCGCCGGTAAGATACAGATTCATGCCGTGGGCGCGGGCAATATCTTGCACCAAGGTGACCGCCTTAAGCTGATCTGGCGTCAACCGGGTTTCCATCGTGTATATGTAGTCGGCCATACTGGAACTCTGCTTCCAACTTCCTGCGAATCAGTAACTTACACAAATTTGCCAAACCTAAAATACTACTCGGTGCCCCAGCATGCAAATCACTGAAAACTCTACACATAGCAAACATCTGAAACGCACCGGAAGTAGGGCACTTCCATGTACAAGCCTAGGAGTTTAAATGGTATGCGTCTGGAATGGAAGGGTCATCTTACATTCGTCCTCGTAGCAGTCCAGATTCAGGAGGAAAAGCTCCTCTAACAATGGGCTCGTCATCCCGCCCGCCACCCGCATCTCATTCGCAAACTGGCCACCTGCGGTACACTCTAGGACATCTCTCACGCGTTGCAAGGAGAAGCGTTCTCGACATGACAGCCACGCAAAAGCCGCATGAGGCATCCCATTGGTCTGCCTCCTCTTTTGTGCTTGATCGCGCCACCTTCATCGCGCTCGTGGGCTCGACCATCTTCAGCGCTGGCCTGCTGTTCAACGTCGTAGTCACCATTCTTTGTACCGCGATTGATTTCCTTCAGTCGCCAATCGGAGTAAAGAACCAATTTCGCGGCGTCTCCGGTCTCATGCAGGTAGCCGACGCCAGCCGAATGCCACTGATCGTGATATTCATCGTAGTCAGCATCGTTACCTGGAGCCTCATCAAGGCGCAGGATCGCTGGGACAACCGGTAGCAAAGCTCTTGATCCTCACTCATCGCCGCCCCGATCCAAAATCCTCGTACTAATGTTATCTTGATAGAGCGAATTACAATTTCAATTGGAGCGACAACCTTGGCCGTGATTCCAGTAAATCCCGCCGTATCCGACTACAAAGTCGCAGACCTTTCCCTGGCTGACTGGGGACGGAAAGAAATCTCCATCGCCGAGCACGAGATGCCCGGTCTCATGGCGATTCGCGAGAAGTACGCGAAAGAAAAGCCCCTACAGGGAGTGCGCGTCACCGGCTCGCTGCACATGACGATCCAGACCGCCGTGCTGATTGAGACGCTGGCCGCCCTGGGCGCGAGTGTTCGCTGGGCAAGCTGCAACATCTTCTCGACACAGGATCACGCTGCCGCGGCCATAGCCGCCACCGGCGTCCCCGTCTTTGCCTGGAAGGGCGAGACGCTGGAAGACTACTGGTGGTGCACCTACCAGGCGCTGAGCCATCCCGGCGGAAAAGGTCCGCAGCTCATCGTCGATGACGGCGGCGACGCCACGCTCCTCATCCATAAAGGATACGAGCTGGAGAACGGCAGCAAGTGGGTCAACGAGCCTTCCGGCGCACTTGAAGAGAAGGTCATCAAGGAATTGCTGAAGAAGGTTTACGCGGAGAATCCCAAGCACTGGCACGATGTCGTCGCCGAATGGCGCGGTGTTTCGGAAGAGACCACCACCGGCGTGCATCGTCTCTATCGCATGCACCAGGACGGCACCCTGCTGGTTCCAGCCATCAACGTCAACGACTCGGTCACCAAGTCCAAGTTCGACAACCTCTACGGCTGCCGCGAATCGCTCGCCGACGGCATCAAGCGCGCGACCGACGTCATGTTGGCCGGCAAGGTTGCCGTTGTCTGCGGATACGGCGATGTCGGCAAGGGTTCTGCGCAGTCGCTTCGCGGCATGGGTGCCCGCGTCATGATCACCGAGGTCGATCCCATCAACGCCTTGCAGGCCGCGATGGAAGGCTACCAGGTGGTGACGGTCGAAGACACGCTCGGCATCGGCGACATCTATGTCACCTGCACCGGCAACGTCGACATCCTGACGCTGGAACACATGCAGAACATGAAGGACCAGGCAATCGTCTGCAACATCGGACACTTCGACAACGAAATCCAGGTGGATCGCCTCGCCGAAGCCGCCACGAAGTTGAACATCAAGCCACAGGTGGACAAGTACACCTTCCCCGACGGACGCTGCATCTTCCTGCTCGCCGAAGGCCGCCTCGTCAATCTGGGTTGCGCCACCGGACACCCGAGCTTCGTGATGTCCAACAGCTTCTCCAACCAGACTCTGGCGCAGATCGACCTGTGGAAGAATCGCGATGTCTACAAGATCGATGTCTACACGCTGCCCAAGAAGCTGGACGAAGAAGTGGCTCGCCTGCACCTCGGAAAGATCGGCGTCAAGCTGACCACGCTGAGCAAGAAGCAGGCCGACTACATCGGCGTACCGGTCGAAGGCCCGTACAAGAGCGAAAACTACCGCTACTAAGTTTTCCGCCAGAAACTCGAAAGCCCCCGGATACGTTCGGGGGCTTTTCTCGTTTGGATGAAACTTTCAAAAGAGAGATTTTGCATTGTGCTAATCCACGCATCGACGACGTAGCACTATAGTTCTATATCGTTCACTGAAAAACAATTCCTCCGTCAGAATCCCACATAAAGCTTTCAACTTTCGCGAAGTATTGCGCTACAATCCCGTCCACCAAAGGATCATCTGGAGGATGGCAAAAGTCTCCAAAGTATGGCTTAGCCCGGGTGGCAGAAGGTTCTCATAACTTAGAGTGTTGGGCTTGCATCGGTCGCGCGGTGAGTGCGCCGCAAGACTGGTCAGGCCGATGGTTCGACGGTTTGCAAGCCGTAGATTCCGGCAAGAAGCGGTACGACTTCCGGAAGCTGTCGGCAAGTGAACTCGATCGTGTGGTGAGAATCCGGGCGAATCGCGGTTCGCCTAAATGAAAGAGGAACGGAACGATGAAACGTTTTCTGTCACTTTTGGGTCTTGGTCTGGTGTTGCTGTTTACTGGCTGCATTCCTCCCCCGACATACAGTCGCCGTCAGGCTCCGCCTCCGGCGCCTTGCCTGAAGCCTGTGGGACCGATCCGCAATGTCGCGCTGATCAGCTTGATTAACGTCAATTACACTTACACGCCGAAGGACGCGGAGGGCGGACGGACGTGGCACCGCGACGACGTTCTGGAGGAGCTCAACACACTGGGACGTTCGGACGGAAACACGTTTGCCGAGCCCAATGGCCAGCAGCCGAATTTCTACTTCACCTACTCCATCAGCAATGATGGGCAGGATCATTTTACCGGAAGCCTTCAATTCTCAGGATGGGGCGAAGGAAATATCCATAACTTCTCGAAATACCAGTATCCCTACGCTTCGTCAGCGGTGCTCGTGAAAGACCTCACCGACGAAGCGTATGCTTTCATCCACGGCGGCTGGCACGACAATCGCCCGCAATGCCCGCAGAATTAAGAGACGGCCATTGAGTGTTGGCGGCGCCGTGTGCCGCCAACACTATTCGGACGCGAATGCAACACCCTTCCACCCCTCCCGCTCCGCGATGGTGTCCACGATGTATTGTCCGATCACCAGCGACGCTGTTGCCGCCGGAGATGGTACGTTGCACACGTGAATCATCTTCTCCGTGTAAACGAAGCGGAAGTCGTCGATCAGTTTTCCATCTCTCCCCAACGCTTGCGCGCGCACGCCCGAGCCGCCCGGCCTGAGGTCGTCACTCGTCAGTTCCGGCATGAGCTTCTGAAGTGCGCGCACAAAGGCCGCCTTGCTCCACGAGCGGTGGTACTCGTCGATGGCGCTGCGCCAGTTTTTGGCGGCCATCTTCCAGAAGCCGGGAAACATCGCGGTGTCGAATGCGTCGTCCAGCGCGAAGGAAGTCTTCGAGTAGCCCTCGCGCTTGAAGGCCAGCACGGCATTCGGTCCAGCCTCCACGCCTCCCGCCACGCGCCGCGTAAAGTGCACTCCGAGGAATGGAAAGCGCGGGTCCGGGACCGGGTAGATCAACCCGCGGACGTAGCTATGTTTCTCCGGCACAATGTCGTAATATTCGCCGCGAAAAGGAACGATCCGCAGATCGAGGCCGGCGCCGGCCATGCGGCTGACGCGGTCGCTGTGCAGACCGGCGCAGTTCACGACGAGGCGTGCACGGAATTCCCCGCTTGTAGTCTGCACGATCATCACACCGTCCGCCTGGTGCAGTCCCACGACCTCCGTCGCAAGCGCAATTTCGCCGCCCGCCGCACGAATCAGTTCCGCGTATTTCTCCGCGACCAATCCGTAGTCCGTGATGCCTGTACCGGGCACATGCATTCCGCGAACGCCTGCCGTGTGCGGCTCGATCTCGTGGATCTCTTCCGCGGTCAACATGCGAAGATTCGGAACGCCATTTGCGATGCCACGCCGATAGAGTTCTTCCAGCGCGGGAAGTTCCCTGGCATTCGTGGCGACGACGACCTTTCCACACAGTTGGTATGGAACGCCGTGCTCGCGGCAGAAGCGCACCATCTCGGCTGCTCCCTGCACGCACAGCTTGGCCTTCAGCGAACCAGGTTTGTAATAGAGACCGGAGTGAATGACGCCGCTGTTGTGGCTGGTCTGATGTGCGGCGACCTTTGTTTCCTTGTCGAGAACCGCAAGCGAGAGTCCCGGATACTTGCCGATGAGCTTCCACGCCGTAGCCAGCCCGACGATTCCCGCGCCGATGATCAGGACATCCAGATCAGTCGACAACGAAGCCTTCATCTGATTCGTCCTTCCTGTTCCCGGTTATGGCCCGATGAGTCCGGCTCCCACTCTTCCGTGTAAAGGCGCATGTCATAGGGATACTGCTTCCCACGCAGGTCCTCAATCCACAAGGTTGCATCTAACACAGGTTCGTCGGGAGGCAACTCAGCGTTGGTACTCCCCAAAAGAATCCCGTGCAAATAGGCGTTACGCTTCAGCTGTCCTGCCCAGTACGTGCGCCGGTGCAAAGCAACCTTCGACTCAACCTTCAAATGTATCGTGGAGGTACGTAAACAATAATGATACGGGTGCTCCTCACACCGTTCGGCTCATGACACTGGCCCCGTCAGCCATGACGCGCGGAGGTGAAATCCACAAATCGTAACTGTCGTCGATGCGACAATGCGCACCGGCAGAACAATACCAACACAGTCGGGGAATACATAGAGGTTTTTCACTTTCCCAAGACTCGTCTGAATCACGCAAAAGGGATTCTCTGGTGACGCAATCCCGTCCACATCGACGGGATAACCGACCATTTCTAATCGACGCAGCAAATCCCACTGTTCTGGAGATGCAGCCTTGACTTTCATGCACCGCCCTCCTGTTTCGACGGATGTACGTCGTGCACGTTCTGTACGTCGTGTACGTCGCTCTGTCCAGCCAACCCAGGAAGCTCATGGGCGAGGTCTTCTGCAGCCGAGTCCGTAGACTCGTTCCCGCAGTCGCTGCAGCCCGCATGCGCACCGGTGAGGACTGCATAGGTGTTGGCCAAACGGTGCACACGGCTGCGAGTGCTGGCGTCGAGGAGCAAAGCGTATCCGGCACCTTTGCGGCGGGCATACAATCCCAATTCCTGCCGCAGAATCGTTCCAACTTTCGTGGATGTCACTTCGATTGGTTCGTGGCGCTCCAATAGAATTATGTTCGTCAGTTTCGCCACCTCGTCAATGTAGGCCTCCTGCTGCTGCTCATGACAGAGTGCGAGAAAGGCCTCGACAACGATCGCTGCTAGCTCTTGGGACCGGTCGACCTTCTGCTGCTCATCGACGCAGCTCAACTCTTCCGCCACTCGAGTCTGCAACGCCGGCGCTCCTTATCGAGCGCCGTCCGCCGCGGCTGGACCTGGAGAACTATCCGCATCTGCCGCTGGCCGAAGTACGGACCACGCAAGCCGCCGACTACATGGCCTTGCTCCCAGCGCAGACGATGGTTTCATCCGTGGGCGAGGTGACGCGATGAGCGACGAGGCGAACCCTTCCACCCATGACACGCCGCAGGTGCTGCTGGAACATCACCTGAAGCAGTTGCGGCTGCCGACGTTTCTGCGCGAGTACGACAAAGTGGCACGCCAGTGCGCGGACGAGAGCGCCGATTATCCCCGCTACCTGCTGCGTTTAACGGAACAGGAACTGCTGGACCGCGAACGGCGGGCCACCGAACGCCGCATTCATCAGGCCCGCTTTCCGGTGGTCAAGAGCCTGGATACCTTCGAGTTCATGGCCATCCCGGCGGTCAACAAGGCGCTGGAGCTGGCGCGCTCGGAGTTTCTCTTGCGGCGCGAGAACGTGTTGTTGCTGGGCAACAGCGGTACCGGAAAAACGCACCTCGCGCTGGCCCTCGGCCTGGCGGCCTGCCAACGCGGCCATCGCGTACGTTTCACGACAGCGGCAGCGATGGTGCACGCACTGATGGAAGCCAAGGACGAGAAGCGGCTGCTGCGTTATCAGAAGCAGATGGCCAGCTACGAACTGTTGATCGTCGACGAACTGGGGTTCGTGCCGCTGTCGAAGTCGGGCACGGAGTTGCTGTTCGAGATCTTCAGCCAACGCTACGAGCGTGGCTCAACGCTGGTCACCAGCAACCTACCGTTTCAGGAATGGACCGAAGTGCTAGGCTCGGAACGGCTGACCGGCGCGCTGCTGGATCGGCTCACCCACCACGTCCACATCCTGGAGATGAACAGCGAGAGCTATCGACTCAAACAGAGCACGCGCAAACGAGGCTCCCCGCCGAGCGCCTGATCTCCAACCGCTCCTGCCAGCGAACGCGCATCGGGGAGGAGGGCCTCCGCTCCAGACGCCCTCCTCCCCGACAATCCCTGTATCTTCTACATGCTCCAGTGGTCTACTTTTACTCCGCCCCACTGGTCTAGTTTTACTCCGCCCTTGACAGTATGCGTTCATCCACGGCGGCTGGCACGACAATCGCCCGCAGTGCCCACAGTAGTATTGAGAAACGGCGACTGGCAGATCATTTTTAGCTGTCGTGAGAAATGCGAGGCTGATGCCTTACAGGGCGGGGCTTTGCCCTGGGCTCGGTACAACGGCATTTTTGAAACAGTGTCAGGAAGTAAGAGAGAGGATTTGATACGGAGGGGCTGGCTACTGCCTGGACGAAAACACACGGCAGAGCAGATCATTTCTCTTTTGCAGCTTACCGACCAGGGACTACGGTAGCGTTGGCTTGCAGCCAGCTTTTGACGCTCTTCCGCCGCGGGAAAAGGCGCTTCTGTTGCTGCCTGTTCTTGATTGCCCGGCAGGGCAGTTCTGCTTTTTACTCCCGCTCATACTTTTCGGGGCAAGACGACGAGCGCCCCCGGTTCCAACCATGTAAATGCTTGGCGAAAACGAAAAGTCCGTGGAAAACGAAAAGTTTAACGAGCCGCCAATTGATTCTCCCGGGGATCGAAACATATTTCCGATAGACCCTGTACTACCAGCCTGAGTTCCGGAACCAGGTTCTTGCTCCAACGCGCTTCCGGTCTCCGATCTGGCGGAAGTTCCAATGCTGCCATTACCATACCGCGTGTTCGTTGCCTGATTACTCTCCAGACTGAAGGCATTGCCAGTCGCGTAACGGCCGAGCGCCTCGCGCGGAATACTTCCTGACGCTAACCGGCCACCTATTTGAGAACGACCTCCGCGAACTGCCTTCAGTTGGCTGGACGATACCCAGCCTTGTCCCTGAACAAATACCAGCACCGGCTGAATTTTCTTCTGCCGCAAACGCCTCTTACTATTTCCTTGCGGGGTAAGTGCAGACTGCTGTCCCGTCACCCGGCCCACCGAAGACGATATGTCGGGAACCATAGTCTCATCGGAATGGAACTGACTATGGTCTCCTACTTGAGCCTGCGCCACACTGGCTCCGCCCAACAGAACGGCAATGATCGGCAACGGGACAAGCCCTCGCATCACTCGGCTCCGGATTTGCATGAACTTGCGCATAACCCTCAGTAGAACCTAGCTCTTCTTCCCCGGTTGTACGGCCACCGGGCTTGTCACGCGACCGGGAAGGAAACAGACAATCAGCGTCTCAAGAAGAATTTTGATGTCCCTCATCATGGTCGCCGTTCGCACATATTCGCTACTGATCGCAAGCTTTTGTGGGAGGAGAACTTCTTCATAGTATCGTATCGGATCCTCGGATTGTCCAAGTAATTCAGACTCCGAGCGGTAAAGAATCGAAGCCGGATCGGTGATTCCCGGGCGAACTTTCAGAATCAGGGCGTATTCTTTCCGATACTTCTCGACATACTCCGGAACCTCGGGACGCGGCCCCACAAGGCTCATGTCGCCGCAAAAGACGTTCCACAATTGAGGCAGTTCGTCGAGTTTTGAGGCCCGTAGAATCGCGCCTGCGCGAGTTACTCTCGTATCCTTCCCGGAGGTTATTTTCGGACCGGCGGCATCTTTCCGCATCGTCCGGAACTTCAACACATGGAATGGGCGAAAGTTCATGCCCATGCGAGTCTGACGGAACAACACCGGACCGCGCGAACTCAGCTTCACGGCCAGCGCAATCAACAACGCAAGGGGCGCCAGAATGATGAGTGCCACTCCGGAGGCAATCACATCAAACATCCTCTTCACGACGAAGTCCCCGTCGTTGTGTGTCCGTTATTTCGTGGAGCAATGATTCTCACGTACCGGTTCATTATCCGTCGCGACTGACGACCAAAACTGCTTTCTAATCGAAAGCCGCACTTGCCATAAAACTGATTCACCGGTTCATTATCATCCCTATCCGTCAGCAAGTACACCGAAGAGGCACCGCGACTCTCCGCTTCCTTGCAAAAACTTTCTACTAACGCACGCCCTACCCCTTTTCCATTCGTCGCGGGAGAGACCGCCAGGCTGCTGAGAAGAACTGAATTCTCGATTCCAGCCGGTTTTTCTCCCCTGTACAATACCGCACCAAGAAACTTGCGGCCTACCATGATCGGATGCCGGAGGAGCGCCGGCAATCCAGCTAGGATAAAACGATACCAACGCCGGTAGAGCAATTGTTTGAAGTGCCCGCCGGGATCCATTGTTCCAACCACAAATCCGATTTGCGAACCATCGAGTGCGCTGATCAGGTAAATGCCCGAGTCGCTCTCCAAAAAACCTCGATAAACTTCAAACAGAAACTTCCGTCCCAGTGACGTCAGGAAGAATCCTGAAAATGACGCCACGTGGACCGAAACTGTATTCTCCAGATCGCTCACAGTGGCTTTTCGCACCACTGGAACTTGATTTGGAGGCGTCGTACGCTTCGCATCTTCACACATGGTCACGTGGCGTTATCCTCGTTAAATACGGTTTTGCTCCGCAATGCTCGTGACGCTCTCGATTACATGATGAATCTGTTCCTCGCTCATGTCTGGAAACAACGGAAGAGACATATAGCGTTCATATTCTCGTGTCGCCACGGGAAAATCCGCGGAATCATACCCGTAAGTATCCCGGTAGTAGGGGTGCATGTGCAATGGGATGAAATGGACACTGGTGCCAATCTCGCGCTGCTTTAACGCTGCTACGAACTCGTTCCGATTGATCCGCAGCTTGTCACGATTCAGGCGGAGGATGTACAGGTGCAAGGCGGATTCCCGGTCGTTCTTCAATGTCGGGATCTCGAGCGTTGGCAGTTTGCCGAACGCCTCGTTATAGCGCCGTGCGATTTCCGCACGTTTGGAGCGCATCTCCGCGCATTTTCTCAGTTGAACCAGGCCGATCGCCGACTGGACGTCCGTCAAATTGTACTTGTAGCCCGGGGCCAGCACTTCGTAATACCACGAACCTTCGGACGTGTACCGCTTCCACGCATCGCGCCCAATGCCGTGAAGACGCATGATCCGCACGCGATCCGCGATTCCGGCATCATCCGTGGTTACCATGCCGCCTTCGCCCGTTGCCAGCGTTTTGGTCGCGTAAAAACTGAAACATGTAATTTCGCTCAGTGCGCCAATCGTCTTCCCGTGGTAGGAGGCTGGCAACGAGTGTGCCGCGTCTTCTATCACTCTCAGGCCGTGCTTTGCCGCCAATGCGTGAACTTCGTCCATGTCACACGGTTGTCCGGCTAAATGCACAGGGATGATCGCGCGCGTCCGTGATGTGATTCTCCGTTCTGCATCCTCCACTGAAATATTCAGTGTTGCTGCATCCACATCCACCAGCACCGGTTTGGCGTGGAAGTAGGCAACCACTTCCGCCGTGGAAGTAAATGTGACCGTCGGTACCAGGACTTCGTCGCCCTCTTTCAGTCCCACAGCCTCAAGCGCCAGGTGCAGCGCAGCGGTGCACGAGTTCACCGCAAGCGCATACTTTGCGCCGACGTACTCCGCAAACTGTCTCTCAAACTCAAGCGTTTGCGGTCCCATCGTAAGCCATCCCGACCTTATGACTTCCGCCGCGGCCTGCGCTTCTTCCTCGCCGACGGCAGCCTTGTGGAATGGTACTGATATCGTGTGCGTACTCAAGTCCGTTTTCATGAACAATCACCCCTGTGATGCAATACCAAAGTCTGAACGGCAGACCTGCGAATAAAGTTTTGAAATGTTTACGGTACAGATGTCGAGAAAATCCGATTTATGTCGCTTCAGGTACGGCAACGCTTTCGACAATCGCCGCAAGTCTGGGCAGGCAGGCTTCCGTTGAAAAATGAGTAAGCGCATATTCCCTGCCTAGAGTTCCCATTCGCGTTAACTCTGATCGTCCCAGGCCGCCAATGAACACGAGTTGTCGTGACAATGCCTGCGAATTTCCAGGCTCAATCACCCAGCCGCACCCTGCCCCGTTTACAACTCTCGCCAGATCCGACTCCGCGCGGGCAATCGCCAACACCGGCTTGCCTGACATCATGTAGGAGATCAGCTTCGATGGCATGCTGAAGAGCGATTGGTCACCCTGCGTCGGCAGAATCAGAACGTCGGCGGCGCTCAGAATCGCAAGTGTTTCATGTGCCAGGAATGGACCGCTGAATTTCACTCTGCCGCTTTTGCCTTGATCCGCAATGCGCTGGCACCCCTCCAGGGCCACCCCCGACCCCGCAATCAATAATCGAACCGGCGACTCGTCGCCCAGGTTGGCAACCACGCCTACAACATTCTCAATGCCACAAGCGGCTGCGACATTGCCTGCAAACACAACCAGGAATGCATCCGTTCCAATCTCCCGCACATCTCTCTGCTTCTGGGCAACTTCTACCGTCGCCGGGGCTTCGCTCGCACGCCAGTTTGCAATGCGATGAACCTTCACAGGAGAAACCCCTCGGTCGCGCGAGTAAATTTCCTCCGCGCTCTCCGATAGCACCACCACTGCGGATGCAATCCGTGCGATGCCGGAATCCAACCATCTCAACACCCGCGCCCACCGGCTCGACGGATTTAGTTTTTTGAGTGCAATCAGCGATTCCGGGTAAATATCCTGCACGCTCAACACGACTGGCACCCGTCTGGCTTTGGCGATCCAGGAAGCGATTCCCGACGCAAAAAGCGGCCAGGTATTTGTATAGATCACCGCCGGACGGCGCACCCGCGCCAGGGAAAGCCCCGCAAACAATCCGAATGACAAGTTCTCGGCTAATCGGCTAAACACATTGGATGTGCGCGAGTTTATTGAAAAGCAGCGAACAACCTCAAATCCATCCATGCGTTCGCGATGCGCAAGCAGGCTTCGCCGAAACCCAGGATATACGCGGCCGCCCGGGCGGTTAGGATAACTTGTGATCACTACAACATCGTGGCCGCGCTGTGCTAACTCGTGAGCCAGCGAGTAACTGGTGGATGCGGACGTCACAGGCTCCGGTGGAAATACACAGCTGACCAGCACGACTCTCATTCTTCCCCCGGTTGATGCGCGATTCCATTGCGGCTGAGAATGAAATTGCGCGTCACTCGCCCGCTGATTCTCTCCACACTACCCGGCGGACGTAATCCGTGTAGCTCAGAATGATTCGCGCGACCTTTTCGGACACATTCGGCATGTTGTAATCGGACACGATGCGCAGCGCACGTTGTTCGCCGGTCGGCTGTGTTTCCAGCACCTTCAGCGCATCCAGAACGCGCACCGGATCAAGACCGGTCAGCATCACTGCCCCCTCTTCCATCCCCTCGGGACGTTCGTGCGCTTCGCGGATATTCAGTGCCCGGAAATTAAGTATCGAAGATTCTTCCGTAATCGTGCCGCTGTCCGAAAGCGTTGCCCTGGCCTTCATCATCAGATGAACGTAGTCGGATAATCCCATCGCCTTCAATAATTGGATCTTTTCTGAAAATTTCACGCCCTCGGCGTCAATCCTCTTCTGCGTGCGCGGATGCACCGAGACAATCACCGGCAGTTGGTATTTCGAAGCTACGCTTTCCAGGACTCTTACTAAGTTTCGGAACTGTCTCGCGGAGTCAATGTTCTCTTCGCGATGTGCACTCACCATGAAATAGCCGTCTTCGGTCAATCCAAGCCGTGCCAGCGCGCCGGAGCCGTCGATCTTCTGGCGATAATGTGTGAGTACCTCGTACATCGGACTCCCGGTCTTGATGATTCGATCCGGCGCGATGCCTTCGCGCAGCAGGTATTCCCGGGAGATATCGCTGTATGGCAGGTTGATGTCGCTGATGTGATCGACAATCTTGCGGTTGATTTCCTCTGGAACGCGCTCGTCGAAGCACCGGTTCCCGGCTTCCATGTGAAACACGGGAATCTTCATTCGTTTGGCTGCCAGGGCCGCCAAGCAACTGTTTGTGTCACCCAGAATCAACACCGCATCCGGTTGTACTTTGGCGAGCACCTCGCTGGATTTAGAAATTACCAATCCGATCGTCTCGGCTGCATTTTTCCCGGCCGCCTGTAGAAAATGATCGGGGCGCCGAATTTCCAGATCCTCAAAGAACACCTGGTTCAGCTCATAGTCATAATTCTGACCGGTGTGAATCAGCACGTGTTCCGTATACCGGTCCAGTGCTGCAATCACCCGCGATAACCGGATGATCTCCGGCCGGGTGCCCAGAATAGTTGCCACTTTCATGCGTGCTCCAGTGACTGGACTTCCTAGTATCCTAAAAATCGACAGGCAGGAAGTAGGTGTCCGGCCGGTTCGGATCAAACTTCTCGCTCGCCCAGAACAACGTCACCATTTCTCCCGTACCTACATTCGTGATCGAGTGCGTGAGCCCCGGTGGAATATCAATCACCTGGTATGCACTACCCGTCACGGAATACTCTACGACCGGACCACCTTCAACGGGTCTCATCCGGATCAACCCGTCTCCTTCCACGACAAAGAATTTCTCTGTCTTCGTATGGTGATAGTGGTTTCCTCGCGTAATCCCCGGCTTGGTTCTTGAGACGAATATCTGTCCGAAATGTTCTCCTTTGATGAATTCCGCCAGGCTACCGCGGGGATCGGACTTGATGTCCAGTTCGTGCTGCCGCTCCTGCGGAAGAACATACGATAGATAGGTCGCATAGAGCGCCCGGTTAAACCAATCCGCAAAGTCCGGCAGCGTCAGCGTGCTCCTCATCTCGTGAAACGCCTGGATTCGGCCTGCCAGATCGCCGAGTTGAATACGGTACGCTGGAATCTCCGCACCCGCCTCGTCTCCAGCCTGCTGCCCGTCGATCTCCGCCAGAAATGCCGCCACTACATCGTCCACGTAGCTTAGTTCCACTTCGTAGACGGGATCGGAGATGCTGATCGGCAAATCTTTTGCAATGTTGTTACAGAAGGTAGCCGTGACCGAGTTGTAGTTGGGACGGCACCACTTCCCGAACAGGTTTTTCAGGCGGTAAATCCGGACAGAGGCTCCGGTCTCCGAAGCGAACTTCCTCAGCGCGTTTTCCGCCTTCGCCTTACTGGCTCCATATGGATTGTTCAACTCCGCTTGAATCGAAGAGCTGAAGACAATCTTCGGCGAACGTCCGCTTTCCCGCAGGATTTGGCACATCTGCTCTGTCAGCCCTGTATTCCCGCTCTCGAACTCGATCGGATCCTGCGGCCGGTTAACCCCAGCCAGATGGAAGATCACATCGGCTTCAAGCAGCCCTTTCCTGAGGTCCTCGGCCGAATCCTCCCGGTCAACAATCCTGGTCTCGCAATCCTTGCGTTCACTCAGGTGAACTGCCAGGTTACGGCCCAGGAAGCCCCGTCCGCCAGTGATGAAAATCTTTCTCACGCCAGCACCACTTTCCCTTTGAGCGCATCCTGCACGCATTGCAGTTTCAGCAACAGTTGCGTCATCTCATCTACGTCCAGAAGTTGCGTGTTGTGAGAATTGTAATCGGCGGCTTGCGAAACTTCGGTTTTTCCAGCGCTGAAGAAACTCGAATAGTTCAGATCTCGCGCATCGGCCGGCACCCTGTAATATTCGCCAAGATCCTCGGCTTGAGCCATCTCTTCGCGGTTCAATAGTGTTTCGTAGAGTTTTTCGCCGTGCCGTGTACCGATGACTCGAATTTCATTGTTCGCCTTCATCAGCTTCAACAGCGCCGTCGCCAGGGTGCCGATTGTCGCCGCCGGTGCCTTCTGCACAAAAATATCTCCCGGCACGCCATGCGTGAAGGCATAAAGCACCAGTTCCACCGCCCCATCAATGGTCATCATGAAGCGGGTCATATTCGGATCGGTCACGGTCAGCGGTTCCCCAGCCAGTATCTGATTCAGAAACAGTGGAATCACCGACCCTCGCGACGCCATCACGTTTCCATACCGCGTCCCGCAGAATATTGTGGAGCTTTCCCCGAACATTCTTGCCTTGGCCACCATGCACTTCTCCATCAGTGCCTTTGACATCCCCATCGCGTTCACGGGATAGACGGCCTTGTCCGTACTCAGCACGATCACCTTGCTGACCTGGAAAGCGAGCGCGGCTTTCATCACGTTTTCGGCGCCAAGCGTGTTCGTTTGTACCGCTTCAATGGGAAAGAACTCGCACGACGGAACCTGCTTCAGGGCAGCCGCATGAAATACGAAATCCACGCCGCGCATCGCCTGGTGAACGCTGTCGTAGTTCCGCACATCTCCAATGTAGAACTTCACCGCGGCGTTCTTGAGCCGTCCCCGCATGTCATCCTGTTTCTTCTCATCCCGGCTGAAGATGCGGATCTCGCTGAAACCAACCTTGCCGGCCATGTCGACAACGGCATTGCCAAACGTACCCGTGCCGCCAGTAATCAAAAGGGTTTTTCCTGCGAATACGCTTAAGTCCATTTCGTCGGCCACTCTCTCTCCTGGTGAAACATTTGCCGCAACCGATTCCTCGGCCGGCATTGCTTCGCTCACAATTCACACTGTATGTGTTCGTTCACTCGGGTACAGGTATTAATATTTCCGAACTGCATTGGAGCTGCCTCAGGTCTGCGGCACTGCGTGCAACCGGATCAAGTGATCGGGTAACCCTCGGGCTACACAAACCAACATTGCGGCAATTCTGTTGATGTGTCGGGGCTCGATGTCTGGCAAAGTCGCCAACGGCTCGCGCCATCGCACCCGATACGCCGTTCGTTACCGCAAAGACCGGCCGTGCCCGTTCAAGGAATTCTGGTAGTCCCGGAGACGCCTGTCCGCAATCGCTTCCCAACTGAAGTGATTCTTCATCTTTTCCGCACCGTGGGTCCCGAGGCTCCGGCGTAACTCTAGTGACGCTAATGACAGCAACACACGTGTCAAATCATCCACGTCGTTCTGTTTGTACTTCAGCCCGTTCCCTTCAATGCGCTCAGTCGCTATCAATGTATCATTTACCACGATCGGAATTCCGCACGCCGCCGCATCCAGCATCGACATCGATTCCTGTCGTGGCCACACCCCTATATCTCCCGCACGGAAGTATGTCGCAAGTTCATGCACGGGCACAAATGCGTGGACAACGGCCCCCTTGCATTGCCTTATGCTCTCCGCCTGCGGACCGTTACCGACAAACAACGCGCGATAGGGATGTCCATTGGAAATCAGCTTCTCCACTGCCTGGGCCAGCACCAGGGGATTCTTTTCCACGGTAAACCGGCCGGAATAAACACAGACAATCTCGTTATCCGAGAATCCGAGTTGCTTTCGTAACTCCTGCCTCTTGCGCTTGCCGTCTTCATCGCGGATTGGAGAAAAAAGCAGCGTGTCGACACCGAGAGGACAAATGTCAATCTTCCGCTCGGGCACGCCAAAGAAACGGGAAGCAACGTCCGCGCAGTCGACCGACACTGCATAGCACTTTTCCGTCGCTAGACTGATGAGATAGCCCGGTACGGCGCGAGCGACAAAGCAGCCAAGACCTTGTAACGTCACCATAGGATGTCTCGTGCTCGCCAATGGAAATACCGATGCATGGTAATGAGTGTCTGCGAACAGCTTATATCCGAGCGATGGCTTTATGAGAGCCGCGTCCAACGGGATCCATCCCACCGCAGCACCTGTCTGCACGATGTCCGGATGAATTTCGTGCAACTTCTCGCGCAGCCCCACCATGCGCATGTACCCAATCTGCTTCTTGTGATCTAGCACGTGCAATGTAAAACCGTCGATCTCTCTCTCGCTGCCGACACGCAGTTCTTCGCAACCCAGAAACTCACTATAGATCGACTTGGCCCCTTGGACCTGATAGTACGGGGCCAAATTCATCGAAATGACATGTACTTCTTCGCCACGAAGGGCCAGGTACTTCGGCAACAGGTTCTGGATGTACCCCATGTTCTCGGCGAACGTCTCAGAAAGTATTACGATTTTCATCGATCCCCACCTCAGAGGATCTCCGTGGCATCGGAGCCTGTTTCGAGCTATGGCGTGCTGATTTCATCAGTCCAACGCGCTAGTTGAGTGTCTATCCGCCCGTTACGCCGAAGCCGTGTGGCTCTGACGGATGACCTTGCGATAGATATCCAGCAGGATATTGTGATTCTCTTCCGGGCTGTATTCCGACCGGGTTCTTTCGTAGGCCGAATTTGAATATCGGAGCCACTCTTCGCCGGAAAGCGTCATTGCCGACTCCAGCCCTCGTCGAAGATTCGACTCTGACAGATCATGTACAACGATTCCGTCGCGCCCTTCCCTGACAATCTCCGCAAAGGATCCATGATCCGGAACGATCGCCGGTGTTTTCCGGGCAAATCCCTCGACAAGCACCATCGGGAACCCCTCGAACCATCGCGAGGGAAGCACGCAATATCGGCTCTCGCCCAGGATCTCCAGTGACCGTTCTCTTGGCACCTGTCCCAACCACTCCACTCCATCAACCGTATATTGTGCCCGCAGACGCTCTTCATCCGGCCCCTGTCCCATCACTACCAGTCTCCACCCCTTCTTATCCATGGAGTTCCACACCTTCAGGAGAAGGTCGATGCCCTTAGCACTTACAATCTGTCCCGCAAAAGCAATCTGATAGGGACGCTTTTCCAGGGGTGTCGACGTGGGGCAACCGTCCACAAAGTTCGGCTTGACGTGTATCTTCTCCCCTGGAAGGCCTGACTTGATAAATTGCTGCCTTGCGAATTCCGTGAGTGCAATATAGCCATCGACCTTGTTCTCAAATGTCGACAATGCCCGATGTACAACCTGAATGGCGGCTATGGACGAAGTGATCGGCAACGAATCCTTATAGCAGTTATGAAGGAGTGCCGGCCAGGGAGCCCGTCCGATGCAATCTTCGCAAATATGACCATCCCTATAGAACAGTGCGCCCGCGCATACGTAGCGATAGTTGTGCAGCGTCGTCACAACCGGTACTTTCATTGCTTTTGCGGCCCAGAAAACACTCGGGCTCAGGAGCGGGAACGCATTGTGGACGTGTACGATATCGCATGACGTATTCCGTATGGCCTCTTGTGTCGCTTTGTAACCCCGCTTCGACCAGACCGCCGTCGTCCACGTATTGATCAGTTTGACCAACCCTGCGTTCTGCAATTCGTCCGCACTCGACACTATCAACTGCGTGACCGTATGCCCATGGCTCCTCAGTAAATCCAGCTCCTGGGCCAGAACCGCATCCTCCCCGCCAGTCCCGGAATAGTAGCGGTTATGAACTTGCAGAATCCGCATTCATTGCCTCTTGTCCAATATGTGAGCCGAGCTACCGTTTCGGTTTTTGGCGTTGAGCACTTCTGCGCCATTGAATCAGTTCATCGACAATCTTGGCCGATGCGCAACCATCCCCATACAACTCGGAATCCCAATTCGGTTTGGAGGTTAGTGCGTCTTTGAAGGCACCAAGTACCTGTTCAGACTATCCGTCCTGGAATTGAGTTCGCTCTGGATCATGAAAAGCGCCCTATCGTTCGAACTCATCTCAATGTAAAGAGGTTCTAAGGATTACTTTCTCACGGCTAGCTTGGCATTTTCGATCCCTCTTCTATCCGGACCGATTAAACCGAAGCATTTCCTCGTAGAGTTCTCGAAGCTTCCACCCGTTCTTAATGCAATCGTAGTCCTGCGCCACTCGTTGTCCAAGCCTTTGTGTACGCTCGCGGGCCGCTTCTGGATTCGCGAGTACGCGTTCCAGCGCACATCTCAGCGCATTTGGATTCCCCGGTTCCACCATAATCCCGCAATCATCGGCCAACAGTTCTGGAATTCCCCCAACTGATGTTGCGATGATGGGGATTCCACTGGCGCCCGCCTCCACCAACACCGTAGGCATCCCTTCGGAATAGGAAGGCAAAACAAACACATCGCATGCGCTCATTAGCTCGGCAACCGTGTCGTTGTTTACGCTACCTAGAAATATGCACGCCGTACAAGCCTTCACATTCGCTTCCAGCGGTCCATGTCCCGCGATTACACCAACCACGCCCTGATCGCGCAGGCTCGTGAGTGATTCCAGCAATTCGTGGGTTCCCTTGGAGGCATTCAGATACCCCACGTAGAGAATCAATCTGTGTTCTAACGGCAGACCCAGCTTGCGCCGCAACTCCAGCTTGTCATCCCGCGAACGAAAGCGATCAAGTCGAATTCCAATTAGAGCTACTTTGGGAGTCCTTCCGCTGATTTCACTTGTCTTTTTCGCCAGTGCACCGCTGACAGCCAGTAGGCGGTCAGAACCTCGTGCAATCTCCACGAATCGTTTTCTTTCAAGGATTCCCTTGGTTGGATATATGTTCACATCACCGCCGTGTAGCAGAGTCACCACGGGCGTTTTCCACCACTGTCGCAACAGCAACGCAGTCAATCCAAACGGGTATGCGAAGTTCGCATGGATGACGTCCGGTGGAATTGGTGTCGATCGTCTCACGGCCTGGGCAATCAGGCGATGCATCAGACCCAGTTGCATCGAACCGGGAAAATGCGGATACCGTGGAAATCGGACAGAAACATTATTCACAACAGCCGCGGCCGGCAGTGTTCGCGATTTTTGCCAGCTTTTCTTAAGCACCGGTACGATCGGAGGAAGATACGGCACGGGCACGCACACATCAACCGAAACACCTGCCTCTACAATTCCCTCCACCTGGTTGCGGCAAAACGGGGCCGACACAGGCTCCATTGGCGTCGGATATCCCCACGTTAAGTAGAGGACGCGCAATTTGCTCATGATGGCCGTGAAGCTGGTGCCTCTAGTGGCTGCAAATGATCCGGCTCTTCCTCTTTGTCTTCTATCATGTAGGCAAAGCGGGCCGTTGCCGCCAGAATAAGCACCAACCAGAACTGTTTCCGTTGAATCCAGGTGATGCTCGACGCGGTCACCATCAGAGTTCCCATGAGTGCCAGGGGTGTCGCTCCAAGCAGACTTCGCCGGTGAACCCAGGCCTCCCGTATACAAAACAGTACACCGGCCGCGAACGGAAGGAAGCCCAAGAGTCCGGTTTCTCCGAGCACTACCAACTCAGTGTTGTGAGTGTCCACGCGTGACCTTCCCAGTTGCATTCCTAGCTTGTCAAACAGTGTGACCGTACCCCAGCCATACAGTGGTCGCTCTTCGACCAGTCGCAGCGCGCTCAAATAAATGGTTTGCCGTCCAGACAGATTGTGCTGCTCTATCGTCAGATTCCAGCGGCTCACTAATTCGCTGTTCGAAAGAATTGACCCGATGGCCACAACAAAGATTACCGCCAGGACAGCCAAACGCATCACGGGAGAGGTCATGACAGATCTGGAGGGCTGTGCGAAAAGCAGCACAACTATACCTATCCCAGCCCCCAACATCGCTCCGCGCGACCCAGTCGCAAGCAGGGCTGCCCCAATCGGAAGAATGGAAATAAATAAGGCAAGACGGATAAGCTTGTTCTGGATTGTAGCGTTCATCGCGGCGCCAAGAACGGCCACGAACCCCAGCGCAAGCATCGATCCTGCGTTGTTCGGATCCTCATACAGGATCGTTGCTCGCGCCAGGTTGCCCTCCCAGTAGCCGCTTGCCGCCCCGGAAAACCAAAGCCAACCAGCCAGCGCCGCCGAGATTGCAAACGTATTCATCGCCAGCTTGACCATTCCGTTTGCGCAAATGTTGTACGCAATCCAGAAAAAGAAAACGAGCTGAACGGCCGACCCAAAACTCAAGAGAAAGGCAGTTTGATTCCATGCGGGATCTGTCCAGTAGTGCGCATAGAGAACCATTGGATAAATGGCAAAGCACAATAGGACGCCTGGAACCCTGCGCATGCTGAACCCGGGGCAGACCATCGCGAACAGGACAAGGACGTATCCGATACCGCGGCTCACCGTGAAATAAAGCGGCGTCGAGTCACTACCTGCACCAAGAGTTTCGAACATCATCGACAAGATCATCAGCAGAAAGCACGCTTTCGTCGCCAGTATAGCCAGACGTTGGCCCTCTCCTGTGGCAGGGAGCCTGTCAATCTTGTGGGCTGCGCTAGTGGCCATCGACGCGTCTCCTTCTTCTAAGCCGAGCTAAATACCAATATCGCCTTGCAGACGACATAAGCGCCAGCGCAAATCGGCTCTCGTTGATGCCACATCCAACTTCGTTGCGATGAGGAACCAATCGAGCCGTCTCTTTAGTGTTCAATCCCGGCGCGGTAGAACCCGCGCCCCGGAATCCTATTCGGCGCACAGCGTCCTGCGTTCGCCGATCACCTCACCATAAGGATAACAATAGAAGTTAGCCTTAACGCCTAGGCGACCTCCAATAGTTTGCTGCGCTTCCGCAAATTTGGAATTGCCCAGAACAAGGCAACGCCCACTAACAGGACGGTGATAAAGATTCCGTAAATTTGTACGCCCGTCATTTGTGTACCTGGTTGTAGTCCATGTTTTTTTACTGCCCGTTTCGCAAAACTATACTTCTGCTGAGTTCTTATTCAACTCGGTCGCGTTAAGCAGACTTGCCAGCTTCTGGGTCAAAGTTCGCCTCTCGAATCGTTCCAGATCCTGCGTTGACACTTCGCTCGTCAGGCAATTTTGCTGGTATTTCGAATAAAAATCCGCAATGCTGTGCATGATTCCATCAACATCCTCGTGCTCATGTACTACGCCTGCCTTCGTCTCCCGAACCAGCCTTGCCGCCGCGCCATCCGGTGAAATGGCAAGTATCGGCCGGCGGCAGGCCATGTACTCAAAAACCTTCGCCGGAATCGTAAAGCTGGCAAGCACTGGTTCGTTGTGTACCACCACCAGCAAAACGCTGCTGCTCGCCATTTCTTCAATCGCTTTGCGATGCGGCATGTATCCTGCCCACTCAACTAAGTCTTCCAGCTCCATTTGCCTGATCTCGGCCGCGACTATTGGGTTCTCGTTCCCAATCAACCGAACGAAGACGCGGCCGTTCAATTCTGGATAGCGAATCCGCATGGCTCGCAACGCTTTGAAAAACGGGAGTGGCGTGCGCGTGCCATAGAAGCCCCCAGCATAAGTAATTACGAATTTCTTCGTAACTTCTGGCATGGGTGATGGGAGGTCTTCCGGGTCATAGCCATTCGTAATCACCACCACTTTCTCGTCTGTCTCGTCCGCCGCCTTGCCCAGCCTGAAGCGAACAAAGCTGGCATGATTTTCCGTCGTCGTGATGACCCGATCGGCGCTTCGTATCACGGCTGACTCAGCCCAACCATGGGCGGCTCTGTGCAGCGCAGTCGGCACCAGCATTTCTGAATTGTCTGTCCATGGGTCGCGAAAATCCTGTACCCACGGCAATCCTGTCATTTTCTTCAGCAGGTATCCGGCAAGGCTAGTGCTATGTGGCAGCGTCACGGTATAAATCGCGGAGATATCGCCCTGTTTGATCCTCTTTCGTCCCGCGATCACGGCGGGCAGCACCCACCATCCGCAGTCATCCGGCCAAAAAAACGTGGCCCGTGCGGCTCGCAGGAACTTCCGCAATGGTGAGATCTTGACTCCGGCGGTATTCGCTTCGTCCGGTCTTCCCGTTTTCGTGCTTTCGGCGCCGTTGTTCTCCGCCCGATGCACAATCTTTCGCAACCACTCGGCCACTCCGCTCAACTGGTTGCCGGGTTTTCCCCTGCGCAAAATCTCCACATCGCGGGAAATGCCGGCCGCGTATGCCGGCTCCGTTCCCGGCACTCCCTCCAGTTCATGCGTCACCACCACAGGGTCCCAGCCAAATTCCGGAAGATACTGCACGTACTTCTTTACACGCTGAATACTTCCGCCATCGGGAGGAAATTGGTACGAAAGGATCAGGACCTTCTTATTAGCGGAATGATCAACCGCGCCCCGTGGCAACAAACCGGTATCTCTCTTGGGATGTCCGCCAACAGTTGTTCCTTGGAGCGTGCTGATCATCTGGCCTCACCCGTCTGCACGGCGTTTGCCAGTTTCCTTCTTTCGGCATATTCCCGGCTGGTGTTTCCTCGGAGCCAGAGCTCAAGACTCAATATTTGCCAAAGAACATAGCCGTGATCGTACTTCCCCTCGCGATGCTGGTGGATCATCTGGCGCACTCGGTCGCGGTCCACAAATATCGAACTCAGCAGTTCCTGACCGAGAAGGCTGTCTTCGAGATACTTGCTCAGAGCGCCACGGAACCACACTGAGATGGGAGTCGGATAACCCTTTTTGTCCCTTCGATTCAGAATGGCGTCAGGAACAATTCCACGCACACTGTCCCTGAGAATTGCCTTCAACACTCCGCCTCGAATCTTGTACCAGCTGGGTAGCGTCGCAGCGAACTCGACGATCGCAGTATCCAGAAGAGGTACCCTCGACTCGACACTCGAGGCCATACTCATCCGGTCCTCCTGCTGCAACAGTCCCGGGAGATAGTAGGTTAAGGACCGGTACATTTCTTGTTCCATGGCGTCCTTCGTGCCAGAACGAGCCAGGCACTCTTGCCACAGATCGCGTAACGCGTGACCCTTAGAAAACGACGGCAATATCCAGGGCGCATCAGAATTGTTCCGGAGTCGGCCAAGAGCTCGCTTAACGGCTCCTCCCTTGATCAGATACTCCGGCACCCGGAGCCATTCCGTGAATGGCTTTGACCTCGAAATTCCGCCAGACCAGAGCGATCGGGCAGCGGCGATATACATCGGGGGGTAACCTGAAAACATTTCATCAGCGCCCTGTCCTCCGTTTGCAACTTTTATGCCGCTACGCCGGATCTCACGACAGACGAAATACATCGGAATGATTGCCGCGCCAATCACGGGTTCATCGAGATACCAGATAAGGTCTCCGAATAGGCTGGAGAGCTCACTTGCGTCTGGCACCACTTCGTGGTGAATCGTATGGAACGCTTTTGCTACGATATTCGCGTATGGCCTCTCGTCATACTGCTTGCCCTCCAGAAAAGCACCTGAGAAGGTATGCATTGGCTCGGTAAGAAACTGTGACGCTATCGCAACCACTGAACTCGAATCGACTCCTCCGCTTAGGTAGGCACCCACCGGAACGTCGCTGACAAGATGCTTTTGGACTGACTTCTTTAACAGGTACTGCAGCTCTTCACAAGCTTCTCCATAGCTGCCCACACTGTTTTCTGCCTGGAAATTCAAGGACCAATACTTCTGTACTTCGAGTGAACCATCCTGGAACTTCAACCAATTACCTGGCGGTAGCTGTTGAATACCCTTGAACCACGTCTGGTGGGTAAGTGAGTATCCAAAGTACAGGTATTCACGGATGGCGTCATGATTCGCCTCGAAGGAAACCTCGGGGTGGCACAGAATCGCTTTAATCTCCGACGCAAAGATCAGGCTTCCGCCTTGAAGTCGATAGTAAAACGGCTTGATTCCAATCCGGTCCCGAGCCGCGAATAGCGTTTTTGTTCGCTGATTCCAGATCGCAAACGCGAACATCCCTTCCAACGATTGAACGAATTTATGGCCGTACTTTAGATACCCCCTGAGAACGACTTCCGTATCCGAGGTCCCTTTGAATACGACTCCATCCTTCTCCAGCTCTCGCTTCAATTGCTGATAGTTATAAACCTCACCGTTGTAAACGATGGTGGCGGCGCCATCCTCCGTCGTCATGGGTTGATGCCCGGTGTCGGTCAGGTCGATGATGCTCAGACGCCTGTGAGCCAAACCAATCTGGGGCTGCGCATAGTAACCGTAGTCATCAGGACCGCGATGAGCAATGCTATCGGCCATGGAGCGCAGTATTTCGACCGACGGCGTGGCAGTGTTTTGGGTACAAATCCCGGCTATGCCGCACATAACTTCAGGCGCCTCCAATTTCGGTCGAATTTCGTGCGCTCACGGCAAGCCTGAGTTGGGCAAACAATGAACTGGCATCTTGAAAACTGGGCACCAACATCTCCGCTAGTGAGATTCTGTATCTCTTTTTCATGACTGTAAGGAAACAGATAGTCGCAATGGTGTACGAAATACTCGATGCCACCGCAGCCCCGGCAGCGCCGTGCGCCGGAATCAACCAGAAATTCAGCAGTACGTTGACCGCCAAAGCACAGCCGAAACATGCTGCCGTGGTCAAAGGCTTGCCGAGCGCGGTAAAGAAATTGCCAAACACGTAGTTAACCGACATCGCAATCAGCCCGGGAATCAGAAGGCAGAGCGGCAGGACCGATCCGGCAAAGCGTGCCCCCATCAGAAGATGGACCAATGGTTTACTGAGAACAATCAGCGTAAGGCCAGCCACCGTCGAAACCAAAATGACAAACCGTGACGCCTTCTTGATTCGAGCAAGACGCTCCTCGTTGGAAGCTGCCGGAAGATGGCGAAACAGCGAGATGCCCGCGGCGTTCGGTAGCATCAGCGCAAGCTCCGCCAGGGCCACCGCCACCGAGTAGATTCCCACCTCAGCGGCCCCGCGAAATGCCTCTACGAAGTACACATCAATTCGGAATACCGAAGTAAGTACCACGTTGCTCGCGAACGCACCCAATCCATATATAAGCAACATGCGGGCTTCTGTTGTTCGCCAGCTTGCGAATCCGCTATCGTCGTGTCTAAAGATCACCACCACCGTAACTACGATGCGGACAAATAGACCTGCAAAAAAACTCAGGATTGCCGCTGTGACCCCGAGGCGAAACACTCCCAGGCACAGCACCATCGCGATTGCAGAAACTGTTCCCTGAATGGCGCCGATGATTGTTCCGGTTCGTATGCCATTCGGGAAACTCCCCACAATGAAGTTCGACATCAAAACCTGCGTCTGCAAAAACACGCCAATCGAGCAGAGTACCACCGTTTGCAGAGTCACGGTCGACTTCGTCATCGCGTGTAATACATCCTTGCCAAACAACGCGATAATGCTGAGCAGACAGACGTCAAAAAGCGCAAATGTGAACCACTGCGTGGTTGCACTGCGAAGAGAGAAAATCCTGTGATTGAGGTGGTACTGAAAGGAAGGTCCAAGGCCGAAGGACAGCAGCAATGCCCCAAGTGTCGCAGTTTGCACAACCAGGTAATAATTGCCTTTGCCTGCGGGCCCCAGTAAACGTGCCGTGAGAATTCCAATCACCAGCGACGTGACCAGCGCAAAGAGATTGCTGGCCAAGGAGTAAAACGTATCGCGTATAAACGCCATGCAGGCCCCTAAACTGCTTTACGACCGTTAGAATCAGCAAGATTGGTGCCACGGCTGAAAACTTCAACGATGCGTTCCGCCGTATGCCCATCCCACAGTGCTGGAATCCTGCCTGTCTTCGATTCCCCACGCAGGATACGCTCACACTCGTCCACGATCCGCGTCTTGTCGAGGCCCACCAGAACGTTGGTACCTTCCTCCACCGTAATCGGCCGTTCCGTATTCTCGCGAATCGTCAGGCATGGCACGCCGAGGGCCGTGGTCTCTTCCTGAATTCCACCCGAATCAGTCAACACCAGCAGTGCGTTTTTCTGAAGCTTCAGAAAATCCAGGTAGCCGATTGGTTCCTCGATCTTGAGGTTCCGCATCCCATTCACTCGTTGTTCCAAATTGTGTTCCGCAATCATCTTGCGTGAACGTGGATGCATCGGGAACACAAGTGGAAGCTTCTTCTGAACGGCATCGAGTGCATCCAGAATCTCTGAAAGCTGCGCCGGATTATCGACATTTGACGGCCGATGAAGCGTTACCAGTCCATACCCCTTTGGCAAAACACTAATCTTCTTCAGGATATTCGATTGGGCTGCGACACTCTCGTATTGCCGCAGAGTATCAATCATGATGTTTCCCACGAACTCGATCTTCGCCGGCGGAACGCCTTCCCCCAAAAGATTCTTATTGGCATCCGGAGAGGGAGTAAACAGAATGTCGCTGATACTGTCCGTCAGAATCCGGTTGATCTCCTCCGGCATTGAGTGATCCCTGCTCCTGAGCCCTGCTTCCACGTGCGCTACTTTTATCCCCATCTTCACGGCATCAAGAGCGCATGCGATTGTCGAGTTCACATCACCGAATACCACTACCCAATCCGGTGAGTGATCCAGTAGAACCTTTTCGAACCCAATCATTACATTTGCTGTCTGCACCGCCTGGCTTCCGGAGCCCACTCCGAGGTAAACATCCGGTTTTGGCATTTGAAGATCGTCAAAAAACACCTTCGACATCTGCGCGTCGTAGTGTTGTCCGGTGTGCACCAGCATCGGTTCGAATCCTGGGCTGCATCGCAGGACATTGTAGAGTGGTGCCGCCTTCATGTAATTCGGACGAGCACCCACCACAAGCACAACCTTCAGGGGTTTGGCGTGCTCGCTTGCAGTTGGAGTGGAGCCTGCGGCTCTCGTCACGATTTCGATTCCTCCTCGTCCTCTCGCGATTCGTAGTACGAGTGGTACTTCTTGTAACCGTAGCCATAGCCGTAGTAGTTGCCATGCATGCTGAAATCGTTTACGACCGTCCCTGCCAGGTTCACGTTCGTCTGCAGCAGCACATCACGCGATCGCAGCAGTGCCCTGCGAAGCGAGCGTTGGCAGCGCACCACCAGCAGAACTATGTCCGCCGACTGTGCCAGCAACAGCGCGTCCGTCACCGCCAGCGTGGGCGGCGTATCGATAACGATGTGATCAAAGCTGCCTCTGACTTGGGATACCAGGTCGCTCATTTGCGTCGAACCCAGCAACTCCGCCGGGTTAGGCGGTCGAATACCGCTTGGCAGCACCAGCAGGTTCGGCACTTTTTCAACCTCTTTAGCCACGTCCTCCCACTTCGCTCCGCCCGTGATCACTTCTGACAATCCAACATCCGTGGCAATGCCTAGTTCCCTGCCGATCCTGCCCCGGCGAAGATCCGCGTCGATCAGCAGCACCCGCCTGCCCTGCTGGGCAAGTGCAATTGCGCAATTCATACTGATCGTGCTCTTTCCTTCTTCTGGCACGGCACTCGTAATTGCGATCACCTGTGGCGCGGATCCCGGCGTTGCCAGCAGCAGTGTTGTACGCAGTGAGCGGAATGCCTCGGCAAACGCGGAATTCGAAACGACATTGGTAAGCAAGGCAGGATTTGAGATTTCCGCGCCGTCCGAAGCCTGCTGGGCACGCGGGCGCACGACATGAGGAATTACGCCCATCGTGGCAAGGCCCGTCACGGATTCGATTTCTTCCGGAGATCCCAGCGATTCGTCGGCGCTTTCCAGGACGAATACAAGCACCACGCCGAGTATTAGCCCCGTTGCCAGGCCGAAGATCGCGTTTAACCTCATGTTCGGCTCTACCGGCCGCATTGGCAGCCTTGCCGGATCGACTATATCGATATTTGTCGATTGAAGTCCGGCCAGCACCCCGGCTTCCTGGAGCTTCCCGATAAGATCTTCATACAGATTGCGGCCAGACTCGAGTTCCCCCTTGAGAATTCCATACTGATTGAATCCCTGGCTAGCCGCGATGGCTTTCTGTTTGTCGTTCTCCAGGGAAGCGCGCAGCGCGTTCTCCGTTTTCAGCGCCGCTTCGTATTCGTTTTTCAACCGAGCCTGTAGGTTCTGAAGTTCCTTCGCCTCAGCCTCTTTTACCTGCGCCAATTGTGCCTTCAATTGGATGACTTTCGGATAACGTGGGCCGAACGTCGTTTCCACTTCCGCCAGCTTGTCCTGCAGTTCTGCTTCCTGCTTCCGTAAAATCGGGTAATTTCCGCTTGGGAGAGATCCCCCCATAAGGTCAGGGTTGCCTGACATCGCAATCCGGTAGCGCGTTTCCTTCACGATCCGGTCCGCTTCCGCCTGCGTCACCTGCTGGCTTACGACATCCAGTTTTGAAGTCAGCAGGTTGTTGTTTTCATCCGTGCCGATGATGCCGGTTTTTCTCTGGAAATCTGAAAGTCTTTGCTGGCTCTCGGCCACTCGCAGTTTCAGTTGGCTCAACTGTTTGGTAAGCCACGTACTTGCCTGGGCCGTCGCCTGGAACCGCGTCGCGTAATTCTGCTCGATGTAAGAGCTGCACAGTGCGTTTACGATGTCCGCGGCAAGATGAGCATCGGTACTCCGGTATCGCACATCAATAATCTGCGTCTGCGGTACGATCGATACTGACAACCCCGCCCTGAACCGTCCCAGCAACGAGTCTTTTTCGCGAGCAGCGATGTCCGTCGCCGAAAGATGTTCTGGTTGCTCGGTTTGTTTCTTGGGAGTTCCAACAAAAGCAGGATTCTTGTCCAGATTCAGTTGCTGGATTACGGCCCACGCAATCGTGTCGCTCTGAATGATGCGCACTTGCGTCGCCAGTTTTGCCGACCAGTCCAGCCCCCCCGTGGACACATTTAAATCCGACAGGTTCAGTGCATCGGATCCTTCGGGATGAATGTTGAGTTCCGCCTGAGCTTCGTACACCGGCCGCTTCAATATCGAATAAGTGACGGCAAGCCCAAGGCAGACCACTATGCAGACAAGTATGAACTGATACCTCTTGTAGAGCACTCCCCAGAGTTTGATCAGATCTGGAGTGATATTTTCGAATTGCGGCTGCCGTCCAGTCGATTCAGCCCGAAATCGAATCGAAGCTCTGCTGCCGGGTATTTCCGATTGGTTATCTCTCACCACTTGCCTCGTTAGTTAATCTAAAAATTTTGCTGGTTCACCTGGATTTACACCCTTACAACCGCGATGAGCCGTATATCGCCACACCGGTTGCCGCGGCTATGATCGCGTCGATTCCGCGTTTCCACGCTGTCTTCGACCTGCTCGTTGGCACAAACAGAATGTCATCCGCTTGCAGCATCACATCCACGTTCTGCGCTTGCATCACTTTGTCCAGTCTTACAGGAAGCTGTACGAGACCATCCGGTGTTCGCCGTACAATGCTGGCGTCTTTAAGGTCGGCAACCTTGGTAACGCCCTGCGCCAGTGCAATCGCCTGCAGTAACGTGATTCTCGTATTGTTCTCCATCAGGAATCCGCCCGGCTTCAGCACTTCGCCCACAACGTAAACCACGCCCGTCTTTGAAACCGCGATTGTGTCTCCCGGTTCCAGGTCGATATTGGCTTTCGGGTCTGACAGTTCACGGTCAAGGTAGAGATCAATCGGGTGACTCGGATCGTTCTTGTGAGTCACTGTCACCAAGCGCCCTGCCTTCGTCGTCAGGCCGCCCGCTGCGGAAAGTGCGTCATACAGACGATGCGGCCCAAGCAGCGGATAAATCCCGGGGGCGGTCACTTCTCCGATGACCGTCACCCCTTGCGTCGCATATTCTTCCACAAAAATGGATACTTCCGGATGTTTTACCAGTTGCTTGTCCACCAACTCACGGGCGATCATCCCCTGCGCTTCGTCCGGCGTCATCCCCGCCAGTTTCATTTCCCCCAACAATGGCAGCGACACTGTGCCGGAGTTGCTGATGCGAACCTTCAAAGTCAGCTCGGGAACGTTGAAAACCGTAAGATCCAGCAGATCCCCGGGGCCAAGCCGGATTTTAGGAGCCATGGCGGACGGCTTGCTCGTTGCAGGCTGATTGTTCGCAGCGCTACCGGTTTCCACTGGTTTTTCCTGCGCGATTGCGGTCGCCAAAAACAGCAATGCCACTGCGATCAACCTACTCAACTTCGAGCCAATCATAATTCCTCCCATCGGAACTCGCGGACGGGGCTTGCGGTTTCGTCGACAGAGCCGGAAAGTACGCCCGAATCCATGAACATGCAGCCTCGCTTGTCGACTTATCTAGAGAATCGCTTGTCGTGCCAAGAATTGCAAATAACTGCCGCGCATTACTTTGCATCATTAATACTGCCAATACTGACATCCAAAACGCCATGGCCGCTTCGGCTGAGTTGGTCGCTTGCACACGGCCGCAGTCAATCCAGCGCCGGAACACCGGCTCGAAATGGGTATGTACCAGCTCCAGCTTCGACTTCAGTACGGAACTTATTTCTCGGTCCCGGTCCAGCAGCGAGTACTGCAGGATTCGGCTTAACCGTCGCTCCTTGACCAGCCAGCCGTACAGGTTCTCCATCAACCCCTGGAAAAACGCCTCGGGACTGTCCGTGTGCGTCAGTTCCAACCGAATTAGTTCGTTCGCCAGACTTGTCGCCAGAATTTCGATCGCCTCTTGAAACAGGTCGCTTTTACGATGGAAATATCGATAAATCGTAACTTCATTCACGTGAGCAAGCCGGGCGATCTCCCGCGTCGTCGTTGCGCGATACCCGCGCTCCGCAAATGCGGCACATGCCGCTTCGACAATTCTCTCGCGCGTCATTTCTGGCAAGAAGGAACTCTTTTCGAAATGAAATTTCTCGTGATATTTCCGACTGACCGTCAGTTCGTCGCGAAAATCTCAACGCAGGCGGGATCGATCTCTATCGCAATCGAGCGCGCAATTAGATCTATCGAAACCACTACCACAATTGCATTCTTTTTGCGGATCAGCACTCCCGTCAGTCCCTGCAATGGCCCGGCCGTGATTCTCACCCGATCGCCGATGCTCAGGAACGGATGCGGCTCCGCTCGAATCTCATAGATTGCATGCCGTAGTCGCTCAATCTGGTCTTCTGGAATCGCTACCGGAACGCCACCCTGCCCCACAATCCGCGCCACTCCCGGAGCGGTCAATACCTTCAAACGCTCTCGGACATCGAACTTTAAAAACAGGTAGCCAGGAAACAGCGGCATATCCACCACCACTCGCCGGTCCTTCCACTGGCGAACCGACGGATATAGCGGTAGAAAGACTTGCAGCCCCCGATGCCCCAAATGTTCTGCCGCGCTCTTCTCGTGGCGCGACATCGTATGTACTGCGTACCATCCGTCGGACCTGCAGGAATCCCCCGGCACGCCCGGCATGGAACTACGGTTTGCTCCTCCGGCCAACCGCTCCATTGCTTCCCCCAAATACAGCTTCGCCCCGTCACTCACGGGATTGTGACCTACCCCATATTTACTGCACATATCGCCATCACATCACACGCAAGCATGTACTTGCTTGCAGTGCACTGGCATTTCTGCGCGTGTAACTTTCTCTATATCAGCAATACAGGTTGACGGTAAGTCAGCAACGAATACCAAAATCTTACTTTCAATCATCTGTTTTCGCAATAGTGCATTCCGCTAAGTCACACACAATTCGGCTCTCAGTTGCCTTTCCGGAAAAGCCGCTCGTGCGGGTAACATCAGCCGCCATTACCCTGGATCTGCGGTAAATACCTGCGTGCTTTTTTCCAACAATTCAATCGCTGTTAATGATCTAGTAAACCGAATCGTCGTTGAATTTTCTCTCCTCGAAAACACATTCTTCTCTTACAAAATCCGGTTGGCTATCGATATGCAATCAACTATGCAACTCGTCCTTGCCGCTCAAGGCTTGAAACAGCGCCACTTCTCCCGTGATTGCTACTTACAACTTTTGTGCTCCTATTCCGATTCAAAGCGCGTCGGGCACACCGGTTTCTCGCTCCACTCATCCGCCAGGAATATTTCTCTCATCGCTTTGTTCTCCGTTTTCACGATCGCTCTATCGCCCGTTCGAGCGCCGCCATTACCAGGCAAACTCCGTTATACGTTCGTCACGATTACATATCCCCGTCCACGGGAGCCGCCGCTCCGCGTAATGATTCGCAGCGCTTTCTTTTCTTGCGTTAAGATGGTTTCATCTGGTCGCACTTATGGAAAGTGCTCGACAAGCCAGGCTGGCTGCACTTGCCTCGAGCTTTCATTTTTGAACTTGTTTCTTCTTCGCCGCGTTGTCGTGAATGCGGCCCCTTGGGAAAGGCTACGGCAGATGATGAGAGTCAGGCCGCTTTTGCTGGCATTCGTGCTAATGATGATACCGCCATCATTGCGTGCAAGCGATCGCCAACCATCTCCCCGGCATGCGGTCTGCGCGGCCTCGCATGCTCACAATATCGCCACTGTAACCGCCTCGTCGTCCACCGTGGCGCTTCAGATCTCTGGCCCTTCCGGCGTCCTGCACCTCGCCACGCAAACATCGGCTCCCGTCGATGAATGCCATGCTTTCTTTTCTGACAACGGCAACTTACTAGCAATCTCCTTCACTCTCCACACGGATGCCGTTCACAATATGGAGATCGCCGTCGCCGACTTGCCATCCGCCAAGTGGATCAGCCCAGCTCCGGTCGTCCCCGTCATGCCTTCCGAGTTTCATGGTTTTCTCGCCGGATTCCTGAAAAACTCGAATCGCCTCGTTGTTCTCGATTCGGGGAGCTATTCTGCTCTCTATCAAAAAACATCGCTGTTTCCCTTGTATTTTGCCGCTGTGCCGGGCTACCCCACGTTTCCCTATAACAGCGATGCGCGATCCTATCCGGGAATGCCGCTCACTCCGGTCAGTGGATATATTGATACCGTAGGCAATCGCATCTGGTATCGCGGCAATCGTGCCGGTTGTGATTTCCAGTCGATGACTCTCTCTGGCGAGTGGCTGGAAGGCCCCTCCGTTGATCTCGGCAAACTCCGCCACGCCGGCTGTCATGCGCCTGATTTCGTCAGTACGCCGGATCCCGGCACTTTTTTGATTGCTGCCGTGGATGGCCCTACGATTCACTTCTGGAGCACGAATCTCGCCACCAGTGACGTCAGCACGTTTTCGCTCCCCCTCGACAGGAATGGCGACATGTATTGGCTCTCCGGCCAGGGTGCTCACTCTCCCGACGGAAAAATCCTTGCTGTGGTTACGCGTCATTTTGCTGAAAGCCGCTTCGGCGGCCTCGGCGCCGCTTCCGAGGAACTTCTGGTTCTGCACCTCGGGCCGTTTAGATTACTCGGACGCGAAAAACTCGATTCCGATCGTGTTCACCAGGCAATTGCAGTTGATCATCGTGACGGTATGGCTACCATCGTGACGTACCGCGGCGGCAAATGGCACACCGCGCACTTCCGCGATAAGTAGCACTGCAATGATTGAAATTGAATAGGACGCTGGAGTACCGATACCATGAATCCGAAAGCCCCCATCCGTTCTCAACTTTTTTCCCCGTGTCCGTGCACGGAAACAGTTATGTCAGGTACTTCGGGAGGCCAGTTGTCATACCGTAATGTGCGCACTATTCCGTGGCTCGTTTTGTTCTTGGTGATCGCGAGTACTTTTGCTCTCGCCCAAAAGTCCGGTAAGGATTCCGACCTGAATCCGGCCCAGGTTGCCGTTGCTCCGGCCATTAATGCTTCAACCGTGGAATATCAATTTGGCGATCAGGATGCAATTGACCGGATGGGAAACACCTACGTTCCCATCGACAGTTGGATATATCCGGCATTTGATCGGCTCATCTCTTACGGCTACATCACTTCCGCATTTCAGGGTCAACGTCCCTGGACGCATGCAACCTGTGTCCGGCTCCTCTCCGAAGCTGCCGAGAAGATAAAGGGGAATCCTGACGTCCCCGAAGCTGCCGTTCAGATTTATCTCGAACTCCAGCGAGCGCTCGTTCCACGTGAAATCCAACTCTCCCGCGGAGCCGCTATTGGACTTGATTCCATCTACACACGGGTCATGGGAATCTCCGGCACTCCGGTAAACGACAGCTACCACTTCGGACAGACGATCATCAACGACTACGGACGTCCATATGCCGAAGGTTTCAACAATGTCACTGGATTTACCGCAAGTGCCCATGCCGGACACTTCGCCTGGTATGTCAATGGGGAGTATCAGCACGCCCCTCCTTCCGGCGCCTATTCCTTATCGGTACGCCAGGTAATTGCCACCGTCGATAACATTCCCGTACCTATTGCCAATCCAATTTCCACGACAAACCAGTTTCGCCTCCTTGACACCTACGTCTCCGCCAATTTCGCTGGCTTGAACTTTTCCGTTGGCAAGCAGAGCCTCTGGTGGGGGCCCACGCGTAGTGGTCCCATGCTCATGAGTAACAATGCGGTGCCGCTCTGGATGTTCCGTATCAACCGCACTGATCCCTTCTACATTCCTGGTCTCTCCCGGATCTTCGGTAAATTCCGGTACGACAGCTTCTTCGGAAAACTCTCCGAGCACAATTACCCGCCAGAACCTTACATGTACGGCCAGAAAATCAGTTTCAAGCCCACGAAGAATCTCGAAGTTGGCTTTGCTCGTACCGCTGTGTTCGCCGGCAAGGGCCACGTTCCCCTCACCTTCGGATCGTTTTTCAACAGTTTTTTCAGCGTCAACGACGTGCCGGCGCACGTAAAATTCTCTCGCAGCGATCCCGGAGCCCGTTTCTCGGAGTTTGATGTTTCCTACAGGATTCCTGGCATTCGTCAATACGCCACCTTCTACATCGACAGCCTCGTCCACGACGACGTTTCGCCGATCTCCGCGCCGAACCGTTCCGCCATCAACCCCGGCCTCTATATCTCACACTTCCCGCGCCTCCGTAACCTCGACCTCCGCATCGAGGCGGTGAATACAGATCCTCCGGATCCCACCAGCCTTGAGGGGCGATTCATGTACTGGGAGGTCGTCTACCGCGATGCCTATACCAACCGCGGAAATATCATGGGTAACTGGGTTGGGCGCGAAGGCAAGGGATACCAGGTGTGGAGCACATACTGGCTTAGCCCCAAGAGTTCCATACAGGTCAGCTTCCGGAATTCCAAGGTCGCCAAGGATTTCATTCCCGGCGGAACCACCCAGAACGATTTCACCGTCTCCACCAATTTCTGGACTCACCGCAACGTCCAGATACAGGGACTGCTCCAGTATGAAAACTGGATGATCCCGCTGCTCTCACCCACGAGACAGTCCAATGTCACGTCCTATGTGCAAGTAACCTTCTGGCCTGAGAAGTTTCTGCAGAAGCTCCACTGATCCCGCCGGGCCATGGACAAGGCTCGAATGATCGTTGCACCGCGACCGTACAGGAATCTGTTTCTTTAAGAACTTGTCGGATTTCCATTTTTTGCTTGCGCCTGGAACACCCACGTATCAGCTACGTCCTTCTGGCCACTGTCCTGTCGTTAGCCGTACCACTGTCGTCTTTGTTTTTCGTACCACAACTTACGGCAATTGCCTGGCAATCATCTAATCCGTCAGACTATCTTGGCATGTTTTGCTTTTGGGAGGAAAAATGAGGATGGGCTATGCAGTGAGTATCCTGTTGTTGTTGGCATGCAGTCCCTTATTGGCGTCCGATAATTCGCCAAAGACTGCTGTCACGACAACGACTTTTCCAAATCAGCTCTCTGTCCTGTACACATTCAACAGAACAGACTTCAACGGTTATAAACAAGGGACGGCAAACATCCAGGGTGGAACTCTCCAATATACCCGCATGATGACCGCCCATCTTGGCCTTACCACCGAAGGCAGCTTCGGCCGTTCCCCCTCTGTTCAGTCGACCTATTACGATGTTGCTGCCGGTCCTCGGGTTCAATTCGGCTTTGACAGGGTGAGTCCCTACGTGCAGGCGCTGTTCGGTTACTCTCACATTGTCATCAAGCCAAACGATCTGCTCGGACATAACAGCGGTTTCGCTTTCATTGGTGGATTCGGGGCTGATCTTCACCTCACCTCTTCTTGGTCTCTTCGTCTCGGCGAGTTTGACTTCCTCCGTCAACCGTTCGGGCAACACCGATCGACGTGGATGCGGTACTCCGCCGGAATCACATACAACTGGGGAAAATAGCCTCCTGTGTGATTTCCCTGCACTGCGGCGAAACCTCCGCAGCGGTTGCGTGTTGTTCTTATTACGTTCGGTGCGTTTTACCGGAAACGTTGGTTATGCGTTCCTGTTACGAATGTAATGGCAGCCAGGAATTATCACTCCGAAGCTGCAAACGCCTCTGCCGTTTGCGGTTCCTCCCACGGAGTATGGTTCGGTCCCTCAATGCTTCGGTGGATAGCTGGATTCCAGCGCCTGGCCAACCATTCTGTCAGGCGCTGGCTACCGGCCCGAGTCCTGACAGGGTTTGCCAGCAGTCGACCTCCGGTAGCGGCATCTCAGTCCTCCGAATTTGGGCAGATATCCAATTTTTAGTAAACGGATATTCTTGGTTTCTTCGGCGCACTCGTGGTAAAGTAATGCTCAAATTCACTCCTCCAGGAACGTTGCTCAACTGTGCAAAAAGTCGCCAAGAGCTGTCGCTTGCAGGACATATTTACAATCGATTCACGATTGGAAAGTCGCTCAAAATAACCTGCCGCATTAGGTACACCCGGCGCTCGGCTCTAATTTAGGTGTAGTAACAACTGTTACTTGGTGTCGGTAGTTTTGCAGTACCGTCTCGCGGTCACGTAGATGGGGAATCGTTTTGGCCCTGAATAAACTGATAGACCTTCGGGAAAACCCTGTATAGGACTGGCTTTGGGGCTCCCATTTTCAGGACGACGAACGCTCTCCTTCTAAACCGGTTCTTGGCGCCGGGAAATGGTCTCCTCTGCAGAAGACCGCAGCGTTTCCGCGTGCCGACAACGCATGTGTAGGAGATAGACACTGTGGCAGAAGCTGACGTTTCACTGCATGTACTTCCGCGAAATGTCGGAACGTTTTTCGCTCGGGTCCCGCGCTGGGTCTTTTCGCGCAAGGTTCAATCTCTGATCGATGGCGTGCTGGCGGCAACAGCCGTCATGACGGCCTTCTTGTTGCGCTTCGATTTCCGCCTTCCGGCTGCTTCCGTGGAGGCGATGTTCATATGGGCACTGGTCTTTGCCATCGCACGCCCTGTGTCTCATTTATTAAGCGGTTGCTATCGTACAACCTGGAGATTCTTCCATCTCAAGGATGCCTTTCGTCTCGCTCTCTGCGCCTTTCCCGTTTCAATCGCCGCACTCGTGTTTCGCGTCGTTGAAGCCGGTGGCGCCGCCATTCCTTATAGCGCCATCGTCATCGAATACGGTGCATTCCTTGCATTTGCCGCTTCCGTTCGTCTGCTTCGCCGAGTCACCTACGAGGCCGTAAGGCCTACTGTGTCGCGATCCTTTCGTACCCTGCTTGTCGGAAACGATACCTCTCTCGCCAGTGCTATTCGCCACGTTGAGGTTTACCGCGACGTAAATCTCGTCGGACTCCTCAGTGAGGAACCCGACGTCGTCGGTCTTCGCATTGCCGGTGTCTCCGTTCTTGGTACTCCCGCCTCCCTACCGCGACTCCTTACCAGCATGGGGGTTGAGGTCGTAATCCTCTCCGGAGCTGATCTCCAGTGCATCGGTGATGTCGTTTCCTGCGCCACCGAGTTCGGCGCGCAGGTTCGTATTCTGCCTTCGGCACGGGATCTGATTGACGGAAAAGTTCAGGTCAGCAGAACCGTCGCAATCGACCAGATTGCGAAACGGAGGCAGGCTATGCCCCAGACGCCCCATCCTGCCGTTATCGACTGTCTCCAGGGCCGCACCGTACTGGTCAGCGGCGCGGGTGGGTCCATCGGATCCGAAATCGTCCGCCAGATATCCGGACTCCCCGTTTCCAGGCTCGTCGTCCTCGATCACGACGAAAATTCCATCTTCGAGCTCATCAGCCAATCCAACGCTCTCGCCGGAAAAGTAGAGTTTGTCCCTATCGTCGGCGATATTCGTGATCGAACTATTGTTCATCGCACCTTCTCCGAACATCGCCCTGACGTGGTCCTCCATGCGGCCGCCTACAAGCATGTCCCCATCATGGAGTTCAACTCCTGCGAGGCCGTGCTTAACAATGTCTGCGGCACCAGGGAACTCGTCGATGCCGCTATCGAATTTGGCTGCGAGAGATTCGTCATGATCTCCACTGACAAGGCCGTCCGGCCTTCCAGTGTCATGGGCGCTACCAAACGCGTCGCCGAAGTCCTCGTTCAGCATCGCGCCGCGGAAGCCCAGCGCAAGCACGGCACTCACTTCGCCTGTGTGCGCTTTGGAAATGTAATGGGAAGTCGTGGCAGCGTCGTTCCAATCTTTCTCAAGCAAATCGCCGCTGGCGGTCCGGTTACCATCACCCACGAGGACATGACCCGTTACTTCATGACAATTCCGCAGGCCGTTCAACTTGTCCTGCAGGCTGCCACCCTCGCCTCTTCCGGCGATGTCTACATGCTCGACATGGGCAACCCGGTTAAGATTATCGAATTCGCCAAAGAGCTCATTCAGCTCGCCGGACTCCGCCCCGGAAAAGACATTGAAATCAAGGTCGTTGGCATTCGGCCCGGTGAAAAACTTCATGAGCAACTCTGGAGCGAGGACGCCACTGTCACCCGTACCGAATTCCCTTACGTCTTCCGCGTCAAGGCTCCTCCACTCAACCACGACTTTCCTAAGGCTCTTGATGCCCTCGAGCAGACGGCACGTACCCGGCAGAGTCATGAAGCCATCTACGAGCTTCTGCAGCATCTGCCCATTGATTTCCTCAGCACAGCCACCACCAAGGCTGCCGTCGGTACCGACTGAGATTGCTGCGTGATATGGACTAGGCGAGCCCCGTGCTCGCTTTTTTTACATTTCCTGTCACTCCATGATTTGCTGAAAGCTACTTATTCCTATAGTTTCCGCTCCAGACCTTTTCCCAAAGTGAAACTCACTCGACAGACATACCTCCGCCTGGGTAATGCCTATCCACAAAAGTGGCGCTACTCTGTATCCATGCACTCTGCAGATATCTCTGAAGAGACCACACTCACCAGTGGACCGTATGAGTCACTTGCCCACACGGAACTCATCCTTGCCGAATTGGCCACGGCCCCTTCCGTCTTCGCGCTCGATCACGATGCTGTAACCGCCATACATCAGGCCGCTTCCGCGGATAACGCGGTGGCTCAGCATATCCTTGGCGACCTTTGCCATCGTGCCGGTTATCCGAAAATCGGAGACCTCTGGTTTCAGCTCGCCTCCATTCAGAACTATCAGCCCGCAATCCTTCGGCTCTCGAATATCGAGATGCCACTTGCCTGCTGCACTGCGAAGTGATCCCAGGTTCACGGAGACGGCGATGTACGAAAACCTCAGGCCTTCACTTCCATTCCTTCGCCCTTGATTTCCTTGCTTTCGTCAGCGCCCTTCCACGCATGGCATATGTCTATCTCTGACCGCATCGATTCGTTCGCCTTTTCCGGCGAGGAACCCAGCCCAGGCCATACTCGCGTTCAATCGAGAAGAATATCGGAATAGCTCGTTCTTGCTGGGCGACTAGTTCGATGTGGATACGCTAGCCGCTCGAGCGGAGTTTCAATCGCACTCCTGATTCGGCTTCCTCTAACGCGGGACACGGCCGCGGCTCATGATAAAATATAGCTATAATCCTCTCCGGAGAAATCCCACTCATGAAGCCGCAGATTGCTGGTCTCGCTGCCGAGACGTTTCGCAAAATTGAATCTCGCACGGCTCGTATCGGAATCATCGGTATGGGCTATGTCGGATTGCCTCTCGCGCTGCTCTTCAGTGAAGAGCGCTTTCCCGTAACCGGCTTTGACATTGATGCCTTCAAGGTCAAGACCCTCAATGAAGGCGGTTCTTACATCGTCCGCATTCCTGGAACCGAGATACAGTCCGCGCAGAAGCATGGCTTCCACGCCACATCCGAATATTCCAAAATCTCCGAAATGGACGCGGTCATCATCTGTGTCCCCACTCCGCTCAACGAATATCACGAACCGGATCTGAGCTACATCACCTCCACAGTAGAGGCCGTCGCGCCCCACGTCCATGCCGGTCAGATAATCATTCTTGAGAGCACTACCTATCCCGGAACCACCGAGGAAGTCGTCATTCCTCTCCTCGAAAAAGGCAATCCTTTCGGCCTCAAGGTGGCACGTAGCGAAGACTCTCAGGGCATCTATGTCGCCTTCTCTCCGGAGCGTGAAGATCCCGGCAACGATACTGTTGCCCGTCGCGACATTCCCAAGGTTGTCGGAGGAGTCGGCCCGGTTGCTTCTCAGCTTGCCGCTGCTTTCTACGGCTCCATCTTCAACCGCACCGTCCCTGTCTCCTCACCCGCCGCTGCCGAGATGACCAAGCTTCTTGAAAACATCTACCGCTGCGTGAATATTGCGCTGGTGAATGAACTCAAGCAGCTCTGCCACCGCATGGGGATCGATATATTCGAGGTCATCGATGCAGCCAAAACCAAGCCCTTCGGATACCAAGCTTTTTATCCCGGTCCCGGACTTGGTGGTCACTGCATTCCGATTGATCCTTTTTATCTCGCTTGGAAGGCAAAGCAGTTTGATTTCCGCACCCGGTTCATCGAACTTGCCGGCGAAGTCAACGTCAACATGCCTTACTACGTGATTGAGCAGACTGCCGAAGCCCTCAACTCCCAGCGCAAGGCCCTCAACGGCTCCAAGATCCTTGTCCTTGGTCTTTCGTACAAGAAGGATATTGACGACCTCCGCGAGTCGCCTTCTCTCACCATCATTGAACTACTTCGCTCGCGCGGCGCCGTCGTCTTTTACAACGACCCCTACTTCCCGCGCGTCGGGCACGGCCGTCACTACGATCTCAACATGACCAATACTCCGCTCGACAACCTGGGCCAGTTCGATTGCGTCATGATCGTCACCGATCACTCCGATTACGATTACCAGCGCATTGTGCGCGAGTCCCAGCTCGTCGTTGACACCCGGAACGCGACCAAGGGCATCGAGTCGGCGAAGATCGTTCGCTGTTAGCCATATATTTCGCTTTCCTACGCCGCGCGCCTTGCCAGGTGCGCGGTTCTTTTTTGGAATTCGCAAGGCCCGCAACGGACCTCACCATACACGTTTGTTCTGTTTTTTCCTGGCAAAGTCACTGGGAATTCTCAATCGGCTGTAGCGCTTCCCGGCACAAATTGCGGCCTTCCGTGATGTTATGATCTTTAGTGTATGAATAAATATTTGGTAACCGGGGCTGCAGGGTTCATCGGCTCTTCCATTGCCCGTGCGTTGGTCGCTCGCGGAGACAGTGTGCGTGGTGTCGATAACTTCAGCACTGGTAATCGCAAGAATCTGCAGGGTCTTGAGTCCATCGATTTAATCGAAGGTGATCTCAGCGTCCCCGGCGTCGCCGAAGCCGCCTGCCAAGGCGTTACCTGTGTCTTCCACCAGGCCGCGCTGCCTTCCGTTGCCCGTTCCGTAGAATATCCCCTTCGTTCGAACTCCAACGTCGATGCCACTCTGCATCTTCTTGTCGCCGCCCGCCAAGCCAACGTCAAGCGCGTCGTCTACGCTGGTTCTTCGTCCTGTTACGGGGAGTCTCTTACTCTTCCCAAAGTCGAGACCATGCTTCCTGCGCCTATCTCGCCCTATGCCGTTACCAAGCTTACCGGCGAGTATTACATGCAGGCCTTTGCCCGCGTCTATGGGCTTGAGACCGTCACGCTCCGCTACTTCAATGTCTTTGGGCCTCACCAGGATCCATCGTCTGAATACTCCGGTGTCCTCGCTCGATTTACGATTCAGATGCTCGCCGGCCAGGTCCCTGTAATCTACGGTGACGGCGAACAGAGTCGCGATTTCACCTACATCGACAACGTCGTCTCCGGCAATCTCCTCGCCATGGCAGCTCCTGCTGCCAATGTCTCTGGCCACGTCTTTAATGTTGCAACAGCGAGCCGCATCACCCTCAATCAGGCCGTTACCGTACTGCGCGATCTCTGTGCTTATACCGGAGACGTGCGTTACGCGGAAACTCGCCGTGGTGACGTCAAGCATTCCCTTGCCGACATCGCTAAGGCGCACCTTGCCTTCGGGTACACTCCGCTTGTCGACTTCGCAGAGGGACTGCGCCGTACCGTCGAATGGTACCGCAAGGGCGTACTGCCCCCTGCCTGATAGACCTCGGGTTTCAGTGGAAATAACGGAGCACTTCAGATTGGCGGAGAGATTTATGTTCCTGGATGCGCAGGCAGCACGCGCCGTTCCGCCGCTTGTGCTTGAGTGAAAACTCCTGCCACCCTAGTCCCGCAATGCGTGCAGCTTCCTTCGTGCATATCGCTCTCCAGCACGGAGTGCCACGAGCGCCGAACCACGCGATGCCGGCATCCCGGACAGATGGTATCTCCGCCATCGCTGAAGATGTTTCCCTCGTAGACGTACTTGATTCCCATCTCCATCGCCAGCTTCCGCGCTCTGTGCAGCGTCTCCGGCGGAGTCGCGAGCTTGTCCATCAACCGGAAGTCCGGATGAAATGCAGTGAAGTGCAGCGGCACGTCGTCGCCCAGGTTTTCCAGTACCCAGCCGCATAACTGCCGTACCTCTTCCGAATCGTCATTCAGCGTCGGAATCATCAGGTTCGTAATTTCGAACCACACATTCGTCTCGCGTCGCAACCAGCACAGAACGTCCAGCACCGGTTGCAGATGCGTCAGCGTAATCTTCGAGTAGAACGTCTCGGTGAACGCCTTCAGGTCGATGTTCGCCGCATCGATATATTGATATATGTCAAAGAATGCCTCGCGCGTCACGTAGCCGTTCGAAACCATTACCGTGTTGAGGTCAGCCGCGTGCGCCTCGCGGGCGATATCGATCACGTATTCGCCCCAGATTGTCGGCTCGTTGTACGTAAACGCGATGCTCGGCGCCCCGTGCTGCACCGCCAGTTCCACCACGGTCTCCGGGGTCAGGCTCGCCGAATGCACCTGGTCCGCCTTCGCTTTGCTGATGTCAAAATTCTGGCAGAACTGGCAACCCATGTTGCAGCCCGCCGTGCCCATCGATAGGATTTTCGTTCCCGGCAAAAAGTGGTTCAGCGGCTTCTTTTCGATCGGGTCCAGCGCAACCGCTGCCGGCCGCCCGTAGCCGAGCTGCACCAGCCGTCCACCATGGTTCTGCCGTATGAAGCAGAACCCGTGCTGCCCCTCGCCAATGTGGCAGTGCCGCGGACACAGGTAGCAGTGCAGCCGCCCATCGGCCATCGGCTCCCACCACCGCGCCTCGTGCAGAACTTCCCGCGTTGCCTCGGACTTCATGGCAATCACCGCGATGTATTGTAGCGCTCTGGCAGACTCTTGGCTTGATCGCAAATAAAAGAAGTGGGCGCCATCACTGTGCTTGGGGATGTTCAGGCGCCCACCTGAGGATTTGGGTTACCTGATGGACGAACCACGGTTCTTTTCGTTAGCGAGAAAAAGCCCCCTTCGATACGAAGGAGGCTTTCCGGGGGAGGGCCGCTCAGTCCGGCGCGGTTCAGTCGCCGGGGCGCCGCGAGGAATCTAGAACTTCATCTCACTCAATAACTCTCGTACCCGCAGACGCGCCGCATGCAGCCCCGTCTGCGACTCTTCTTCCGTGATCCCCAGCAGCCGCGCCACGCGCGCATGGCTGTATCCCTCACCGTCGTGCATGCAGAAAATAAGCCGCTCCGTTCCAGGCAACTGCACAATCGCCCGCTCCAGCAGCACCCGACGGGTATTTCGCCGGATCGACGCAATCTCGCCCTGCACCCTGCACCGCAGGCTCAACTGGCCAATCGGCATCATCTTCCGTAATTCGTGCAGGAATGCTTCGTCGATCAACGCTTCACTCGGTTCACCTGCCCACTGGAAGGCCCGCTCGAACGCCCGCGTACGCAACCGCTCAGCATCCATCTCATGATCTGTCATCCAGAAGGCAAAAGAATAAATCCGGTGGCGGTTCTCCTCGAAGATTCGCGCCTGAGCCTCTCCCAGCCCGGACTCCACACCCGGCAAGAATTCCGTGAACCGCGAACTTCCTACTACCTGGATTCCTTCAGACATCATGCACCTCTGGAGGTTCTATGAATTCGTGTGCGCCGATACTGCGTTTCCAGCACGGTGTCCGCCGGAGTGCCGGCCAACAAACTCTCACTTGAAAGACACCGCCTGTGCGGCGCACGTCTGAATCGTTGCAATCGGGCAGCCGAATCCTCTTGTTCTCCCGTGTTCTTTAGTGCCACCTCGCAAGTCTTTGGAAGCTAAGCAATTACTCGCTTCGCACACCTCCTCGCACCCTTCAAACTCTACTTGCTCGGGAAATTTCCACGGAAATTGAAGATTTGGAGGGTAGAGAGATATTGAAAAGTGGCACTACAGTACTCACAATTACCTACAATCTTCCATCTTCTTGGTTGCGTTGGATCAGATCCATGGGATCGCTGAAGAATGTATCCCCCTCCCCCTGTTTCGCGATACTTTGTTTTCAAATAGTACGAACTTTTCCCTCTAAATATTTCAAAATAAAGGGATTATAGGTTAAATATTTCAAAAGAAAGCACTTAGTGAAGGTGCTAGGTGCCAGGTATTAGGTACTAGAAAGAACAAAACCCATATTGAGCGGGCGGATTGGGCTTGGCATATCCCCACTGTGAGCAGCTACTGGAGCTACTAAGCTACTGCGCTGCTGAAAGACAAAAGCAACAGCAAAAGCAAAGCCCGCGCGGGGCGGGCTTGAATGTTTTGTCGCTATATCTAGTCTGACATATCAGAGGGGGAAAAGGGGACATCGAATTTGAAACTCTATTTGCTTTGGAATGAAATAGCTGCGGGAAATGTG
>JAJXZT010000028.1 GCA_021779935.1 Acidobacteriota bacterium
AAACCAGGTGCTCGAGTTGCGACGTCAGTTTCGTCCCGGCTATCAGATCGCGCGCCTGACCGAGCTCAGTCCGGCAACTGTCAGCAGAATCCTGCAGCGCGCTCGTCTCAGCCGATGGCGGGATCTGGAACCGAAGCCTCCGGTGGTGCGCTACGAGCGTGCTCAACCCGGAGAGCTGATTCACCTCGACATCAAGTCTTTACCCTGTTATCAGGAGGTTTTGTTGCGCGCCGATGGACGTCGACGCGGTCCCAAAAGGCGAGCCTCGCTCGGCAGCCTGGCTCTCCACGTCGCCGTCGACGATCACTCCCGCCTTGCCTTCACCCGACTCATGCCCGATCAGCAGTCCTGTCACGCCATCGACTTCCTGCAACAGGCCGTCGCCTTCTATGCCACCCATGGCATCCGCGTCCGTGCCCTGCTTACTGACAATGGCAGCTGCTACCGCTCACGTCAGTTTCGCCAACACTGTCAGCGCCTCGGTATTCAGCACCTGTTCACTCGCCCCTACACTCCACGCACCAACGGTAAGGCCGAACGCTTCATTCAGACCCTCATGCGCGAATGGGTCTACGCTAAACACTGGACCGACTCCGAGGAACGCGACCGGCACCTGGCTCCCTGGACCGCCTACTACAACTACGCCCGTCCTCATGGTAGCCTCAACTACAACCCGCCCATCAGCCGAACCGACCCGGGTACAACGTCTTGAGCATCTACAGGCACCCGGCAGCGATGGCAGCCAGAATCGCGGATCACGTTTGGTCGCTCGAAGAAATAGCTCTGCTGCCCCGATAGGATTGGAGGCTGAGTTTATGCAGAAGAACAAGATCGAAGTTTCCAAGGAAGGAACCGGCAAAACACTGTACATCCCGCTCTGTGTTTTTAAGGCCGGAAAGGATGGCTACACGATTTCCTGCTCTGACCCGGAGCATTTGTTTAAGTCCGGCACCTCGCCAGAGCAGTTACAAAAGTTCAGAGCTTGGATTGTGGACACGTTCGAGAAGCTCGTGAAAAATTGAAACTGAGACACTACCATCACGTCTGGAGCCTTGAAGAAATCGCATCTCTGGCATAGTCTGTTGCGAAAATCAGGAGGAGCACTCTGATGATTTGGGCGGCTGCAGTCCTACTCTTTGTCGCTGCATTTCTGTACTCCTGGTGCGGCGGACAGTCAAATCCGAGAAATCGTTTCGTTCTAGGTGTGCTCTTCGTTGCTATCGCGCTCTGGTTGACCGGAACAACATTGCTGTGGATTGCGAAAGGATTTCTTTGGGCAGTCGCGGGAGCTATCGGTGCTTTTGTACTGTCAGTGACATTGCCCGTACTGCTTCTCCTCTTGGTATCCATTCTTTTTGGCAGAAAGAACCCAAACTGAGGCACTACCGGGGCTCGCCTTGTCAATTCCGTCAACTTCCGGGATAATAAATGTTTGCCACCTCTGTCAGCCGGGGCGCTATGCCTTTGGCCCAGCCTGTGGTAAGTCCCGAGGCCTCGGCGGTTTCCATCAGAGACGAAAGTCTGGATTGAGCTGCGCCAGTTGGGCGAGCGGGACACGCGGTGCTCGAATTCCGTCGGCAAAGCCGTTTGGGATTTCCGGTTCCCGGGCAACACAGTGACCGGGGATGTCGGGTGCCGATTTTAGCGGCAGATTCCGGAGACGATGTACCCCAGGGGCTGAAGCCCCCGCTTCGGCGGGTGCTAGGAACGCCGGGCTGAAGCCCGGCTCTACCAAAGAGCGACGTGGGAGACATCGATCAAAGGAACTGCTCAAACGATGAAAGGAAGACTACTGTGCTGATGATTCGTCTCTCGCGCCGCGGCGCGCGCAAACAGCCCATCTACCGTATTGTTGTGATCGAGAAGGACCGCGCACGTGACGGCCGCTCGATCGAAGTCGTGGGACTCTATAACCCGCGCACCTCTCCGGCCACCGTCGACCTGAAGCGCGACCGCATTGAATACTGGGTCGCGAAGGGCGCGCAGATGTCCACAATCGTTAACAAGCTGTTCTCCAAGGCTCCGGCAGCAGCGCCGGAAACGACCGCATAGCTGAGCCTTGTCCGGTGCTCCGGGGCGCGCGACGCCACGGAGGAGAGGAGCGTGGAATGGCGACAAACCACCAAGCGGATGTACGTGCACTGGCCGAAGCAATGGCCCGGATGCTGGTTGAGGCTCCCGAAGAGGTCGAAGTGACCGCCGAGGAGAGCAGCCACGGCATTGAGCTGGAACTGTATGTGGCCGAAAGCGACATGGGCCGCATCATTGGCCGGTCAGGACGTACGGCGCGCTGCCTTCGCAACATCCTTTCCGCGGCGGCCGACAAGCAGGGCAAACGCTGCTCGCTGGATATTGTGGAGTAAGGCGATGAGCGATGCGTTCATCACCATCGCTCGCGTGGTAAAGACGCAGGGCCTTCGCGGCGAAGTAGCGGCAGAGTTGTTTACGGATTTTCCCGAACGATTCGCGGAACGCCGGCGGTTGACGGCGTGGCTGAAGAACGGCGAACGGCGGGACGTGGAACTGGAAGATTTCTGGCCGCATAAGGGCGGCATGGTTCTGAAGTTCGCGGGCGTCGACTCGATTGAAGACGCGGAAAAGCTGAAAGGCGCGGAGATACAGATTCCGAGCGAACAGCGGGCCGAACTGGAAGATGGCGCGGTATACGTCAGCGACCTGATAGGTTGCGCGGTGAGCGCCACGAGCGGTAACCAGCCGGAGAAAGAACTCGGCGAAGTGGCCGATGTGATCTTTGGAGCCGGTGAAGCGCCGCTGTTGCAGGTGAAGCAAGGCGCAAAGGAATACCTGATCCCCTGGGTGGAACGCTTCGTAAGGAAGCAGGACCTGAAGGCCAGGCGGATCGAGATGGAACTGCCGGAAGGCATGCTGGAGCTGGACGCCCCGCTGAGTCGCAAGGAAAAAGACGCGGCGCAAAGGGGCGAGAAGGGCGAGTGAGTTTCGCCCGTCCGAGGAACGGAAATGAAGTTCGAGATCGTCACGATTTTTCCCGACTTCTTTCAAGGACCTCTGGATTACGGCATTGTGCGCAAGGCGCGCGAAGCCAAGATCATTGAGATTGCGATCCACGACCTGAGGGTCTACACGCATGATCGCCACAAGACGGTGGATGACCGTCCGTTTGGCGGCGGTGAAGGCATGGTTCTGAAACCGGAGCCGGTCTTTGAGTGCGTGGAGGGGCTTGGCATGTCGTCGCGCGAGGCTCGCGTGAACGATACGACGCGGGAGACGATCATCGTGCTCTCAGCCGCCGGAGAGAAGTTTACGCAGGCCATGGCGCAGGAGCTGGCGCAGATGGATCGCGTGCTGCTGCTGTGCGGACGCTACGAGGGAGTGGACGAGCGCGTGACGGAGAACCTGGCAGACCGGGAAGTTTCCGTCGGCAACTTTGTGATGAGCGGCGGAGAACTTGGCGCCGCGCTGATCGTGGATTGCGTCACACGGCTGCTGCCCGGCGCGCTGGGCAACGAGGCTTCTTCGAAGACGGAGAGCTTCAGCGCAGTGACGGCGGAACCAAAGTACGACGAGCGCGGAAGGCTTGAGCCGGATTCGACAAATGCGTCCGGCGGATTGCTGGATTATCCGCACTACACGCGTCCCGCGGAATTTCGCGGGATGGCGGTTCCCGAAGTGCTGATGAACGGGAACCATGACGAGATTCGGCGCTGGCGGCATCGCCGCGCGCTGGAAAAAACGCTGAGGAACCGGCCGGATCTTCTGGACGAAGCCGCACTCAGCAAGGAAGACCGGGCCTTGATCGAAAAGATCAGGCGCGAAAAAGATTAGATTTCACCGGGTAGACCCGGCCACAAGCTGCGCCTGGCTCCCGAGCAAAGAAGAGGAACTAGTTATGGCATCTCCGATCATTACCAAACTGCTCGCCAAGGCGCAGCGTACGGACATCCCCAACTTCCAGCCGGGCGACACCGTCCGTGTTCACGTCAAGATCAAGGAAGGCGACAAGGAACGCCTCCAGGCATTCGAAGGCGTGGTCATCAAGAAGGCGAACGGGCAGCAGCCCAGCTTCACGGTGCGCAAGATGAGCTTCGGCCAGGGCGTCGAGCGTATCTTCCCGACGCAGTCGCGCGTGATCGACAAGATTGAGATTGTGCGCTCGGCGAAGGTTCGCCGCGCCAAGCTCTATTACCTGCGCGCGCTCCGCGGCAAGGCCGCCCGCCTGAAGGAAGTCGATTAGTTCGGCGGCGCACTGGCGCCGGCATCACGGTTCCCGAGCCTCAGTGTGTTCATGCACACTGGGGCTTTCTTTTGCCTGCGCAACTCGCTAAGCTGAACGCGAACATCCATGTCCCGGAAAACAGTTTCGCAGATCGCGGAAGAGCGCGGCATATCGCCGTCAGCGGCGAAGCTGCGTCTGCTGAAGGGACTGAAGTGCACAACGAAGTTCGAACGCGCGGCATGGGACGCGGGCGCAAGGCTGGTCGCAGGGGTGGACGAGGTCGGGCGCGGATCGCTGTTCGGGCCGGTAGTCGCTGCCGCCGTCATACTCGATCCCGCGCATCGCATACAAGGACTGCGCGACTCGAAGCTGCTGCCGGAAGCGCGGCGCGAAGAACTGGCGGATCGCATCCGGCAACACGCCATCGCGTTTGCCATCGCCGCCATTGATGCAGCACGCATCGACCAGGTCAACATCTACCAGGCATCGAAGCTGGCCATGACGGAGGCGATACGCATGCTGCCCTCGCCGCCGGATCATCTCCTGGTGGATGCGATGCGACTCGACATTGCATGCGCACAGACGCCGATCATCCACGGGGACGCGCTCTCGGCGTCGATTGCAGCGGCCAGCATTCTGGCCAAGGTGGAGCGCGACGCGATGATGCGCCTCTGGGACCCGGTGTATCCGGTCTACGGACTTGCCTCAAACAAAGGCTACAGCACGCAAAGGCACGTCAGCGCATTGCGCGAACATGGGCCTTCTCCGCTGCACCGCCTCTCATTCTCTTCCGCGTGGACCACTCCGGCAGAGCAGGACGTGATGGAATTTATGCGTGAAGACGCGGCGAGCGACTAAGGCGACGCGGGACTTTCGGACCTTCCAACGGAGATTGACTTGGTGTTAGATAGAAGAAGAGCGCGCTTTCTTCAAGGAGACTGATGTTGCGATTATTGGTGGTAACGGCCCATCCTGACGACGAAGCTGCCGGATTTGGCGGCACCCTGCTTCTCTCCCACGAACGCGGCGTGGAAACCTACGTGATCTGCCTGACGGCGGGACAAGCGGCGACACATCGCGGCGGCGCGAAGTCCGACGAGGAACTGGCGGCGATGCGGCGCGAGGAATTTGCCGCGGCGTGCGAACATCTGCACGTGACGCGCGGAGAAGTGGTTGGCTATCCCGACGGAAAACTCGACCGGCAGGATTTCCACGAGGTGGCGGGAGAGTTGACGCGGCGAGTACGCGAGATTTGTCCGCACGTGATGTTGACGTTCGGCACGGAAGGTGGAATTACGGCGCACCCCGACCACTCGATGGCGTCGATCTACGCGACGATGGCGTTCCAGTGGGCTCCGCGCACGAATCGCTACAAGGAACAGCTTGCATCCGGCATCGAGCCGTGGCGTCCGCAGAAACTTTACTACTCGGCGTCGCCATTCCAGTTGACCGACCGGCAACCAATCGCCCCGGCGCCGTGCACGGTGTCCATCGATATTCATCAATATTTACAGCGCAAGATCGAAGCCTTCCGCAAGCACACAACACAGGCTCCGCTCTTCGATCTCTTCGAGAGGCACCTGAAGCAGCACGATGGCAAAGAGCGCTTTCATCTTGCCGCACGTTCCGTGGCCGGCGACTCCGTCCGCGAAGAGGACATCTTTTCAGGCGTCATCGAATAGCGCTACGAATATCGTAAGCATAAAAAAGGCCGCCCGAGACAGGGGCGGCCTTGCTGCTTGATGGCGGAACCTACTGGATTTCCGCCTCGGGCTGGTGCTGGATGGGCGCGGAGGCCAACGGCTTGATGGTCTGATCGAGCAGATCCGGCATGGAGGTGTTGCGTACGAGGTGCGGATAGCGCGGGCCGTCGTGGTAGTCGATGGAGTACGTCTTGTAGTACTCGTCGCTTTCCACCAGCAGCTCGAGCGGCGTCTTGCTGGTCTTGCCAGCTTCCAGCGCCTCGTAGAGACGCTCTGGACTGTAGGCGCGGCCATTGACGGCGACGATCTGCATGCCGGGTCCCATGCCGGCCTTGAAGGCGAGGCCGTCTTCCATGGTGTCGATGATGCGGCCATCGCGGCCGGCGATCAGCCCGATGGAAGCCGTACAGTTGATGCCGCCGCGTTCCCGCAGCCGGTCAATCTGGTTCGGCTTGTCGGTGTAGACGATCTTCCAACCGCCATCCTCGATACCCCCCAGAGGTGCGTTCGGCGCGACGTGATAGATGCGGTCGCGCAGGAACTTGCTCCAGTCATAGGGCGCAACTTCATTCAGCGTGTTCACTACATCATCAAACGTGTAAGGCTTCATGATGGGGCCGGTGCTGGCCGGACCATAGAAGATGTGGGCAAAGTCGTCGATCGATTTCTGATCGTGCGTGAGTTGCCGTATCTTGATGTCGGCTTCCAGCCAGATCAGCGCGCCTTCATCGTAGTAATCGACGCCGCGCCGCCAGTTGGCGAACCAGGGAGAGCCGCTGTAGAGCAGTTGCGCGGCGGTGGCGGTATCCACCAGCGGACGCCACTTGCGGCCGGGACGCCCGACGGAATACGTCATGGCGAGATCGGCGTAGGTGTCGCGCCACTGCTGCGGCGTCCACATGCCGGAGCGCGCCGTGAGCATGTAGCCGAAGTATTCGGTGAGGCCTTCGTAGACCCAGAGCAGATCGTCCTGCATCGGCTTGTCGTAATTATCGGTTGCGAGATCGTAGGGACGGCGATACTTGCCGTTCCACGAGTGGACGTATTCGTGCGGCAGCAGCGCGGCGCTGAGAATCCATCCCGAGGGATTGGTAAAGAACGATTCGACCGTGCGGCTGTCGTCGGACTCGTGATGCTCGAGACCGAAGTGCGCCACGTGGTTGCTGAGGCTGAGCAGGAAGTGATAGTCGCGATAGTGGTGCGACTGGAAGAGCGCGTTGGCTTCCGCGACCAGGTTGTTGAAGCCTTGCTTCTGCTCGGGCGTCATCTGGAGCGCCGCGTCGCTGTCGGCGGCGATGTCCATTTCATGCGAGGGCTTCAGGTTCTTGTCGAGAGGTACGACAAGCAGGTGCTCGCCCATGATGACGGGGGAATCCACCATGCGCGTCAAGGAAACATCGGCGAATTCGATGCTTCCGGTCTCCGGAGCCACGCCATGCGTGCCGGTTTCGGTTCCCTTCAGCGGAAGCGCGGTGCCGTAGTGCCAGCCCTGCGGAATCGTCAGGCTGGGAATTACGTGAATCTCGTGGTAGTTCCAGCCCTTGGGATACAGCACGAGCTGGTTCCAGCTCAGGACGGCCATCTTCGCGGTGGTGGAAGAACCGGCACTGAAGCCACCGGGCATCTGCACGGGCGAGAGGTAATCCATGGTGGCTTCGACAGACTTCGCGTCCTTGGGAACATCGACGTGGTAGGCGAACATGTCGAGCTTGTCGCGTTGCCAGTCGAGCGTCTTGCCGTCGGCGGTGAAGGTGATACCGGCGGTGTCGGCGATGGGACCGGAGGGCATGTGCTCGCCGGGAATCCACTTCGGATAATAAAGCGTGAGTGGACCGCCGCTGACCGGGATGGTCTCGTGCATGTGAAAGACGTTCTGGGTGACGTGAGTGGCGTCAACATTCAGCACCAGCGTAGGCGCGGGCTCGGTGGCAGCGTGCGCTTCAGTGGACTGTGTAATGGGCTTGGCGGGATGTTTCGGTTCCGCGGCCAGGAGTTGGGGGACTGCAATGACGACAGCAAGAAAAAGCAATGCGAATCGGAAGGAACGCATCGGCACTCCTGATAGCTGATTTTTTTAGATTGCCCCGAGGGCGGCTAAAGTATCCAAACGTTTGGGATGATATCGCACTACGATAGTTTCTTTTTCTTCTTTTCCTTCGGTGGCGCGTTGGTGCCAGACATCTGTCCGGTGACGCTGGCCAGCACTTTCTGGAATGCTTCTTCGGTCGTCATTTCCATTTTGCCGCTGCGGTTGTGGCGGTACTTGTGCTCCGTGTTGCAGGTACGGCAGAGCACCTTCACCGCCTCCTCGCCCGCCATCGCGGCGACGGAGTGATCGGTAGTACGTTTGCATTTCGTGCAGTAGTCGTCGATATCGTCACCGAGACGTGGCATGGAGTCCTCGCAGGCAGAATTTGCGGCGAGTGTATCACGCGGAACCCGTCACTGGGCCTCACTGCGCGCGAATGGATTCTCCGAGCGCTCCAATTGTGGAAGATGCATATCTCACAGAGAAGCCGTCCGGGGAACTGGTATCATTTTGCCGTGGCATCGGGAAGACAACGCGGCAGGTTCATCACCTTTGAAGGGCTGGACGGATGCGGCAAGAGCACGCACCTGGAAAAGCTGAAGGCGGTGCTTCGCGACGAGGGTATTGAAACGGTGACCACGCGCGAGCCGGGCGGCACGGAAGTGGGAGAAAAAGTGCGCGCGGTGCTGCTCAACTCGCGGACGCGAGGACTGGCGCCGCTGGCCGAACTGGCGCTGATGTTCGCCTCGCGCGCGCAGCAGATTGCGGAAGTAATCGAGCCGGCGCTGCAAGCTGGAAAATGGGTGCTGTGCGACCGCTTCACCGATTCGAGCGAGGCCTACCAGGGCGGCGGTCGACAACTCGGCAGCGAAGCCGTCCTCACCATGCATCGCGTACTCTGCGGACAGACGCAGCCCGATCTCACGATCCTGATGGACACCGACGTTGCCGCCAGCGTGGCACGAGCGCGCCGCCGCAACAAGGTGGCGACAGATAACGACGAGGCCGACGAAAACCGCTTCGAGCAGGAGAACCGCGAATTCTTTACGCGGGTGCACGAAGCCTACGTGGCGATTGCCCGCCGCGAGCCGCAAAGGGTCTACGTGGTGGATGCGCGCAGAGCCATCGACGTCGTCCACGCCGACATCGTGAAGGAAGTCCGGCGAAAATTGCTGAAGTAACGGACGTACGCCCGTTCGTCATTTGGAATTCATTGTTCGTACCTGCTTATGGGATTTTCCGATTTCCACGGTAATGCCGAGACGGTGCATCGCCTGCGCGAGATGATCGCGCGCGACCGCTTTCCGCATGGCGTCATACTCGCCGGGCCGCGCGGCTCCGGCAAGTACACGCTGGCGCAGATGGTGGCGAAGGCGATGAACTGCTCCGAACATCCCATCAGCGACGGCCTGCCGGACTTCTGCGGCCGATGCACGGAGTGCACGCGCATTGCGCAGGCCGACGCCCTCGACCAGCGATTTGCCGAAGCCGTGGAAGCGCGCGAACAGTTGCGCGACACCGACAAGAAAGAAACGCGGATTTTCATCCAGACGCATCCGGACGTGATGGTGATTCCGCCCGACCCGCCGCAGATGCTGGTGAAGGTGGACCAGGTGCGGCACGTCACCGCCACCATGTATTACCGTCCGACGGAAGGCGGTCACAAGGTCTATATCTTTTCCGAATCGTCGTTCATGAAAGAGGCCGCCAACGCACTGTTAAAGGTGCTGGAGGAACCTCCGGAATTCGCCACGCTGTTCCTGCTGGCGGAAACCCCGTCGGCGCTGCTGCCCACCATCCGCTCGCGCTGCATCACGCTGACACTGGCGCCGATTCCAGTGGAGGAGATCGAACGCGACCTCGCCCAGAAACCGGAGTGGAACGCCCGGCAGAAGTCGCTTGTCGCGCGCCTGTCCGGCGGAGCCCTTGGACGCGCACGGGGCTTCGACATCAACGGATATTTGCAGGCGCGGCAGGACGCACTCATCATTCTGGCCACGGCCATCAGCGGCGGCGATCACTCGGCGCTCTTCCGCACCACGGAAAGTTACCGCGCCGGGGGCGAAGGCAAGGAAAAAACCGATCTGCTGATCGCGACATTGTTCTCGTTGCTGGAAGATATGCTGTTCGTGAAAGAAGGCACTCCAGAGCTGGTGCGGAACATCGACATCCAGCCGGACATCGTCAAGATGACCGGGGCGGTACCCTTCGACTGGATTGTCCGGGCGGCCGAACGGGTGGGCGAAGTACACGCCGGAATGCGCCGGAATCTATTGCGTTCGCTCTCGCTCGACGCCCTGGAAGCCGCACTGGAAGCGTGAATTTTTGCGTTCCTGAAGCCAACCTTAAACCGCTCCGGAACAAGAGAATCCCCAGTGAAATGAATAGAAATCTTGTGACGCCATCCATTGTCACCTTTGAGGGTGTGTGGTAGGGTATTCGAAAGTTCACCCCTAAGTTCCCTGGAAATAAGGGCCTCTACGGGCGTGTATTTCGCCGCCGCCTTCTCGCGGCCAGTGCGACTTTGGAAGGTCTGCAGACAGTTACGCAGTCGCACGCGACTCGGAGATGTACACATGAAGAACGTAATGGATTCGGCGGCACTCAGCCGCTCCCCCGAACCGGAGGCGTACACGAATCGTAAGTTGATTCGGCCTTCGCTTACCCGCGAACAGTCCCGGCCCCCCGAGGCTGTTCCTGACCGCCGCGAACGTCCCGAACGTCCCGGCGGAACCAAGAAAGTACCACCGCCGGAACAGACGCACGCCGAGAATTTCTACTACCAGAAGCAGATGCAGAGCAAGACGCCGATGGTGGTGGTGATGAAAGACGGCGAACAACTCCACGGCGTGATTGAGTGGTACGACCGGAACTGCATCAAGCTGAACCGCGTCGCCGGCGAATCGAACCTGATGATCTACAAGTCGTGCATCAAGTACATGTTCAAAGAGGGCGAGCAGGAGTAGTACGGCTTCGCAGGTTCTGACCTCTTATACCCTTGACGTGTGACGCTCTACACTATCGTGCTGCCTTGCGCAGGCGGTCGCGGATCGCCAATCCCATGCCTTCTTCCGGCGGAATTGCGCAGAAAATAATCTCCACATCCTGTTCATCGAGCCGCCGCAGTCCGTCGTAGACACGTCGCGCAAGAGTCTCCAGATCGGCCCAGGCGCCCCAATCATAGGAAATGGAAGCGGCACGCGGATCGGCTCCCGCCAGCCATCCCAGCGGACGCATCACGCCCACGCGCTTTTTCTCCGCCAGGGCTTGCTGCAACTTCTCCGTCATCTCGGCTTCGTTGGCCACCAGCACCAGGGTGGCGCGCGGCGCATAATGACGAATCCCCAGCCCCGGTGAGGCAAGACTCTCGGGCGGAACGTCTTTTTCAATCTTCGGCTCGGCCACGGTCACCGGCCCAATCACGGACTCAATCTGTTCGCGCGTCACTCCCCCGGGACGGTAGATGACCGGAGGATCGGCCATGGGATCGATCACCGTGGATTCAACGCCCACGAGGCATGGCCCTGCGTCGAGAATCGCGTCGATGCGTCCGTCAAGATCGTGGAGCACGTGTCCGGCGGTGGTGGGACTGGTGTGTCCGAAACGGTTGGCGCTGGGCGCGGCAATCGGCACACCGGCAGCTTCAATCAATGCACTTGCCACGGGATGCGAAGGAATGCGCACGCCGACGGTGTCGCGCCCGGCGGTGCACTCGGAAGGAATCGCGGAATTCTTTGGAAGCAAAAGCGTGATGGGACCGGGCATGAAGCTGCGCGCCAATATATCGGCTTTTTGCGGCCACTCCCGCACCAACCCGCGCAACATTTCCAGCGACGACGCGTGCACGATGATGGGATCCCAGGCGGGCCGCTGCTTCGCTTCAAAGATGCGCAACACGGCTTCGTGGTCGAGCGCGTTCGCTCCGAGGCCATAGACGGTTTCCGTGGGAAACGCGACCAGTCCGCCGCGACGCACGATGGCCGCGGCTTCGCGGATCGAGACCTGGTCGTGGTCGGGACTTCCCTCCACGCGGAAATGCAGCGTCACTCGCATCATGTCCAGTCTGCCTTACCGCGACACTTCGGCACAAGCGCGCACTGATGCAAGATTGCTTGAAGCTTAAAATTTGAAACAGTCTCTACAGCTTGGGAAGCACGATTCCCGTCTGCGACTGGTACTTGCCCTTCTTGTCCTTGTAGCTGGTTTCGCAGGGCTCGTCGGACTGGAAGAAAAGTATCTGGCAAAGTCCTTCGTTGGCGTAGATCTTGGCCGGGAGCGGCGTGGTGTTGGAAATCTCCAGCGTGACGAAGCCTTCCCACTCGGGCTCAAAGGGCGTGACGTTGACGATGATTCCGCAACGCGCGTAGGTCGACTTGCCGACACAGATCGTGAGCACGTCGCGCGGAATCTTGAAGTACTCCACCGAACGCGCCAGCGCGAAGGAATTCGGAGGCACGATGCAGACTTCCGACTGGATGCTGACAAACGAGCGCTCGTCAAAGGATTTGGGATCGACGATGGCGGAATTTACGTTGGTAAAAATCTTGAACTCGTCGGCCACGCGCAGGTCGTAACCGTAGGAAGAAAGTCCGTAGCTGATCACCCCCTGGCGCATCTGCTTTTCGGTGAAGGGGTTGATCATGTCGTGTTCCAGGGCCATCTTGCGGATCCAGCGGTCGCTCTTAATCGCCATTCCTTGTCTCGTGTCGCGTGACGCTTATAACCGTCGCGCGCCTCCCTCTTCAATCATTGAATTTGCATGGGAACGAAGCCCACAAAAAGTGAGCACATCTTATCATCCGTCACGATTGACCGTCCGATGGCACCGAGCCGGTTCTCCAGAATTGCAGGAAGCGGTCAAAAGATTGCCGTTTGAAACCGGCAAGAGCCCATGGAGGAATCAGGATTTTCGCCGAAGAGAGTATTCTGCTTTGTTTTCATGGACTTAGGTAGACAGTTGCCCGCAACTGGTTGATTCCAAAGAATTCTCCCGAAGACAGGGGGGTACCCAATTGGTTCTCACCACCTTCCAGTAACTTTCCCGGCTTTCGTTGACATTGGGCAGAAATGCCTTTAGCATCAGATGTTTAGCGCACGTTGTGTGGTCCACGGGGACCGGCGCCATCTTGCAAGCTCAGGAGCTTCGCGTGATTAAGCTCGACATAATCAACGAGGTGGTCAGCAAAACCGGGGTCACCAAGACAAAGGCTGAGCGCGCCGTGGAGACCGTTTTCGATTCCATGAAGACCGCCCTCGCCCGGGGAGACCGTATCGAGCTGCGCGGCTTTGGCGTCTTCAACGTCCGCCCGCGCAAGACCGGCATCGGTCGCAATCCGCGCACCGGGGCCGAGGTCAATATTCCTCCCGGCAAGGCTGTACGGTTCAAGCCGGGGAAGGAACTCCAGTCCATCGACTAAGCTGGCCCGAGGGTGAGGCCGCGCTTGCGTCGACGCCTTTCTGCCTGTATGCAGGCCCGGCTCAACGACTTCCTGCCGCGAGTGCGGCGATTCCGTAGAAATCAAGATGTCCGATTCGCTGCCGCCGTCCCCGCTGCCCCTCGAACTCGAAGACCCTATCCCCGTCTACGTCGTGTGGAGACCGCGTGAGCGCTACCTTGTGCCCGTGCTCCTGCTGCTGGCCACACTGTTCACCACGCTCGTTGTAGGGGCGCGGCTTCAGGACAACTTCAATCGCGGACTCGCGGCCTTCTCGGCTTCAGACCAATCCCTGCCGCTGTTTCCCTTGACGTGGATACTGCATCATCCTTCGCGGCTGCTGATGGGTATACCGTTTGCGCTCGCACTGATGGGCATCCTGCTGGCGCACGAGATGGGGCACTATCTCTACTGCCGCTATTATCGCGTCAGCGCCACTCCGCCGTATTTCATCCCGGCTCCAACGCTCATCGGAACACTCGGCGCATTCATCCGAATCCGCTCAATGTTTCCGTCGCGGCGCTCGCTGTTTGATATCGGCATCGCCGGACCGATCGCCGGATTCGTGCTGGCGGTGCCGGTCAGCATCGCCGGTTTGATGCTCTCGCGCCCGGTCGGCAGCGTGCCAGCCTCAGACATCAACCTCGGTATGCCGCTCATCTTCCGCTGGATTCACGCAGTCGGCATCCATCGCTCCGTACCGTTTGATCACCTGCTGCTGCATCCGCTGGCGGTGGCGGGATGGGTGGGGATGTTTGCCACGTCACTGAATCTTTTGCCGGGCGGACAACTCGATGGCGGCCATATCGTCTTTTCTCTCTCGCCGCGCGCCCATCGCACCGTGTCGCTGCTGGCCATTGCGGCGCTGCTGCCGCTGGCGTATTACGACTGGATCGGATGGCTGATCTGGGCGGTGCTGCTGGCCATGACCGGCCTGCGGCATCCGACAATCGTGCGCGGAGAACCGCTTGATACCAAGCGTAAACTGCTCGCTGTTTTCGCCGTCGTGATGCTGGCGCTCAGCATCATCCCCGCACCGTTCGCGGACTCCGGAATCGTCAGCATGAAAGGCGATCTGTTGCAGCTGGGAAGGTCGCTCTACGAATTGATTCGTCACGCACCGGACATCATTCGCTACTACTTCCGGAAATAGAAGAGGGGACGCGCTCAGTACTTGCGCATGTGGATTTCCGCGCCGTTGCGCTTGAACTGCACTTCATCCATCAGGCGATTAATGAGGAAAATTCCACGGCCGTGGTCATCGAAGAGATGATCGCTCCCGGTTGGATCAGGCAAGGCTGCGGGATCGAAGCCCGCACCGGGATCGCTCACGACCAGGAAAACGCTGCCCGCGGTTTCAAACGCCACCGAACACTGCACGTACTTTGAAGGATCGCCGCAGCAGCCATGCTTGATCGCATTGGCCAGGGCTTCGCGCAGCGCGGTTTCAATCTCCAGTTTCTTGCTTGAACCAATGCCCGTCTTGCGAACGACAAAAAGCACCGTTTCAACCAGCGGAGAAATGCACTCGATGTGTGCGGGGATCGTCAGGTCCATCTTGAGTACGAGATCGCCGTGCACTGGGCAGGGGCGTGGCGGGGCCTTGGCAGCCCGCTTTCTTACTCTGGAGCCCGACGAAGACTTAAGCTTTCGCAACCTCTGCGCTCCGATGACGTATTCGGGAGAGAGCAATCCCATTTTCTCAAACCAGATCGCTTCTGGCTAGAGCAAGGATTGCGCATCGACATCAACTATGATTCCAGTTCGGGGCACGCGGTTCGCCGTGGCGAATTGAACCATCTCCCGCAGCAGCGCGTTTAGCGCTTCCCGGCTCTTCGCCTTCAGCAAGAAGTGGTACCGGTAGTCACGCTTGAGCCGGACGATGGAAGCCGCGGCCGGCCCCATCACGCGCACACCTTCATGCCGCGTATTCTCAAACCACCTGCCAAGGAGTCCGGAGTATGCCAGCGCCTCCTCGAGTTTGTCGCTGCGAATCAACACGTTGGCGAGCGCGGAAAATGGCGGGTAATGCATGTAGCTGCGGAACCGCAACTCCTTCTCGGCAAATCCCTGGAAGTCGTGGGCGGCGGCAAACTGCACGGCATAGTGATCGGGAAAATACGTTTGCAGGACGACCTTGCCAGGGGCATCGCCGCGACCGGCGCGACCGGCCACCTGTGTCAGCAATTGAAAAGTACGCTCGGCGGCACGAAAATCCGGCAAGCTGAGCGCCGTGTCCGCGCCAACAACTCCCACTAAAGTGACGCCGTGCACGTCATGCCCCTTGGCAATCATCTGCGTTCCGACAAGCAGATCGATTTCTCCCGCCTGGAACGCCGTAAGGATGCGCTCGAAATCGGCGTGTCCGCGTACCGTGTCGCGATCCATGCGTCCGATGCGCGCCTGGGGAAACGCCGAGCGCAGCATGTCCTCCAACTTCTCCGCGCCGGTGCCGAGGAACTGCACGTAGTCGCTGCCACACTTGGGGCAGACGTGCGGCACAGGCTGCTGGTATCCGCAGTAGTGGCACAGCAGCTTGTGTTGGCGCTTGTGGAACGTGAGGGCGATGGCGCAGTTGGCGCACTCGATGGAATCTCCGCAGGAGCGGCACATGACGAACGCCGAGTAGCCGCGCCGGTTCAGCAGGATCATCGCCTGCTCGCCGCGCTCCTGGCACGCTGTCACTTCCTCAATCAGTTTGCGCGAAAGGACATGCTCTTTCCCCGTGGCCTGAAATTCCTCGCGCATGTCGATCAACTCAACTTCGGGCAGCGGACGCTCGCGCACGCGGTCCGGCAACTCGATGAGCCGGTACTTCCCTTTTCGCGCGTTGTTGTAGGACTCCAGCGAAGGTGTCGCCGACCCAAGGACCACGGTCGCGCCCAGGGCCTTGGCCCGCACGGCAGCCACGTCGCGCGCATGATATCGAGGCGTCTCGTCCTGCTTGTAAGAGTGGTCGTGCTCCTCGTCGACAATGATCAGCGCAAGATTGTGCACCGGCGCGAACACGGCGCTGCGCGTCCCGACCGCAATGCGCGCTTCTCCGCGCCGTATGCGATGCCATTGCTCGGCGCGCTCGTCGTCCGAAAGTGATGAATGCAGAATCGCAACCTGCTCGCCGAAAATTCCGTGCAGATCGGCGGCGACACCGGGCGTCAGGCCTATCTCCGGGACCAGCAAAATCGCGCCGCGTCCGGCCTTGAGCACGGCCTGCATCGCCGCAAGATACACGGCTGTCTTTCCCGAGCCGGTCACGCCATGCAGCATCGTCACGGAAAATTTCTGCGACTCCACGGTCTCGTGAATGTGCTTCAGCGCCTGCTGCTGCGCCTCGGTAAACAGGAACTCCAGGGTGGTGCGCGGCTTCATGGAAGGCACTGCGTTCTCCGCCGCTTCCTCCACGATCTCTATTGCGCCGTTGCGCACCAGCGTTTGCAACGAACTCTGCGAAAGCTCCGGCCCCTTGAGATCGGCAAGACGCGCGCGTCCACCAGCCGAGCGGAGCGTTTCGATGACTTTCTTCTGCTTGTCGCTAAGTTTTTCCGGCGCTTCCTTCAACACCGCGAACTTTACGAACCGTCGCGCATCACGCACGCCGGAGAGGTCTTCGCGGACGATCCATTTCTTTGCCAGCAGAGTGCGCAACACTTCGCGCGTGGCGCCGGTTGCGCCCTTGACGGACGGCTCGCGCACCAGTTCTCCGTCGGCCATGTAGTCAAGCACGGCGTATTCCGCGAGCTGATGTTCTTCTCCCTTTTTCGCGCGCAGCGAAGACCCGGCGGTGGCGGATTCATAGAGCGCCTCACTGCCAAGCTCCGTGATGCGATAGCCGAAGGCTCGGCGGAACTCGGCCTGCAACGGCAGCATCGTCCGATAGACTTCCCCGATCGGCGCGAGGTAATACCCGGCAATCCACTTCCCCAACGCAAGCAGCTTTTCGTCGAGCACCGGCGCTGTGTCGAGCACCTGCGCCACGGCCTTCAGCTTGACGTTCGCGGCCGGAGGGTCGCTGTGCACGCGCGTCACGATGCCGCTCAGCTTCTTCTCCGAACCCTTGCCGAATGGGACGACGACGCGGCCTCCGGGGACCGGCGTCACGCTTTGTAACTTGTAGGTAAAAACGGCATCGAGCGGCACGGGGAGAGCAACATCGCAGTAGAGCGGTCCCTGCTGCGCCAGCAACTGCGGCTGCTCTGGAGCGGAGTTGGCCATCGGCTTACTCGCCGGACTTCGTTGGAGTGGGCATACCCAGTTCGCGCATCACCATCTGCAAATCTTTCCACGCCTCTTTCTTCTGGCGAGGATCGCGCAGCAGGTACGCCGGGTGATAGGTGACCGCAAGCCGCGTGGAGATGGCGGAATCATATTCAGGCGCGGACTTCGAGAGCATGGGACGAAAGTCGTAGATGCGCCCGCGCAGGTTCGCCATCGAGTCATTCACGCCAAGCAGGTTCTTGGCCGCAACAGCGCCCAGCGCCACGATGATCTTTGGCCGGACGACCGCGATCTGCCGCATCAGGAACGGAGAACAGGTGTCGCACTCTTCGCGCTCCGGCGTGCGGTTCTGCGGGGGACGGCACTTGACCACGTTCGCAATGTAGACATCCTCACGCCGGATGCCCATGGCGGAAATCATGTTGTTGAGCAATTGTCCGGCGCGTCCCACGAACGGTTCGCCCTGCTCGTCCTCATCCGCGCCCGGCCCTTCGCCGACAAACATGATGTCGGCCCTGGGATTGCCTACACCGAAAACGATTTGCTTGCGTCCGAGCTTGTGCAGCGGGCAGCGAGTGCAATCACCGAGGTCTTCGCGAATAACACGCAGTGCGGCGATGCGGTCCGAGACAGTTGATTTACGAGGCATTTCGGCGGCTGACTCCGTTTCCGTGGCGGCAACCGGCAACGGCTGCGCAGGCTCTTCCATCACCGCTGCGGCTTGTTCTTCACTCGCAGCCAGGCGTTCCAGCAGTTCCGGCGGAACCTCGCGCCGGTAGAAATCGTAGACTCCCATCTCGCGAAAAAAACGCAGGCGTTCGGCGGCGGCGGCGCGCGTGCGGGCATCCAGCGTCTTCGCCATCGGTCAGGCCTTCACGGAAACTGGAGTCGGGGTAAGCGAGCGGGTACGGCGCAGGCGCACCAGCACGTCGAGCACGCGCTGCGCCACCTCAAACTTCGAGCTCTCGGGAATTTCCAGCGCCTCGTCCCCGGTGATGATGGTGACCGCGTTGTTATCCGCGTTGAAGCCAATGCCGGCCTTCGAGACATCGTTGACCACGATTGCATCCACGCGCTTCGATTCCAGTTTCTTGCGCGCGTTTTCGATGATGTTCTCGGTCTCCGCGGCAAAGCCAATCAGTACGTGGCGGTCAAAACGCCGTGCGCCAAGTTCCCGCAGGATATCGCTGGTAGGTTCCAGTTCGAGTGCGACTCCCTGCTCGCGCTTGATCTTCTGCGAGGCAACGTTCTTCGGCTTGTAGTCGGAAATGGCTGCGGCCATGATGACCGATGTGGCGTCGGGATAGCGCAGCAGGAGCGCATCGCGCATCTCCGCCACGGTCTCCACCGGAACAAATTCGCGCACCGTCGGCGGTATGAGCGAAGTGGGCCCGCTCACCAGCAGCACCTGCGCGCCACGACGCGCGGCCGCCTCCGCCAGCGCGTAACCCATCTTGCCACTGGAACGGTTGCCGATGAAGCGTACCGGGTCGATCGGCTCATACGTGGGACCGGCGCTGATAAGAACGGTTTCGTTCTTGAGGTCCTGGGTGACGCCGAGCGTTTCCATGACGGCATCGGCAATCGCTCCCACATCCGCCAGCCGCCCTTCTCCCACCATGCCACACGCGAGGTATCCCGTGCCCGGTTCCACGATGCGCACGCCTCGCTCGCGCAGTGTCTCCATGTTCTTGCGCGTCGCCGGATGTTGCCACATATTCACGTTCATTGCCGGAGCGACCACCACCGGAGCCTTGGTGGCGAGATAAAGGGTGGAGAGAAAATCGTTGGCGAGACCGTTGGCAAATTTCGCGATGGTATCGGCCGTGGCGGGCACGACCACCAGGGCATCGATGGACTGGGCGACTGCAATGTGTTCCACCGCCGAGTCAAGGTTGGTATCGCCGGCGTTTTCGCCAAACATGCCGGTGATGACCTTTTCTCCACTGAGCGCCGCAAATGTGAGCGGGCGGACGAACTCCTGCGCCGCGCTGGTCATCACGACCTGCACTCTTATTCCACGATCCTGCAACTGGCGAACCAGTTCCGCGGCCTTATACGCCGCGATGCCGCCGGTTACGCCGAGCGCGATCTTCATAACGATTCCTTCGGCGCATGTCGCCGGAATTCTCTACCCGATTGGATGCCGTGCGCACACAGAAGTGGCATGCGGCGCGCAAGTGCACGCCAACCGGCAGTTCCGAGCCTACTTTTGGGAGCCGGGTTCCGCGACCAATTCGGGCTGCTCCGATTCCGCAGCCTCCTTGCCGGGAATCAACCACTTGATCTTGTCGGCCTGGATTTCCTGTTCGGCGATGCGGCACGGCTTGCGCGAACCCGTATCGACGAGCGGCAACGCTCCGGACTGAATCTGCCGGGCGCGGCGCGCGGCCACCAGGATGTAACGGTAATTGCTATCGAAGCCCTTATACAGTTCCATGCTTCCCCCTAATTCGAAACCACGGATGACTCCGAACCACGAAACGTCGCCAGGATCGACTGGATGCTGGCGCGCATGTTGGCGAGGCGGTATAGCTCCGCCAACCGAAACAGCTCTTGTTCCTCGACGGAAGGTTCCCGTCCGGTGGTGCGAATTCGCTCCGACAAGACGATGGCCTTCAGCGCGTCGATGGAATCCTCGAGCAGGTCATTCACGAGAATATAGTCATAATTCCCGTAATTCTCAATCTCCCGCGAGGCGGTTTGCAAGCGCCGAAGGATTACGTCGTCCGGTACGTTCTCCGCCGAACTCCGCCTGCGAAGCCGTTTTTCCAGTTCAATGCGCGAGGGCGGCAGGATAAAAATACTGATCGCATCCGGCAGTTTTTTCTGCAATTGCGAGGCGCCCTGCACGTCGATATCGAGCAAAAGGTCGTGACCGCGTTTGCCGGCTTCGTCAAGGAAGCGCCGGGCCGTACCGTAGTAGTTGCCGAAGACGTCGGCGTATTCGAGGAAGGCATCGCGGCGGATCATCGCCTCGAACTCGTCACGTCCGATGTAGAAATACTCGCGCCCGTTGGTCTCGCTGCCGCGCGGCTTGCGCGTGGTATAGGAGACGGAGAAATCCATCTCTCCGACGGTCTGCCGGATTTCATTCACCAATGTCGACTTACCGGAGCCCGATGGCGCCGAGATAATAAATACCAGCCCGCTCATTCGATGTTCTGCACCTGTTCTCGCGACTTCTCGATATCCGATTTCAGCGCCAGCCCCAGCTCGGTGATGCGCAGGGCTTCCCCGGCGACTCCCGAGGTTTTGGAAAGCATGGTGTTGGCCTCGCGACTCATCTCCTGCAAAAGGAAATCCAGTTTCTTCCCAACTTCATCGCCATCACCCAGCAGGCCAAGGAAGTGGCTGATATGGGTCTTCATGCGAACAATCTCTTCCTGGATGTCGCTGCGTTCGGCCAGCATCGCGGCCTCCTGCAGGATGCGGTCCGGATCGGCCTGCGCGCCAAGAAGCTCCTGCATTCTCGACTGCACTTTTTCGAGATAGGCCTTCAACACGGCGCCGCGAAACTTCTCAATCTCGATGGTCGTGCGCTCCATTTGCTTCATGCGCTCGCGGAGTTCACGCGCCATGCCTTCGCCCTCGTGCGCGCGCATCGCGTTCAACAGCACAATCGCCTCTTCCATCTTCGCCGAGAGAACGGCTTCCATCGCCTCACCCTGCGGCATTTCGACGGCCGCAACCAGCACGCCATTGATGCGGAAAATCGCGTTGAGATCGGGCTCGCCCGAAATCCCCAGTTCCTCCGCGGCACGGCGGAAGGCATGCACGTATCCGGCGACAAGTTCGCGGTTTACGCTGACCGCCGCGGCTTCGCTGCGCTCCAGCGTGAGCGTCAACTCAATGTGGCCGCGATGCAGGCGCTCCTTGAAAATGCGGCGCACCTTCTGTTCCAGTGCGTCGCTGTTGGACGGCATACGCAAGTGGAGATCAAGAAAGCGGTGGTTGACGGACTTCAGGGAGATGGTAAAGGCCGTATCGCCGTGCTGCCCCTTCACCTGCGCGTAACCCGTCATGGACCGTATGCTCATATCTTTATTCCAATTCCAGGGAGCTCGCGGTTGACTTCGGCGACTCCAGATCTACAAACTGCAAATCATACAGGCGACGGTAAATTCCAAGCCGCCCCATCAGGTCGTCGTGGGGGCCGATGTCGCTGATGGCGCCGTTTTCCAGCACGGCGATGCGGTCCGCGCGCCGGACAGTGGAAAGCCTGTGAGCAATCACCAGCACGGTCCGGCCAACCATAAGGTTCTGCAACGCGGCCTGCACCAGCGACTCCGATTCACTGTCGAGCGCCGAAGTCGCTTCGTCGAGAATCAGGATGGGCGCGTTCTTCAGCAGCGCGCGGGCAATGCTCAACCGCTGGCGCTGTCCGCCGGAGAGCCGGAAGCCGCGCTCGCCGATCACGGTGTCGTAGCCATCGGGCATTTCCAGGATGAACTCGTGCGCCAGGGCTGCGCGGGCCGCCTCTTCCACGGCTTTCAGGGAGACGTGCGGCTGTCCGTAGGCGATGTTGTTGCGCACGGTGTCGTTGAACAGGATCGTATCCTGCGTGACGATTCCCACCTGCGAGCGCAGCGAATCCAGCGTCACGTCACGCACATCGTGGCCGTCAATGAGGATCTGGCCGCCGGTGACGTCGAAGAAGCGCGGGATGAGGTGGACGAGGGTGGACTTGCCCGAGCCGCTCGAACCGACAATCGCCAATACTTCGCCACGTCTCACTTCCAGGCTGATGCCGTTGAGCACTTCGCGCTGATCGTCGGTATCGGGATAAGAAAAGCGCACATCCTCGAAGCGGACACTGTCGTGGAAGGGCGGAAGTGCAACCGCGCGATGTTTCTCGCGTACTTCGTCTTCCGCGTCCATGAAGTCGAAGATGGAACTCGACGCGCCGACCGCCTGCTGGAAGTTGTTGTAGAAGCCGGCGAACTTGCGAACAGGATCGTAAAGTTTGATGACCGCGATGATAAACGCGAAGAAGACACCGAGCGTAAAGGCGCCATGGTTGATGCGGTCGCGCCCGAGCAGCAGCAGGAAAGCCACCGCGACCGAGCCGAGGATGTCCATCAGCGGCGAGCTCACGGCCGCGGCGCTTACCGAGCGCAGGTTGGCACGGAACAACCGCTTGGCCGCGCCACGGAAGCGCATGATCTCCCACGCTTCGGTGACGAACGCCTTGACGATGCGGTTGCCGGTGATGGTCTCGTGCAGGATGTTCTGGATTTCGGCCAGCTTGTCCTGCCCCTTGCGCGTCGTCTTGCGCACCCGGCGACCGATGCGTCCGGCGGAGACGACAATGATCGGAATAAATATCAGCAGGACCCAGGCCAGTTTGCCGCCGAGGGCAATAACCACGCCGGCGATGAAAATGAGGGTGAAGAACTGCTGGAGAAAATCCGCCAGCACGCTCGACATCGCAAACTGTACCTTCTCGATGTCGTTAATGATGGCCGACACCAATTCGCCGGTCGGATGCTTCTGGAAAAACGCGGCCGAGCGGCGGAGAACCGAACTGTAGACGTCATTGCGCAGGTCCGTGATCAGTCCCAGGCCGGCATAATTCACCAGGTAGGTCCCGGTAAAGTCGCAGATCCCCTTGAGCACCGTGGACATTACGAGGGCATAAGCCACGGCTGTCCAGGCGTTGTGAAAATGGGCGGGGACGAATGACTGAAGATAGACGGTGTGGTGGGTGATGGGCACGGTGAACAACACGATGTCCTGCGACTGCGAGGCCGGAACGAGCACGCGGTCCACCATCGGACGAACCAGCAGGAGACGAAAGGCCTCAAACATCCCAACCAAAGCCATCAACACTACGGCGCTGAAAAGTTGAAGCCAGTAGGGCCGGACGTACCAGATCAGTCGGATCACACGGCGCATGATGCTCCTTTGCGGGAGCACTGCCGGCCAGAGGCAACGGGCGCGCGCCACCTGTGCGAGATGGAAACTCTACGAGACAAGGAACCTATTCTATCGGAGACGCCCGCGCGACGCACGGGCCCACATCACATCAGGCAATTAGCGCAACGCACGTGTCAGCGCGGGCTGTCCCGGTGACTGCACTTTACCCGGTAACCCGCCTTTGTCAGCCGCTTCTTCACTTCCTCGGCAATCAGCACGGAACGGTGCTGTCCGCCGGTGCAGCCGAAGGCGATCGTCAGGTAACTCTTGCCCTCGGCAATGTAGTGCGGCAGCAGGTAAACCAGCAGGTCGGAAATGCGGTCGATGAATTCGCCGGTCTGCGGGAACGAGCGGATGTACTTGGCAACCTTCGGGTGTCTCCCGGTCAGCGGGCGGAATTGTGGAACGAAATGCGGGTTCGGAAGGAAGCGCACGTCAAAGACAAGGTCTGCTTCTTCCGGAATGCCGTTGCGGAAACCAAAACTCACGGTGGAAATAAGGATCGTCTTGGGACGCGGCGCATCGCCCTGGACAAGCTGGATGATGTGATCGCGCAACTCGTGGACGTTGAATTTCGACGTGTCGATGACGGTATCGGCCAGAGCGCGGATCGGAGCCAGACGGCGGCGCTCGTCGTCAATGGAGCGTTCCACGGAACTCTTTGCACCCAGCGGATGGGGCCGTCGCGTTTCACTGAACCGCCGCAGAAGCACGCTGTTGGAACTGTCCAGGTAGATCAGCGTGGTCGTGAGATGGCCCTTCATGTTCTCCAGGATCGACGGGATGCGGTCAAGCCGGCTGCCCTCGCGGATGTCCACCACCATCGCGGCGTTCAGTTCCTGCCGCGACTCCTGCAACAGCTCGCAGAAATTCGGGATCAGTTCAACCGGCAAGTTGTCGACGCAGTAATATCCAAGGTCCTCGAAGACCTTCAACGCGGAAAGCTTTCCCGAACCGCTGAGTCCGGTAATCATGACCAGCCGAGGGGAAGGGGTGTCGGGGGTATGACGGACACCGGTCGCATTTTCGACGGGATCGAGGCCAGCGGCGATTTTCTTCCGCGATGCTGCCGTGTTGGGAGTCTTCCTCATAAGGCCTTGGCCCGTGCCCTTCTTAAACTAAAACACATTAGATTGTTGAGGGATTCGAACGTGAGCAGAAGATATCAGCTTCCCCTGTCCGGTGGAAACCAAAAAGCGGAAGGGGCGCCGCAGCGCCCCTCTCCGGGCCCATTATGGAGCTTCAATCAGCTCCAGCTTCCCATCCTTCGTCCGGTGGAGCACTCGCACCTTTCCCTTTGCGTCGCTGAAGACAAACACCTCGCGATCCCGGAATTCGCACTCCTTGATCGCCTCTTCAATCGTCATCGGACGCAGCGCGACAGAATCGTGGTTCTGCACCAGGTGCGCTTCCGTCGTCTTGGTTTGACGGGGGAATTTATGCACGACAACCGGAACGGCGGTATTCTGCGTAGCGCCCACCGCCATTTGCAGTTCTATGTCCGGCGCCTCCCTTTTCCACTTGGACTTGGTCACCCGCTTGGTATCCCGCTTGCGCCCGTTCAACTTCAGCGCCTGTTTTTCAATGTGATTGAGCGCCGCATTAATCGCGACGTTCATCTCACCCGCCTCCCCCAGTCCAACCAGGAGCTTTGTGCGGTGTGTAACGGCTATTTCCGCGATACGGCGCTGTTTTTCCGCCGTCAGGATGACCTTGGTCTTGAAGTTGTCGCCTAGGATTTTGTTTAACTTGGAAAGTCCGGATTCGACTTCCTTGCGGATTTTGGGAGTGATTTCAAACTGCCTGCCGGTGTATTCGACGTTCATTGACTCCCCTCCTTGGTCCGGGGACCTGCCCAAACACGGGCAAAAAACCAGAACATTCTGCCACTCGGCACTGCGGCCCCGCGGTAGCGGCCGGTCTGCCGGACATCCAGCCCCGTAGATCGACCGTTAACGGCCGCTGCACCGCCCCGCCCGCCCCGAAACAGGCGCCGGGGGTTTCGTTATATCAGATGGCGGGAGAGTGAGCAAAAGTCGTGCACCTTCAGCGAACACTTTGGTCATCGTTTCATTCGGGTATGGGATCACGGCGAAATCAGGCAGCGAGCGGACGAAGAGATTGGCGCTAGCTCTTGACGCGGCGCTGATGGGTGGAGGGAATCTTCATGTCTTCGCGATATTTCGCCACCGTCCGCCGCGTCACCTGTATCCCCTGCGATTGCAGGATGCGGGTGATCTGTTCGTCGGTAAGCGGTCTGGCCGGGTCTTCTTCCTCGATCAATTTCTTCACGCGGCGCTTGAGGATCAACAACGACGTCCCGCCGCCTTCCGGGCCGTTGACGCTTTCACTGAAGAAGTAGCGCAGTTCGAAGACGCCCTGCGGCGTGTGAGCGTACTTGTTGGCGACCGCGCGGCTCACCGTCGAGGGATGCACGCCGATCTCTTCCGCCACATCCTTGATCATCATCGGTTTCAGGAAATCGATGCCGTGATCGAGGAATTCTTCCTGCCGTCCGACAATCGCATAGCAAACCTTCATGATCGTCTGCTTGCGCTGCTCGATGTTCTTGATGAGCTGGATTGCCGACTTGTAGCGTTCCTTGACGTAGTTGCGGACATCTTTCTCCGCGGCGTCGCGGCTCAGCAGTTTTTTATACGTCGGATTCAGGCGAAGCTGCGGCAAATCATCGTCGTTCATCACCACCAGGTATTCGTCGCCCTGCTTGATGATCGCCACATCGGGCTCGATCAGCCGCGTCTCCGGCTTGTTGTAGCGCAGCCCAGGCTTGGGATCGAGCGTGCGAATGAAGCATACGCATTCCTGCACTCGCTCCGGCGTGCGATTAATTGCCTTGGCAATTTCCTTGATCTGCTTGTTCTGAAGGTGGTGCAGGTGCTGGTCGACGATGGCCATCGAGTCTTCCAGCAACTCGGGCATATTCACCTCGCCGCCGCGCTCTTCATGCTCGTTGCGCAGGTTTTCCAACTGCGACAACAGGCACTCGCGCAAATCGCGCGATGCGGATCCCACCGGGTCCATCTGCCGCACCAGGTCAATCGCTTCATGCAGCGCATCGCGTCCGAAGAGAGAATGCGAGGGATGTTCCGGCTTGCGCACCAGTTGCGGCCCCGCCTGCGACGCGGCGGACGCCTCACCCGTGCCTGCATCCACGCTGGGCTGCACCGGCAGCTCGGAACTTTCTTCCGCTTTCTCGCCCGCTTCGGGCTCCGCACCGGAGTATGTCTCTTCCGACGCCATCGCGAGCAGTTCTTCGTCCGATGCCAGCAGGTATCCGTCTTCGCTCAGGTTTCCGATGACCAGTTCGGCGGCGGCGCGCACGTCTTCTTTCACGTGCATGGCCCCAAGCTGCCACATCAGGTGATCGGTGAGCGTTGCCGGCTTGGAGAGGAAATTTTCAAACGAGGGTTTTTCGATCGACTCCATCTCGCTGGAACTGCGATAGCCGGGGTCGAGATATTCCTGGAAGAACGACCCAAAGTCGATTTCCTCGAACGGATCCTTTTCACCATCCGGGATCACCGAGGGCTCTTCCGCCGCGATGGTTTCGCGTTCGCGCTGTTCTTCGCGCGCGCCCACCTCGTCCAGCGTCGGAACCGACTCAAGGTACTCGTCGAGTACGGGGTTTTCCACCATTTCCTCGTTAATCATGTCCTTGAGCTCAAGTTTATTGAGCGCAAGCACGCTGACCATCTGGACAAGTCCAGGAGTCAGGATCTGCTTCTGCGACACTTTGAGGTTCAGTCTAGGTTGCAGTAACACCATGATTGGCCAGAGAAACGAGGAAAATGTACGTCTCCATTCTAACTCACAAGAGCACGGTTGAGGCGATTCCAGTTCGCGGAAAATGCGGTCTCCGTCGCACCCGGACTTTCGTAACGGGATTGTTGCACGAATGAAACTTTACGAAAGACGATTCGGCGCGATTGCTGCTGCCGCAATCTTGTGCATGCGTCGCTTATACCAGCGAGAAACTTTCGCCGAGATACACGCGCTTCACTTCCGGATCGTTGCCGAGCTGCTCGGGAGTTCCCGAACGGAAGATGCGGCCATCATTGATGATGTACGCGCGGTCCGTCACGGACAGCGTTTCGCGCACGTTGTGGTCGGTGATGAGAACGCCGATCCCGTTCTGCTTCAGGCTGTGAATAATTTTCTGCAGATCCAGCACGGCGATTGGATCGATGCCCGCGAACGGTTCGTCGAGCAGGATAAAGCTCGGCGAAATGCAGAGACAGCGGGCGATCTCCACGCGCCGCCGTTCGCCGCCGGAGAGCGCATAGCCGCGATTGGTGCGGATGTGTCCGAGACCAAGCTGATCGATCAGCGTCTCCATCCGCTCGCGCCGCTCGTGCCACGACATCTGCTGCGCTTCCAGGATGGCGAGAATATTCTCTTCCACCGTCAGTTTGCGGAAGACCGAGGCTTCCTGCGGCAGATAGCTGATGCCGTAGTTGCGCGCCCGCAGATACATGGGCACGTCGGTAATGTCGTCCTTATCGGCCAGCACGCGCCCGGTGTCCGGAGGAGTGAGCCCGACGATCATGTAAAAGCTTGTCGTTTTGCCGGCGCCGTTCGGCCCAAGCAATCCCACAACTTCGCCACGGTTCACCGAAAGCGACACGCCGTTTACGACCCTGCGGCCCTTATACGATTTGCCGATCTCGTCTGTGTAAAGGGTTTGCATTCTATCGCTTGACTCTTGTCCGGGTGACCGTGCGCGAGGAACCGTTGCTTTCCACCACGACCCTATCATCGTGAGAATAGAAGGTCAACGAGTCGCCCCGCAGCGTGCCGCGATCCGGGTCAGTCACCGTGGGCGGTCCTCCGGTCAGCACGAACTTGCCGTCCGATGCGGTGTAGACCAGCTTCTCGCCGGTTGCGCGCCGCCCCGCTTCCTGGATGACCACGCGATTCTCCGCCACCATCCGCTCCAGTTGGCTCGGTCCGCCGCTTGCCAACGCACCGCGGGTGCTCGCCGGATGGAGGTACACATCCACGTGGCCAGCGGTAATCATCAGGTCCGGCCCCTTGGCCAGAACTCCGCCGCTGAATCTCGCGCGCCGCTCGGCATCCACGTAGTTCAACGATGCCGCTGTCACCACCACGGGAGTCGTCTTGCCGCTCTTGTCCACCTGTACAAACACGCTCGACACCGCCTGAGTCGCGGTACCCTGCGCCACCACGGAGCGCTGATCGCGATTGAACTCCAGCGTGGGCGCCTCCACGATATTCGCTCCCTGCCAGATGCGTGCGCCTCCCGTGTAACGCGCAATTCCCGACTGCCGTTGCGCGTTCATCGCGCTCGCGGTTACGTGGACGGGATCGGCGGTGGCGAACAGCGCGCCATTCGGCTGCTGGCGCAGTTCGCTGTAGGTCGTCTTTACGTCGCCCTGCGCAAAAGCATCGCCCGTGCGGCGATTGACGCGCAGGCTTCGCGCCGTAATCGTCATGCCGCCATCGATAAAGCGCGGCGAACCGGTGAGCGTCAAAGTATCGTCGTCCGGTGTGTATCGAGCCTTGTCGGCATAAGCCGCACGCGCGCCCGGTTGCTTCGCACCCGGAACCTGCGGTTCGTGATACTCGAAATTCCCTTCCTGCACGATGGAGGTGACTCCTCCGCCGGGAGCGAACTGCACATCCAGCGTACGGCTCATGGAAGTCCGGTCGGGCTGCCCGGGTGAGCTGGAGACCACGCGCACATCCGGTTCGCCGCGCACCAGCTTCAGCCGGTTACGCGCGTCGAAATCGGCGTGGAACTGCCCGGCTGTGATCACGGTGCGCTCCCCGCGATCTGGCCCGCTGGCCGGAGTCATGGTCATCCGCGCCGCGCCGGAAGTTTCCATGAACTCCACCTGCCGGCCGTTCTTCACCGTGGCGTTCAGCGCATCCGCCGCCAGCTCAACCGACTGCTGGTTTTTACCCTTGTCGCCCGGCTGCTGCATGAGCTTTACGTTGTCGGTCGCATAAATCGTGCGTACGCGATTGCCCTCGCCAAAATTCGCCGTTAACTTTCCGGCCACTCCGGAAATCGGATTCGCGCCCCGGTCGCCAAATTGCACGCCGCCGCTGAAGACGGCCATGCGAACCTGGTTCTTCGGCCCCATCTGGAGATCGGCGCGCGGCGCCTGCACTTCAAACGGCTCGCGCCCTTCGCCTGACAGGCGCACATTGCCGAACGCCGCCACATGCGACACATCGTTCTGATCGTTGAAACTGACCAGCACGCTGTCCGCATCCAGCTTGCGCGCCGTCTGTTCCACATGCACGCCGCTGAGATGCAACTCGCGCGGGTCCTTCGTCACCACGCCGTGCGCCGCGTGAATCACCGTCGGCGAACCGTTATCCGTGTTGATGTTTACGTTCGACTCGAGCGTGAGTTGATTGGAATGCGAATCGTAGGTGACACCCACGGCCGATCCGCTCGCCGACGCAATGCGGAACTCGATCGGATTGTCCGTGTGCGCAATTCCCGTCTTCTGGTTGAAGACGAGTCCACTGGTTTTGAGGTGGATGGGATTCTTCAGTTCTTTCGGCAACGCCTGATCGGGAAGCAACGGCCCTTCTTCATTGCCCTCCAGGTCGATCTGCACTTCGCCTTTTGCGGAGATGGTGCCGGCCTGCGGATCGTAGTCGAAGTCGCTGCCGTGGATCTGGTCGAAGCGGTTCGCCTTGCGTCCATAGACAATAATGTCGACGCCCTTCAACTCCGCGCGTCCGCCCAGCTTGTACTGCACCGCCTTCGACGCACGAATTGTGAACAGCGTCCGGCCGCCTTCCGACTTCGACAGCGAAAAGCCTTCCGTGCTCTGCTGGATTTCCACCCCGAGTTTCTGCGGGATTTCCTTCAAGGCCTGGCGCATCCGCAGCCGCGCATAGAAATAGAATCCAGCGACTACAAGGATGACGGCCACGGCCAGCGCCGCAAACCAGATTCGCAAGCGGGGAATCGAAATCGGCATGCCAAGTACATATTACGCGAGGCGGAGCGCGGCCCAAAACTCCGCACCGGCCGGAACGCGCCCGGCTAGAACCGGAGACGGTTCGCACACGCCGGTATTAACTTGAAGGGAGTTGCTGCGCTTAGCGTTCGATCACCAGCGTGCCTGCGACCATGTCATGCAGCGCCTGCTTGCGCCGTGTGAAGGGAGCGATCAGGAATCCGACGAAGAGCGCGAACGTGGAAAGGAATTTTGCGAAGTGCCGCCCGCTGGCCTGTCCAAACGAGATCCGGTCCCCATCCAGCGTGGTGACCTTCAGGCCCATGCAGCGCTTGCCCAGTGTTGCCTGCATCTCGCCGCTGACCATGCGTGCGTTGTAATACCAGTCGGTGGTCAACCAGAGCACTACGGTCAGCATGCCCGCCAGGAACCGCGACGGTTCGGCCTCCAGTCCCAACTTCGTATGGAAGCCCTCGATCATCCAAAGCAGGATAAGCAGGGTTGGCAGCGCCACGGCATTCACCAGCGCAAGGTCAATGCAGGCCGCGACAAATCGCTTCCATACCTTTGCATAGCGCAACTGCGCTGTTCCTGGCGAACCGGCTTCAGACACGGATCCCGTCATATCAGTTCCGTCTGGCGTCGCACGGGAAGACCCCGCGTTTTGCATCGAATCAAGTGAAATAACGGACACGGCGGTGAAATATAAACCGTCAGGCGGCGAGAGTAAAGCTGTTATGAACGCCCGGTTGCTGATACAGGTACGGTGTAGTCGCTGAGGATCAACTGTAACGCGCCGCCGTATTCGGGGTGCTGGTTACGCTCCACGCGGAAGGCAATGTCCAGCAATGCTCCCGTCGACACTGGCTCCTGCGCGCATTTTTCCGCCATGCGCCATCCCAGGGCTTCCATCGTGGGCGCCTGGCGTCCGGCATCCGGCGAGCGCTGCAATCTCAGCTTCAGATGTTTTTCCTTCAACAACCTCGCTTCGGCGACGCTGCGCACTCCGCGCGCCACAAACACCGGCTCCGGGTTGCCCATGCCAAACGGCTCCAGTTGTTGCAGTCCGGCAAAGAATGCGCCGTCGACTTCGGCCAGTGAGACCTCGGCGTCGTAGTGCAGAGTTCTCTCGAAGTCTTTCTCTTCCAGCCGCGCCTTGGCGAATGTATTCATCCGTTCACGCAATTCCTCTATGCGCGACGAGGGCAAGGCAAAACCCACGGCGTGTGCGTGTCCGCCATATCGAGTGAACAGTTCTCCGCACGACTCCAGGGCATTGAGCAGATGGAACGCCGCAATCGAGCGGCCCGAACCGTGTGCTTCTTCGCCGTCACGGCTGATGACCAGCGCCGGGCGGCCATAGCGATCCACCACGCGCGAGGCGCATATTCCAATTACGCCGCGATGCCAGCCCTCTCCATCCAGCACCATGCAGAAAGCGTCGCGCAACTCCGGCGCCGCATCCACGCGCTGGTGAATCGCCGCCGTGATCCGCGCCTCTTCCTGCTGGCGATTGCCGTTCAGCCGGTCCAGGTGCTGCGCAATTTCGCGCGCCCGCGACGCATCCTTCATGGTAAAAAGTTCGATGACGTCCTTGGCCACGTCCATGCGTCCGGCGGCGTTCATCCTCGGAGCGATGCGGAACGCAACTTCCGTCGCCGTCACCGTGCGCCCATGCGTCAGTTCGCACACTTCCAGCAGTGCGCGTAATCCGGGGTTTACCGGACGGCGCAATTCCTGCAATCCCAGCTTGGTAAAAACTCGATTCTCTTCCACCAGCGGCACGGCATCCGCGATGGTCGCGATGGCAACGATCTTCAGGAACGAAGGCACCAGCCGCTCGCGCCCATATTTTTCCAGCAACGCCTGCGCTACCTTGAAGGCCACGCCCGCGCCGCACAAATCCTTGCTCGGATACTCGCACCCATGCTGGTTCGGATTCAGCACGGCCAGTGCGTCCGGCACGCCGTGCTCCTGTGGCAGGTGATGATCGGTGACGATCAGGTCGAGCCCGAGTTTTTTCGCCGTCTCCGCCGCCGCGAAGGCGCGAATCCCCGTATCAACGCTGATGATGAGCCGTATGCCGTCCGCGCCTGCGCGTTCGATCACTTCGTCGCGCATCCCGTAGCCTTCCAGGATGCGGTGCGGGACGTGGAATTCGCAGCTCCCGCCGCAGATTTCAATCGCCGTCTTGAGAATCACCGTGGCCATCGTGCCGTCGACGTCGTAATCGCCGTAGATCAAGACGCGCTCGTGCCGCTCGATGGCCGCCGACAGGCGTTCCACGGCGGCGCGCATTCCATTCATCAGGTAAGGAGAATGCAGATCGGAAAGTTGGGGATCGAGAAAGCGGCGTCCGGCATCCTCGTCCGCGATGCCGCGCTCGGCCAGCAGCCGCGCGATCAGCGGAGAAAGATTGCGGGCATGGGCCAGCCGCTCCGCGAATTCGCGCGCGGAAGTTTCGCTCGTCTCGTTCGTTTCTGGGGAATTCCGGGGAATCCAGCGCACGTCAGTGTTCGTCGTCCAGGTCGGACTCGCCGAAGGTTACGCCACCGAAGTCTTCCGCGAAATCGACCAGCCTTTGATAGCGCTCATACCACTCGCATGAAATTTCGCACAGGAACATTACGCCCTGGAAGGGGAACCCAAGTTGAATGAAGCCCGTCTTGCCGAGGTAGGTACGCAGCCAGCGCGCTTCCTCCACGTCCTCTTCGTTCATGTAGCTTGAGTTTTCCAGCCGCCGGATAAGGTCGTCGAGGTCGGTGCGCTCCAGCGATATCGCGTTCATCGTCAGGAACGGCGCGCCCGAGGATTTCGCCAGTTCGACGAAATCTTTCCAGCTCTCCGGGTTCTCTCCGCCCTCCCAGAGAATGCTCTGCATATCGTCCGGCACGTACCCGTGGAAGCGGTGCATTCCGTGCCCTTCCACGAAGGCGGTCATGTCGTCTTTCAGGGTGGCGAGATCGTCAGTCATAAGAATGCTCGGCGTTCCGGCGGCAAAAGAAGCGGCTTGCGCAGCCACAATCCTCGCGCCACTCGTAACGGCTCCATCATACTCCCCATTCGACTTCCCCGGTGGAGACCGTATGCTAAACTGTTATGTTTACAGGACCTAATTCACAATCACCATGCTCTTCTCAAAAGAATATGTGGGCTACCTGGCCCGGCAACTTGTTGTGAGGCTCGAAAAGAACGGCATGATTGCGACCGAAAATGCCGCCGCCGTCAGCGAACGTGTCAACGCCGCGCTGGTGGACGAATTGAGCCTCGAAGATCGCATCAACGATGAAGTGCGCATCATTCTGGAAGCCTACTCGGAAGAGATGCAGCGCAGCGGCGCCAACTACCAGGAGATGTTCAAGAAGGTAAAGAACGAACTGGTGCGCAAATACAAGGCGGTGCTATGAGAATTACGCGCGACAAAGTCAATAAGCTCGCCGCCCTTTCCACCGAGGCACTGGCTAATTGCCCCGAGGTCGAGTTCAAGGAAGCCTACGACGACGTGCGCCAGGAACTGCGCCGCGTTCTCGAAGGCCTCTTCGTGGAAGAAGAAGCGCTCGACAAGGCCGCCCGCCAGAAGATCGAAAGCCAGCGCCGCATCATTACAGAAGGCACGCCCGAGTGGGACATCCTCTACCGCAAGTATTACGCCGAGGAAGTCAAAAAGCTGGGAATATAGGGCCCGAAAGGGTTTAGCAGTGGTGTCCACTCAAGTGGATGTTCACTTTTAGCATAGGTGTCCATGAACTGGACACCTATTTTCTTTGGTGTCCCTCGCATGGACACCTTTTCGTTCCGAAGCGGGAATTTCTCAAAGGCATACCAGCAGGGGAGGGGGGTGGGGTGGTATAGCTCAGAGTGAAGCAGTGGCGAGGGAGGGGCGCGGCCCGGAGCGGAAGTCAAAGGGGGAGCGACCCGCCGCGCCGGGCGCCCGGAGCGCGAACAGCGCGGAGGGACGGCGCGGCGTGGGAGCGGAGGACATGGAGCGCAGGGCCGCGCCCCGGACGCACCACGGGCCACCACAGCACCTTCGCCGTTGCCTTTGGTGTTGCCGTTGCCGTTGCCTTTCCAGCTACCCTTTCCCAACCTACTCCCCCGCTCCGCACCCACGGCACCGGCAACACGCTGGACACCGCGCCCCGGAGCAACGGCCCCGCGTACATCTCAGCCGTTGCGTAGGGGCGCTTGTGGCGCGCCAGCGCCACCAACCAAAGGGGGTGCCGCAAGGCACCCCTATGGGTGCGCCGTGCGTGGGGGGACCCGGATGGCGTGGCCCGAAGGGGCGCGACAGAGGAGCGCCCGGCGCGGGCGGGGACCCGCGACGGCCCGCCAGACGGGAGGACCCACGCGGAAGGCGCACGGTAAAGGGTGGGAAGCGGGGGAGCGGAGGGACGCAAGCGGCGAAGCCGCGTAAATGCGGCCCGACTTCCTTTTCGTTTTTGGTGTCCAGTGGCAGCGAGGGTGGCAGGGGCAAAAAGGTAGCCCCGGAAGCACGGCGCGTGACGCAGCAGTATCGCGGCGCGCGACGTGATCCGGGGCGGACCCGCGCAACTACGCAGGGTCGCTATGGGGTGGTGCAAACAGCGCCCCCTCTGGCGCGGGTGATTCAACTACAGCGGGGACCGGGAGCAAGTCTAACACCCGACGCAAGGCCGCAACATCGGCCTCCGCTTTGGCGAGCAACAGGGTGATGGCGATACGAGGATCATTCACCGGCGAACAACCTTTCTCCGCGACGTGGCGCGGCGTGAATAGCGAGCGTGAAGGGCAGAGAGTGTGCCACGAAGAGATTCCATGCACCAGCCCTTTTGCTGGAGCAGGGCGGTGCGAGTGGTGGAATCTCCGTCGAGCAAGCGTAGCTCCGAGTTCAAGGCCCGGAGCGTGGCGAGATCATCATGCAGAGCTTCCCGCAGGTTGCGAAGTGGAGCTTGAGAAGTGGACACCTAGCGAATCCTCCGTTCGGGTTGTGGTGGCTTACGGCGAGGCAACGGCGCGGCTTTCTTGAAGCTGCCCATCGCAATTTGTAGGCCGTAGAGCACCGTGTTGATTTCATCGGGGTACTGTCGCAGTTCCCCGCGTAGGTGAGCGTTCACCGCATCACGAGCGGCGCGGCGCACGTCATCCGGCGTGTCGAGTTCAGGCAGTTGGAATTCGCGCATCGTTGCCTCCAGAGAATGGCAAACGGCCAGCAGCTGCGAATTCGTTGCGGGCGTCAGCCTCAGCCTTCCACCGGGGGAGGCCCGCGTCGAATTCCTTGATGGCCGCACGTTCGTTGTATTCATAAGTGTCAATCATTCGCGGCCCCAGTCGGCTCAAAGCGTTCGAGGACGGAAGCGGCATACGCCTCCGCTCTGGAGGCCGTGCGGTCGAGAGCAGCAGCGATGGTTTCAGGGTTGAGTTTGTGCACGTCGCGTTCGAGGTAATTGAGCGTGACGCGCAGACTGTCGTGACCGAGTAGGGCTTGGACGACGCGAAGGTCGTGCGTAGTGTCGTAAGTAGCCACAGCCATGGTGCGCCGCAGGTCGTGGAGACGGAGGCCCGGAGGCGCACCGACACGCTTGCAGAGTTCCACGAACTGCCGACGCAACGCGGCGTAGCCGAGTTCCCGACCGGCGAGCAGCGAGACAAGCGGGCCATCACCGGAGGGAACAAACATGAGCATGGCCGCGAGCCGACCGGAGGCCGGGACGGTCTGCACCTTGCCGTGTTTGCCGCGAATGCTGAGAACGCGATCCACGGGGTCGTATTCGCGGTGAGTGAGACTCAGCGCCGCTTTCGCGCGTAAGGCCGCGTCATGGCACAAGAGCAACATGAGTTGCAGATGTGCGGGCGCGGCGGCCAGCATCCGAGTGAAAAGCGGTGACGGCACCGTGACCGGGCGCGGCGATGGACGCGGCACGAACGGCACAAGCGTGTCGAGCCCGCGTGGAGCACCGGCCAAGTGCAGGTGACGCAGTAGCCGCCTCAGCGCGTGGTACGTCGCGTAACGGGTGTGCGCCGCCCAGCCTTTCGCGCCGAGCCTTTGGACGATGGCCGAGACATCTTCCGCGCTGAGTTCTTCCGGGCACTTGGAGCCCGCCCGCGCAATGACCGCTTTAACGGCGACGTACCGTTGACGGGCGTGGCCGCGCGACGAACACGCCGATTCGGGGCCGAGCAGTCGCGCGATAGTGGTAGCCCCAAGGCTTTTTTTGACCGTTGCCTCTTTGCTTGTTGCTGGGAGGCCGCCTGAAATTCGGCGGCGGCTTCGGGAGTTGCAAAGGCGCGGCGATGGCGGTTGCCGTCTACGTCGCGCCAGTCAGCGAAGTATTTGTTGCCTCTCTGAAACATGGTGTCCTTTCGTAAGGTGGACACCCTGCTATTTTTCGGGCCTTTTTTGCTGGTTGACATCCTACGCCGAGGAAGTCAAAAAGCTGGGAATATAGTTCGGCGGAAGTTTCCTCGACCGGCCCTGCCATTGCGGCGGGGCCTTCGTATTTCTGTAAAAGATTTTCGCTCCGCGCCTCTCGCCTTCGGATAACCTTTCACGGGACTTCATGCAGCGCAGCAAGCTCGAACAATTCGTCAAGACGTCCGCCAGCGATCTCGGTTTCGATCTCGCGGGCATCGCTCCCGCTGGCCCTTTTCGCGAGCACGAATATTTTCCCCGGTGGATCGCCGATGGCCGTCACGGCGAAATGCGCTATCTGGAAAGTCGCGCGGAAAACCAGCAGCTCAAGCGCGCTTCCCTTGCGTCCGTGGCTCCGTGGGCGCGTTCCGTCATCGTTTGCGCCGTCAACTACAACAGTCGCGCGCCATATTCCACCGCCTGTCCCGACCCTTCGCGCGCTTGGATTTCGCGCTATGCGTGGGGCCGAGCCGATTATCACGACGTTTTGCTGCCACGGCTTCGCGAGCTCGAAGCGCGGCTGAAGGAACGGGTTTCCATCGCGGGCAGCGAAGCTCCCCGCACCTGGTGCTATGTCGACACCGGTCCACTCATCGAGCGTGTATTCGCCGAACATGCCGGCATCGGATGGATCGGCAAGAACACCTGCGTCATCAATCAGCAAGTTGGCTCGTGGCTTTTTCTCGGCGTCATTCTCACGTCGCTGCCCTTGACGCCCGACCTGCCCGCACCCGACCGTTGCGGCTCCTGCACGCGCTGTCTTGATGCCTGCCCGACCAACGCATTCCCCGCCGCCTATCAGCTCGACGCTTCGCGATGCATTTCGTATCTCACGATTGAAAAGCGTGGCGATATTCCAGAGGACCTCCGCGACGGCATTGGACGCCACATCTTCGGCTGCGACATCTGCCAGGATGTCTGCCCGTGGAACCGCAAGGCTCCCGTCTCTCCCTTGCCACAATTCGCTCCGCGAACCGAACTCGTCAATCCCTCACTCGACCGGATTTCAGGTATGAACGTGGAGGAGTTTCGCGAGGTCTTTCGCAGATCGCCCGTCAAGCGTACCAGGCATTCCGGCCTGTTGCGGAATGCGGCCGTCGCCATGGGCAACAGCGGCAACGCGCGATTCATTCCCGCGCTGCTCGGCCTCGCCACTGGTGACGACCCGGTCGTTGCCGGGCACGCACGCTGGGCCCTGCGCAAGCTGGGAGCAGCAGAACCGGATCGCAAGGAGACCGGCACGCCATGAGCCCTGTAACCATCATTGCGCATGACACCAGCCGCCAGGCCCAACGCCGCCCGTTCGATTTCCGCATCAAGCTCGTCATTGGCAAACGCGGACACGAGCAGGTCGTTCACGGACGCTCCCACGATCTTTCCTATGGCGGCCTTGGCGCAACCCTCACCAGTGAAGTCCCTGCCGGCACGGTCGCCGAAATTCGTTTTGCCCTGCCGAATGTCCGGCGCGAATTCCGTTTTCCCGCCCGGCTCGTCCATCGCTCGGGCTTCCGCTGCGGACTGCGCTTTTCCGCTCTTTCGCCGGACCAGCGATTCCTCATTCAGCGTATTTGCCTTGCCCTGCCCCGCTAACTTTCTGCACAACCCGGGCGGGCGGTGCTAGCATCCTGCCCAGCAGGGATATTTACGGCCTTCGCCCGCCGCCATATCTCACCGGGGGACACCATGCGATCCCAGATTGCCGCCCGCATTGTTCTTGGCGCCGCCGCTTTGCTCTGCGTTGCTCCCGCCAGCGCTCAGCAGTGGGCGCAGTGCGACGGCCCCAACGTCTCGGTCATCTCCGACGCCGGCCAGGGCAACGCTCGCGATCTCACACTCCGCTTTGAAAAAATGCGCGCCGCCTTTGGACAGATCTTCCACCGCCAGCACGTTTACAGTTCGCTGCCGGTCCGCATCATTGCCGTCCGCGACGTCGCCTCGCTTGCCATCAGCAAGCCGCTGGCCGCCGCCCAGCCGCTCAAGGACCGCTCCACCTGGATCCACGGCGATACCCGCGAATATCTGCTCTTTGAAAACGGCGGCCCGGAGGATTGGCAGGCCGCCATGCGCAACTACGCGCAGATCCTGCTGGCGGCCAACTATCCGCGCACGCAACCCTGGTTCGACGAAGGCTTCGCGCAGTATTTTTCCGCCATCGCGTTCGACAAGCAGGACATCATCTTCGGGCAGCCGCCCGTCAGTTGGTCCGCCGGCTCTTCGTGGATTCCAGTTGCCGAACTTTTCTCCATCCAGCACGCCTCGCAGATCGCCGCTCCGGCACGCGCCGACTTTGCCGCGGAGTCGTGGCTGATTGTGCAGTGGTTGCTCTCCAACTCGCGCCTCGGACAAGCCGGAAACTACTTCGACCTGGTGATGAACCAGAACGTCGCCGTAAACGACGCTATCGTCCGCGCGTTTGGCGAAGACGCTTCCGACCTCGATCACGATTTGCAGGCTTATCGCGCGCAGGCCGCCACCAAAACTCTTCGTTATCCCGCTTCCTTCGACTCCGATCCGGTGAGCTTTGCCACCAAAAAGCTGCCTGACAACATCATGCGCATCATCCTCGACGATGTCGCACTTCTCTATCCGGACCAGGAACCAGCGGCCATGACCGAGTTGGGCGAGATCATGCAGCAGACCCCCGACATTCCCGAAGTGCAGCGCGCGCTCGCCTCCGGATATATCCGCCGCGACGATCTCGACAACGCCATTGAGCACATTCGAGATGCCATCAAGCTTCAGGACACCGATCCGCGCATGCAGTACTACATGGCCGTATGGGTCAATGGAGGCAATGAGAACTCGGTCGAACTGGAAAGCCCCGAGGCGCGTCTTGGGCCTGCCCTGAATTCCGCGCTTCGCATGGACCCGGATTTCGCGCCGGCATATGAACTGCTCGGCCTTGCGCAATTGAGCGCCAACAAGACCACTGAAGCTGTGCAGAATCTCGGGCGCGCCGCTGGACTCTGCCCGCGCAACGAGCGCTACCTGCTCCACCTTGCCGAGGGTCAATTGGCCAATGGCGACACCACACTGGCACATGCCCTGCTCGCCACGCTTGCGCGCAGTTCGGACCCCAACATCGTTGCCGAGGCCGCCAAGGCGATGAACACGGTGCGCCGCGAAGGCCGCCAGATTGCCGACTGGAAAAGTCAGGGCCTGATGAACAGCGACCCCACGGCCCCGCAGTGGCGTCCCACGCCTGAACAGAAAAAGGCCATGCAGCGCGAAGAACAGGAGATGGGAGACAGGCTCGGCAAGCCCGACACTCGCAAAACGCAGTACATGCGCGGCACGCTGGTTTCCGTCGACTGCTCGCAGAGTCCGGCTGCGACCATCCGAATCAAGGGTGATGGAAAACTCTGGGAGTTTCGCACCCCTGACCGCTCCAAGATGCTGCTCATCGGCGTCGACAGTTTTGATTGTGGGTGGAAGAACCGGAGAGCCCTGGTCAACTTCAAGGCCAGCGGACCGAACTCGGGAGACCTGCTCTCATTGGAGATAGATTGATGCCCCACGGACAGCAGAAAGGCCCACCACAGAGGAGGGCCTTTGAGAGTGCAAGTCTCTTATTTGTAGGACGTTAGCCGCGGCTTACGTTCTGCGCCTGGAGTCCCTTCGGACCCTTCACGCATTCGAATTCCACGGTCTCGCCCTCGTTCAGGGTGCGGTAGCCGGTTTCTTGTATGACCGAGTAGTGTACGAAGACGTCTTCTCCAGTACTACGCTGGATGAATCCGTAGCCCTTCGCGCCATTGAACCACTTGACTGTTCCCTTCTCTCTCACAACTAACTCCTTTCGACTCGTTGCTGCCGGAACTCTAAGTGAACGGTTCACCGTTACGATTCCGGAGGGGTGTTGCTATCGGATGAAGCATCGCGTGGTTGCCCACGTCGTCCTCATTCCGCTGTTCAGGCATCCGCTCCCGTCAAAACCATTTGCACAAAAAAATACGGACCCCCGAGTTTTAGGCAACGCGTTGCGCGTGGTGCCCAAAGCTCCGGAGCCCGAACTTCTTCGCCAGATGGACTTCTGACCGAAACATCGAACCTGTTCTTCTGGCCCGTCACCAGACCCGCCGAACTTCCCGGCGAGCAATGAATGATGACAATTCGAATTGATTTTGGCAAGTTTTTATTTCACAGTGAGTTACAGGGTTTCCGAATCGGGCGGCCCCAGAAAACAGGTAAATGTTCGCTATCTGACCACGATTTACCCTCAAGATTGACACACCACTTATAGGCTATTCAAAACAAACGAAGGCACTTTGGGGACTTGCGCCTGCGTCATTCGGAACCGCTCTCTGCTACCATGGAGATTGGCGATGTCCTCCGCCTCCAATCCTCCGGATTCCGCCTCTGCAGACCAGGCCACCAGTGATGCAACCGGCAATTTGCCGGAAAATTCGGCTGCCCTGAACCTCGAAGAGGTAAAAACTTCCCTCATACGTCAGGTCTGGCCGACGCTCCGTTACCTGACCACGACCGAGGTTCACACTTACGCCTTCTCGGTTGCAGCCAACGCCATCCTTTCGCTTTTCCCAGCCATCATCCTCATGCTGGTGATTGCCCGCCGCGTCTTCCACTCAGAAACCATGGTCGATGTCATCCTCCAGATGCTCCGGCAATACATGCCGAGCAACCAGGATTTCATCGCCAAGAACATGGACATTGCGGCGCAACACCGTCTCCAGTGGTTCCCCATCGCCATGCTCTTCATCAGCTCCACCGGCATTTTCCTGCCGCTGGAGGTCGCGCTGAACCGCATCTGGGGGATCAAGAAGAATCGCTCGTATCTCGGCAACCAGATTGTGGCGCTCGGCCTTGCATCCATGTGCGGCCTGCTTGCGCTGGCATCGGTTGGCGGCACCACCTTCATCGCCGGCGCCTACATCAGCAGCACGCACTGGTTCTGGTCAACGCTCGCCTTTATTGTCATCAATGCATTCACCATCCCGGCATCCATCATCATGTTCTTCCTGATCTATTGGCTGCTTCCGAATGGCAAGGTTCCCGCTCGCGCCGTGATTCCATCGGCCATCATCACCGGACTGCTCTTTGAGATTTCCCGCCATCTCTACAAACTGGTGGTTCCGCATCTCAACTTCCGCGAGTCCTACGGTCCTTTCTACGTCTCGGTCACTCTGATCTTCTGGGCTTTTCTCTGCGGAATGCTGCTGCTCGGTGGCGCATATCTCTCCGCTGCCGAACACGTACAAGCCAATCTCCAGATCGAACCGGAATAGCCTTCGCGCCATAAAAAAGGGCACGGACATTTGCCGTGCCGATTACAGTGCGCGTCGCCTTACGCCGCGCGATCGCGCTCAATTACCTGCACATGCTTCGGTTCGCGAGGATCATAGAGGATCGTAACCAGTTGGTTCGGCTGTACTTTTTCTTCGAAGTCCGATGACAGACCGCTCAATTCCACCCACACAGTCCACGCTTCATTCGCGCTCCGCAGGCGTTCCAGGTCGCCTTCCACACCCGGCTCGGGAACATAACGCAGCAACAGCTTCGGGACCATGATCGCGCTGTCGTCCGAAAAGTGAAGCGTCTGCTTCTCCTCCACAACCAGCGCCGGCGTCACTGGCCCATGCAGCGCAAACTCTCGCCGCGCCTTGTGGCGGAAGTGCAGCACCGTGCTGATGACGCCAACCACGATCAGCAGCGGGACGATGAGGTATAGCTCGGCCCAGTCCTGCTCGCCTCTCCAGCGATAAGCGAGCGAAATCCCGAGGCTCACAAAGACGGTGAGAACGGCGATCAGCCCGTTCCGCACCATTTCGCCGACCCATTCGTCCCGTGCAAGTTGGTGGCGCACTTCCGGCGTCACTTCCTCGGGACGTATGTGGTTTCCGTAGGACAATTCAGGAGTGGTGGACATAACGGCCTCCGCGAAAAGCATCCAGCGCCGGCGACTCCGGCGATCGAGCAAGGGTGCCGTAACGTCCTCCTTATATCCCCGTCTCCCGCTGCTGTCAGTGACGCATGATGCCGTTCACCTGTGACTCCGCAAAAAAGAGAAGGGAGCAAGCACTCAGCCCGCTCCCTTTACCTTCTGCCTTTAACTTTCTACTTTTCCCTTTTTACTTTTTACTTTCCTTCGTCCACTGGTCCACCCAGCCGTTCACCGTCTTGTTCCAGAGCTGCGAGTTCTGCGGCTTCAGAACGAAGTGGCTTTCGTCGGGGAAGTACAGCATCTTGGACGGCACGCCCAGCCGTTGCAGCGTGGTAAAGAGCTCGAAGCCCTGGCTCACATCCAACCGGTAATCGTGTTGGCTGTGCACCACCAGCGTCGGTGTCTTGAAGTTCGCCGCCGACAGTTTCGGGTCCCACTTGCGATACATCTCGCGGTTCGTCCACGGAGTCCCCCGGAACTCCCACTCGGGGAACCACAATTCCTCGGTCGCGCCGTAGGCCGCTTCCGTGTCGTACATGCCATCGTGCGACACCAGGCACTTGAAGCGATCCGTGTGGCCCAGAATCCAGTCGATCATGTATCCGCCGTAGCTCGCACCCAGCGCGCACTCGCGGTTCTTGTCGATATACGGCAGCGTCTTCTCGGCGTAATCGAGTCCGAGCATCAGGTCCTGGTACGGCCGTCCGCCCCAGTCTCCATTCACGTCGTCGATAAACTGCTGTCCGTAACCAGTCGAGCCGCGCGGGTTCACCATGATGACCACGTAGCCATCGGAGGCGAACAACTCGGGGTTCCAGCGATACGACCACTCATCACCCCACGCGCCTTGCGGGCCACCGTGGATGAGGAACTTCACCGGATACTTCTTGTTGGCGTCGAAGTTCGGCGGCTTCACCACGAAGCCCTCGACCTTGTGATTCACCGAACCGGTGAACCAGAAAGGCTCCAGCGGCTGCATCTGGACCTGTGACAGCACGCCTTCATTGATTTTCGTCAGCGGCGTTGCCTTGGCCAGCGCGCAGGCGGGCATGGTGTACTGCTCGCTCTTTTCCGCCGCCATCTGGCAAACCGGGTAATCCGTAGGAGCCGTGTATATCTCCGTGGGGAACTCCACCGACACGCGTGCGAAGACCAGCGTCTTGCCGTCGGCCGTCGGTGTCGGCGCGCCGTTCGCTCCGGCCACCACTTCCTCCGGCCAGCCGTTGCCGTCAATCGCCAGCTTGTAGATCGGCGAATCGCCCGCGTTGTCCGTGGTGAAGTAGAGCGACTTGGAATCCGGCGCCCACGCCATGTCGTTCACCCAGCGGTCCCACTTCTCCGTCAGGTTGCGAATCGCGCCTGTCTCCCGGTTGATCAGTTGCAGCCGGAAGCGGTCGCTCTCGTAGCCCGCGCGGAACTGCGAGCGGATCGCGATCCACTTGCCGTCCGGCGAGTACATCGGGTTGGAATCGCTGCCGTGGTTGGCCGCCGTCAGGTCCTTCGGCTTCGCATCCGGATCGGTCAGCGAGAGCACGAAGACATCATTGTTGGTCGAGGCCGCCGGCATGGCATCGTGGTTGCTCGTGTAAGCCACTTCCTTGCTGTCCGGCGAGAACGAGTAGTCGATCTGGCCTCCCAGTTGGAATGGCGGAGTGTCGTAGGCTCCCGGCGTCAGGTCACGTCCCGCGCACGCCTCGCCGGCCTTCGCGCCGTCGCAGTCCGAGGCCACCAGGAAGAGGTGCGAGAACTTGCCGTCGGTCCACGTACTCCAGTGGCGGAAGAACAAGTGCGTCCATATCTGCGCCTTCACCGGCGACTTCGCCTTCTCCTCGTCCCGGGCCTTGTTGCAGGCATCGTCCGTGCAATCCGGATAGACGCTGCTGACGAACAGGATCGACTTGCCGTCCGGAGACCAGACCGCTCCGTCGGCGTCGGTCGAGATGTTGGTGACCTGGCGCGGCTCGCCCGTCAGCGTGCCGGTTTCCGGATCGAACGATTGCACCCATATTTGAGAGTTGCCGCCGCGCGCACTGATGAAGAGCAGCGACTTACCATCAGGCGAGAACTGCGGCCCGGACTCCGTCGGACCGTTCGCGTCCGTCAAACGGCGTTCTTCGCCGCCCTTCAGCGGAACGACCCAGAGATGCGGACGTACGGTGTTTTTTGCCAGGCTGACGTCCGCCGCACTGAAGGCCACCCAGCGGCCATCGGGCGAAACCGTGAAATCGCCGATGCGCTTGAGCTGCATCATGTCTTCAAAAGTGAACGGACGCTTGACCTGCGCAAGCGAGAAAGAAGTAATCAGGAGAAACGAAAACAATAGGGCACGACGAATCATGGCGCCTCCAAATCGACAGACGAAAACGTCCCAGTCTATAACGATCGGGCGTGAACGGAAACTATTGGGAGGAGGAGAACTACTGAGCTTCGTTCGCCGGGCTTGCGGCTTCCACCTGGGTTCGCGGCGTCTCGCGAGCCACCTGGAGTTCCATGGTCACGCCGGCGCCCCGCGGATAGACGTTCTGCGCGTAAACCTCGCCGCCATGCTGCTTTACGATTCCGTAGCAGATGCTCAGCCCGAGTCCCGGCCCGTGTCCCAGGCCCTTGGTGCTGAAGAACGGATCGAACGCCCGCGTTACGTCCTTGAAGCCCGGGCCTGAATCCAGCACGCTGATCAACACTCGCTCGCCCACCCGCCGCGCGTGTACGGAAATCCGTTTCTCGTCGGACAACTGCACCGCATCGCACGCGTTGCTCATCAGGTGAACCATCACCGTCTTGAGTTGCGCCTCGTCGATTACTACCGCCGGCAGGTCGCCGCCAATCTCGCGTTCGATGGTGATGCCTCCGCGTTGAAATTCGTACTCGCGCAATGCCACGGCATCCATCACTGCCTGTTCCACGCGCGCCGTCTTCGTCTCCGAGCGCGATTGCCGCGCGAAGCGCAGCAGGTTATCGATGATCGCGCGCATGCGCAGGGCCTCGCGCCGCATCGTCGAGAGCTCGCGCTGATAGCGGTGCTCCGTGTCCGCCTCTTCCATCAGCTCGCTGTACCCGATCACTACCGTCAGTGGATTATTCAGTTCATGCGCCACGCCCGAAACCAGTTGTCCGATCGATGCCAGCTTCTCCTGCAGCATCACCTTCTGTTGCAGCGATGCCTTCTCGATGGCCACGCCCAGGTCGCCCGCAAGCATCTCCACCGCCGCTACCTCGTCCGCCATCACCGGGGCAGCCGCCGTCCGGTGCAGCAGCGAGATACATCCCACCATGTTTCCCTGCGGCGAGCGCAGCGGCACCAGCACCTGGTCTCCCGAGTTTCTCGGCTTCCCGTCGAAGCGCCCCGCCTGTCCACTGGCTATCCGGTAGTCCGCCGGACAGAGGAACGACTTCGCTCCCAGCGGATGCGCCATCGCACACTGTTGCTCCAGCGAACCGCAGTCCACGCCGGAAATCTGTTCGCGCAGTTCCTGTAGATCGGCGAGGTCCAGCCCCGCGTGGCCCGCCAGTCCGAGCCGTCCCAGCTCGTCGGCCAGCAACACAAGTGCGCTGCGGTAGTTGGAAACGTCCACCAGCGTCTCGGCCACTTCACCGCAGAAGGACCGTATCTCCACTCCGCCCAGCAGTCGCGACGTCAGGTCCGAAAATCTTCCCAGTTGCCGCGACAACGCGTGTTCGCGAACCTCGGCTTGTTGCGCCGCCAGCGAACGGTCTTCCAGTTCCATCAGGATCATGCCGAATGCCACGAAGATTTTTGGCACGTTCCACAGTTCGCTGCTGACGCCCACTTTGTCCAGGATCGCCGGGGCCAGCATCGACATGCCCCACACCGCCGCCCATGAGAAAAATCCCACCGAGGTCAACGCCACGCCGGGACTCAACCGCCGATAGCAGCGCACCACCAGTACGCCAGCCAGCGCATAAATTCCCAAGAGCATCGAGTAGTAGCCGCCACCAAAGTCCTGATGAACAATGCGCAGGATGGCATCCACCCCGAACGCGAGAACCAGCAATCCCATCAGCACTTCGTAGCCATGCACGCGGCGATGCCAGATGGCAAACATCACGCTGGTTGGCGCATAGACCGCAATCGCCAGCACAACATACGCTGCCGTTGCGCGCGACTCCCATGCCAGCAGCACCGAGTAGGCAATAAACAGCGCGCTGAAACCGCCGAACAGTCCCCAGCGCCATCGCCGGTCTTTGTTAAGCTCCGCCACTGAAATCGCAAACGCCAGTCCGCACACCGCGAGCGCCGCCACCTGCGCCGCATCCATGGCCCGGTTCGCCCAATCCTGCGGGAACTGGAACATATCCAGCAGGAAGTGCAGGGTCATGATGACCCACCCAATCAGCCAGAGGATCAGCCGGGGACTCTTGTTCCTGCCGCGCAGCGAGACAAAGATGCACACCAGCGCACCCAGCACCAGCACCAGCGGCAATTCTGTCAGGAAATCAGTCATGGTCTCGGAACACCCGGGAAAATGGTCTCATCATCGGCTAACTGCCCGTAAACGGCAAGCGGAAATGGCCCTCCAGTACCATTCTCTGTTGCCGTTTGCGCGACCTCTGTCCCAGTGTGCAACTGTGGCACATGCCCTGGGTTTGCATCTTTACTGGCGGCATCCCGGAGACTCCGCCAGCATCTATACTGTTGTTATCGCCCCGGGACCACATTGCCTATGAAAACCATGAAATTCGTTCGCTGCTTCCTCCTGCTCCTCGCCACGGTGCTCTTCGCCGGTTCGTTCGTCCTGGCGCAGGAAGGCCCGCTCCGCGACGAGCAGCCCAACGGCCTCACCGTCGACCAGGTCGTCCAGAAATTCGCCGCCAAGGAACAAGTTTTTCAGCAGGCCCGCCACCACTACACCTGGCACCAGACGATCATCGTGCAGACAATCGACGGCGGTCGCGTCGATGGCGAATATCACTCCGAAGAAGACGTCCTCTTTGACAATCAGGGGCATCGCATGGAGCGCGTCACCTACGCTCCGGAATCGACCCTCACGCGCATCATGATGACGCAGCAGGATTTCGAGGACATCGAACATCGCATGCCCTTCGTCCTCACCACCGATGAAATCCCGCTCTATAACATCAAGTACGTGGGCCAGCAGCAGGAAGACGAACTCAACACTTACGTCTTCGACATCTCGCCCAAGACGATCGAAAAGAACCGTCGTTATTTCGACGGCCGCATCTGGGTCGACGATCACGACTTCCAGATCGTCAAGACCTATGGCAAGAGCGTGCCCGACATCGTCAAGAGCAAGAACAACGAGAACCTCTTCCCGCGCTTCACCACCTGGCGTCAGCAGATCGACGGCAAATACTGGTTCCCCGTTTACACACGGGTCGATGACGTCCTGCACTTCTCCAACGGCGACGTTCACGTCCGGCAGATCGTGAAGTACACCGACTACCACTACTTCGGCGCCAACGTGAAGATCACGTACGAGGGCAAGGAAGTCGAGAAGGCTCCGGACGCCAAGCAGACGCCGCCACAGGAGAATCCGCCACCAAAGAAGTAGCGGCATTCTCTCCGCGGCAAAAAATCAAACGCCGTGCTCATCCGGGCACGGCGTTTTTGTGTCTTGGAATCGCGCGGCTAGTAGAACAGGTACTTCCGCCACTTCGCGTCCGAGCGCCCCATCATGCGCATCAGGTGGCGGCTCGTATGCAGGCTGAACGGACGCGGCTCGCGCATCAGCTTCATGCTGCACTCGTGCGGCAGGCGGTTTCCTTTTTCGCGATTGCAGGAGTGGCAGCACGCCACCAGGTTTTCCCACGTCGAGGCGCCACCGCGCGATCGCGGAATCACGTGGTCCAGCGTCAGTTCGCTCGAATGCAGCACCACGCCGCAATACTGGCACGTATTGCGGTCGCGCAGCAGGATGTTCTTGCGCGAGAGGGCGCGCGTCTGGTGTGGAATCCGGCGATACTCCAGCAGTCTTATCACCGACGGCACGCGGATCGAGAGCCGCGTAGAGTGCAGGAAATGGCCGTTGATCTCTTCCGTCATGGCCACTCCCTTCAGTACCAGGACAATGGCCCGGCGGGCGGCGCAGACGTTGATCGGTTCATACGATGCGTTGAGTACGAGGACCGGCGCGTGCATCGGCGAGTATCCGGTCTCCGGCCCATGTTCCGCCGGAGCCAGGACGCCCACGCGCTGCGCGGCTTCAGCGTAGGTGCGGATCGATCTGTGACTCTCCAGTTTGCCCATAGTCTTCACCCTGTACGCACCGGGCCGTCGCCAACCACGGCGGCTCGCTCCTCGCCCCGTGCCTCTGTTTCCACCGTCTTCAAACTCCCGAAGGAATCTCCCGTAACCGGGCGCCCGGCGCGTGCCGCCGTCGCCACCCAGATCGCCTTGGCGCCCGCCTTGCGCAGCACTCGCGCACATTCGGAAACCGTCGCTCCGGTCGTCAGCACGTCGTCCACCAGCAACACTTCGCGTCCGCTGATCGCCTTCGCATCGTTCACGGCAAAAGCTCCGTGCAGATTCGTTTGCCGTTGCTCGCGCGTCAGCCCCACTTGCGACTCCGTGGCGCGACGCCGCTTCAACACGTCGCGGTTCAACTCAAAGCGCAGCGCCGAGCCTCTCTCCATCTGCTTCCATGCCGAGCGCGCAATCAGTTCCGATTGGTTGAAGCCGCGCTCTCGCAGTTTGCTCGCATGGAGCGGCACGGGAATCAACAGCGGATTTCGCGACGAAAATTCCGGGAGCACTTCGCCCGCCGCTTCCGCGGTCATGCGGCCCAGTACGCCAGCCGCCGGACGAACATGGTGATACTTCAGGAGGTGAACCAGTTCCCGCAGTCCACCCTCATACGCGCCGTAACTCGCGGCGCGCGCAAACAACGGGCGCGACTTCAGGCACTCGCCGCATAGCAACTCTCCCTCCCCTGCCGGGGAAGAAGTCTGCATCGACAGGCGCGACGGCATCACCACTCCGCATACCGCGCAACGCGGCTGCCGGATGACGGTCATCTTTTCGAGACATTGGTTACAGACGGGAAGGCGGGAAACATTATCGAGCGGGAGCCCGCAGATGCGGCAGTCGGAAGGGAAAATGGCCGCGAAAATCCCCGCTGCGGCTTCACCAAGGAATCGGACAAAACTCCGTCCTTGAGTTGGCGCAGTTACACTACTTCGATGCGCTCCGGGCAACTCTGCCGCCGGAGCGGTCCGAGTTCTGTCCTCGATACTGCTGAAGACTCGCCTCCTTCCCGGACTGGTCCGGGAACTGTCATAAGTATAAGCCCGATTTCTTCCCGGCGGCAATGCCGCGAACGTCTCGCACGCTGCCGAACCGTTCAACCCTGAGCCGCAAAAACGTTCCCGCCCCGCCTTCGTTCCGTTTTTGTTTTCTTGCCTGTCTCGCTTCGGCTGGTACAGTAGTGCAGTCAGGCCCTCTATATCACTCCGCCTCCGTTTTGTTGTACTTGTGGAAACCCCTGCCCGCGTGCTAACTTGCGCGGTTCCTGCAACTTCGCAGTTTCACTGATCTAGAGGACTCACGCATGAGCTCAAAACACCGACCGTACGTTCCCGCCGACATGCCGATGAAGGAATTCACCTTCCGCGCCATCTTCCTCGGCATGTTGATGACCGGCATCCTGGGTGCCGCCAACGCCTACCTGGGATTGAAGGCAGGCATGACCATTGCGGCTACCTATCCAGCCGCCGTGATCGGCATGTCAATCCTCCGCCTGATGAAGGGCTCCCTGCTGGAAGAGAACATGGCACGTACCATCGGCTCCATCGGCGAGTCCGTGGCAGCCGGCGCCGTCTTCACCATCCCAGCCTTTGTCATTGCCGGCATTTGGCCGGGACTCGGCGGCCACTACTGGCAGTCCGTCGCACTCATGATGATCGGCGGCACCCTCGGCATTCTCTTCGTCACCCTGCTGCGCCGCGTGATGGTCGAGGATCCCGAACTTCCCTTCCCTGAATCCGTCGCCGCCTCCGAAATTCATAAGGCCGGTCAACAGGGTTCCAAGGCCGCCAAGATCCTCTTCGCCAACATGGGCTTCGGCGCCTTCATGTACTTCCTCTCCCAGATCAACATCTTCTGGTACGTGAAGACCATGCTGGTGAAGATTCCCGGCGTCCTCGGCGGCCTGAAGATCGGCGGCAGTGCGACTGCGCCCACGGTGGCAACCGGTGGAGCCGCAGCCGCTGGAGCTGCGTCCGGCACGGTAGTTCCGGCGTATAGCACCTTCAACTCTCCGGCCATCAGCCCCGCATATCTCGGCGTGGGCTACATCATCGGCCCGCGCCTCGCTTCGCTGAACTTTGCCGGTGGCGTCATCGCCTGGGGCCTGCTGGTTCCACTCCTAACTTACTTCCTGGCTCCGCATCTCCCGGCCATGCCCGCCGGTGCGCACGCTATCGACTACTGGAGCGGCGTTGCCAACGGCATCTGGTTCTCCATCGTGCGTCCCATCGCCGTCGGCGGCATGTTGGTCGGCGCCGGGTTCACCCTCTTCCGGATGCGCAAACAGCTTGGCGCCGGAATGTCCCGCGCCGTCTCCGACCTCAAGAAGTCGGCCGCCGCGCATGAAGTCAGCGATCGCACCGAGCGTGACCTGAACTCCAAGGTCGTCTTCGCCGGCGTCGGCATCGTCTTCATCGCGATGATCGCCCTCTACTACTTCTTCATTCACAATGCCGGCAACCTGACGCAGGGCAAGATCATCGGTGGCGCCATCGTTGCCGCTCTGGTCATGGTCGTCCTCGGCTTCTTCTTCGCCGCCGTCTCCGGAAACCTCGTCGGCATGATTGGTTCGTCCAACAACCCGGTCAGCGGCCTCACGCTCTGCACCCTGGTTGTCGCCGCACTGCTCATGATTGCTCTCGGCGTCTCCGGCCCCGGAGGTGTTGCCGCCGTGCTCGGAGTCGCTGCCGTTGTCTGCGTCTCCTCGGCTGTTGCCGGTGAAATGTTGCAGGACCTCAAGGTCGGCCACATCCTCGGCGGCACGCCGTCGAAGATGCAGATCGGCGACATCTTCGGCATCATCGTCGCCTCGCTCGTCCTCTTCTTCCCGCTGATGATTCTCGACAAGGCCTACCACTTCGGAAGCGCCGCTCTCCCTGCCCCGCAGGCTGGCCTCATGGCCATGCTGGCAAAGGGCATCGTCGGCGGCACCATGGCGTGGCCCCTGGTCATTGTCGGCATCCTGATGGGCTTCGCGCTCATCATGGTGGAGGTCAAGAGCCCCATGCTCTTCTCCGTCGGCATGTACCTGCCGCTGGAAACCACTTTCGCCATCTTCATCGGCGGCGTTATTCGCTGGGTCACCGACAAGTTGCGCGACCGCCGCGGCTACAACGACGCACAGAAAGCGCGCGTCGATAACGCCGGTGTGCTCACCGCATCCGGCCTCATCGCTGGCGAGGCGCTTTGCGGCCTCGTCGTCGCCGGTATCGTCGGTAGCGGTCACTCGCTGCCCGATCTCCACATCGGCTCGTTCTGGTTCTCCGGTCTTATCGGCCTTGCCGTCCTGGTCGCGGTCATGATCCGCGTCCCGCTCGCCAACGCCGGCCGTCCGGAAGATCCCGCTCCGCCGACCGCGATTATGTAATCGCTGTTGATTCCTCAAAGGGCATCCGCAAGGGTGCCCTTTCTTTTTGTCCTCCGATTCCTCTGCTGCCTCCGCGTCCTCTGCGTTAATCTTTTCTTCGTGTCGATTGCCGAAAACATCTCTGCCATTCGTGAGCGCATCTCCAGCGCCGCTCATCGCGCCGGACGCAATCCGGACTCCGTCGCGCTGATGGCCGTCTCCAAGACTCGTCCCGCCGAGGACATTCGCGCCGCTTACGAAGCCGGGCAGCGGCTCTTCGGCGAGAATCGCGTGCAGGAATTTGCCGCCAAATCCGGCGCCCTGCGCGATCTCTCCGCCGCCGAGTTCCACCTCATCGGACACCTGCAATCCAACAAGTCCGCGAAGGCCGCCGAGCTTTTCCACGCCGTCGACTCCCTCGATTCGCTCAAGCTCGCCGAGCGCCTCAATGCTGCCGCGCAATCGCTCAACGTGCGGCTCTCCGTCCTCATCGAGATCAACATTGGCGGTGAGGCGGCCAAAACCGGCCTCGCCCCTGACGCCGCGGAGCTCATCGACCTGCTCTCCGCCGCGCCGCGTCTCTCGTCGCTCGACTTCCGTGGCCTCATGACCGTGCCGCCCTTCACCGACGATCCTGAAGGAGCGCGCCCTTACTTCCGCACATTGCGCGAACTCCGCGACCGGCTTGCGATACAATTCCCGGCACTCACCCTGCGTGAGCTTTCCATGGGAATGTCCCACGATTTCGAAGTCGCCATCGAAGAGGGCTCCACCTGTGTACGGGTCGGTACGGCCATCTTCGGCGCCCGGAGCTATGCATGAAAAAGTTTGACCTGGTTCTCGCCTGGCTGCTCGTCGCCCTTGGAGTCCTCCACTGCTGCGCCACGTTTGCGTTCTACAAGTCGCTTGTGCTCAATGCCGTCTGGTTTTTCGCCGCTGGCATTGCATTCCTCGCTGTCGGCTTCTGCAACATCGCCCGCATCCGCCACTCGTCGGACGCGCTTCTCCGCGTGCTTTCCGTCATTGCCAACGCGTTCAGCCTTCTCGTCTGCATCGCCTTCATCTGGATATTCGGACACGCCATTGCCTCCGCGCCGCAGGCCATCGTTGTCGGCCTGGTCGTGCTGCTGGAATTGATCTTCTCGGCCACTGCCCGATGATTCCCGTCCGCGACTCCGCCGCCGGCGCAACCTTCGCCGTAAAGGTGCACCCGCGCGCGAAGAAGGATGCCATCACCGGCGAAATTGGCGATGCGCTCAAGCTCGCTCTCACCGCGCCTCCCATAGAGGGCCGCGCCAATGAAGCCTGCATCGAATTCTTCGCGAAAGTTTTGAGAGTACCGCGCTCGTCGGTTAGTATTGCGAGCGGCCAATCCAGCCGTGCCAAGGTCGTTCGCGTGCACGCGCTCTCGGCCTCGGAAGTCGAACAACGCTTGCGGGCGGCCATCGGTTAGCTGCTGCAAGGCACACGCGGAGGAGAACACTTTGAGCTTTGCGCAGCGCTGGGAAGACATTCGCACCGGTTTCGAGCGCCCCTTCTGGGTCGCCAACGTCAGTGAGCTTTTCGAGCGGCTCTCCTACTACGCCGCCTTCTCGTCACTGGCGCTGTATCTCAGTGAAACCCTGAAATTCCCCATCAAGGAAGTCGGCACGCTCACCGGTCTCTTCGGCGGCATGGTCTGGTTCCTCGCCGCTTTCGGCGGCACACTGGCCGATCACCTTGGCTTCCGCCGCGCGCTTTCGCTCGCGTATTTCATCCTGAGCGTTTCCTACTTCCTCATCGGCTCCATCGGTTCTCCGTGGCTTGCGCCGGTGCGCAACGTGATGCCGCTGATCGTTCTCGTAACGGTCATCCTGATCCTGCCCGCCTTCGGCGTCGCGCTGGTGAAACCCTGCGTCGTCGGCACCACGGCCGATGCCTCGAAGGAAAACGTCCGCTCCATCGGCTACTCGATTTACTACACCATCGTCAACATCGGCGGCGCTGCCGGTCCGTTTGTCGCCTCCATCGTTCACCGGCATATGCGCGTGGAAGATGTCTTCCGTGTCGCGGCGCTCAGCGTCTTCCTTATGTTTTTTGCCGTGCTGCTGCTCTTCAAGCAGCCGAAGCGCAGGCATGCCGCGGCGTCCGGTGGACTTGGCCAGGCCGGAAAGAATTTCTGGACCGTCGTCACCAATCCGCGCTTCATGCTCTTCCTGCTGATCTTCTCCGGCTACTACATCGTCTACTGGCAGGAGTTCATCATCCTGCCGCTCTACGTCGTCAAGTTCATCAACCCGCATGCCGACACCGAACTGCTCCTGGTGACAGGTCCGTTGACCGTCATCGCCCTGCAGATGATCGTCGGATTCCTGACGCAGAAGGTCTCTTCGATTCGAGCCGTCGCCGCAGGAACCCTTGTTTCCGGAGTGGCGTGGGGAATCCTGTTGCTCCACCCCACGGTGCCGATGGTGGTCGTCACGCTGATCGCCATCTCCATCGGTGAAGTCATCATGTCGCCGCACTACTACGATTACATCTCGCGGCTCGCGCCTCCGGGACAACAGGGTACGTATATGGGCTTCGCCTTCATGCCCATCGGCATCGGCTCGCTGGTCGGTGGATGGCTCGGCGGAACGCTCTTGTATCGCTACGGCCAGGTTTCACACCAGCCCCAGAAGATCTGGTACACCATCATCGCCATTGGCGTCGCCACCGCGCTGCTCCTCTGGGCCTACGACCGCTTCCTGCAGCCGCGCCACGAAACATCGGAAGCCGCAGGCGACTAAGGGCAAAGGCTCTTATGCGTAAACCCGTTCGCTACATCGCCGATCACCTTCGCCAGGTGCTCAAGAACGGCGCCTCCGCTCCGCACACCGCCGAGGTCGAGTGGTTTTTCAAGAACGTCATCACCTCGCGTGGCTGGTACACACCCGAGCTGCGCAAGCTCGCGCGCCGCTTTACCAAAATCATCAAGGGCGATCAGGGTCTCGACTACCTGGTCGCCGTCGCCAACGATCTCTTTCGCGGCAACGTGCTCGAAGAAAAAGTCCTCGCCGTTCTCCTGCTCGAAACCTCCACCAAGGAGTTCACCGCCGCGCACTTCCAGCTCTTCGAGTCATGGCTCAAGCGCGTTTCCACCTGGGCGGATCATGATGCGCTCGCCGGCTATCTCCTCGGCCCCATGATCGTGCTTGATCGCAAGCGCACGGCAGCGGTCCTTCACTGGGCGAAGTCGAAGGATCGCTGGCGCCGTCGTGCCGCGGCCGTCTCCCTCATTCGTGGTGTGCGCCTTGGCCTCTTCGAACGCGAAGCCGTCCGCGTTACCAACCTGCTTCGCGCCGACGAAGATGACATGGTGCGGAAGGGTCTCGGCTGGCTCCTGCGTGAGTCCGCCAAGTACAACCGCGCCTTTACCCTTGCGTTCCTTCTCCGCTCGCGCGATAAGCTACCCCGCCTCGTGCTGCGCACCGCCTGCGAAACGCTTCCAGCCGCGGACAAGGCGCGTATTCTGAAGCCTTCAGCAAGCATCCCTCAAAACTTCCGCAACCGCTGAAACCTCCCAAACTTGCTCTCTTTCAAACTTCCTTTCCAGCCTCTACAATAGCCATCTATGAACCTCACCGGCATTCAGGCTGCTCTGCGTGACCGCAACATAGACGCTTGGCTTTTCTACGATCATCACCACCGCGACGACATCGGCTACAAGGTCCTTGGACTGCCCGGGAACCTCCATGTCACGCGCCGCTGGTTCTATCTCATCCCGGCGCAGGGCGAGCCGGTCAAGTTGAATCACCGCGTCGAGCCGGGACACCTGAAGTCTCTGCCGGGAACGCAGCTCCACTACGGTCCGTGGCCTGAGCTGCATCAGAAGCTCCGCGAAGTTCTCGCGCCCTACAAGCGCGTGGCCATGCAGTACTCGCCCAACAACAACATCATGTACGTTTCCATCGTGGATGGCGGCATGCTCGAACTCATCCGCAGCTTCGGCACCGAGGTCGTCACCTCCGCCGATCTCGTCGCGATGTTCGAAGCAACGCTCACCGGCGAGCAGATCGCGTCGCACTTCACCGCCCGTGACGCCATGGACAAGATCATGGCCGCCGCCTTCCAGGAGGCTGGACATCGCGTGCGCAACGGCGGCTGGGACGAGTACGGCCTGCAACAGTGGATCGGCGAGGCTTTCAACCGCGAGCATCTCGTCACCGACGATCTGCCCATCATCGGCGTCAACGCCAATGCCGGCAATCCGCACTACGCGCCGTCGCCGGAGACTTCGCTTCCCATTCGCGAGGGCGACTGGCTGCTCATCGATATGTGGGCCAAGACCGCCCAGCCCGACTCCGTTTACTACGACATTACGTGGACCGGTTTCGTCGGCAAGAATCCTTCCGAGCGGCACCAGGAGATCTTCCGCATCGTCCGCGACGCCCGCGACATCGGCGTCAAGACCGCGCAGGATGCCATCGGTTCAGGCCGCAAGATTCAAGGCTGGGAGGTCGATGCCGCCGTCCGCGCGCACATCGAGAAGGCCGGCTACGGACAATATTTCGTCCATCGCACCGGTCACTCCATCGGCACCGAGGTTCACGGCAATGGCGCCAACATGGACAACCTTGAAACCAAGGACGACCGCGAAATTCTGCCGAATACGTTATTCTCAGTAGAGCCGGGCATTTACCTGCCGGAGTTTGGCGTGCGCGCTGAAGTCGATGTTCTCGTGCGCCGCGGCTCCGCCGAGGTCACTGGCCGCATCCAGAAAGACATAGTGATCATCTGATGGCGAACGGAAATAAACCGGCAGCCCAGGCTGCTTCTGCTCCCGAATATCCCCTCACCGGCATGGCCATTGCTGCGCTCGTCGTCGGTTGGGTCATCCCCGGCGCGGGACACCTCATCCAGCGCAAATGGATTCGCGGCATCCTGCTGCTCGCTGCTGTCTTCACCTTGTTCTTTTTTGGACTGGCGATGCAGGGCAAGATCTACTCGTTCAATACGGGTGACCTGCTCGATGTCCTCGGGTTCTTCGGAGATATCGGCGCTGGCGGACTTTACATGACGGCTCGCCTGATGGGCTGGGGCCAGGAAGCCATCTTCCGCGCCACCGCCGACTACGGCACCAAGTTCATGATCGTCGCCGGACTGCTCAACGTCGTTTGCGCCATCGACGCTTATCACATCGCCATTGGGAAGAAGAAATGAACCTCGCACTCTCTCACTTCAGCGCCGCCCTGCTCTTCGCCGTCTGCGCCTCCGTCGTCTTCGGCATCACCCAGCGTGAGAACATGAAGGACATGGTGAAGTACGGTGCCTATTGCTTCTCTCTTTTCATTGGAGGAGTGATCGTCGCCGGCTGGGCAATGTGGCTGATCAAAAGGTAAAAGTAAAAAGGGAAAAGTAAAAAGTAAGACTTGCGTCCGCGAACCTTCGCTTCTGCATTGTTCTTACTTTTTCCTTTTCCCTTTCTACTTTCTACTTTCCTCATCCTTCCCACACGAACGCATCGAACACGTGCATCACTTCGAATCCCAGGCGCTTGTAGAGCGCCACGGCGCGCACGTTCGCTTCCGTCACCGTCAGCGTGAGCTTGTGGAAGTTCCGTCGCCGCAGCGCATTCCACGACGTCTCAATCAGTTGCTCGCCAATCCCCTGGTTGCGGAACTCCGGCCGCAGGCACACCTGCGTGATGTGTCCCACGTCGCTCTTCACCCGTGAGCACAGAATCATTCCAATATTCGACTTCGTCGGCTTATGCACCGCGACGAACGATCCTTCCACGTCGAACACTCCGCAGCCCGGAAAGCGCACGATATTGTTCAGGAAGCGCAGAGCCCCTGTGACTGTTCTGTACTGGTCGTTGATGTCCGCATCCACGTGGCCGTGGTAGGCCGCGGTAATCAGCGCTGCCGCCGGCTGGTAATCCTGTTCCTTCCAGCCGCGTATCTCCACTTCCGGAGGCAGCGGCGGCGCGGAGCTTTTCGGAGCATCGCCAATCGGCAGCAACATGAACAGCCGGGGATAGCGCGAAAATCCTTCTTCCAGGAACGGCCCGGCGGCCGCGCCCGGTTCGTGAACCAGCAGTTGCGCCTCGACGCGGTGTACTCCGGGAGACTGTTGCAGCGTGTCAATCACGCTTTGCAGCAACTCCGTCTCAATTGCCTCCCGTCGATCCGCCAGCTCGGGGTCCACAAAGAGATCGCCAACGACGCCCTTCGCTCCTTCATAGACAAAGAAGCAGTAACCCAGCACACGTCCGCGTTCCACCGCCGCATATCCCGGCAGAATCTTCGCATCGATATATCGCAGGATCATTTCAGCGGCGCTGCCGTATTCCCACAACAACTTCCGCAGCCAGATCGCCGCCTCCTCCTCCAGCAGGGGGCGCAGGTCTGATGAACTGAAGTGCCGGAGATCGAGGATTTCCACGGTAGTTCCTTGGCGCCGTCATGCGCGCGCGTCTAAGTCAGCGTAGTGTAAGCTGCCCCTTGCCTTGGCGCAAAGCATCGGGAACCGTATTGACAACGTCAGTTGGCGGGTGACACCTGGTAGAAGTCCAGCCGCTGCGGACGGAAAAATCCCAGTGGCCGCAACGTGCGTCCCGGCAGTAGATTCTGTAATTCGCCAATCGCCCCACGGCGAATTACCACCACGTGCTCTCCGGGCGGCACTTCCGCCGGCAGAGTATAGACATTTGGCGATATTTCCAGACCTTCGTAGGCCGTCACCGGACGATTCAGGTAAAACGTCAGCCCGTACGCCAGCTCTCGCTTCCCTTTGAATGTCGCCACATCCATCTGCGGCGAAATCCCCGTTTCCCGTAGCACCTTCGCCACCGGACGAGCCGACTGCGAAATATTGATGACCGGCGATACCGAGCGCAACACAAAACCCACAAGGAGGATCACCGGAACCAGCGTCGCAAACCGCATCAGGCCCCAGCCCCGCGTGAACAGCGCCAGCAGCATTCCTACCAGCACCACCGTTCCCACGATCCCCGCCATCATCATGCTGGCAACCGAAGCCGGCACCTTCAGCAGCAGCGCCGGAGAGATCATGATCGCTCCTGCCAGCAGCGCCAGCAGCATCGCGTGGAATCCCGCCATCCAGAACGGCAGCCGTTTCCCCGCACCCGTGCAACGGTGCATGTAGTCCGCCGCCAGGATCAGGCACGGTGGAATCGCCGGCAGAATGTATCCCGGCAATTTCGAATGCGAAATCGAAAAGAACGCCACCGGCAGCGCAATCCACAGCAGCAGGAAGATGTTGAATCCGCCTTCGCTCGCCGCGCCTTCCGCCACGCGATCCTTCCACTTGCGCACGCCGTCCACAATTGCGGCCACAAAAATCACGGTCCACGGCATTGTCGCCAGCAGCAGCACCGGCACGTAATACCAGAACGGCTGCTTGTGGCGGAACAGGTTGCTCCCGAAGCGTTCCAGGTTATGTTCGAAAATGAAGATGTGAAAGAACTCCGGCAGCCTCATTTGGATCAGCACGAACCACGGCGCCACAATGGCCACGAAGAGCACGATTCCCGGCGCCCATAGTGTCTTCAGGACCGAGCGCCAGTCGCGCATCACCGCGCAGTAGCCCACAATCACCAGGATCGCCAGAAACGGCGCCACCGGCCCCTTGGCCAGCATCCCGATCCCCATGAATCCGTAGAACACCGCCAGCCACCAGCGGCCCCCCGTCATTCGCCATCCGAACCACGCCAGCATCGCGATCGAAAAACTCGCCGCCAGCATCATGTCCGTCGAGGCCGCGCGCGCGAATCCTATGATCAGCACCGACGACGCCACCATTAGCGCTGCATCCGCGCTCATCCGCATCTTCAGTTTTTTCAGGAATCCGTACGTGCACCACACCATCAGCGCCGCAAACAGCCCCGATGGCAGCCGCGCCGCCGCGTCGCTTACGCCGAAAATCTTGAAGGAGACGATCGCCGCCCAGTAGTAGCCCACCGGCTTTTCCAGCCAGGGTTTCCCGTAGAGGATGGGGGTGATCCAGTCGTGGCGCGCCAGCATATCGCGCGCGATCTGCGCATAGCGCGGTTCATCCGCGCCAACCAGGCCAAACGCTCCCAGGCGGAACAGGAACAGGAACGCCGCTACGCCCAGCACCAGCAGGACTTCCGTTCGAACTCCGCCCCAGCCTTGTGGGCCGGATTCGGGGGATGCCTCTTGTTGTGCGCTCATGCCGAAAGTCTAGCAGAACCCTTACGCCGCTTCCTCGCGCTTCAGCATTCCGTAGATGCTGACCAGCACCCAGGCAAACTCCAGGATGACAAAACCGAGCTTGAAGGGATGCAACGCCACGTAGCCGAGGATCGCCGACCCGATCGCGTTGAGAATGTTGTAGAGATTGCTGCGCGGATTCATCTTTCCAAGCTGTTGTCCCGCGTATGCAACCAGGATCATCAATGCCCCGGCAAACGAAAAAAGTTGCAGGGGATCATGCAGCATATTCATCTGAAACTTCCCACTTCTTTCTGTGTACAGTCCGGGCCGTAGCCCAATTATTCAGTATAACAATTTTGGATGCAGCACGTTCGTGTAGGGACGCGGAAAATCCCCGTCCGGCGCGGTTTCCGCGTCGCATCTTCGGACTTGCAGGTAGGAATCGGGGTTGCTACTTGCCGTAGCCGTGTTTGTGCAGGCACCCCAGGATGGTCGCCGTCGCGGTCGCCAGCGGCCCCTCGATCGAAAATCCGCTGGCGCACTCATGTCCGCCGCCGCCGAATGTCTCCGCCACCGCCGCCACGTTCAGCGCGCCCTTGCTGCGCAGGCTCACGCGGAAGCGTCCCTCGGCAATCTCGCGCAGGAACACCGCCACCTCCACGCCCTCAATGCCGAGCGCGTAGTTCACCAGGCCCTCGCAATCTTCCTCGCGGGCCTCCGTGCGGAACATGTCTTCCCGCGTCACCCACATCCACGTCAGGTTGCCCTTGCGTTGCAGGTTGCTCAGCGCCGCGCCCAGCAGCCGCATCTTCGACGTGGGGTTCGCGAAGTACACCGCCTGCGCAATCTTCACCGGATCGGCGCCCAGGCCCACCAGCTCCTGCGCCAGCGCAAACGTCGTCACGTCCGTGCCCTTGTAGCAGAACGATCCCGTATCCGTCAGCAGCGCCGTGTACAGACAGGTAGCCATCTCCGGCGTAATCTTCACGCCCGCGCCCTTCGCCAGCCTGAACACCATCTCCGCCGTTGCCGCTGCGTGGCTCTCAATCCAGTTCACGTTCGCGAAGTCGCGCGCGCTGGCATGGTGATCGATGCTGATGAGGAACAGCTTCTCCAGGCCTTCCAGCCGCGTGCGGCTCGTGCTGTCGCACTCCAGGATGATCGCCGCGTCGTAGTCGCCGTTTATGCTGCTGCATCGCAACACTTCGTTCGTGTGCGGCAGCGAGCGGTAAATCCGCGGCACGCCGTCATGCAGCACCGCGTCCGCTTTCTTCCCCATGGCGCGCAGCACCAGCGTGCATCCCAACACCGACCCAATGGCGTCGCCATCCGGCCGCGCGTGCGAGGTCACCAGCAGCCGCTCCCGGCTCTGTATCTCGCGCAGAACTTCTTCCAGCGTGTTTCCTTCTGTAATGGGCCTGTTCACTTTTTCTTTTTCTTGTTCACGCGATGTAACAACTCATCGATCCGCCCGGTAATCTCCTCCGAGCGGTCGATGTGAAACGAAATCTCCGGCGCCTGCCGCAACGACAGGTTCTCCGCCAGTTCGTGGCGAATGTATCCCTTCGCGGCGTTCAACCCGAGCAGGCTCTGCTCCACTTCTTCTTCCGTCCCCACTATCTGGACGTACACGCGCATCGCCTTGCCGCCGGGAGCCATCACGATCTCCGAGACCGTCACCAGCCCTATCCGCGGATCGCCCAACTCGCCCGCCAGGATCGTCCCCAGCTCGTCGCGAAAGGCCAGAATCAGCCGCTCCCTGTGATGTTGTGAACCGCGATTCTCCATAAATCTCTCTAGCCCCTGAGGGTGGCCCATGCAAGCCGCAGTTGCTTGCGTGGGTGCAACCGATAACGTGGGACCCGGCGCCCTATCCTGGGCGAAACGAGAAGTGGGAACCTCTACGACGCCCTCTATCGAGACCGGGTAAACCGTTTAATGTATCACGAATTGGGGGTTGAAGCGCGACATGAAGTGTCTTTGTAACAGCGGACCATGACGCTGCCCACAGAGGAATAAGGAAATCTATAAGTATTGTCATTCCGAGCGAGGATGCGCAATAGAATGCGGCGAAGCCGCAGACGCGCATCCGAGTCGAGGGACCTGCATTGCAACAGCAGAAATCGTATTGCGTTTATGTGATGGCAAGCCGTTCCCGGACTCTCTACATCGGCTTCACAGGTCGCCTTCCCACCCGCGTTTGGCAGCACAAAACACACGCCTTCGACGGATTTTCCGCGAAATATCGCTGCGAACGGCTCGTGTACTACGAGCTCTATCAGGACGTTCAAAACGCAATTGCGCGAGAGAAGCAACTCAAGAAGTGGCCGCGAGCGACGAAGTTGAAGCTGATCGAGACCGCAAATCCAACATGGTTGGATCTTGCGGAAGATTGGTATAAGGACATGAATACCTCCGGTCAGTTGAGGATGCGGGGAGATTGACGCCGCGAAGAATGCAGGTCCCTCCACTTGAACCGGTTGTGCGCTACGCGCACGCTCGGTTCTCGGTCGGGATGACAAAAGCTTTGGTGTAGCGTTCTTTCAGTCGCCTCGGTTATCCTTTCCTCCCACAATGGTCGACGTCACCCTTACGTTTCGGATTGGCCGTTGGATCCGCCACAAGGTGCTCCGGTACTTTCTTCTGCGGCGCGCCCGAACCTGGGTGTTCGCCGAGGCCACCATCAAGGGCCACCGTCTGGAGAACTCCATACGCGACTTCCCATACGCCGCCTTCACGTACTTCTACGTCGTCGATCGCGTAGAGTACTCCGGCAAATTCCGGCATTACCTCCCGGTCTTTCGAAATCAGAAGCGCGCCGCTGAAAGATACTTCGCTCTCTTCCCCAGCGGCACGCGCATCGCCATCAAGTTCGATCCGCAACACCCGGAACGCTCGGTGAAGGAATAGCGAGCCGCCCACTCGTAGACCCTCGGTCAATTTCCAGACTAAACTTCCAATTTCTCTCGATGAAATGGACAACGTCTTGAAAGATCACAGGTGCCCCACTCCGGTCTTCATTCATTTGATGGCGCCCCATATCTGCCAGCAGTTGGCAGATGTGGGTCTTTTTGCTTTCACTCAGCAATCCGTTCAAGCGCGAATGAATTTTCCTCTTCCATTCGCTCTCCGCCGTTCCGAAAATTCGACGTTCCCATCTCCCAATCGTCAATCAGAAATCAGCCATCGACAATTCCTCCGCCCCCAATCTTGTCTTTCCTCCGTGCTCCTTCGTGTCCTTCGTGGTTAGTCTTGCCTTCCGACACCTCCGAAACTTGTTGTTATCACGCGTCAAGATGTTCCTGGTTACACATTTCCCCCAGCTATTTCAAAACAAAGCAAATAGAGTTTCCATTTCGATGTCCCCTTTTCCCCCTCCGATATGTCAAACTAGATGTAGCGACAAAACACACGAGCCCGCCCCGCGCGGGCTTTGTCGTTTTGGCTAAAAGCCAAGAGCTAATAGCTCATCGCGCTTCGCTAAGTCTTTTCTTTTGAAATAGGAGACATTTAATCCATTTGTTTTCAAATATTTACAAAGGAGCATCTGTAAATATTTGAAAACAGAATATTTAAAAATAGGGGGTGGGGGGTACGAGCCTTCACTCCGGAAAATCAACAAACGAATCCACGATTTCCGCGCCGAGATCGTTGGCGAGTTTGGTTGCGTGGCGTTCGATGCTTTCCATCAGTCCGCGCAGATAATCTTTCGAGTCCGAGATGCTGACGATGCCAATCGTCGCACGCTGCCAGAGATCCGTCGCGTCCACCTCCGCCACCGCGACGTTGAACTCGTGCCGCAAGCGGTCCTTCAAACTGCGCACGACCTGGCGCTTGTCCTTGAGCGAGTGCGCGTGTTCAATGCGCAGTTCGAGCGTGAGATGAGCAATCACAGGGACAGTTTCGAATTTCCGGTTTCAAGTTTCAAGAGAAAGCAACAAGCAAAGAGATGCGGTCTGAAGATCCGCAACGAACGGAACGGTCGCCTCCTATCGATCGCTGTTCTTCCGCAGATCTTCAGGCCGCAAACTCGTTGACGCCTGCTACAGGTTCCACGCCAGCGCGCGGTCTTCCTGATCGATGGGCGCGGCGACGTGAACCACTTGGGGCTTCACCAGGCGATTGAAGTCCTTGTAGGCCAGCCGCATCATCTCGCGATGCGTGCCGGCGTTGAACGCGATCTCCTCGTCGCGGGTAAGCGCCTCGTCGACGTAGACCGGGAGATCGTAGAGATTGCCGAAGGGCGGCATGGCGCCGACCTCGCAATCGGGAAAGACGTGCGCGAAATCGGGTTCGGCGGCAATCGCCACTTCGTCGGCGCCGAGGGCCGACTTCAGCGCGCGCAGATTGACGTGCTTCGATCCGGGTATCACCACCATGGCCAGCACGCCATCCACGGTGACCACGACCGCCTTGGCGATCTCCTTGCCCGGTGTGTGCGTCACCGCGCCCACGGCCGCCGAGGTGTAGGCCGTGGGATGCAGGACTATGGTGTAGCGAACGTCATTGTTGTTGAGGTATTCCTTCAGTCGCGCGACTGGCATAGTGCCTCCTTCTGCCAACCGGTGAACCGGCGAATAGCAAGGGAGGCTGCACGGGAACCGGCAGCGGCGTCGCGGGGAACCATGGCATGCCTCCCAGGGTAAGGACGCGTCCACGCCCGTGTGGATAAGCCTACATTGGTCCCGCGGCGATGGATTGGCAATGATATTCGTCACCGCTTCGGGTGAGCGCGAAAAAGCGGGAAGACGGAAATGGCCTCGCCCGAAAGCGAAGCCATCCGAAAGCATGCGAACTCGAAGTAGCGCTAGTTCACGTTCTTGCCAAAGCGCCAGGTGGGACCAATGGAGAAGCGGACGCTGTTGCGTCCCTCCTTCAGGAAGCCGTCAAAGAGATAGACGTGAACGAAGTCCGCCGCCAGACGAATACCAACGTGCCTCGAGATGTTCAGATCGAAGCCGCCGCTGCCGCCATAGAAGGCTGCAGTGTCAGTCTTGATGTTGCCGGGGACAAGCCCGCTGACGACCATGGTCTGAAGGGCATCGGCCGGCTTGGCAACGACCTTCTCATGCATGGCTCCGAGCGCCGGACGCACGAAGAACGTGACCTTGTTCCAGTGGCGATAGTTTAACTGCGGGCCCGCGCTGTAAGTGTAGGTAGTGGCGTTGTAGGGAACGGCAAGGACGTATCCCGGGGGGAAGAGGCCAGCCAGCGGCGCAAGCTTCAGTTGAAGGGCCGGGGTCAGCATGTCAGGGGTGAGGGAGCTGTGTCCGGTAAAGACACTGTAGTCAGCCCCCAAGGCCAACCAGCGGTTGATATTGACGCCAAACTCGCCGTTGAAACCACGCTGCACCAGATTCATTTTCGGTGCGGCAAGATAAGAGTAGCCGGTAAAGGCATCAAAACGGGACACGTAGCTCTGTTCCTGTGCAAACGCCCCGAGGGCGCAAGAAAACAGAAGGACGATCAGCAGGACATTACGCTTCATGTAGGGGGCTCCAGTTGAACTCATCGGTTGCGAAAAAATGCGCGGGATGCAGACATAAAAACGCTCACCCCGCAGACTTTATGTTTTTACCAGCATCGGAAGATAATACGATGGCACGTAAGTAGAAAAAGAAAGGGCCCCGCGCTGCGAGGCCCAAAGTGGGAAGAAAAATAGCTAGAGGTAGCACTCTAGATTATGCATTTAACTCGGCGGCTACTTTCTCGGTGACGAACGCCTCGATCACATCGCCGACTTTGATGTCGTTGTAATTCTGGATGGCGATTCCGCATTCCATGCCGTGCGTGACTTCCTTGGCATCATCCTTAAAGCGCTTGAGCGAACTGATCTTGCCTTTGAAGATGACGACATTGTCGCGCAGCAAACGGACTTCGGCATCGCGCTTGATAGCTCCGTCGGAAACCTGGCATCCGGCAACAGTTCCGACCTTGGGGATACGGAACGTATCGCGGACATCAGCACGGCCGAGGTAGGTTTCCTTAATGGTGGGTTCGAGCAGACCGGTCATCGCCTTCTTAATCTCGTCCTGCAATTCGTAGATGATCGAGTGGAGACGGATGTCGACCTTCTCCTGCTCGGCCATATCCTGCGCCTTGCGCTCGGGACGGACGTTGAAGCCGATGATGATGGCGTTGGACGCCGTGGCGAGGAGCACATCGCCCTCGGTAATGGCGCCCACACTCGAACGCAGAACGTTGATCTTGACCTGATCGTTGGAAAGCTTGCTGAGCAGGTCGGTGAGAACTTCAATGGAGCCCTGCACATCGCCCTTGAGAATGATGGGGAGGTCCTTGATGCCAGCCGTTTTGATCTGCTCGGCGAGACCTTCCAGCGAGACGCGCGTGCTCTTGGCAAGCTGCTGTTCGCGGGCCTTCGCTTCGCGGTAATCGGCAATTTCACGGGCTCTTTCGCGCTCGGCAACAACGACAAACTGATCGCCGGCTTGCGGCAGGCCTTCCAATCCGATGATTTCGACCGGAGTGGATGGACCGGCAGTTTCGAGTGCGCGTCCACGATCGTCGAACATGGCACGGACCTTGCCGAAGATGTTTCCGACGACGAAGTTCTCGCCGGCCTTCAACGTGCCGTTCTGTACCAGGACGGTGGCAACGGGGCCGCGGCCGCGATCAAGTTTCGCTTCGAGAACAGTACCGTTCGCGAGACGATCGGGGGTGGACTTCAGGTTCTGCATGTCGGCCACGAGACAGATCATTTCAAGCAGCAGCTTGAGGTTGGTCTGCTTCTTGGCGGAGACGTCGACGAAGACAGTATCGCCGCCCCAGTCTTCCGGCATGAGGCCGCGATCGGCCAATTGCTTCTTGACGCGGTCGGGCAGTGCATCGGGCTTGTCGATCTTGTTGACGGCAACGATGAGCGGAACCTTGGCGGCTTTCGCGTGATCAATAGCTTCGAGCGTCTGCGGCATCACGCCGTCATCGGCGGCAACGACAAGAATAACGATGTCGGTGACCTTCGATCCGCGTGCGCGCATCCGCGTGAAAGCTTCGTGGCCCGGCGTATCGAGGAAAACAATCTCTCGACCGTTGGCCGGCGAGCCGGGATCATTGACCTTCACCTTGTAAGCGCCGATGTGCTGCGTAATGCCTCCGGCTTCGCCGCCGGCGACATCGGTGGAGCGAATGGCATCGAGCAGGCTGGTTTTGCCGTGATCGACGTGGCCCATGATGGTGACAACGGGCGGGCGCGTGACCTCATTGAAGACGGTGTCGTCGTTGGCGGCGATGGCCTGCGACTCGATGTCCTGCTGAATCTGCTCTTCAAAGGTGATGACGCTGGTATCGGCGCCAAACTGACGCGCCATCTCGCGGGCAAGTTCGACATCGAGCGTCTGGTTGATGGTGGCGAAGACGCCACGCGCCAACAGGCGGGCGATGAGATCCTTGGCGCGAATACCAAGCTTCTCGGCAAGATCCTTTACGCTGATTCCCTCGATGATGGTGATCGTCCGCGTGATCGGCAGAGGCTCGGTTGAGAGCGACAGCCGAGGCGGCGGAACAAAACCCTTCATCGGTCCTTCGGCCTTGCCACGAGGCGGAGTGTACCGCTGCCCCGGACGTCGTGAAGGCGCACCGGGACGAGCACCGGGGCGCGGAGACGTACCCGGAGGCGGAAGCCCTGGAGCACCGCTCATCCCCATGCCCGGACGCCCACCCATGGGGGGACGACCGCTGCCACTCGGTATGCTGCGAGTGGGATGCATGGGACGACGTTCCCCAGGACGTGAGGGAGGACGTGAGCCCGGAGCGCCACCCTGACCTTGAGGGCGGGGACGCTGGAAAATCGGCTGACCACGAACCGGAAGTCCAGTCCGCTGTCCGGCACTGGCTGAAGGTGGTGCGGGCGGCTTGATGATCGGCGGCGGCGCCTTGTACACAGGGCGCGGGCCAGTCTGCGGGACGATCATGCGACGTCCGGAGGCAGCCTGACCGGGAATGGGTGTGCCAGGACGATGCTGTCCGCCAGACGGGTGCGCCGCGGCGGCGGTCTTGTGCGCAGCAGGCGCGTGAGACTTCGGAGCGGCATGAGCAGCGGGTGCGGCAGCGGCCGGGGGCTCCGGCTTGGCAACAGACTCAACTGGTTCGACTGCAACCGAAGGCTCAACAATTACCTCAGGTTCCACGACGGGAGGCTCAGTCTTCTTCGCAGCGGCTGGCGCAGGAGCCACTTGAACTGGCTCGGGCTTTGGCGGCTCGACCTTTGGTGGTGGCGGAGGCGCAGCAGCAGCACGGTCAGCAGCTACGCTCTCGGGCGTAACCAAGCGCGGCTTCGGCGCCGCAGTGGCATCCCTGCCACGAGCTGGAGCATGAGAGGTTGCGGGCTTCGTGACAATGGTCTTGGGAGGAGCAACTGGAGGCTTTGGTGCAGCAACCTCGGCGGGCTTGACCGCATGAGGACGAGCGGCGGCAGCAGCCGGAGGGTGCTCTTTCTGTTCGAGAATAGCTTTCAGAGCGTCACCGGGTTTGGAGATCTTTGACAGGTCGATTTTTGGTTTGAATTCGTCGGGCGCAGCAGAGCGCGACCGCCCTGTCGAAGAGCCATGCGTGGCAAAATACTTCTTCACCTTCTCGGCTTCATCCGCCTCGAGTGAACTGGAATGGGTTTTCTTCTCGGTGACGCCGACTTTTATCAGCACGTCGAGAATCGCCTTGCTCTTGACTTCCAGTTCCCGGGCCAAATCGTTGATTCGAGTCTTCATCCGCCGTCCGTTTCCTCCGTGACCCTGCTAAGCCGCTAAGCCTTCATCTCAACCTCACGGTCTTGGGATCGTGCCGTAATGCCCCAGGGAAAATACCCTGTCTACTCACTCGATACGACACGGCTGAAGCCGTGTCCCGATACTTCATCAAACTCAACGGAACTACTTCTCATCCGCCGAGGAATCTTCTTCGCCGGGAGTTGTCTCCACGGCGTCTGCTTCGGGTTCCGCTTCCTCCGCGACACCGGCGGTCTCTTCCGCGGAGACTTCCACATCAGCGGGCTCGGCAATCTCTTCCGCGCCTTCCGCGGCAACCTCTTCGGCTGGCGGCTCGACGACCGCTTCGGCGGCGTCCAGACTGGAGAAGTAGTTGTTCACCGCGAGCGAAATTTTCTCGACGGTCTTTGGACCGATGCCCGGAATCTGCTCGAGCTCTTCGGGATGCATGTCGGCAAGCGATTCGACGGTGGTGATGCCGGCTGCGGCAAGCTTCTGCAGGATGCCTTCGCCGAGTTCCTCGCCGAGACCCTCAATCGGAGTTGACGGCCCGCCGACGAGAGCGGTCATCTGCTGCTCGACTTCCTGACGTTTCTCTTCTTCGCTCTTGATGTCGATTTTCCAGCCGAGAAGCTTGGCGGCCAGGCGAACATTCTGGCCCTTCTTGCCGATGGCAAGCGAGAGCTGGCTGTCGTCGACAATTACTTCGAGATGCTTGTCGGAAGCATCGACAACGCTGACGCGGCTCACCTTGGCCGGCTGCAACGCCTTCTCGGCGAAGGTAACCGGGTCCTCATGATATTCAATAATGTCGATCTTCTCGCCGCGCAGTTCGCGAATGATCGACTGCACACGCATGCCCTTCATGCCGACGCAAGCTCCGACGGCATCCACATCCTTGTCCTTGGACATGACGGCGATCTTGGTACGCTCACCGGCTTCGCGGGCAACGGCACGGATGACAACCGTGTTGTCGTAAATCTCGGGCACCTCGGTTTGGAAGAGGTGTGTCACCAGCTCGGGTGCGGCGCGGGAAACGATGACCTGCGGGCCCTTCGAAGCCTTTTCGACGCGGGAGATCATGACACGGACGCGCTCACCGATGGCGTAAGACTCGAGCTTGGACTGCTCCTTCTTCGGCATCCGGGCTTCCGCCTTGCCGATGTCGAAGACGAGGTCCATGCCTTCGGTGCGCTTCATGGTGGCGTTGACAATTTCACCGACACGGCCAATGTACTCGTTGTAAACGGTATCGCGCTCGGCCTCGCGCACTTTCTGGAAGATCACCTGCTTCGCCAGTTGAGCGGCAATGCGGCCGAGAACATCCGTCGGCTTCTCCTGCAGGAGTTCACTGCCGACCTCGGCTTCGGGGCTGATGCGCTGCGCATCTTCAAGCGAGATCTGCGCGTTGGGGTCTTCGACTTCCTCGGGCGTGGCGACGATCTGCTTCACCGAGTAAGCGCGAATCTGGCCAGTTTCGCGGTCGAGCACAGCGCGCAAGTTTTCCTGTGTCTTGTAATATTTGCGCGTGGCGACAACGATGGCATCTTCGACGGCAGAAACCACGATCTGCGGATCAATCCCTTTTTCCCGACTCAGCGCGTCGATTACGTTATAAAGTTCACTCGCCATAATGCCACCTTGCAGTTCGTTTGCTCAGTTCTTGCCGGCGGATCGAAAGCGCCGCAAAAAACGCCGTGCGGAACAATCATCCATCCAAATCGCATGGCCACGGCCATGCCCGTAGCTACATTAGAATTCTGGAACGAGGTTCGCTTTTTCGACGTTTGCGAACGCGATTTCAACCGTCCCGGCTACCTGCTGCTCCGCTTTTTTTTTCTTCGCGATCGCCGCGAGATCAAGGCTCAGCACTCCATTTGCAAAGGCGGTCAACCGGCCTTCGAAATGCTTGCGACCGTCAACCAGTTCGTACGTGGTCAGCTTGACCAGGCTGCCCTGGAAGCGGGCAAAATCTTCAGGGCGAATCAGCTTGCGATCCAGTCCCGGCGAAGAAACTTCCAGCAGATAGGGGCCGCCCGGCACGACATCCTCGACATCGAGGATCGTGCTGATCTCCCGGCTGTATTCGGCGCAATCTTCGTGCGTAACGCCTTCAGGCCTATCGATATAGACACGAAGGGTACGACTTTTGCCGCCGCCCTTGAGCTCCAGATCCCAAACCTGAAGTCCGCGCGATTCGGCAACCCGCTCCGCGATCTGCCTTACTGCTTCAATTCCAAATGCCATCAAGCCGTCGATTCGATGCGGCCGAAAGGCCGTACTGTTCCTATCAGGCCCTACCTCTGCCTGTCGCAGCCAATTGCGTCCTGACAGGGGGTAAACAAAAAGTGGGCTCGCGCCCACCGGTGTGCTTCGCCAATGGAGCCTCACGGGGTCACTTCACCCGCGAGGTGTGCTCGCTGGGACACACAATCAGCTGATGCGTACCTCTTGCGAGGAGTCCGCCACAGCTACCACCTCCGAATATACGCCCGAAAAGGCCAAAACACAACCGGACTAAACGCGCCAAAAGCGTGCCGAAGGGAGCCACTCCATAACGGAAAATGCCCTGAAAACAACAAGATCGGCCCATTGACCGCGGAGAAATAGACGGCGTGCCGTGGCCCGTAAGAGCCATCGATTGGCTTTTGCGACCCCGGGGAATCATATACGGCAAGTAAAACGCAGTCTGGATTTGCGCGAATGCGCGAGGGCTCTCTACAATGAGGGTTGCTTATCCCCCCGCGGAAAGAAACCATGATTCATTTTCCTGTCCCAGAAGCGCTTACCTTCGATGACGTGTTGCTCTTGCCGGCCAAGTCGGACGTGGTTCCGGCCACGGTGAACACGCAGACGCAATTGACCCGAAACATCAGCCTGAATATCCCACTGATCAGCGCCGCCATGGACACGGTGACGGAATCGCGGATGGCGATTGCACTGGCACAGCAGGGAGGACTGGGCATCGTCCATCGGAACCTGACGATCGAACAGCAGGCGGGGGAGATCGACAAGGTGAAGCGTTCGGAGAGCGGCATGATCGTGGACCCGATCACGATGGAGCCAGAGCAGAAGATTTCCGAGGCGCTGGAGGTGATGAAGCGCTACAGGATTTCAGGTGTGCCGATTACGAAGAACCGCAAGCTGGTCGGCATTCTTACCAACCGCGACCTGCGCTTTGAAACCCGCACGGACATTCCCATCAGCCAGGTGATGACGAAGGACAACCTGATTACCGTCGCAGTGGGAACAACCTTGGAACAGGCTGAGTTGATCCTGCATCAGCATCGCGTGGAAAAGCTGCTGGTGGTGGACAACCACTACGAACTCAAGGGCCTGATCACGGTAAAGGATATCCAAAAGAAATTGAAATACCCCGGTGCGGCGAAGGATACGCAGGGTCGACTTCGGGTGGGTGGTGCGATTGGCGCAACGGGCGACTTCCTGGAACGCGCGCAGGAACTGGTTCGCAATAAGTGCGACGTGCTCGCCATCGATAGCGCGCATGGACACTCGACACGCGTGATTGACGCCGTAAAGTTCGTCAAGTCGAAGATGCCGGAGATCAACCTGCTGGCCGGGAATGTCGCCACGTATGAGGGCGCGCTGGAATTGATGTCGGCGGGCGCGGATGCAGTGAAAGTAGGAATTGGGCCGGGTTCGATTTGCACGACTCGCGTGGTGACGGGCGCGGGCGTACCGCAGATTACGGCAATTGCCGAAGCGGCGCGGGCATCGCGCGATGCGGGGGGAATTCCGATCATCGCCGACGGCGGCATCAAGTTTTCGGGGGATATCAGCAAGGCGCTGGCGGCGGGTGCAAGCGTGGTGATGGTTGGTTCACTGCTGGCTGGAACAGAAGAAAGCCCGGGAGAAACAATTCTTTACCAGGGCAGGACCTTCAAGGCCTATCGCGGGATGGGATCGCTGGCGGCCATGGCACAGGGATCAAGCGAACGTTACTTCCAGAGCATGGACATGGATTCGCAGGACTTCACGAGCCGTCTCGAAGCCGGCGACGATGGTGGCAATAACCGCCTGGCCAAACTGGTGCCGGAAGGTATCGAGGGACGAGTGCCCTATCGCGGCACGGTGGCGATGATGGTGCATCAACTGGTTGGCGGATTGCGCAGTGGCATGGGCTACGTGGGCTGCGGCACCATCACCGAATTACAGCAGAAAGCAAAGTTCATCCGCATCAGCAACGCCGGATTGCGCGAGAGCCACGTGCACGACGTTACAATCACTCGCGAGGCGCCAAACTACCGCGTGGAGTAATCGGGGGCCGGTTTGCGAAGCACGACGGGGGCGAGTACAAAGAGAATCGCTCCCGCAAACGCAAGCGCGGCAGAGAACAAGAAGGGAACACGCGCTCCCCACAAGCGCCATAACTCTCCGGTCAGGACACTCGCCAGCAGCGCGGCAACACTGGTGACAAAGTAGTAGATGCCGAATGCGCCTCCACGCTGCGAGCGAGGCACGGTGTCGACCACCACGGCCTTAAGCACGGGTTGCGTGAGAGCATAGTAGAGCCCATAAAAAGCCATCGCAGCATATACACCGGCAAAGCCGACGCCGCGCGCAAAAATCCAATAGACAATCGAAAAGATCAGCAAACCCGCTGCGGCGATGCCGTAGCGTCCGCGGGAATTTTGCACTGCGCGATCGCTGATCTTTCCAGCGGGCCATGCGGCGGCGGTATAGGTGAGGTTGAAAACCAATCCGAGCAGTGGGGCATGGGTGACTGGAATGCCGAGGCTCTGCGCGCGCAGGACAAGAAACATATCGCTGGAGTTGCCGATGGAAAACAGTCCGATGGCAAAGAGGACGTAATAGAACGCCGCGGGCAGATTGCGCGCGTTGGCGAAGATCGATTGACGCTCACTCGATGGCATGTGGTGGGTTTCGCGCAGGCCAAATGCAACGACCACGACGCAGAGTGCTCCCGGAACAGCGGCGGCAAGAAAGACAGCACGCGCTCCCCAACGATGCCCGATGGCCGAACCCATGATGAGCAAGGCGAGAAGCGGACCGGCGATGGCGCCGGCGGAGTCCATGGCTTGCAGAAGTCCGAAGGCGGAGCCGACACGCTCGCGAGGAACAGACTCGGAGAGCATGACATCACGAGGAGCACCACGAACTCCCTTGGCGAGACGGTCGGCGAAACGAATGAACAGCACTTGCCAAGCGCCGGTGACCGCGGCCAACAAAGGCTTCACGAGGTTGGCAACGACGTATCCACCGACGACGAGCGGCTTGCGGCGACGGAGACGGTCGGTCCACAAACCCGAAAAAAGCTTGGCGAACGAAGCAACACTTTCCGCAATGCCCTCAATGATTCCAAGCGTGGCGGGACCGGCTCCAATGGTGGTGAGGAAGGCGGGCAGAATCCAATAGGCCATCTCACTGGCGGTGTCGTTGAAAAACGAGGTGGCGCCAAAGATGTGGACATTGCGCGGCTGGGTGGCCGATGTCTGGGTCTGCGATTCAGGCATTCCGAAACAGGATAACGCCACGTGACAAAGAACGGGGACCCCATGCTGACGGAAAGAAAAGTTCGAACAAAAAATAAAGCGCACCAGAATGGCTGGTGCGCCTGAAAACCCTGCAGTTCACGCCTGCCTGTGTTCGCAGTTGAGCGTGGAGCTGCTGGACGATATTGATCCGGAGTCGAAGGACGTTTCCGGAGCTACCCGGAAACTACTCCTTGGTCTCTCCGCCTTCTGCTCCACCCTCGGCTTCTTTCATCGCCTTGCGTGCTTCTTCGGCGCGCTTGGTGCGTGTTTCGGCACGCTTTTCACGCTTGGCTTCGAGAGTCTTCTCGCTGCCGAGCAGTTCGATGAAAGCCTTCTCTCCACCGTCGCCCTGGCGGAAACCGCCGAGCACGATGCGAGTGTAACCGCCGTTACGGTCGCCGAAACGAGGGCCGACTGTGTTGAACAACTTATCGACGGCTTCGCGAGTCATAAGATAGCTCGCCGCCAGACGGCGGGAAGCGACATCGCCCTTCTTGCCGAGCGTGATCATCTTTTCGACGTGGGGCTTAAGCGCCTTGGCCTTGGTGGCCGTGGTCTCGATGCGCTCTTCCATGATGAGCGAGGTGACCAGGTTGCGCAGTAGCGCGCGCCGATGCTCGGTATTCCGTCCTAATTTCCAACCTGCTACACGATGACGCATGACTTCGTTCCTTGATATCGCCTGCGCCGAAGCGCGGCTTGAATCTTTTTAGCTCGACGGCACGAGCCGCAAGAGCGATCTGCCGGAGACGCGGGCCGCGTGGCCCGCTCCCCCCGGGGATTAAAAACCGTTGCCGCTGTCGCCGGAACCAAAAGGCGAAGACAGAGAGTTGGACGACATGGCCGGCTGGCTGCCCGGAACCGCGTTGCCTTGCTCGTCGATCTTCATGCCGAGGCTGAGGCCCATGGAGGCAAGGATTTCCTTGATCTCGTTGAGCGACTTGCGGCCAAAGTTTTTCGTCTTCAGCATTTCGGCTTCGGTCTTCTGCACCAGTTCGCCAATCGTCTGAATGTTGGCGTTCTTCAGGCAGTTGTAACTGCGGACCGAAAGTTCGAGTTCTTCGACGGAGCGGTTGAGGTTCTCATTGCGGATTTCCGGCTTATTGGATTCCGCGGAGCTGGAAGCCTCCACCTCTTCTTCGAAGTTGATGAAGATGTTCATGTGGTCTTTCAGCAGCTTGGCTGCAAGACCGATGGCATCCTGCGGACCGACCGAACCGTTGGTCCAAACCTCGATGGCCAGCTTGTCGTAGTCGGTGATCTGACCGAGACGGGCGGCTTCGACCGAGTAGTTCACCTTGCGAACCGGAGAGTGAACCGAGTCGATCGGGATGAAGCCGAGGCCAAGGTCCTCATCGAAGTTCTTGTCGGCGGAGACGTAACCGCGTCCCTTCTTGAGACGCATTTCCATATCAAGCTTTCCGCCTTCGCTGACGGTGGCGATGTAGACGTCCTTGTCGAGCACTTCGACGTCGGCATCGGCTTCGATCATGCCCGAGGTCACGACTCCGGGCTGGTCGGCGCGGAGGTAGATGGCCTTGGGCGCGTCACCGTTGAGCTTGAACGGGATCTGCTTGAGGTTCAGGATGATGTCCGTGGCATCCTCTACGACGCCAGGGATTGACTGGAATTCGTGGAGCACGCCCTCGATCTTGACGGCCGTGACGGCCGCGCCCTCGATGGACGAGAGCAGTACGCGACGCAGAGCGTTGCCGATGGTGGTGCCGAAACCGCGCTCAAACGGTTGCGCCCAGAAATGACCGTATTTGTCGGTCAGCGTTTCGCTGTCAAACGCAAGGCGCTTCGGCTTTTGAAATCCTTTCCAGAGCATTCGTTTCTCCTCTTTCTTCGGCCGTGTGGCTCGGTGAGCGGTTAACTCAGCCGGCTGATCTGGTCCGAGATAGGGTGAAGCGGACCGTGCACGAAGGCACGACCCGCAAGGTGAACTTCCACTGGTACCGTCCAGCTACTACTTCGAATAAAGTTCGACGATGAGCTGTTCGTTGACCGGCAAATTGATATCTTCACGCCTCGGCAATGCGAGGACGCGGCCCTTGTAATTGTCGCGATCAATCTCGAGCCAACCCGGAACCGGCTGATGGCTGGCGAAATCCTTCGCCACTTCGAGAATGGAGAGCTTCAGGCTCCGCTCGCGAATCGTAACCTCATCACCGGCGTTGATCTGATACGACGGAATATCAACTTTCCTGCCGTTGACCGCGACGTGACCGTGACGCACGAGCTGACGGGCCTGACGACGCGCTACCGCAAATCCCATGCGGAAGACAATGTTGTCGAGACGGCGCTCGAGTTGCTGCAACAACATTTCGCCGGTAACGCCCTTGGCGCGGGCAGCCTTCTCAAAGTAATTGCGGAACTGGCCTTCCTGCGTGAAGTAAATGCGCTTCGCTTTCTGTTTTTCGCGAAGCTGCAGGCCGTAGCCAACGATCTTGGCTTTGCGATCCTTGCCATGCTGGCCGGGAGCGAAATTCCGCTTCTCGACCGGACACTTGTCGGTGAAACACTTTGCGCCTTTGAGGAACAACTTCATGCCCTCGCGGCGACAAAGACGGCATACTGCGTCTTTATAACGAGCCAACTTAACTCTCCTGTTGAGTTGTGGATCGGTTTACGGGAGTTGGCCTCCTGTCGTCCCGATCCGAATATTGTTTTCAAGTTCACGAAGCCGGTTATCCGGCAAATTCGGAACTCAGACTCTGCGCTTCTTTGCGGGACGGCAGCCATTGTGCGGAACGGGCGTGCTGTCCTTAATCGAACGAACTTCCAGACCGGCGGCAGCCAGTGCGCGGATGGCGGACTCACGGCCAGAGCCGGGACCGCTGACACGGACATCGACTGAGCGGAGACCGTGCTCGCGCGCCAGATTGGCGGCGGTCATCGCGGCCTGCTGCGCGGCAAATGGAGTGCCCTTGCGGGAACCACGGAAGCCGAGCGAACCCGAGCTCTTCCACGAGAGCACATTGCCACTGGGGTCCGAGATGGTGACGATGGTGTTGTTGAAGGAAGCGTTGACGGTCACGAGCCCATGTGGGACGTGCTTACGCTCCTTGCGTTTGAACTTTTTTGTCTTGCCCTTCTTTTCAGGGGCCGCAGATCCAGCTGCTTTCGCCATAGGTAATCAACTCTCTCTGTCAGTTCCTGCCTCCCCGCATTCCATCGCTCCCGACTGACTCGGTTATCGGAATACGGATCCGGCGATACTCAGGCCGCCCAGATTGCGGGCCGCCTTCCACCGGCTTGCCCAGCCGGCGGGAAAAGATCACCAACGCTTGCACAAGGCAGTCCACCGCGTGGCGCGAACGCCACGGGGGAAACTACTTTGCGGTCGCCTTCTTCTTGTTGGCAACCGTGCCCTTGCGCGGGCCCTTGCGGGTGCGCGCATTGGTATGCGTGCGCTGACCGCGAACCGGCAGACTGCGGCGATGACGATAGCCGCGGTACGAACCGATTTCGATGAGCCGCTTAATGTGCATCGAGATGTCTTTGCGAAGGTCGCCTTCGACATTGCCTTCATTCTCGATGACCTGACGGATGCGATTGACCTCTTCTTCAGTGAGGTCAGAGATCTTCCTGAACACATCGACATTGGCCGCCGCCAGAATCTTAAGGGCGCGCGGCTGTCCGATGCCGTAGATGTAGGTCAGCGCGATGCGTGCCTGTTTGTTACGGGGCAGATCGACGCCTGCAATACGTGCCATTGGGTATCCTTACTCCTCGGCGCGGGCCTTATCAGCCCTGACGCTGCTTGTGTTTCGCATTTTCGCAGATCACGCGCACCACACCGTGGCGGCGAATGACCTTGCACTTGTCGCAGATTTTCTTTACTGAAGCCCGTACCTTCATAACAATCCGTTCCTGGTTCTCAGTTCTTCGTGGTTCGTTTTTACTTCCAAGTTCTCAGCAAACTGAGAACACAGCCTGGCACCGGAGCACCAGACAAACTATTTGTACCTGTAGACAATCCGTCCACGGGTGAGATCGTAGGGGGACAGTTCCACCGCTACACGGTCGCCGGGGAGAATACGAATGAAGTTCTTGCGCATCTTGCCGGAGACGTGCGCCAGCACCTGATGCTTGTTCTCCAATTCCACCTTGAACATCGCATTGGGCAATGGCTCGATCACCACTGCCATAACTTCAATCGCGTCTTCCTTGCTCATGCATCTCCAGTTTCGAGTTTCAGGTTTCGAGTTGCCCGTCGCATCCGGCACGCGCCCGCGACACGTTCTCGAAACTATTCGGTCAAAATCACCGGACCATCTTTTGTCACGGCAACACAGTGTTCAAAGTGTGCGCTCGGCGCCCCGTCTTCGGTGACCGCCGTCCACTTGTCGTCCAGAACGCGAACTCCAGGACCACCGGCATTCACCATCGGCTCAATCGCAATGACCATGCCCTCGCGGAGCCGGGCGCCATGACCGCGTACACCATAATTCGGCACCTGGGGTTCCTCATGGAGCCGGGTGCCGATGCCGTGTCCAACAAACTCGCGCACCACACTGAACCCGTGCGCTTCAACATGCTGCTGCACTGCCGCGCCGACATCGCCTACCGTATTGCCGGTGCACGCAGCTTCAATGCCCTTGTAAAGCGACTCACGCGTCACATCGAGCAGCTTCTGCAACTCCGGAGTGATGCTGCCGCCGACCGGAACCGTGATCGCCGAATCGCCGTAGTAGCCGTCAAGAACCACGCCACAGTCGATCGAAACAATATCGCCTTCGCGCAGTACACGGGCATCTGACGGAATTCCGTGGACGACTTCCTGATTCACCGATGTGCAAAGAACGCAGGGATAATCGTAGTATCCCTTAAATGCCGGCTTGGCTCCGAGTTCGCGGATCTTCTTTTCCGCGGTCCGCTCAAGGTCCATCGTGCTGACACCGGGCGCGACGATTTCCTTCACGGCGTCGAGTACCTGACGAACGATGCGGCCGCTGCGCCGCATCTTTTCAATCTCGACCGAAGACTTACAGACTATTGCCATGCTCAATTGCCCTGAGGGCTTCCGCCGTCACCACATCCACCGGCCGATCGCCGTTGATTTCCAACAGACGATTACGCTTGTGGTAGTACTCCACAAGCGGAAGAGTCTGCGCTTCGTAGGCTTTCAGGCGTTCTGCAATGACTTCCTCTTGGTCGTCTTTGCGCGTAACAAGCCGGGAGCCGTCAAGGTCGCAGACCTCGGCGACACGTGGTGGCTGAGTATGAACGTTGTAGATCCGCCCGCAGGTAGGACAAGTACGACGTCCGGTAAGCCTTTGCAATAGAGCATTATACTCCACGACAAAGCGGAGTACAAACGCAGCCCTGGTGCCGTTCGCGTTGTCAAAGACCGTGTTTTCTACCAGATAATTATCCAGCCAGACCGCCTGGGTCACGGTGCGGGGGAACCCATCAAGGATGAAGCCCCGTTCGCAATCGCCGCCCTTCAGGCGTTCGGCCACCATGTCGCAGACCATGCGGTCGGGGACCAATTCCCCTCTTTGCATAATCTGCCGAGCATTCTGGCCAAGCTCGGTTCCCTTCTCCACGTTTTCGCGGAGCAGATCCCCGGTGGAGATCTGCGGGATGCCGAACTTATCGGCTATTCTCTTGGCCTGGGTTCCCTTGCCGGCCCCTGGGGGTCCGAACAGGATCACCGGTCCGATTTTCATAGCGGCTCTGGTCACGTCGATGGCCACCTTTGTGGCTTTGGCGTCCGTTGTTTCTCCCGAACCACAGCATTCTGCTGCCAGCCCGAGACTGCTCTTACCACGCCCTCCGGCCGCGTATTCGGCCGCTTCTGGAGCTGAATCCCTCGTAATGTCGCATGATGAGCTGGGACTCTACCTGGTTGATGGTGTCCATTGCCACGCCGACAACAATCAGCAGCGATGTGCCACCAAAGTAGAAGTTTACCCCCAAGCCGTTAGTCACCCATGTCGGCAAGTGTTCGAACATTGCTCCGAGAGCACCAGGCAAGTGGTTCAGGCGCATACCGGCGATCATCCATTCCGGGATGATCGAAACAACGATCAGATACAGGCCGCCAACCAGCGTGATGCGCGTCAGAATGTCGTTGATGTAATCGCTGGTGCGCTTGCCCGGACGAATACCCGGGATGAATCCGCCGTACTTCTGCATGTTCTGCGAAACCTCGGTCGGATTGAAGATGATCGAGACGTAGAAATATGCGAAGAAGATGATGCCGATGGCGTAGAGCATGGTGTAAAGGGGTTCTCCCCAATTCAACTGCTCCAGCATGCGGTCGATCACAACGCTCTTGCCCTTGATCAGGTACCCGGCCGTCTGCGGCAGGGTGAGGATCGAGCTGGCAAAGATGACCGGCATGACGCCGCCGGCGTTGACGCGCAAAGGAAGGTGCGTGGATTGTCCACCCATCACCTTGCGCCCGACAACGCGCTTGGCGTACTGCACCGGAATGCGGCGTTCCGACTTTTCAACGAAGACGATGAAGGCCACGACCACGATCATCAGAGCGAGCAGCAGGATCATGGCTGGGAACGTAAAGGCGCCCCACGCGTTGGTATGAACCTTGTCGTAAAGATCAAAAACGGCGCGCGGCAGACCCACGACGATGCCGGCGAAGATCAGCAGCGACATGCCATTGCCGACACCGCGTTCGGTAATCTGCTCGCCGAGCCACATGACGAACGTGGAACCGGCGGTGAGCGTGAGCATCGTCATCAGTATGAAGTAGATGCCAGGGGTCAGTACGAGTTGCTGACCGCCAACACCATGCTGCAACGTAAGGGCGATACCGAGCGACTGTACGGCGCTGAGAATGACCGTCAGGTAGCGCGTCCACTGCGTGATCTTTTTGCGTCCGAGTTCGCCTTCCTTCTGGAGACGGGCGAGAGGCTCGTAGACAACAGTGAGCAACTGCAAGATGATCGACGCGGTGATGTAGGGCATGATGCCCAGGGCGAAGATCGTCATGCGGCCGAGGTTGCCGCCACTGAACAGATCGACAAACCCGAGCATGCTGCCGCTCTGCGACTGGAACAGCCGTTGCAGGGCAACCGTATCGACGCCCGGCGTCGGCAGATGCCCACCGACTCGGTAGACGGCCAGCATGGCAAACGTGAATAGCACACGCTTGCGCAGGTCCGGGATTCGAAAGATGTTTGCGATCTTCTCGAACATAAACTGGGCCTCTTCTTCTCCGGGTCCGGCCGCCTGTGGCTGCCTTCCCCACCCGTCCCAACGGGATACTCCCGCCCGGGAATCCGAACTTGCCTGTTACGCTCGCCAACACATACAACGAGCGACTGCAGGCGCTTAGGCGATGACTTCCACCTTGCCGCCTGCCTTGGTGATCTTCTCCTGCGCCGACTCGGAGAACTTGTGCGCCTTCACACTGATGGCACTGGTCAGTTCGCCGACACCCAGGATCTTGACGAGCCCGGAGCGCTTCTTGAGGACACCCTTGCTGTAGAGAACTTCCGGCGTGATCTCGGTTTCGCCCAGTTCCGCCAGGCGCGCCAGGTTCACTACGGTAAATTCCTTCTTGAAGATGTTGGTAAATCCGCGCTTGGGCAGGCGCCGGTGCAGCGGCATCTGGCCGCCTTCAAATCCGCGCATGAGGCGCGAACCGGAGCGTGAGCCCTGTCCCTTGTGGCCACGGGTGGACGTCTTGCCCATTCCCGAGCCCATACCACGGCCGATGCGCTTCTTCTTTTCCGTGGACCGATACGGCTTTTTGAGATTCGAAAGATTCATTTTGCAAACTCTCCGCTGGCGCAACGCAAGTCGCGCCTTGGGCCGGCATGCGGCCCGTTCCTAACGCCCCCGGCGGACGCGAAGCCACGATGGATTCGCGGGACGGGGACTCGGTTTACTTACCTTCGCCGACGATCTCGACCAGATGCGGCACCTTGGCAACCATGCCACGGACCGACAGCGTGTCTTCACGATCAATGACCTGGTAGAGGCGAGTGAATCCCAGCCCCTTAATCACCAGCTTGTGCTTGGTCGGCGTGGCGATGGCCGAGCGGACCCACTTCAACTGAATCCTGGCCCCGGCAGGCGCCTGCACTTTATCTGTCTTCATGCGTTTGCGGGCCATGACTTAGAGCTCCTCAACGGTTTTGCCGCGATTGGCCGCCACTTCGCCGCGATCACGCAATTTCTTGAGCGCGTCAAAGGTGGCCTTGATCACGTTGTGCGGATTGGTCGTTCCGATCGACTTGGTAAGGACGTTCTGCACGCCCGCCGAAGTCATGACGGCGCGAACGGCGCCACCGGCGATCACTCCGGTACCTTCCGGAGCGGGCTTGAGCAGTACCTGGCCAGAACCGTAGCGGCCGAGCGAAATGTGTGGAATCGAGGTATGCGTCAGATTCACCTTGATCAGGTTCTTCTTGGCAGCCTCGATCCCTTTACGAATCGCCTGTGGCACTTCCTTCGCTTTGCCGGAACCGTAGCCCACGACTGCGGAGCCCGGATCGCCGACAACGACGAGCGCGGCAAAGGACATGTTCTTACCGCCCTTGACGACCTTGGTCACGCGATTGATGCTGACGACCTGGTCCTTCAGGTTGTACTGACCGGCATCGAGCTTTTTCTTAACGATTGCCATTTCTTGTTGACTCTCCCGGCGAAGATCCACACTGGACATCGCCCGACTTCTCGCGAACTAACGGCCCATTTTCAGGACCTCGCCCGCCACCATTCTCGAAGGCTTGCGGCAAATGCCGCTTACCTCGCCGAACTCATGCGCCTTAGAACTGAAGGCCTGCTTCGCGGGCCGCGTCGGCCAGCGCCTTGATGCGGCCGTGATAAAGATAGCCGCCGCGATCAAAGACGACCTTGACGATTCCCTTTGCCTTGGCGCGCTCGGCAACCGTCTTGCCGACCTGCTTGGCCGCAGCAATGTTGCCGCCGCCGATGTGCTTCTTTCCGTCCTTGCCAATCTCCAGTGAGCTGGCGGATACGACGGTGACACCCTTGGAGTCGTCAACCACCTGCGCATAGATGTGGTTGACCGAGCGGAACACGTTGAGGCGCGGACGCTCCCCGGTTCCAGCAAGCTTTTTGCGGATGCGATCATGAATTCTCGACCGCGTCACATTCTTGGAAGTCTTGTTCAGCATCGCTACTTTCCTCGCCGCACCGCATTGCGGGCGACTCTATCCCGGAGTTCTAAACCGGGGAGACAGCCTGCCGGATTCTCGTCCGACCGGCCTGTCCCGTGATTCATGACCCCAGTGGCTTGAGCCCAACCGGGGCGTTTATGCGGATCGAAGCAGCATTACCCTGTTCGACCCAGATTCATCAAGCAATCGACTGACTGCGCGAACTACTTCGCGCCAGTCTTGCCGACCTTCTTCTTCAACTTCTCGCCGACGTAGCGCACGCCCTTGTTCTTGTACGGATCGGGCGGACGCAGAGAGCGCATTTCAGCGGCGACCTGGCCGACTTGCTGGCGGTCGATGCCGGCAATGGACAGCCGGGTCTGTTTGGGATCGATCGTGACTTCAATGCCCGAAGGCAGAGGGTACTCGATGGGATGCGAGTAACCGAGAGTGAAGACCACGATTCCCTTGCCCTTCAATTCCGCGCGGTAGCCGATGCCGACGATTTCGAGTTCGCGCGTCCAGCCCTTGGTAACGCCTTCCACGGCATTATTAACGAGGGCGCGAACCAAGCCATGAATTGCAGCCTTTGAATCGTCCTCGCGCTTGATGTGAAGAATGCCATCCGTCTGCTCCAGCGAAACGCCGGCAGGAAGGTGACTCTTCACTTCACCCTTGGGGCCCTTGACGCTGATTGTGTTGCCGTCCACCTTGTAGGTAACTCCCTTGGGGAGCGGGATCGGCTTTTTACCAATTCTCGACATTGCTCTTCTCTCCACACCGCAACGACTCTGGTCGTGGCGGGCTTCCGGACCCCATTGTCGCGGGGCCTCGTCTGCTCGCACCATCCGCTATGCGCGGACGACGCTGTTGATTAGTAGACCTCGCAAAGGATCTCGCCGCCGAGACCTTCCCTGCGCGCCTGCTTGCCGGTCATCACGCCCTTGGGAGTGGTCAGGATGTTGATGCCCAGACCGCCCAATACGCGCGGGATCTCGTTCTTGCCGACGTAGACGCGGCATCCCGGACGCGACACGCGCGTGACGTTGGTGATGATCGCGCTGTTGTCGGCGGCGTACTTGAGATACACACGAATGATCTTCTTGCCCTCTTCTTCGGTGGCCTTGAAGTTCGCGATGTATCCCTCTTCCTTGAGAATGCGGGCAATTTCCAGCTTCAGCTTGGAGGCTGGAACGTCCACCTTCTGATGACGGGCCCTGATGCCGTTGCGGATTCGAGTAAGGAAATCTGCCACCGGATCGGTAAAGCTCATGTTTGCTTCTCCTGATTCGTACGCCCGTTCTCTTTCTCGCGCTCGCTGGCGAACCGCGATGGTCAGCTCCGAGGAGCCTCTCCGTGAAAGAACCTGCGGCGACGGACTCTACTGTGCCCGCAGCCTTTGGCCACGGGCCGGGACTGCCTTGGCAGTCCTGCCAGCCGTTGCGCGGGGCTCACCCCCGCCTGGTTCAGGTAACGCTCGATTACCAGGACGACTTTGAAACGCCCGGAATCTCGCCACGCAGCGCCAATCCGCGGAAACACAGACGGCAAATACCAAACTTGCGCAGGTAAGCGCGCGGCCGTCCGCACAGCTTGCAGCGGTTGTGCTGGCGCGTGGAGAACTTAGGCTTCTTGTTCGCCTTGGCGATACTGGATGTCTTAGCCATCTTTTCCTTGTTCCGTGGCGGGCCCGAAGGCACGCCGAAAAATCACGTTGAGTAACCTGGGCCCTACTGCTGCTGGCGGAACGGCATGCCCATGAGGCGCAACAGCGCGCGGGCGTGATCGTCGGACTTTGCAGTCGTAACGATCGTGACGTTCATACCCTTCTGTTTATCGACCTTTGCATAGTCGATTTCCGGGAAGATCAATTGGTCGCGCAGGCCGAGCGTGTAATTGCCGCGGCCATCGAACGACTTGGTGCCGACACCGCGGAAGTCGCGCACGCGTGGCAGAGCGACGTTCAGCAGACGATCGAGAAATTCAAACATGCGGTCGCCGCGCAGGGTGACCATGACGCCGATCGGCATGCCCTCGCGAACCTTGAAGGCCGCGATCGACTTTTTCGCCTTGGTGATAATCGGTTTCTGACCGGTGATCTGCTGCAACTCAGCTGCGGCCGGATCGAGAACCTTGGCGTTCTGCGTGGCTTCTCCCACACCCATGTTGACGACGACCTTCTCGAGTCTCGGCACGGCCATTACGTTCTTGAGCTCGAGTTCCTTCATCAGCGCGGGAACCACTTCATTTTTGTACTTCATGCGCAGGCGCGCCGACGCAGCGTTGTTCAGCTTCGGACGAGCGGGTTTTCCCGCCTGTACCGGAGCTGCCGCAGCTTCCGCCTTACCTGCCTTCTTAGTTGGCTTTTCAGCCTTTTCCTTTGCCATTGCTTTGCTATCTGCCTTCTCTCACGGTTTCGGAGTGGATACCGGTTCGTAAGTTGATCAGTTTTACCGCGCCGCGCGGACAAGCCGCCCGGAGCAAGTGCCGTTGGTTACTTCTCCAGTGTGCTGCCGCAACTCTTGCAGACACGCACGTTGCGCTCGCCCTGTACCTCGTGGCCGATGCGCGAAGGCTTGTTGCAACTGGAGCAAACGAGCATCACGTTGGAGATCGAAATCGGACTCTCCTGCTCGGCGATGCCGCCCTTGATTTGCTTCTGCGGGTTCGGACGAACGTTCTTCTTAACCATCATGACGTGCTCAACCAGGACCTTGTGCTTGTCCGGGAACACGCGCAGAACGCGTCCTTCCTTCCCTTTGTCTCGGCCGGTAATCACCTTGACGGTGTCGTTCCGGCGAATGTCCACCATTGCCATGTCGTCCTACCTTCCGCGCCGCCTCGGGATCGCCAAGGAAGCGGTTTTGCCCTAGAGAACCTCAGGGGCGAGAGAAACAATCTTGAGGAACTTCTTCTCGCGCAGCTCGCGGGCCACAGGACCGAAAACGCGCGTTCCAACCGGTTCACCATCGGCGCTGATCAGCACGGCGGCGTTCTGGTCGAAGCGAATATATGTTCCGTCCTTGCGACGGTGCTCCTTGCGGGTGCGGACCACAACGGCCTTGACCACTGTGCCCTTCTTAACCTGCCCATCGGGAGACGCTTCCTTTACCGCGGCGGTAATGGTGTCGCCGAGTCCCGCACTGAGACCGGTCGAACCGCCCAGTGGCAGAATCATCTGCAACTTGCGGGCGCCGCTGTTGTCAGCGACTTCGAGCATCGTTCTCATCATGACTGCCATAGCTCAATCTCCTTGGTCCCCGGCCATCCATCGCTCGCTGCCACGCAAAATCCGCGGCGGCGATGACGGACATCCGATGACTACTCGCTGACCTCGCCGGTCATTTCAGCCTTGCTCTCACCGCCAACGAGGGCGGCGCGCTTCACGATGTCCTTCAACTGCCAGCGCTTCAGGCGCGACAGGGGACGAGTTTCCTCGATGCGAACGAAATCGCCGACGTGAGCCGTCTGCTTCTCGTCGTGGGCGTAGAACTTCTTGGTCCGCGAGACCACTCGGCGATACAGCGGGTGAGCTTTCTGGCGGCTGACTTCCACGACGATGGTTTTGGCCATCTTGGTGGAAACCACCTGGCCTACCAGTGTCTTGCGGCCGGATCCGGTTTGCGTGTTGGTTGTTTCTGCCATGGCTACTTCTTCTCCGTTCCGGTCTTAGTGGCCACCAGTTGCTTTTCGCGCTGAACAGTCTTGAGGCGCGCAATGTCCTTGCGCAGACCGCGGATCTTCTTCAGGCTCTCGGTCTGGCCCATCGCAAGCTGGAACTTAAGCTTGAAGAGCTGGTCGCTGAGGTCGCGTTCCTGCTGCGTCAGCTCGATATCAGTAAGGTTGCGGATTTTTTCCGTATTCATCTCTATTTCTCTTCACCCCCCGACGGTTCAAGCCGCCGGGCGTCCGGGCCAGGGACATTACCGTCCCAGGCCACAGAATTCTAGTGGACCGTCGGACGCTGCACGAATTTCGTGTTCAGCGGCAGCTTGTGCGAAGCCAGGCGCATTGCTTCCTGCGCGTCGGTCGGCGAAACGCCTTCCATCTCGAACAGGATCTTGCCCGGGCGAACGACAGCTACCCAGTGATCAGGAGCGCCTTTGCCCTTGCCCATACGGGTTTCGGCCGGCTTCTTGGTGACGGGCTTGTCCGGGAACAAGCGAACCCAGATTTTGCCGCCGCGCTTGACGAAACGCGTCATGGCGACACGGGCCGCCTCGATCTGGCGGTCGGTGATCCAGCCCGGCTCAAGCACCTTGAGGCCGTAATCGCCGAACGACAGTTCGCTGCCGCGCCAGGCCTTTCCGCACATGCGACCGCGCTGCTGTTTGCGGTACTTCACTTTCTTCGGCATCAACATAATCAGTTTCCAGTTGCCAGTTTCAGGTTTCCATTCGCCGCGTGAGCGGCGTGACCATCAGCGAACTCGTCCCTTCCAGCAGACTGGCGGCTGGAAGCGGACCGCTGGCGGCTCGCTTAGAAATTCGCCGGCGCGGCCTGCGGCTCGCGGCGCTTCTGCGCCAGGATTTCGCCCTTGTACACCCAGGTCTTCACGCCAATGACACCGTAGGTGGTCTTCGCCTCGGCGAAGCCATAATCGATGTCGGCGCGCAAGGTGTGCAGCGGCAAACGTCCCTGCAGATACCATTCGGAGCGCGCGATTTCGTTACCGTTCAGGCGGCCCGATACGCGGACCTTGATGCCCTTGCAGCCGAAACGGAGCGCGGAATCCACCGACTTGCGCATGGCGCGGCGGAAGCCGACACGCTTTTCGAGCTGCAACGCAATCGACTCGGCGACGAGCTGCGCATCCAGTTCCGGCTTGTGCACTTCCTGGATGTCGACATGCACTTCGCGGCTCGTCCGCTTCTGCAGTTCCTGCTTCAGCTTGTCGATTTCCGAGCCTTTGCGGCCGATGATGATGCCCGGACGCGCGGTGCGGATGATGACGCGCAGCTTGTTGCCAGGACGCTCGATTTCGACCGAGCTGATGCCCGCCGACTTGAGCTTGTCCTTCAGCTCTTCCTTCAGCTTAACGTCTTCGATCAGCGTCTTGTCATAGTCGCGGTCCATGTACCAGCGCGACTTCCACGGCTTGGTGTAGCCGAGGCGGAATCCGTAAGGATGGACTTTCTGTCCCATAATGCTTCGTCTCTCCGCGGCAGCGATAGGTTTTCCGCCGCCGCTGCAATGCGTTATTTCTTCGCGACCTTTTTCTTGGGTGCAGTCTTCCTGGCGGCGGTCTTCTTCTTCGCCGGAGCGACTACAACCTCTTCCTTACCCTTCGAGCCCGCGGCAACCGTCGACTTCTCGGCAACCGCAATCTCGATATGGGACATGCGCCGCTGATAACGATAGGCGCGACCCATTGGAGCCGGACGGATACGCTTCATGCGCGGGCCTTCATTGACGATCGCGCGCGAAACAATCAGCCGGTCGAGATCGACATCAAAGCCTTTTTCCTGGCTCAGGTAGTTGGCGTTTTCCACTGCCGAGCGCAGAACCTTAAGGACCGATGGCGCAATGCCCTTCTTGGTGAACGCCAGAGTGTTCAGGGCCTGCTCCACGCGCTGTCCCTTGATCAGGTCCAGCACCAGGCGGGCCTTCTGCGGCGACACACGCACGAACCTGGCTTTTGCTGTGAATTCCATGTCTTTATTCCTTCGCAAACTTTCCGCAGCGTCCCCGGTGTTTTCACCGAAGACGATTCATTAGCTCAGGCTTTACGCCCGCGATCTTCGGCTACCGCGCCGGCTTCGCCGAGGTTTCAGCCGCAGCCTTCACCGAGTGTCCCTTGAAGGTACGGGTGAAGCTGAACTCGCCGAGCTTGTGTCCCACCATGTTCTCGGTGATGTAGACGGGGATAAACTTCCTGCCGTTGTGCACGGCAAGGGTATGCCCCAGCATCTCGGGAACGACGGTGGACCGGCGCGACCAAGTACGCACAACCTTCTTCTCGTTGCGCGCGTTCATCGCCTCGATCTTTGCCATCACGTGCGAATCAACGAACGCACCCTTTTTCGTCGAACGTGCCATGCTCTACCTTCCCTACTTCCCGCGACGCGACACGATGAATTTGTCGGTCCGCTTATTGTTACGGGTCTTGTAACCACGTGTCGGCTGGCCCCACGGGGTCACCGGATGACGGCCGCCGGAGGTTTTACCTTCGCCGCCGCCGTGCGGGTGATCCACCGGGTTCATGACGACACCGCGGTTTACCGGGCGCTTGCCGAGCCAACGGGTACGACCGGCCTTGCCGATGGTGACGTTTTCATGGTCGGTGTTGCCGACCTGTCCAACGGTAGCCATGCAGTCGACCAGCACCTTGCGAGTTTCGCCCGAAGGCAGCTTAAGCAGGGCGTAATCGCCTTCCTTGGCTACCAACTGCGCCTGTGCTCCAGCCGAGCGCGCCATCTGCGCGCCCTTGCCGGGCTTCAGTTCGATGTTATGAACGACCGTGCCGGCTGGGATGTTGCGCAGCGGCAGAGCGTTGCCGACAAGAATGTCGGCCTCGGGTCCGCTGACAACCTTCGTGCCAACCTGCAATCCCACCGGGTGCAGGATGTAGCGCTTCTCGCCGTCGGCGTAGCTGAGCAGCGCGATGCGCGCCGAACGGTTCGGATCGTACTCGATCGAAGCGACAGTCGCCGGGATGCCGGCCTTGTCGCGCTTGAAGTCGATGACGCGGATCTTGCGCTTGTGTCCGCCACCGCGGTGCCAGATGGTCAGGTCGCCACTGTTGCGCCTTCCGCCCGTCCCCTTCTTCGGCTCGGTCAACGGTTTGTGCGGCCGGTTCGTCGTCAGATCGTCATTGACGAGCGTCGTCTTGAAACGAAGCGTCGGAGTTACCGGTCTATAAGTCTTGATCGCCATAGTTCGTCTCTTCTTGCCGGACAGATATTTGCGTTGCTTCTCCTGTTCGGCCTCTTGGCCCGGGCACGTGCCCAGGCGTTGGACTCAAGGCTGGAACGCTTAAACGTTCTCAGCGTACTCGGGCATTTTTTCGCCCTGCTTGAGCCGTACGTACGCCTTCTTCCAGTCGGGACGATAGCCTGCAAACTTTCCGCGGCGGCGTTCCTTCCCGAGGAAGTTTGCCGTGCGAACTTCCTCGACCTTCACCTTGAAGATCGACTGCACGGCTTCCTTGATTTCGGTCTTGGTCGCGTCAGCCGCGACCTGGAATACGAGCGTCTGCTCGGTTTCCTTTACCCCGAGACCTTTTTCGGTGATCACGGGCTTGCGAATGATCTGATACGCGGACTTTGCCATTACGCCACCTCCGCCTTGCGCTTGGGCGCGGACGCCTTCAGCGAATTCTGCAATTTCTCCAGCGCCGGACGCGAGAAGATCGCGCGGTCGTAGCGGAGCAGGTGATAGGGGTGGACTTCCGGCCCGTAGAGCATTTCGACCCCGGCCAGGTTGCGGCTGCTGAGTTCGAGGTTCGTGTTTTCGCTGCTGCCAACTTCCACGAGCACGGCAGTCTTCTCGACCTTCAGGGCATCCAGCGCCTGGCGCATCGCCTTGGACTTGGACTCCTTCAGATCGAAGGCCTCGACCACGGTGAGCTTGCCATCGGCCAGTTTGGCCGCGAGCGCCGAACGCAATGCGCCCAGCAGCTTCTTCTTCGGGAACTGGAAATCATACGAGCGGGGCTGCGGTCCATGCGTGGTGCCGCCGTGACGCCACAGGGGCGAGCGAACGGAGCCGACACGGGCACGGCCAGTGCCTTTTTGCCGCCACAACTTCTTACCGGAACCGCTGACCAGTTTGCGATTCTTGGTGGCGTGTGTTCCGGCGCGAAGGCCTGCGCGGTAGTGCTTGACCGCTTCCCAGAGCAGGTCTTCATTGACCGCGCCGAAGACTTCGTCGGCAAGCTCAAGGCTGCCCACTTTTTCGCCGGCCAGATTCAATACATCGATGGTTGCCATAACCGTTTTCCTTTAAGGACCGCGGCACTCGCCGCTTCCTTCCCTTGGGTGTCCGTTTCAGACGGGCCCCAGCTTTTGCCATCCCCCCGTCAATTTCGATCCGCGGGAGGCGTTTTGTCCGGACGATCAAATCGTCCGGCAGTTCACTACTTGCCCTTCGCCAGGCGCTTAGAAGCCTTCAACGGGTTGACTGCCGCCGTCTCGCCGGAGAAGCCGCGACGCTCTCTCGGTGGCTTCTTTGCCTTGCTGATAACCAGGTACCCATCCTTCGGCCCCGGCACCGCGCCTTCCACCACAAGCAGGTTCTCTTCCTTGTCAACGCCAAGCACGCGAAGGTTGCGTACCGTGACGCTGTCATGCCCCATGTGGCCGCTCATGCGCTGTCCCTTAAAGACGCGCGACGGGAACGACGATGCGCCGATGGAGCCCTGCACCTGGAACATGTGGCCGTGGGCCGCCGGGCCGCCGGCGAAGTGATGGCGCCGCACGACGCCTGCGAAACCGCGTCCCTTGCTGGTGCCGACCACGTCGACAAATTTTTCGCCGTCGAACATGTCAACCAGAACTTTGTCGCCAACCTTGGTAGCCTCCTGGCCTTCTTCCACGACCAGGTCGACTTCCTTCACGAACTTGACCGGCGGAAGGTCGTGCTTGCCAAGATGACCCTTCATCGCCTTGGTCAGCTTCGATTCCTTCACGAATTCGATGAGACCGATCTGTACAGCCACGTAGCCGTCCTTCGTTGCCGACTTCATCTGGGTGACGACGCAGGGACCGACCTGGAGGACGGTCACCGGGCGAACTTCGCCCTTGCTGTCGAACAGCTGCGTCATGCCGACTTTCTTACCGAGAATTCCGCTGATTGCCATTTCTTCTTTTCTCCTCATCATGCCCTGCAATCCTGCGGGGCACTGTAGGTGCCGGAACGAGGCGAACCAAATCGCCGGTCCGGGTGTTTTTACTTATGTTCCTTGCCGTAGGCCTTGATTTCGACATCGACGCCGGCCGGCAGATCGAGCTTCATGAGCGCGTCCACGGTCTGTTGCGTCGGCTCAAGAATGTCGAGCAGGCGCTTGTGCGTGCGAATCTCGAACTGCTCGCGCGACTTCTTGTCGACGTGAGGCGAACGGAGAACGCAGTACTTGTTTTTCACTGTCGGGAGCGGGATCGGACCCGCGATCTGCGCGCCTGTGCGACGCGCTGTCTCGACGATTTCGCCCGTGGACTGATCGAGCACGCGATAGTCGTAAGCTTTCAGGCGGATTCGGATTCGTTCTTTGCCAATCACTGTAGTTTCCTCAAAGATCTTGCGGTCTTATAGTCGCCGTCGACTTCTCTAACTGATGTTTACAAGGCGGGCGCCGCACAGGCAGCACCCGCATAATTCGTTTACTGAACGATCTCGGTGATGGTACCGGCGCCGACCGTGCGTCCGCCTTCGCGGATGGCAAAGCGCAGGCCCTTTTCCATCGCCACCGGCGTGATCAGCTCGATCTCCAGCGTCACGTTGTCGCC
>JAJXZT010000018.1 GCA_021779935.1 Acidobacteriota bacterium
AACCACCAATTGGAAATAAGCGCTGGACCGCCCCGGTTGCCGCGAAACCATGGAAGGGTGTGCGCGATGCGCGGGATTTCGGAGCCAGTTGCTATGAGACGTCCTACTCGCCGCAGAGCCTCTTTTACATTCATCGACCGAAGCTTAGTGAGGACTGCTTATTCCTGAACGTATGGACGCCCCGTCATGCGCACAAACTGCCAGTCATCGTCTGGATTCATGGCGGCGGATTTGTCAGAGGCGGTAGCTGGGAACCGCAGTATGACGGTACGCATTTCGCAGAACATAAGGTCGCTTTCGTTTCGATCAATTACCGACTGGGTCCGCTCGGTTGGCTGGCATTGCCGGAACTGAGTGCAGAATCACCGCACGGCGTTTCAGGCAATTACGGCTTGCTCGATCAAATCGCCGCACTCAATTGGGTGAAGAACAACATTGCTGCCTTCGGCGGCGATCCCGGCAATGTCACCATCGATGGCGAGTCTGCCGGGGGCGTATGCATGGCCCTCTTGATGGTGAGTCCTCTGGCGCGCGGCCTTTTTCAAAAGGTGATTGGCGAAAGCCTCGGAATCCAATCCACTCCGGAATTGAAGCAGCCGAATCATGACCTGCCTTCTGCTGAGACCATCGGAACGGCATTCGAAAAATCGCTCGGCGCGGCAGACCTCAAATCCATGCGAGCCCTGGATGCCAAATTCGTGACTGAACACCCCGGATTCCGACTTGGTCCAAATGTGGATGGTTGGGCGCTCCCGGTTCAGATTGTTGATCTATTCGACCGCAAGCAACAGGCGATGGTGCCTGTCCTGATGGGCTTCAACCGCAACGAGATCTATCCCGTCCTCATGGGATTCATGCCGCACAATCTAACCAATTCTCGCACCGTGTACGAATCGGAAATCAGGAAGCGTTACGGTGATCTCGCCCCGGAGTTCCTGCGGCTTTATCCGGGCAGCAACATAAGAGCCAGCATGTTGGCAGCAAGGCGAGATGCGGTTTTCGGCTGGAGCGCCATGCGCATTGTGCGCGATCAGGCTGAAGCGGGAATCCATTCCTACCTCTATTTCTTCGATCATCCTTATCCCGCAGCGCAGGCGCGGGGACTGCATGCCTTCCATGGCAGCGAGCTGACGTATACCTTTGGCCACATTGGGAGCGACGCAGTATTGCCGCCGAATTGGCCGGTCCCCGTCGGACCCAGAGAGCAGGCCCTTTCGGATGCGATGATTGCCTACTGGACATCCTTCGCGCGGACCGGAGTTCCCAAAGCCCCCGGACAGGCGGACTGGCCGACCTTCGCGCCCAACAAGAGCTACATCGATTTCGTTGAGACACCGGTTCCATCGACCAGCCTCATGCCAGGGATGTTCGAACTCCAAGAAGAGATCGTCCGGCGGGCCAGACGCGCTGGCGATCAGCCTTGGCTGGGCGGTGTCGGACCAGAAGACGCCACACCTTCGCACAAGACGCCATCGCATTAATCCCGAAGACCCGGGACAAGAGGTGGATCGAGGTTCATGTCAACTGCTCTGCTGTACCCATCTCGTTGATTGTTGGTCGTATTACCGGCTACCGTCGCGTTACGAAGTAAGCAACATTCGGTGAAGAGACAGCGAAGCTGTTGCCCGCCTCGGGGGTATTTGGCTGTACTTTCGGGACGGAATCGGGCACCACAAGTCCGACATGGCGACTTCCCGTCAAGGTGGATCGTGGGATCCTGGGGCGTTTTTCGGGACCAATCCTGATTTTCTGGTGGAAAGCGAGTTCGTTGAGTGGTTTGGCCTGTCGTCAGCAACTGAGAATTCAGTGAGTACGTTTGGCCTCCTTCAAGCGTCCCGAGCGTACGGTCCAAAGTTCGCCTTCGATATTAGAAGCGAGGCCGTATCCTGGCAATTTGCTAGGGAACGGAACGCAGTACCTTGATTGGGTCCGCCGAGGCGGCGCGAACCGCGGGCACGGCAGAAGCAATGAAGGCAATGCAAATCATGAGGAAGATACTTCCGATGTAGATCCAAGGGTCAGTGGGGCTGACGCTAAACAGATAAGAGCGAATCACCTGAGAAGTCGCAAGCGAAGCCAGAGCCCCTAGTGTGCTACCCACAAGCGCCAACCTCACTCCCGAATGAAGCACGAGCTTTACAATGCCTTCGCGTTGCGCACCAAGCGCCATGCGGATGGCAATCTCCTGAGCCCGCAATGTGACCGAGAAAGACACAACTGCATAAATGCCTGTGAGCGCAAGAATAAGGGCGGCGAGCGCAAAGGAGCCGATCAACTCTGTCATGATGCGGCGCGGAGCCTCAGTGGTGGAGACAACGTCCGCCATGGAACGCACCTGGTCGAGCGCAAGCTGCGGATCAATTTCCGCGACGGTGAGACGAACGGTTCCGATGATCTCCTCGGGAGGTATTGCCGCGCGTACAACGATGGAGCCGCCGGCTGGAATGACGCGGGATTGCGGCAATGCGGATCCATAGAGAATAGCTGGTTGCAGAGCCGGTGCGTACCACTGGTCATTGGCTTTTTGATCGCGCGAACCGATCCGCGTGTCGCCAACAATTCCTACCACTGTAGCCCAGGGCAGGTTTTTCTTAGGGTTGCCCACGTGCATTCGCTTGCCGATAGGGTTCTGTCCTGGCCATGAGTGTTGAGCCATGGACTGGCTCACAATGATGACCAGAGGAGAATCCGCACGGTCTTCGTCCGTAAAGGTGCGCCCCGCAATCAGGGGAATGCCGAGCGCCCGGAAGTAGTTTCCGTATATGGCCCCGAATGCCGCGAATTTCAGTTTCCAACCTTCAGTAGATTGCCCCTCAACCGTATAGGCGGCCATGCCCGAATTGCCGGAGGATGGAAGAGTATTGCCAAGCCCTCCAGCGAGAATGCCGGGTTTCTTCGACAACTGCTCGATCAGATCTCGATTGAATCTCTCCACAGAGGCATCGGTGGCGTATTGCTGCTGGGGGAGCCGATAGCCGGCCACCAGCACATTCTGCGGTTGAAATCCAGGGTCGACGGAAAGCATCTTCTGATAGCTGCGCACGAAAGCCAATGAGGCGATGAGTAAAACAAGTGCGACCGCAATCTCCATGACGACAAGCACTGAACGGAGCCGCGCGTGACCTACTGCGCCTGTAGTCGTGGCTACGGTATCTTTGAGGCCTGCGATCAGATCAGTTCGCAAAGCTACAAATGCGGGTACGAGGCTGGCGAGAACTCCGACGGTAATTGCGATACCCAGCGTGAAGAGCGCTACCGGAACATCGATCGATATGGAATCGATAAGCGGCATGGATTCCGCGAGCGAGTGCGAGGCAATGCGGATTGCAACCCCTGCAAAAATCAAACCAAGCAATCCGCCGCTTAGGCTCAAGATAAGTCCTTCCAGAACAGTGTCTCGAAGGATCGCACTGGAACGGGCGCCGAGCGCGAGGCGAACCGCGTATTCGCGATGATAGCGGACTGCTCGCACGAGCATGAGGATTGTGACGTTGGCACAGACGATCAAGAGGACCACAGAGACGGCGATCGACAACACGCGAAGGAGCGGTCTGGTGTTGCCGGTAAGTACCTCGCTTAGCAGTTGGACATCGCCGCGGATGTGAATCTTGGACATCGACGGTGGAAAACTGCTCATGATTTGCCGCGAAACTCGATCCGCATCCTGTGCAGCCTGCGAAAGGGAGACGCCGTCTTTTAGGCGCGCGACCATCTGATATCCCCAAAAACCAGCCTCTTCCTCGGACAACTCCTCGGGGGTGAGACTCATGGGAACCCATAATTGCGACTGATTCAGTCGACCCACCTGGAGCGGGAATTCGAAATCGCGGGGCATCACACCGATGATGGTGTAAGGCTTGCGATCCAGTTCGATGGTGGCTCCCACGACGCGCGGATCGCGATGATACCGGTTTGTCCACAGAGCATAACTGATGACAGCGTCCTGTGCTCGCGCATCTTCTTCCTGCTGCGAGAAGACGCGACCGAGCAAAGGCTCCACTCCGACGGTCGGAAAGACGCCGGATGTCAGGCGCGCCGCAGGGAGGTTTTCAGGGGAAGGACCATCAGAGAGTACAAAATTGGCTCCTGTGAAGGCGCCGGTGGACGAGAAAGCTTGAGCTTCAGTCGAATAGGCCCTGATATCTCGCGCCGTAATCCCGATCCCCGAATTTTCCCCGACATGTTCACCCAATTGCACCAGGCGGCCAGGGTCCAGAAACGGAAGCGGTCGTAAAAGGATTCCTTCGATGAGGGAGAAAATTGTCGTTGTCGCACCGATGCCCAAAGCCAGCATCAGGGTAACGGTGAAAAAGAACTTACGCGCTTTTGCGAGGCGCCGTGCGGCGTGTCGAAGGTCATTGATCCAGAAGCCCATGAAATTCTCCTGCTGGCCTTACGTATGGACAAACCGCAATTGTAAAAGTCTTCGAATATGTCAAACAGTCTTTGTTCTCTCTTGCTCCCAGACAGTGGGGCCAGTAGGTATTTGATGATACAACTCATTCGCCGCAAAGTGGTGGAAAGGTGCATTATCGCCAATGCACTCATCGACGTTCTGGCTTTGAGGATCGAAGAGCTGTTCACATGTCCGTAGAACGGCCTATCCGCCTTTTTGGAGTAATCAGAATTATCATTCGCCAAGTTGCCACGCCGGATCACCTCTGCGTCGGCAGGCTGCACGCAGTGAGTATCGAGTCTTCGGTGATGTTCATTCATCGGTCCCCTAGCTCCTCGCTCGATGTTTGATGGGCAGTCAGGAAAACCGCTCGCGAAAGGTGGCCAACATAGTGTTATCGAGTGTGCCGTAAACTGTGCCGTGCCCCTGCGATCTCAAATCTGTCAAATCAATGTTTTAGCTCACCATACTCCAGTGCTTCCGTGCGGGCCTATTCTGAAGGCAAGTTCTTGATTCTATGATGGTGGTCCCCAGCTGCCGGAGCTCCGACTTACTAATCGGGCATCCGCCAACCCCGGGCCGGGTGATGGAGAGTTTCGCGACTTTGTGGCGCGTCCGGTGTGCAAGCGGTGTGCCGGGAAAGTGGAAGGCCACGCAGGCGGAAAGCGGCCGGGAAGCTTTCTCCGGTCAGTTCCGAGAGGAACCCGACGTTTACACTGCGGGAGCTGAACCTGATCTTCACGGAGATGCAGCGGGCGCTGGCCCGCGGCCGGTCGGTGGAGTTTCCCCTGGGCAAGCTGACGCGGGTACGCGATCATTTCAGCAAGTACTGGAACGCCTTGGCTGACTGTCCTGCGGAGCGTCCGGAGTAGACGGTGGAGTGGGAGCTAGACGAGTCGGTCGAGCGGGAGTTGAACGGCTGGGAGGCGCCGCAAAAGACCCCGAAGCGGGCTCCGGGGACTGGGAAGTAAAAGACGACTTTCGGTGAAAATCGGGGAAGTGCTTATAATAGAGCGGGGCTGGCGACCCGGAAATTGGTCAATAACTATCAATCGATTCGTGGGGATGTGTGCATCCCCCGCCTTTTTACCTCTTTTTCCCGACCAGAACTTTCAGTCGTCTATCCGCGGAGAAATGCACCTTTTCTGTGCCCATTTCCGCCGTCCCCGGACGGCCTCCCCGGGCCGGGAGGGGCGCGGGGCTGATCCCGGATAATCCTCTCTCTCCCACCGACGTCGCCCCGGGTACCTGTCCAATTACTGACGCAGGACGCCGGACTGCGCGTGAGAACCGGACCGGAGACGCCGGATGCCGCGGGCCGGCCTCCCCCGCCCGCGCGCGGGAGGTGTATGTGCTGCGGCGGAGGGGAGACACCTGGTCAGCTCCATCTCCATCCTCTGCCGCACCTGCTCGGCGATCTGCTCGTACTCGGCCAGCATCTCCGGGCTGTCCTGGGCACGGTGACGGACTCGAGAGGCCACGCGCTGGTACTCCCTCGAGTACGGAGCGACGTCACCCAGGATGCGCAGCTTGGCGAGGTCGGGGTAGTTCTCCGGGTTGACGTCCTTCAGCTCCGGATGCAGGGCCTCGTAGCCGGCCCCGGGCAGCCGGGCGTATCCCTGATCGACCTTGATGTAGGGATCTCCCTTGCGGAAGTTGGTGAGGTAGTCGGGTCCAGGAGAGCGCTTTCGGCGAGGCTCTACATATCTCAGATAGTTGTGCTATCCTGAGAAATGCCATGAAGCGCGCCGCTCTCTACCTCAGAGTCTCGACCGCCGACCAGCACC
>JAJXZT010000006.1 GCA_021779935.1 Acidobacteriota bacterium
GGCTCAACTACTACAACCACACTCGCCCGCATGGTAGTCTCGGTTACGCGCCGCCCATCAGCCGTACCAAACCGGTGGGAACAACGTCTTGACCATCTACAGCCACCCAGTTTCTTTCCTGTACAGGCACAAAAAAGAGACTTGAGAGGGACAGCTTGCGTTGCATCCCATGCAAGCAAAAGAGCTTGCATGGGCCACCCGGATCGTTTTCCTCCTCCCCCTTCTGCGTTACGGGTGGGGTTTGACACCCTATTCCCGGGCCAGTACCCTGAAAGTAGCCAATTGCGCCTGAAACGCGCCTGACGGCATCCAATAACTATGCGTCGTTTACGTCAATTCCTCCGTTTACAAGCCGCCCTGCAACTGCTTCCCGCGCTGGAGAGCGCGGAGGAGACGCTGGTGGGCGGGCAAGCCGTGCTGGAAGGCGTGATGATGCGGTCGCCTCATGCGTGGGGCATCGCCGTGCGCAAGGGTTCGGGCGAGATTGCGACACACTCGGAACCGCTGGAGCGTCCGTCAGACAAGCACAAGTGGATGGCGTGGCCGGTGGTGCGAGGCGTGATCACGCTGGGCCAGGCGATGGGGCTGGGCTTCAAGGCTCTGCGCTACGCGAGCAACGTGGCGCTGGACGAAGTTCCGGTGAACGACGAGGGCAAGACGATCCAGTTGAGCGGCTGGGTGATGGCCGTGAACGCGGTGATTTCGCTGGCGTTCTTTATCTTTATGTACAAGTTCCTGCCGCTGGTGGCGGCGACGGAAGTGAAGAAGCACTGGCCGGCGTTCGGCAACGACATCCTGTTCAACCTGGTGGATGGCGTGGTGAGGCTGACGCTGTTCCTGGGATTCCTGTACCTGGTTTCGCAGTGGAAGGACATGCGCCGAGTGTTTGAATACCATGGCGCAGAGCACAAGACGGTGTTCGCGTTCGAGTCGAAAGACCCGCTGGAAGTGGGCGCGGTGCAGAAGTACTCGACGTTCCATCCGCGCTGCGGGACGAGCTTCCTGATCACGGTGATGCTGTTCTCGATGGTGATCTACATGTTCTTCCCGGTGCAGTCGTTCCTGGCGAAGTTCGCAATCAGGATCGCACTGCTGCCGCTGATCGTGGGAGTGTCGTACGAGATCATACGGTTTGCGGCAAAGAAACGGACGTCGCTGTTTGCGATGATGACCGCTCCGGGACTGTGGCTGCAACGGATCACGACGAAGGCTCCCGACAATGGACAGGTGGAGTGCGCAATTGTCGCGCTGAATGAAGCGATGGAGCTGGAAAAACAGCGCGGGGGAGAGATGGTGATTGCGTAACGGCCATCGGAAGCAAGGTTTCGGAAGTCTCGAAAAAGCAACTACCCCGCCCTAGCAAGCTAGGACGGGGCACCCGAAGCAGAAGTTTCGAATTTCGAGAGAAACAAAGCAAACTACCCCACCCTGTCGCCAACAACAGGCGACAAGGGTAGGGCACAAAGAGTAAGAGTTGGCGATTAGCTGAAATGACCCGTGCCTGCCACAATTCGATTGCCCTGCAACACCTTCCCGGCGAACTCTAGCGGCCCCGCCGCCAACACCCGTCTTCGCGCCGTACTCATAAGCCACCATAGAATAAAAGCGCACATCTCAGGACGCCGCGGTTTCCGCGCGGCACGATCACTGAGAAGAAAAGATCGAGAACCACTGCCATGTTTGAACGTTTAGACCAGATCGAAACCCGTTACGAAGAGCTGACGCAGGCGCTGGCGTCGCCGGATATCGCCGGCGACTCGTCGAAGTATCAGAAGACCGCGAAGGCACACAGCGAACTGCTGCCGATCGTGGAGAAGTATCGCGAGTTCAAGGACCTGAAGCGCGGCATCGAAGAAAGCCGAGTGATGTTGGCCGATGAGTCCGACGAAGAGATGAAGGCGTATGCGCAGGAAGAGCTGAACAAACTGGAAGAGCGCGTGGTGCAGGTGGAAGCCGAGTTGAAAGTGCTGCTGCTGCCGAAGGATCCCAACGACGAGAAGAACGTCGTGCTGGAAATACGAGCGGGCACGGGCGGCGACGAGGCAACACTGTTCGCGGCGGAGATTTTCCGCATGTACATGCGCTATGCGGAGACTCGGCGGTGGAAGGTGGAAGTGCTGTCGAACTCGGAGTCGTCGGTGGGCGGACTGAAGGAAGTGATCGCGATCATCGAAGGCCAGAGGGTGTATTCGCAGATGAAATACGAGAGCGGAGTGCATCGCGTACAGCGGGTTCCGGCAACGGAGACGCAGGGGCGGGTGCATACGTCGGCGGTGACGGTGGCGGTGCTGCCGGAAGCCGAGGACGTGGACATCAAGATTGAAGCGAAGGATATTCGCATCGATACGTTCTGCTCGTCGGGGCCGGGAGGACAGTCGGTGAATACGACGTACTCGGCAGTGCGGATTACGCACCTTCCGACAAATACAGTGGTGAGCTGCCAGGACGAGAAATCGCAGATCAAGAACCGCGAAAAAGGAATGCGCGTGTTGCGGTCGCGACTCTACGAGATGGAACAGGCGAAGCAACAGGAAGCGCTGGCCAAGGAACGGCGGTCGATGGTGGGGTCGGGCGATCGCAGCGAAAAGATACGGACGTACAACTTCCCGCAGAATCGCGTGACGGATCACCGGATCGGATTGACGCTCCACCAGTTGCAGGACGTGATGGACGGAAAGCTACAGCCGTTTGTGGATGGACTGGTGACACACTACGAGGCGGAAAAGCTGAAGCAGGACAACGAAGCGCGGTAAAAAGTCATAAAGGCGAAAGTAGAAAGTAATGGTCCGAGGATCGTTGCTTTTCACTTTCGCCTTTTCCCTTTTTCCTTTCTACTTTCCCTATGTTTCTACGCGGGGCACTGCAGGCCGCAGTCGAGCGGCTCACGGAAAACGCCGTCGGATCACCACGCATGAACGCAGAGACCTTGCTGATGTTCGTGCTGGGATGCGATCGCGCATATCTGTACGCGCATCCGGAGCGAGAACTGACAGGCAATGAGCAGGCGCGCTACGACGAGGCAATCGCGCGTCGGGCGAGCGGGTATCCGGCACAGTACATCACGGGGCACCAGGAGTTCTGGGGACTGGATTTCCTGGTGAATCCGGCGGTGCTGATACCGCGTCCGGAGACGGAGCACGTCATAGAGACGGTGCTGGAGCTGGTGGGCGAGCGGACGAGCAAAGTGAAGATCGTGGACGTGGGAACAGGGTCGGGGGCGATTGCGATTGCACTGGCAAAAGAGCTGCCGCTGGCGGAGATTTACGCAGTGGATCTCTCGGCGGAGGCGCTGGAAGTGGCGCGGGCGAATGCCGCACGGCTGGAACTGGATCGAGTACGGTTCGCCAAGAGCGATGTGCTGGACGATTTTCCGCGCGATGGGTCGTTCGATTTCGTGGTGTCGAATCCGCCGTATGTCGCGCTGAACGAAGAAGACAAAGTGCAGGACGTGGTGAAGAAGTTCGAGCCGCGCATGGCCGTGTTCGCGGGAGAACATGGACTCGACGTCATACGAAAACTGATTCCGCAGGCGCACGAAACGCTGCGTGAGGGCGGATGGCTATTGATCGAAATTGGCTATTCGATGGCGGAAGCAGTGTGCGGATTGTTGACTGGATGGGACGGGATGCGGGTGGCGCCGGACCTGGCGGGGATTCCGAGGGTGGTGGTGGCAAGGAAGCCGCAAAAATGAGTTGGCCACAGACCCGTGCCCCCTTTTGCGCGAACTGGTTAGTCCGCGCGACACCGCAAATCCGTGGCCAAGCTTTTTACGCGTGAGCGAGTGCCGGTTCAACGGCAACCACATGCGCCTTCATCGTGACCTTGGCTTTAAGGTTTCGCGTGATGAGGCAGTGGTTTTTCGCCCGGTGCATTGCTTTCTCGTATTCCTTTGTATCCGGATCCGCGGCGTGAACCGTGACATCGAGATGAACCTCGGTGATCTCCGGGACTTTTCTGACCGCTTCGATCAAAACCTCCGCGACCGTTTCGATGCTCTCGGCGGGAAGATGCACCGTTTCAAGTTCACGGGCAACGCTGACGGCGATACAGGAAGCTTCCGCAGCGGCCAGCATCTCGCTGGGCGTGATGCACGGAACCTCTCCCGAACTTGATCCAGCGGTGTAAATCAACTTGGAAATCACGCCGCTTGAAGTAGTGACCGTGCCTTCTCCGACCCGGACTCCGCCCTTCCAAACCGCGCTTGCAGTGCGTTTCATGACGAGCCTCCTGTTCGAAGCGACTTCGGATATGAATGCGTATGAACTTCCCTAATAGTGCCGTATTAAGAATGATTCATGACCGGGAGGCGGGCAGTGACGCAGGACACGCGGAGATGTATCAGGCGGCAAATGTCACGGTGATGTGTTCTGCTGTGGGCGGGGTAAGTTTGTCAAAGGAAAGGGCGGCACGAGGCCGCCCGGAGTCGTGCAGAATGGAACTCAGTGGCGGAAGTGACGTACGCCAGTGAAGATCATGGCCATGCCAAGACGGTTGGCGGCGTCGATGACTTCCTGATCGCGAACGGAACCGCCGGGTTCGATCACCGCAGTGGCGCCAGCCTGAGCGACGACTTCAAGGCCATCGGCAAAGGGAAAGAAGGCATCGCTGGCAGCGACGCAACCCTGCAACGGAAGTACGGCCTTCATCGCGCCAAGCTTTGCCGAGTCGACGCGGCTCATTTGTCCCGCACCGACGCCGATGCTCTGCCCGTTCCTGGCGTAGAGGATCGCATTGGACTTGACGTGCTTGCAGATCTTCCAGGCAAAGAGCAGGTCGGTGAGTTCGTCCTTGGTTGGCTGACGCTGGGTGACGACCTTCAAATCCTCGGGGTTGAGAGGACGCATGTCGTTGTCCTGCACGAGGACTCCGCCGGAGACGTTCTTCAATACCCAGCGCTGGCTGGCCGGTTGAATCTCGACCAGCCGGAGATTTTTCCTGGCAGCGAACTTCTCGCGCGCGGCATCGTCAAAACCGGGAGCGGCGACGGCTTCCACAAAAAGCTTCGCAATCTCCGCAGCAGCCTTGCCATCGACGACGCGATTGACACCAATGACACTGCCGAAGGCGGAGACGGGATCGCACTCAAGAGCGCGGACGTAGGCGTCGGCAAGGTCCTGACCGGTGGCAGCGCCGCAAGGGTTGGTGTGCTTGATGATGGCGCAGAAAGGCTCATCAAATTCCTGCGCGAGATCCCAGGCAGCCTGCAAATCGACAATGTTGTTGTAGGAGAGTTCCTTGCCCTGCAACTGTTTGCCATTCGCAACGCCACGACCGGAGCCGTCAGAGTAAAGCGCCGCGCCCTGGTGCGGGTTTTCGCCGTAACGCAGGTCGGCGGCTTTCTCGAAGTGCAGACGCAGCTTGTCGGGAAATCCGGCGGCGCCATTGATATTAGAGATGTCGAATTTGCCTTCGCCATCAATGGTGATGCTTTCCAGGGCCGAGGCGATTGCCGAGTCGTAGGCGGAGGTGGTGGCAAAAGCCTTCTGCGCGAGCTGCCAACGCGTCTGAAGGGAGAGAGCGCCAGAGTTGGCGGCCATCTCAGTGGCAATCAAGCCGTAGTCGGCAGGCGACGTCACGATGGCGACATCGTGAAAGTTCTTGGCGGCCGAGCGCACCATCGAAGGTCCGCCGATGTCGATGTTCTCGATGATCTCTTCGAAATGCACGCCGGGCTTGCCGGCGGTCTTTTCGAAGGCATAGAGATTGACGACGACCATGTCGATGGGCTGAATGCCATGAACGCTGACCTGCTGCTGATGTTCGGGGTTGGAACGGATATGAAGAATGCCGCCGTGAACCTTGGGATGAAGCGTCTTGACGCGACCGTCGAGCATCTCCGGGAAGCCGGTGAGTTCGGAAATGTCCTTGACCGCGACGCCGGCTTCACGCAGGAGTTTTGCGGTACCGCCGGTGGAGATTAACTCCACGCCCATGTCCGCAAGTTTGCGGGCGAAATCCGCGAGTCCAGTTTTGTCGGTGACACTGAGGATTGCGCGCTGAATCTTTGCCATACTGCCCCTCTTCGAGAGTTGAAAGTTGCCGGAGCGATTGCGCCGGGACCGCGGCTCTTGTCATCCACCGGAACCGACCGGCGGGATTTTGGGGTTCCAGGGCAACGAGTGTGCGGACGCAGGGTTGCGCCAGATCACTCGTTCTGCACTGAGCTTGTAAACACTATAAATTGCCGGGGTACTTGAAAAGACATCCTACGGTGAGGAAAAGTCAGTTGCGGGCCTTCGCCTTCAACTTTACCTGTCCTTCCTGTACTTCTACAGTGTACTCGACCGCCTGGCAGCCGTACTGCTGTTGAATCTGCTGGGTCTTGTGGCGAACAAAAGTCTGGAAGGATTCGAAGTTGCCGGTGTTGGGAAGACCAGCACGCTTGCGAGCGTGGGACATGGCGTCAAAGAGGCCGCGAACGCTGGAGGATTCATCGTCGCCGCCGGTGGCCAGCACGGTAACGGCACGTCCGGCACGCCTGGGAGAGGGTTCATCGTCGACCATGCGTAAGCCGGCGATGCCGAGGACGGCGTCCTGCGGGCGGCGATACCCTTCTTCCTTGATCTTCGATTTCTGACGCCAGAGATCGCCATAAAGCGCGTACTTCTGCGCCATGGAGTTGTAGCGGAAACGCTGGGCGTAGCTGAGACGTCCGGAGTCGCTGAACTTTTTCAGCAAGGAAGTGACGCGCCACTCCGTGTCCGTCGGAGGCTTTTTGGAACCACCGCCAAAGTACACGTCATATTCGATCTTCAGCCGCCGAATAGACTCCTCCAGCAAGCCGAGTTCTTCGTCAATGGTCACGCATCAATCCGGGGCGGCGCATAGAAGCGCCTAACAGGCGGAATATAGCACAGGCAGGCGGGCGGGACACGCCACTTGAAGCTTACGGAAGTCACATGGAAGGAGAGCTCCGCATGGAACCTTTGGTATTGATTCACAGTTGCGGCGCTACTTGCTGGAGCTACTGGCCATCTTCTTAACCATGGCGAGGACAAGTTTGCGGTCACTGTCGTTGAGGCTGGAGGCATACTTGCGAACCTGGGAGAGGAAGCGAACTTCTTCTTCGCTCAACTGCGGCAGGTTCTTATTTCCGTTGTCGGAATTGCCATCATGGAAGAATTGAGCGAGAGCGACATCCATCGCCGAAGCGATCTTGGCGAGAGTGTCGAGGGACGGAATGGTGTGCCCGTTCTCGACACGTGAAAGGTAGCAGCGCAGCAGGCCCGTGCGTTTTTCAATGTCGCCTTGCGACATTCCTTTTTGCAAGCGGAAGTTTCGGATGGTCTCGCCGATGTTCATAGTTGTGTCACTAGTAAGGGCCCGAGGGTGAATGCATGGTAATCAGACAGCAACGGCTCTTGCAAGTAGTATTTTGCCTAATCCGGATGCGTTCATTGAGCATGAACTCTCCAGACCGAGACGAGAAGCCGGAATCGTCAAGATATACCATAACTTCCGCAATATCGGTCGAAACCCGCCACCAATACGGCGTTTCATGTATACGGTAGATGGACAGCGGTCGATTGGACGTGTACTTTAGTTACCTAATCAGCCCTACGCGAGGGCCGACAGGTCTCGCGGTGTGATTTCGGCGAGACCTGTTTCTAGCTTATCCCATCAACATTCCACCATTCACTTTCATTACTTCGCCGGTGATGTAGTTCGCTTCCTCTGAGGCGAGGAAAACGACGGCGTGGGCGATATCCATGCCGGTGCCAGTGCGGCCGAGCGGAATGGACTTGGCGATGGAATCCTTGACCTCGGCGGAGAGATCGGAGGTCATTGCGGTTTCAATATATCCAGGAGCAATAGCGTTGACAGTGATGTTGCGTGAGGCAACTTCGCGAGCAACGGACATGGTAAGGCCGATGAGTCCGGCCTTGGACGCGGCGTAGTTCGCCTGGCCAGCCTGGCCCGTCTGCCCGACGATGGACGTGATGTTGATGATGCGTCCCCAGCGCTGCTTGAGCATGGAGCCGATGCAGGCCTGGATGAGCAGGTGAGGAGCCGTGAGGTTGGTAGCGAGGACGTCGTCCCAGTCGGCGCGCTTCATGCGCATCATAAGGGTGTCACGGGTGATGCCGGCGTTGTTGACGAGGATGTCGATCTTGCCGAACTGCGCCTGGACAGCCTTAACGGTGGCCTTGATGGCGTCTTCCGAGGAGACATCAAGCTGGAAGGCAGCGGCTTGTCCTCCGGCGGCGGCAATCTCAGCGACAACGGCGTCGAGCTTTTCCTGGTTGCGGGCGGCTACGGCTACGGTGGCTCCTGCCCTGGCCAGAACGAGGGCACAGGCCCTGCCAATTCCCTGCGACGCGCCGGTCACGAACGCTACTTTTCCCTGGAGAGAAAACATGCGAGCTCCTTGAACAATCGTAAGCAGAAATTATAGCGGCACGGCGCGGAGTTGCGATGTGCGCTCAGCCAATTTCTCCGGAGACATTTTCCGATTCGTCGCCGGGGGAGAGAGGCGTTTGCGAAACGGCAGCCTGGCTCTCCTTTCTGTACAAAATACGCAGGAAGGGCGGCGGAAGAATGGTGGTGACGGCGGTCATGAAGATGACGACTGCGTAGGCACGCTGGGAGATGACGTTCATCTGCAAGCCGATGAGCGCGACGATAAGGGCAACTTCACCGCGCGGGGTCATGCCAACTCCGACTTTAAGCGCATCCTTCCATCCATGGCGAAGCAACGGAAGACCACAACCGATGACCTTGGAGATGAGGGCAAGGAAGGAAATGATGCCAGCCACCATCAGGACATCACGCGAAAAGACGCTGAGGTCGAGACGGGCTCCCATGGTGAAGAAGAAAAACGGAGAGAGGAATTGATTGATGGCCTGGGCGCGGGGCTCGAGGTTCCAGTGATGCGCATGGTCGGCGAAGGCGAGGCCAGCGAAGAAGGCTCCGATGATGGCGGCCATGCCAATTTTGGTGGCGGCGACGGAAAGACCAAGGCAGATGGCAAGGGCGAGGACGAGCGGCGCGTCGCTGGTTTGCATTTTCTGCAGGCCGGGCTTCATGCGTCCCACGAGACGCGGCGCGACAAAGATCATGAAGAGCGCGAAGGCGACTGCCTCGGCGGTGACAAAGGCGAGGTGGAGCCAGTTGACGCCGCCGCCGGAAGCCATGCTGATAACCACGCCGAGCAGGACCATGCCGAGGATGTCGTCAAAGACTGCGGCGCCGAGAATGATTTGCGCAGTGCGGGTCTTGAGGACATGGAGATCGCGAAGGACACGCGCGGTGATTCCAACACTGGTGGCGACCATGGCGGCAGCAATAAAGATGGCTTCGTGCAACGGTTCGCCATGGAGCTTGAGGAATACGAATCCGAGAACAAACGGGACGGCAATGCCGGCGATGGCGACGTTTAACGATACGCGGCCGACACGGATCAAATCCTGCGGGCTGGTTTCGAGTCCAACGGTAAAGAGCAGGAAAATCGCACCGATCTCGGCCATGGAATAAACGGTGTCGGTGGGAATGACGACGCGAAAGGCATAGGGGCCGAGAACTACACCGGCGAGGATTTCGCCAAGCACGCCCGGAAGACGCAGGCGCTCGAACAGCTCTCCACAGAGCTTCGCCGCGACGAAGATGATGAAGAGCTGAACGAGTAGTGAATCGGATCCGTGAGGCATCTCTCTCGCTTCCCTGCTTCCCCTTCATTTTTACGAAGTTGCACGGCAACATTCCAGCGAATTCGAGATGCCCGCCGGGATCTATTTGCCGTGTTCAGGAGGCTGCGCGTCCTGCTTCACTTGATCATTCCACTGCTGCGCCGGAAGAGACTTGAGTTGATCGACTTCAGCGGCGGCAATTACGAGTCGACGGAAGTATGGCAACCAGACGAAGCGCACAAGTGCCGAAGGTTTTGCGGCCTCGTCGAGCAAGGCAAGCTTTGCGTCCTTCCAGCCGGCAGGAGGAGCAACGCCGGATTGGAGGTAGGCAATCGCTTCCAGGCCGGTTTGGCCCATGGAAGATAGCTGCTGAATGCGCGGCTCGGCTTCCTGAAGGATCGGGGCGTTCGCGAGAATGACATCCGCGGCGGGCTTTATATCGCGCCACGATTTGAATGTTCGCGAGAGTTCGGCCTCGTTCTGGAGGAAGTTTGGAGCATCTGTAAGAAAGCCGTCAACCCATGATGGAAGTTGCAGACAGACGGGACAGTCGGGGACGGTAGCATCGACGAGGCGAGTGAGAGGCGTGTCTGGGGTGGGATGCTGTTGGCGTATCCGGCCGCTGAAGGTTTCCGGGGATAGCGCCGCTACAAGGGTTTTCAGCGGGGCGATGTTGGCGGTGCCGGCGATGCGCCGCAGCATGACTCCACGGTAGCTCAAGTGAGTGAGACCAAACTCCTCCAACTCGATGCTAACGGCGGCCAGACGGCGATACATATCCGGAACGTCGCGAACGCTTTGAGGGGACCACAGACGCTCGGCGATGGCGGCAGTGCGCGGCCAGACGCGGGAATCGATGGTTTCGGGATCGACAACTTCAGCCCACATGCAGGCCTCGCCGCCAAGGATGTGGCTCGCCTGATCGGGCGTGAGGTCAGTGTTGGCGGGCACGGGATCAACAAGATAGTGCTCACCGGCAGGAGAGATGTGGTCGAGGTAATAACCAGCGGAGAGAATTCCCTGGTAGCCCTGCCGGGCGCTGGCGCTCAACGACGCCTGTCCGCGCCATGACTGGATGACGATGTCCCTGGGAAGATCGGGCTGGAAGATTTCGTCCCAGCCAACCATCTTCTTATCGTGCTTTTCCAGGATCTTCAGCAGTTGCGCGTTGAAGTAGGTTTGCAGGCCGGGCGTGTCCTTGATGCCATGGTCCTGCATGAAGGCTTCGATCTTCGGATTGGCGCGCCATTGCTTGCCGTTGCTCTCGTCACCGCCGATATGCATGTAGGCGTCGGGAAAGAGCTTGGACATCTCGCCGAGGAAGCCGTCAAGAAACTTGTAGGTCTGCTTGCGCGTGGGGTCCATGGCGGCATCGAGAATGCCGTATTTGTGGTGGATGGAGTAAGGGCCGGGACCGCTGGCAAGTTCAGGATAACCGACGAACCAACTGATGGAGTGGCCGGGCATGTCGAACTCGGCGACGACGCGGATGCCTCGGTCGCGCGCGTAGGCGACAATCTGGCGAATCTGATCCTGCGTGTAGTAGTGACCGTCGGAGCCCATCTCCTGCAATTTGGGGTACTTCCTGCTCTCGACGCGGAAGCCCTGATCGTCCGTGAGGTGGAGATGAAGCACGTTCAACTTGACGGCGGCCATGCCGTCGAGCGTGCGCTCAATCTCCGAAACCGGTTCGAAGTGGCGCGAGACATCGATAAGCAATCCACGCCAGCGAAAACGCGGCTGATCCTTGATCGCAACCAGCGGCAGGTAATAACCGTCGCGATCGGCGGTGAGCAGTTGCAGGAAAGTTTCGATTCCGCGCAAGGCGCCGACGGTCTGGTGCGCCTTCAATGTGACCTGCTGCGCGGTGACCGTGAGTTCGTACGACTCATCCTGATCGAGCGAAGGAATGGACGGGCCGGGCTCGTCGCAGGAGATCACGAGCCTGGCGGCAGTCGCATCGGACACGAGCGCACTCGTCAATTGGATTCCGGTGCGACTCTCGATGCGGGTCAACGCCCGCTGTGCATAAGACGTGGCCCGATCGTCGCAGTTGCCGGTGATAGCGACGGTGAACGAGGGATCAATGGTGAACCGTCCGGGTTGAACCTGTAGCGAGGCCGGTTCGGGCATCAGGTTGTTCTGAAAAGCGGGCCGGGCTGGAAGATCAGCGGCGGCGGCAAACGATGAAAGCGAGAGCAGCGCAACAACAAGCAGTAGAGGTTTCATAAGGTCTAGGCGGGATGATACGACGGGGGCGCGCAGATGACTATGACAGATCGAGGACGCTGTTCCAAATACGGTCAGAGCGCTTGTCCGGCACTGGCTCCCGAGGCCCACGCCCACTGAAAATTGAAGCCGCCAAGATGGCCGGTCACATCGACAACTTCGCCAATGAAATAAAGTCCGGGAACTTTGCGGCTCTCCATGGTTTTGGCGGAAAGCTCGCCGGTATCCACGCCACCGGCGGTGACCTCGGCCTTGTCATAGCCTTCGGTGCCGGAAGGAATCACTTCCCAACGATGTAAGCGGCCTTCGAATTCTTCGAGACCTTGATTGGTCCATCGCGCGGGAGGATTGACGGAGAGCCATCGGTCGGCAAAACGCTGGGGGAGAGATACACGCAGCGCGGCCTTGGCGGCAGCCATGTCGCGACGAACATTCGGTTCACGCAGCGAGGCCGTCACGTCCCTGCCGGGTACGAGGTCGATGGCAATGGGCTCGGACCTTTTCCAGTACGAGGAGATTTGTAAAATTGCAGGCCCGCTCAGTCCCCTGTGCGTGACGAGCATTTTCTCGCGAAAATGTTGATCGGCGGCCGAGGCGACAACTTCCGCAGAGACTCCGGAAAGATCACAGTAACGCTGCCGATCTTCGTCGGCGAAGGTGAGTGGGACGAGGGCCGGACGACACTCCTTGATTTTCAAGCCGAACTGACGCGCCAATTCGTACCCGAATCCAGTAGCGCCCATTTTCGGAATAGACAATCCGCCGGTGGCGACGACGAGGGCGGGCGCGGCGAACTCGGCGTCGGCAGTGCTCACGACAAGGCGGTCAGACCGGCGCACTTCGCGCACTTGCGTGCCGGGGAAGATTTGAACTTTCGCGCGGCGAGACTCTTCTTCCAACATCTGCACGATCTCGCGCGCCGAGCCATCGCAGAAAAGCTGGCCAAGAGTTTTTTCGTGATAGGGAATGCGATGCTTTTCCACCAGCGCGATGAAATCCGCAGGGGTGTAGCGGGCTAATGCCGACTTGCAGAAGTGCGGGTTGGAGGAGAGGAAATTTTCCGGACGGCAGTGGAGATTGGTGAAGTTGCAGCGTCCACCGCCCGAGATCAAGATCTTTTTGCCGACGCTTTCGGCGCGCTCCAGGACGGCGACACGGCGTCCACGCTTCCCTGCCTCGATGGCGCACATGAGGCCGGCGGCACCGGCTCCAAGAATAATGGCGTCGAAGTTCAGGTTGCGCGGGACAGGCATGACAAGGATTGTAAGCTGTGCGCCGGATCGCAAGTTTGCGCAAGATCGGTTTCAACTTCAGTAACCGAGTTTCCCTTTGCGAAACCGCACCAATTCCAGACTGCCCTACGCCTGCTTCATCGTAAGACTACTTCAGTGCCGTGCTCTCTGATCCGATGAAACAGGCAGTATGCAACAACGATGCGAATCCCGAGTGAAGGCGATCATCCCAGTGAAAGTGTGGCTGGCGGGATCAGCGGTGCGCACGCTATTGGCATACACGCTCGACATCAGCCGCCACGGCGCGCGCCTGGAAGGACTGAGCGAACCGTTTGAGGCAGGCGACACGCTGGTGGTGCAGCACGGTCCGTTTCGCGCGCATTTTCGCGTCTGCTGGTCAGGAAAAGGACGGCATGGATTTGCCGTCGGCGTCGCCAGCATGAATCCCGAACGCGATATCTGGGGATTGCAGCTTCCCCCGCCTCCGATGGACATGGAGGCTCGACCGGCGGAGGGAAGCCGCCAGTAACAGAAACCCTGCCAGCCTTATTGCGCCTGTTGCTTCTTTGCCTCCGCAGCGCGCCGGCCCAACTCCTCCGGCGAAACATCTTCGACGTGCGTCGCGATCCACCAGAAGTTGCCGACGGGATCCTGCACGCCAGAGCTGCGGTCTCCGTAAAACTCAGTGGTAGGCTCACGTAGCGACGTCGCTCCGGCTGCGAGCGCGCGCGCATAAGCCGCATCGACGTCTTCCACATAAAGATAAAGGGTGGAGGGTCGCGGCGCCCACTGGCCCTGGGCTTCGCCGAACATGACGATGGAGTCGCCGATCTGCAACTCGCCGTGCCAGATGGTGCCGTCGTCGCGCATCATTACGTCGCGTTCGGCAGCTCCGAAAGCCTGCTTGAGAAAGTCGCGCAGGCGAGATGCGCCGGCGACAGCGAGATACGGCGTGACGCTGTGGTAGCCCTCGGGAATCGGTTTTACGGGCATGGTTGTCTCCTTCTTATGTATCCCAGGGTGATTGGGCAGCGATGCCTGCGTATGAGATCACAAACCGTTGTGATGCTCAAGAGGGAGTTGACAATCCGCATTGGCTGGCGGTTCAGACAGCACTCACTCCGGGTACACTACGATGAAAGCTGACCGGAGGGTGGAACAGTGAGCGAGCGAAGCATCAAGGCGGGAGTGGTTGGTTTTGGACTGGCCGGAAAAGTCTTTCACGCGCCGAACATTTCGGCGGTGAAAGGGTTGGAACTGGCGGCGGTGGTGGAGAGGAGCGGCAACCGGTCGACGGTGGAATATTCGGCGAGCCGGACGGTGCACTCGTTCGAGGAATTGCTGGCGCTCTCCGACATCGAACTGGTGGTTCTTGCGACGCCAAGCGACACGCACTTCGTAATGGCGAAACAAGCACTGCTGGCGTCCAAGCATGTGGTCATCGACAAGCCGTTTGCCGCGACATCGATGGAGGCGCGTGAGCTGGATGCGATTGCACGGGAGAGGAATCTGGTGCTCTCGGCGTTCCATAACCGTCGATTCGATGGAGACTTCCGCACGGTGGTGAAACTGCTTGGCGCGGGAACGCTGGGCCGGTTGGTGGAGTATGAAGCTCACTATGATCGCTACCGTCCCGAGCCCAATCTCGATGGCTGGAAAGAGCAGAACCTGCCAGGCAATGGAATGCTCTTCGATCTCGGCTCGCACCTGATGGACCAGGCATTGACGCTGTTTGGTACGCCGAACTCGATCACCGCGGAATTGCTGATGCAGAGACCGGGCGTAAGGGTCAACGATGGATTCGATGTCACGCTGCACTACGATGCACTGCGCGTAAAACTGGCGTCGAGCATGTACAAGCTGGAGCCCGGACCACGCTTTGGACTCTACGGAACGCTGGGATCGTATGTGAAGTATGGAGTAGATCCGCAGGAAGATGCGCTGAAACGTGGAGAGCGTCCCGGGGTGGTGGGCTGGGGAGAAGAACCCGAGGAGTGTTGGGGAACTCTGCGCACAATGAAGAACGGGGTGGCTTCGCGCACGACTCTGCGCACGGAGGCCGGCGACTACACGGCATATTACGCGAACGTTCGCGATGCGATCCGAGGCGAGGCGAAGCTGGCGGTGACGGCGGAAGAGGCTACGCGCCTGATACGAGCACTGGAGCTGGCGGAAGAGAGCAGCCGCGCAGGCCGGACCATCGCGTGGAGCGACCGCTAGCGTCGCGCGGCATTTCCTGTATTACCAATCCTGAAGTTCCAAGATGGGCGAGTGATTACCTTCGTGAGGATGCTGGCAGCTATAGTCCCGTTACAATATGAGCATTAATAAATATCTCACTGGAGGCTCTTATGGGTCCCTGCGAGAAGTTGAATTCATGCTTATTCTTTACCGGCCAGATGTCGAACATGCCGACTGTTTCTGATTTGATGAAGGAAAGTTACTGTTTGGGGGAAAAGTCTCGATGCGCCCGGTACATGGTTACCAGCGCCGGATTGCCCGTACCGTCGGATCTATTTCCGAATGATACGGAACGGGCGCGAAAACTGATCTCCCCAGGATAGTTTGGCGATAAATTTCAGCAAGAGTTGAGATGCGGGGCGCATCTCTGCGCCGAAATTGACGCTCAGAGGGGCGCCTCTGCACCGTGGCAAAAGTGTGCGAACTCGATAGCGGCGAACATGCTCGTTGCTAGAGCATTCCGCTGGATTTCGTCGTAAGGACGCTGAGAGCCATTTCGAGTTTCAAGATGGCCTCGGCCAGGCGCGGGTGCTGGCCGAGTTCGTCGTTCAGGTCCTTCAACAGACCATGGGCATCCGCCACCTGCTGCACGGCTTCCTGATTTGTATTGACCTGTCCCCCAGCCGGTTTGCCTTCCATCGAAAACCTCCCACACTGCTACCTCAGATTATGCTCGCCGGGGAAGAGGGCGGCAAGGAAAGGGACGTGGAAACCATTGCACCGTGACGTAGAATCTGCGGATGAGCCCGTTTGGGAAGCGGCACCTGCGATGGATGATGAACCTGTGGCCTCCTTTTTGGGGAGCGGGGATTCGCGTGAAACGGATGGATCGCGACTGGAAGGCGATCGATGTGGAGATGAGGCTGCGCCCGTGGAACAGGAATTACGTCGGAACACACTACGGCGGCAGTTTGTATTCGATGACAGACCCGTTCTACATGCTGATGCTGATTGAGAACCTTGGGCGCGAGTACATCGTCTGGGATAAGTCGGCCACGATTCGCTTTCGCAAGCCAGGGACAGGAACGGTGACGGCAAGCTTTCGATTGTCCGATGCGCAATTGGAAGACATTCGACGGAGTCTCGAGACCGATGAAAAATTGGAGCCGGTGTTCGTGGTGGAAGTGAAGGACGAACAGGGTTCGGTGGTGGCCGAGGTGGAGAAGAGGTTGCACGTGAGGAAGAAGTGAAAACGGACCGGATCGTCGAGTATGCCGCGTAGACACAATGACCTACTGTGGAGTTCTGGAGATGACTGAATTCGAACCAGGCCGGACGCCGCGATCCAGCAAGTCGAAACGCGTGGCGCGAAAAATCGCGGAGATCATTACTGCATTTGCGTTGTTAGTGGCAATTCTTTACTGGCCAACCACAAACGAAGGACGCGTCTACCTCATTGCTGCCGGCGTGGTTTGGTTTGTCGGATTGGTGCTGCTCTCAAAGTGGCCATCCAATTGACTCTTTCCGATGGTTACAGCGGTAGAGATTACCGCACAGTTACAGCATGGTCGAATTTCGTTGACCCAAGCTTAACGTGTACCGGATTGTGCGCCATTCAATATGGATTTCCTTTGCGCGTCGGTGTACCGTGCCGGGTATATAACCAACAATGTCAGACGTTGAGAGTGGCAGGCATACCGCGATGTGGCTTCGCTGGATGGCGACAGGTCTTCTCGCCGCCGCTGCGGCATCAGTTTGGACAACCGCGGTTGGTCCCATGCGAACAAACCCGGCTCGCATGGGGCACCCGTTAGGTCTCTTGTTCGTGCAAACCCTTCTCGATCACTCTCCCGGATGATACTGGCGCTCGATGTGGTCTTTCAGCTCGTCGGGGTAGAAGTAGACCGGGCGGAGGTTGCCGGTGGCATAGCGCTCGGCCTGATCGAAGAAGTGGGGAGAGTGCGGATCGCCGCTTTCGCCGCCGGTCATGACCGCCCAGGCGCGAAGGCGCGGACCGAACTCGATCACGGAGACGAAGCTGTTGCCGAATTCTCCGTACCACTTCTTCGTGTTGGGATACTGGCGCGAACCATAGGCGGCGAGCGATCCCCAGATGGACGAAGTGAACGGAATGGCGATGCTGGGCTCACTGTCAGAGAAGTGCTGCTGGATTCCGCTGCTGAGGCGCTGGTAGCGATTGATGTTGCCCCAGGGAGTTTGCCAGGTGCCGAAGTCGTCGTGCAGTTTTTGAACGGCGGCCGAGAATGAGGCAAGCAGTTCGGCGTCGGTGGCGCGCTCGGTGACGTAATCCTGAACGGACATGTCTGCCGCCTTGGCTGCGGGGGCGAGTTTGTCGTAAGCGTCGGTGCCCCAGAAGACGGCGAGCGAGGTGGCGACGGAGTTGATGCCCCAGCGGTAGTCCCAACCGCGCAAGACGGTGGCGGGTTCGGCAAGGTCGTGGCGCATCGGGTTATCCGAGGGCAGAGCGTCATAGGCGCGCAGAAGGCGCGGGATCAGCGTGGAGAAAGCCGGCAGGTAGCTATCGAAGCCGGCGGCGACGAGGCGGGACGTGGTCCAGTCGCGGCTGTTGGTGAAGAGGCGCAGAGCGTGATAGCCGCGCGGCGATTCCTCGGTGCCCTTATCGACGTAGGCGGGGAAATCCTTGCGCTTGGGGCTGTCAGGGCCGGCAGCGGACCAGGGCCAGTTGTTGGAGTTATAGATCCAGCCGTTGGGCGGGTTGAGCAGGTGCGGCGTCTGGTCGAGCGAGAGCAGGCCATTGTAAGCGGTGGCGGGGTTGCTGCCGTCGACGGGATGGAACCAGTCGAACTTGTCGCTGCGGCGCGGAATCCAGTCGGCGTGGAAGTAGGCGATGTTGCCTTCAGAGTCGGCAAAGATGGTGTTGTTGGAGGAGTTGGTGTGCAACTGCATGGTCTTGCGGAAGGCGGCGTAATCCTTGGCCTTCATGCGCTGCCAGTCCTGCGTGAGGGCGCGGATGGGACGCTGCATGAGGTGGATGCTCTCCCACTTGTCTCCAGCCTTGCCAATGATGGGGCCGTGCTGGGTGTAATAAGCGGTGAAGGCGCGGGTGGCCATGCCGGTGGGCGTCTTATAAGAAATGACGATGCGGCGCGACTTCATAGGAAGCTCTTTTGCGCCGTACTTGTAGACGTAGTGGCCGTTGACGCGCGAGACGGTTTCGAGAAAACGGTCCACGTTCTGCACGCCGCTCGAAGTGTGCATCCAGCCAGCGGTGCTGTTGAAACCCTGATAGATGAAGGGCTGTCCCCAGGTGACGGCGCCGTAGGAGTTGAGTCCCTCGTCGCTCGACATTTGCAACTCGGCGCGGAAGTAAAACGAGACGTGGGGATTGATGTAGAGCAGGGCGTGGTGGTCAAGGGTGATCTTGGACGAAATGGCGATGCCGTTGGAACCGCCGGGCTCGGGTAGATACCAGGACCGCGAAGCTTCACTGGCGGCGGGGATGGCGGCCATGGTTGCGGGCTCGACACCCTCGGCATTCTGGGCGTCGTAAAAAGCCTTGAGGCGCGGGACTTCGACCTGGAAGAGATCGCCACCGATGCTGCCTTCGGTGAAGGCAAGCGCCATCCAGGGTTCAAAGTGAGTGATGAGTTCGGGTTGCACCTTGGGATGGGTATAGAGGTAGTAGTTGAGGCCGTCGGCATAGGCGTCCATAACGCGGCGGAGCCACGGCGGGCAGGCGGCGTACTTGGCCTTGAGCTCGGCGGGATGGACGAAGAGACGGACGCGGAGATCGTTGAAGATCTGCGAATCGCCCTTGACCTCGGCCATGCGTCCGAGGTTGACGATGTAGTTGACTTCGACGCGATGGAAATCGTCTTCGGCCTGGGCATACTCCATGCCGAAGACGGCATCGGCATCGGTGCGTCCGTGGATGTGCGCGATGCCGTAGTTGTCGCGCGTGATGGTGACAGCGGCGGCCTCACTGCGCCAGCGGGCAAGCTCAGTGGCGGAAGGCTTGTAAGGAGCCTGGGCAAAAACTACGGAGGCGCAAAAGACAAAAGCAAGTGCGAGAGAAAACTTTTTCATGGGCTAAACCCCGGGGGCTAGTGCGTCAGCAAAAATGGAATCTTCCGCCGTCGGTCAAAGCTCATCGGCGGGTGCGTTGCGCAGAACTGGGGATTATATGACGGAGGTGGAACGATGGGGAGGAAATTGGGGGGAGAAACGTTAGGGCTTATCAGGCTTGTTCGGCGTGGCACCGACATCGTCGTTGTTTACCTGGCGAGCTAGGTACTTACAGGCAAGGTACACAAGACCAGCGATCGCGCAGAGAGTGGCGGATATCCATGTTCGCAGCGGCATGATCCAGAAGATGACCGCAGCGATGATAGCGATGGTTTGCAGACCCTTTACGACTGGGCCTTTCTCGGGAAGCGTGTCCACGAATTCCTCCCTGGGTGTGGGTCGGATAGTAGCAAAAGACGCTTGCGAGAGCCACTCCCAGAATCAACTCCCCCCACCCTCTCTCGCAAAATGCGCGAGAGACGGGTAGGGCACAATTACGCTTCGGGATTGATGAAGGTGAGACACCGGACCGCGATCGGAGGAATTCATTCGCGCGGGTGAGGGGGAAGGGGTAGAGTGGCGGCGCGGATGCTTCGGCGGTGAAACGCAACCGCAATCGCATCGCTGAATCACTTAGAATCTGAGCCAATGGCTGAAGAGATTTTTGACGTAGTGTTGCAATCAACCGGTTCGTTTGTTGCCGAAGGCAAAGACTGGATCAGTTCTCCGCCACCCCAGAGCGACTTTCGCTTGGCCGCAGACTTCTGGATTGGGAGGCTTCCACACGGCACCAAGAGTGAAATAGTGTTCGATGCGTGTGAGCCGACGGGCTTCAATTTCCACGCCACGCGTGTGTATGGCTGTCGATACGCATTCTGCCGACGGATTGACCCACCTAATTCGAAGATTTATGCGTGGGACAACGACGGCTTAATGAGCAGAACCTTGTTTCTGTCTCGTCTGATTCATCCCACGACTATTGCGTCGCATTACTCAGCAAGGCTCATTTTCGAAGAAGGCAAATTGACTACCATTGTGCCCGGGCGCATCGGAGGTTATGGAACGTATGTCTGGATCGTCGCAAGGGAGTGGCGAGATTGGTTGAGTCAAATGGAAGTGGAACAGCTTCGGAAACAACAGCTGAGCTATATCCACCAAGCACCCGAGCGTGTCCGACGAGCTCGGAGCCATATTGACCACGCATTCCATGCGTTTTACCTCGACCAACGGACGGCTTCACTCGTATCGTCTTTCGAGAGTCTTCTCAAGGTCGAGCGACACCAGGCGACGGCACAGTTCAAATTGCGAGTACCAATCTTGGCGCAAAGGGTTGGCTTGGCCATTACACCGGACGAGGCCGAGATACTTTATGACGACCGCTCTGCTTTCGTGCATGGTGGTGAACCAAAATACAAGGACGTGAGCGACGATCTGATGAATCGATACAACAAATTTGAGACGGTACTCAGATGCTCCCTATTGCGCGCGAGCACTGACACGGAGTTCTGTAACCTCTTTGAAACCGGCGCGGGAGTAGTTGGCGCATTTGGATCTCTGAAGTGAACTCCCTCCGATCGGGGCCAACACTGAAGGCGCACAACCCACACCGCCGCTTCGGGGCTGCGCATCAACCTTAGAGCGGTTCCACGGTTGGTGTACCTCGGGGGCTGAAGCCCCATCCCTCTGCGTTTGGCAACGCCGGGCTAAAGCCCGGCTCTACCAGAGGGTATACCTTCCGTGAATCTGCTCTAGGCCCCTCGCAAATTTCTTACTGGGGATTCGGCTGATCTCACGCAGGCAGAGGAGGCTTGCTGGTGTCACCCGCCAATTTATTTTGCTTCAGGTACTCGCAGTAAAACCGGTAGGAAGCAACTCGGACGACCGGTATTTCGCTCCAGACGTTTTCCCTTTTGACATGCTCCGTGGCCAGGTAGGCACCGCCGGTGTGCAGGTCGCAATGCGGGACAGCGAGATCGAAAGCAAAATGTTTGCGGATGATGCGCAGCTTCTGAAACCTGGTGGAAGGAGAGCCGCAGGCACTGCAAAGCTCCGGCATAAAGCATTGTTCGTTTACCCGCGCGGCGAATACCGGCGAGCGGTGAACACAGTCCACGGCGAGCTCACGGTATTCCCCGTTGACTACTTCGCCGTATGCGAGGCAGCGGTCGCAACGATGAATTCCTCCGAGATGTTTTTGCCGCGCGCCGCAGGCGGGGCAGTCGCCGGTAAAGGAATGAGTGATGGCGGTGAAGAAGGCGGCAAGGAAACAAATCAGGAAGATCAGGGCCCCGAGCACTCCTGGCACCGTGCGGTCGTGGTAAAGAAGGAAGGCGGCCAGCGCCAGCATCAACACGGCAGCGAGCAAGGCTACGAAGGTGCGCATCCACAGGCGCCGGACTGGAGTGGAACGCAGGTAGTGCATGGCGACCATTCCGGTGACACTTCCCTTCCAATGGATTCAGCGCATCATGCCTTCTACCAGATGCACGCCAACTTTACACAAACACCGATGGAGCGTTTCTGTCCGGGGCCAGGTCGCGTTTGCGAGCACGGCGCCGCAGGACGTGCAGGACGATGAACGGCGGAGCGATGGCCAGAAGCAAGGGAAGCGACTCCATCCAGGGAGACGAAAACCACGGATAGCGACTCTTGGCCAGCGGCTCAATCCTGGCGACGTCCAACCAGATCAACGCAATCACCACTGCCTCAAACAGATACACCGAGGCGACCTGCGGCAGATTGGGGGCGCGCTTCTCGGAGACGAGATAGTAGCTCTCGGTCATCTCGTCCCACTCGCTGTTCCCGGGGTCAGGGATGACGCGCACGGTGTGAAGAGGAAAAACGGGAAAGAACAATACGCAGAAGAAGGTCGTAGTCATGTACGAACCGTCTTTCCGGTAATCGCGCTCACCGCAGTAGCGAGTGCCGAATCCGCCAAAGCTCTTAGGCATAGCGTCCCGTGGATGATGGTACCGCGTTTATCGCGCGCAAACGAGTTTCATTGTGCCTTCGCCAACGGTACCCGGGTCAACATGAAACGGCGGGATGATCGTGAAGTCTTTGTGATCGATGACCACTTCCTGCGTTCCCGTACGCCATTCCGGACTTTGTTTGGTCACGCTGTCGGTGTGGGCGTCGCAATCGAACTGCTGCACGTTCACGTAGTCAACGTAAACTATGTCTTTATCTTTATCTTTGCCGATCTCGCGGGGGACATTGACGGACTTCACAAAGACCACGCGAATCGGTCCTTGTTTCACCATCTTGTCGAAGTCAACAAAGTCCTGGCGCTTGGTACCGTTCGGGTTCGTCACGGTGCCGACGGATACCCAGGTGACGGCAAACGCCAAGGCCGAGCAGAGGAACAATCCAAATACAAGCAACGTACTTTTCATAAAGACTCCTTTTGTCTGTTCACAAACGGCTAGTGAGCCACCTTCACCGACTGGTTCGCCGGCATGTGCTTCAGTTCCTGTTGGGCTCCGATGTATTCAATGGAGTAAGTTGCACCGGTCGCCATCGCTTTCTGAAAGAGGACCTTCGCCTCGTCACGCCTGCCCCCGAGCAAGGCGTACTCGCCGAGATAGAAATAGGCCGCGCAGTGCTGCTTTTGGCCGGTTGCCGGATCGGAGTTGGTAGCCGCGGACAAAACCGCTTGCGGCGTAGCCTTGCCGAGATAGAGATTAACCACCTGTCCGGGCCATGCCTCCAGTTTGAGCGGCGCCGTATTGGTTTCCAGTTCACTGCGCGCATCCTGACCGGCTTTGGTTCGCGCCAGATATAACCAGAGAGCTGTCTCGGAGTCACTCGGGTCTAACTCCAACGCTTTCGCGAAGTCCGGTTGCGCAGCCGTCAATTCACCACGATAGAAGTGAATAAGACCGCGGTTTCCCACGGCATCGGGATCGCGGGGAGCCAACTGGATGGCTTGATCGAAATCCTGTAGCGCACGGTCAAGGTCGCCCTTCCGACTGTAGGCGAAGCCTCGGTTATTGAACGCAAGGGCGTAGCTGGGATCGAGTCGGAGGGCTTCATCGAAGTCCTGGATCGCGCGATCGATGTCTCCCTTCTCGTCGTAGACATTGCCCCGATTGGTGAGGGTTTCGGCATCTTTGGGAAAGAGTTGGAGGGCGCGATCGTAGTCCTGAATTGCCCGGTCTAAATCACCCTTCTTCTTGTAGGCAAGGCCCCGGTTGCTGAATGTTGCGGCAAGGTTCTCGGTCGAAAGTTGACCGGATTCGATGGCCGCAGTGCAGTAGGGCAGCGCCTGATCGGGGTCTTTCATTTCACTACAGCGCACGGCATTATCAATCGCTTGGGCTCCGGTGACTTGAGCCCGAGCCGGGAAGCTGGATGCCAAAAGCAGAACTAGAACCGCTCCAACTGGTCGCATAGGCCCCTCTATCACTTCGCATGAACGCCGCAAAAGCCCAGTCGGCGCCGCAAAAGTTGTGAGACAGTATCACGTTTCCCGAGAATGTACACGCGGATTTGCAAGCTCCCTACGGTCAGTCCGCGCCGTCCTTGGTTTCCGCTGCTGCGCGAGGACACGTATGGTGGCGAAGGTTGATGTGAGAATCAGAAGAAAGCAGTGGCAAAAAATTATTGGTCGGGACGGGCAGATTTGAACTGCCGACCCCTCGCACCCCAAGCGAGTGCTCTACCAGGCTGAGCCACGTCCCGACGCTTTGCGGGAGCGCTGGCGCGCTCCTGCGGGGTAATGTCATTCTACACCACGACAACGCTCCCGGCGGCGGCGTCCACGGAGGAAACTGCGGCGCGCGGAAGGCATCGGCGGGGTACTCGATCGCGAATTACTTCTGTTCCGTTGGAGGGACGTATTCCTTGGGGAGCTGCGCTCCGGGGCCGAAGAAATACTGCTCCATCTGCTGGACGATGAAGTCCTGGTGGTCTTTCTTCCAAGGCTGAAGGCGATACTCGTTGAGCAGCATCTTCATGTAGTCCTGCCACTGCCCCCAGGCTTCCTTGGAAACGTTTTTATAAATCTTCTGTCCCAGCTCGCTGTCGAAGGGCGGCTCGTCGAGTCCCTCCGCTTCACGGCCGAGTTTTACGCAAAATACGGTGTGTGCCATGAATCGATTATATCGATTCGGATTCGTTGACGCACTTTTTGGCGAGTGGAGGGAGGTCAGCGTTTCCGCGTCTTCTGTTTGGGCTTTTTCGGCGAACGGGGCGGGGCTTCCTCCAGCAGGGCGAACTGGAGTTTGCGCTGCACGTGGTCGATGCGATCGAGGATGACGCGGACGCGGGCGCCGATGGAGTAAGTCTTTTTCGTGCGCTGGCCGATGATCTGGCGGGTGTTCTCGTGGTAGGCGTAACGGTCGTCGAACATCGTCTGCAAGGGGACGAGGCCTTCGATAAAGAGGTCAGTGAGCTCGACGAAGAGTCCAAACTTGGTGACCGAGGTGACGAGTCCGTCGAAGTCTTCGCCGATGCGGTCCTGCATGAACTTCACTTTCTTCCACTCCAGCAGTTCGCGCTCGGCATCGTCGGCGCGGCGCTCGGCCATGCTGCTGTCTTCGGCGATGTGGTGCAACTCCTCTTCCGAGATGGGGCCAGAGAGCGGCTCGCGCGTAGCGACAGCTTCCGAAGATTGCGATGCGTGGGCGCGGCGGGATTTCTTGCTCGAAGATGCCCCGAGCGCGGCGAAGGATGCGACGGCTCCGGCTTCGCGCTGGTCGCCCTGTATGACCGCGCCTCCAACGCCGACTGGCACCTGGCCGTCGTGGCGCTCGGCATCATCATCGAGGACTTCCTTGAGGATGCGGTGGACGATGAGGTCGGGATAGCGGCGGATGGGCGAGGTGAAGTGGGTGTAGCAAGTGGCGGCGAGGGCGAAGTGGCCCTCATTGATCTCAGAGTAGCGCGCCTGTTTGAGCGAGCGCAGCATGAGGAAGGAAAGGATGCGCTCCTCGGGCTTGCCGGCGATCTTATCGGTGAGCTTCTGGTACATGCGCGGGGTGATCGCAACTGTCTTGGGAAGCTCAATGTCGCGGGCGCGCTGGCCGGCGCCGCGCCGGTCGCGGTGATCGGAGCGGACGTGGTAACGCTCGACGGGCAGGGGGCCGACGCCGAGCGAGTAGCCGAAGGTGACGGCAAGGTTTTCGAAGTCGTAGATGCGCTTGGCGTCGGGCTTTTCGTGGATGCGATAAAGCGAGGCGATGCGCTTCTGTTCAAGGTAAGTCGCGACGGTCTCGTTGGCGGCGAGCATGAACTCTTCGATGAGACGGTGCGCGAAGTTGCGCTCGGAGCGGGTAACGCCCTTCATCAGGCCGTTTTCGTCGAACTCGATGACGGGCTCGGGAAGATCGAAATCAATCGATCCACGGCGGCGGCGCTTTTCGTTGAGGATCTCCGCCAGCTCGCGCATCAAGCCGAAGAGACCGACAAGAGGCGCATATCGCACACGTAAACCCGGATCGCCATCGAGAATGGCGGCAACATCGGTGTAGGTCATGCGTTCGCTGGAACGAATGAGGCCAGGGCAAAGCTCATAGCCGACGATTTCGCCACGATTGTCGATCTCCATGACGCAGGACAGGACGAGGCGGTCGACCTTGGGGCGCAGAGAACAGATGTCAGTGGAGAGCTCGATGGGCAGCATGGGGATGGCGCGGTCGGGAAAGTAGACCGAGGTGCCGCGGATGACAGCTTCGATGTCGATGGCCATGCCCTCGCGGACGTAGTGAGCAACGTCGGCGATGTGAACCTGGAGTTCGAAGTTACCGTTCTCAAGGCGGCGAACGGTGACGGCATCATCGAAGTCGCGCGCGGTTTCGCCGTCGATGGTGACAATGGGATGGCTGCGGAAGTCGCGGCGCTTGCGCAGCTCGCGCGCCGGGAGAACGGGTTCGATGGATTGCGCCTCCTGCAGGACGGACACTGGAAAGCGATGGGGCAGATGATGCTTGCGGATGACGATTTCGACATCGACACCGAAGTCGTCCTGGAAGCCGAGGATCTCGACGACGCGGCCACGGGGATTCTGGGTATGCGAGGGCCACTCGGTGATTTCGACGTCGACGACAACACCTTCAAGGTCGTCCCAATCCTGACGGCGCGCTTCGGTGCCGATGACGCGATCCTTCTCGGAGTGCGGATGGTGGTGGGCCGCGAGCGCGGGAATCTTACCCTCGGCTTCGGCTTCTTCTGCGTCAGGCCACTCCTTGCCATGAGGGATGACGATGTCCATGCTGACTTTCTCATCCAAGGGGCGGACGGAGTTGAAGCGCTGGCCGTAGTGGAAGATGCCGACCACGGTGAGCTGGGCACGATTCATGACGCGGAGGATGCGGCCCTCGGCGCGTCCATCTTTGGGCTGGCCTCTCAGTTCGACGAGCACCTGGTCGCCATGCATGGCGGTGCCGACTTCAGGGGGCGGAATGAAGACGTCGCCCTGGATGCGGTCGCGGGTGGCACGGTCGTCGGGGGCGACAAAGCCGAAGCCGTCGCGATGCATGCTGAGGCGGCCAATGACGAGGTTCCGGTTGGCGGCCTCGGCGGGGAGCGAGTAACGGTCGCGTCCGGTGAGGACCAGGCGGCCACGCTGAACGAGGCTTTCCAGCAGCTCTTCGAGTTCACGGCGCTCGTGGCCACGGAGGCTCAACTCGCGGACGAGTTGCTTGAACCCGGCGGAGCGGTGCGGCTCGCGTTCAATGTGCCGAAGAAGGGTGGTTTCCGAGATCATGGTCGATTAGCGCTCTGCCCGAGAGAAAGGCCAATGGCCGGGCGTGCTCCGCAAGCCCAATTATGACACTAAAGTTTCCCGCCGCTTCTGCCGTTAACTTCGTTGGTGCGGCAGAGGGTCCAGGCAACGCTGGTTTTGTTACTTATGACATAAGATCAACGTGACCTTCCACACCAGTGGGCTGGGCCGTAAGATGCCGTGCGGAGATAGTGATGCTGGAAAAAGTGCTCCAACTCTTGTCGATCAGTTGCCGACACTCCCATATCTCGCAACCGTTCCACGCGCCGATGGCAACGGGCGCACGGCGGTTTGCGGACTGGGAGCCGATCACGGCCGGCGGTGCTACGAACTACGTTGTGTGCCTGGACTGCGGCAAGCAATTCGCCTACGACTGGACAGAAATGCGAGTTGTCCGTCATTGAGGCCAGACCTGGTTGCAGGTCCGACTGTGGCTACGTGTGACTCGCGTTGCTCCCGCCTTGTGTGGTTACTTCAAGACAAATGAGAGCGGTTCCCCTATTGAGATAGTTGGGGCTGGTGTACCGCAGCGGCTGAAGCCTCGATTCTGACCGCGCGGCGACGCCGGGCTGAAGCCCGGCTCTACCAAGCGATATTCCACTGGACATGCCTTCCAGCTTCTCTGCATGAATCCATCGATGGCCATGTCAGGGCTTCAATTCTTCTGAATTTGCGATCTCTGGAACTGGCGTTGTGGCGGGTTGTTTCTTGCGACGGCGAAGCTCTCCGGGCAACTCCGACCGGGTGGCCCAGAGACCGGCAAGCGTCACGACGGCCCAGACGATGGTGCTCGCCGCGATCGCCTTGATTTCTCCGAAGCGGCTGCTGCCGTGCCAATGGTGGCCGGCGGCGTAGGCGGCCACTCCGGCAAACAGCGAGACAAGAACCACCTTCCCCCATTCCGTCCAGCGCATCTCCCCAAAGGTGACGAGCTTCTTCTGGTGCAGCAACAGCGCGACGACAACGGTATTGACCAGGATGCCGACGTCAGAGGCGACGGCCAGCCCGGGAATCCCCATGGACTGAAAGAGAAACTTATACATGGGGATGGAGAGCACGGTGATGGCGGTGGCCGCGATCATGGGCACGAGAGTATTTCCAGCGGCATAAAACGCACGCGAATAGAAACCCTGCGCTGTCCAGAGAAAGAGAGAGATGGTGAAAATAAAGAAGTACACCGCCGTGGTGCGAGAGTCGGAGAAGGTGAACTCTCCGCGCCTGTAGACGAGGTCGATGATGGGCAGAGAGCAGGCACACATCCATGCGGTGACAAGCAGGGAGATGCCGCCGACACGAAAGACGGAGTCGTTGACCATGCGGGAGAACTTCTTGTACTCCCCGGCAGCGATGAGACTGGTAAAGAACGGGAGTGAAGCCTGTCCGGTAGCCTGGCGCAGCATTCCCATGGGTGCGGAGAAAAGCCGCTTGGCGTAATTGAGGCGCGTAATGTCGCCGGTACTGCCGGAGGCGAAGTGGCGAATGATCCATTCATCGGCGGTAACAAGCGAGACGCCGAGCATAAGAGGAATGGAGAGCTTGACCCACTCCTGAAAGCCTTTGTCGCGCCAGTCAAAGCTGACGCGGTAGCCGATACCGGTCTTGAGCGCGCCAACGGCGTTGAGCAGGAAGGGTCCAAGCACGCAGCCGGCAACGGCTCCGATGGCCAGTGAAGCGACACCAAAACGGCGCGCACCAAGAACTCCACCGAGAATGATGAAGATGTTATAGGCGACGGGCGCAAAGGCGGGGAGCATGAACATCCGGCGCGATTGCAGCACCGCCGACATCACCGTGCCGAGGAAGAAGAAAATCTGCGCGGGCAGCAGGATGCGGGTGAGGAGGATGCAAAGCTGCATCTCGGAGGTACGAAATTCAGGGAAAAACCAGCGGGTGAATTGCGGCGTGATGATCTCGCCGACGATAACCGCAATGCCCAAAACCACGGTCATCATGGTGATGATGGCGGAGAAGGTCCGGCGAGCCTTTTCGTGCTGTCCCTCGGAGAAGTAACGGGTGTAGATGGTGATGAAGGTGATGGAAACCGCGCCGCCGGAGAGCAGGTAGTTGACGAAGTCCGGCAGGGTGAAGGCGGCGACGTAAGCGTCGGTCTGTCCACCGGCGCCGAATTGCCACGCGACGTAGACGTCACGCAATGCGCCGAAGACGCGCGAGAGCATGATGGCCGTTACCAGCATCAGGCTCGCGGAGAAAACGCTGTGCTCGTGCGAGGGACGGAAGAGGCGCAGCACACGCTGGAACAGGCTGGGATGAGTGGATTCGCCGGTGGTCGCCATCGCAGGTCATTGCGATTGTACACGGAAGAGCGAAGGGAGCCGAAGGTGGGAGCGGGCGTGACTGGCGAGGGAGGCCCTCGTCCGCTAGAATTGATAGCAATCATCCCGCAGGAAATGAGAACCCATGATTCACGCTTGGCATGACATATCGCCGGGGGAGCATATCCCCGCAGAGTTCAACTCCGTCATTGAGATTCCGTTCGGATCGAGCGTGAAGTACGAGCTCGATAAGCAGAGCGGGCTCATTAAGCTGGATCGCGTGCTGTACTCCGCCGTCTACTATCCGGCAAACTACGGATTCATTCCGCAGACGCTGGCCGAGGACGACGACCCGCTCGACGTGCTGGTGTTCTGCCAGGAGCCGGTGGTGCCGCTGACGATAATTCACGCACGCACGATCGGGCTGATGACGATGATCGATGGCGGCAAGAAAGACCACAAGATCGTCGCCGTGGCGACGCAGGACCCGGAGTTCAACAGCTATCACGAGGCGGCGGAGATGCCTGACCATCGCCTGCTGATGCTGCGGCGATTCTTCCAGGATTACAAAATGCTGGAGGGCAAGGCAGTGGAAGTGGACGAAGTTTTACCGGCGAAGGAAGCCTTCCCTGTCATTGAGGATGCATTGGCGCGTTACAGCAAGCAACGGCGCAAGGGGTTCACCCAGAAGTAGGTTGATGCGTGTCGATGCAGAGAACGGCGGCCTTCGTGGCTGCCGTTTCAATTTGCGTTCGGGAATGTTCAGCGCGCCGGCTGCCCGGCGTTGGCAGCGAGGAGGCTGAGACGCAGCGCGGCTTCCTGGCCGGTGCGTATGCAGTCGGGCACTCCAATGCCGCGAAATGCGTTTCCGGTAATCTCCAGCGAAGGACGGCTTTTGACGGCAGCTTCGATACGCGCCACGCGATCAAGGTGTCCGGTGGTGTATTGCGCCATGGCTCCGCGCCAGCGGTAGATGCGGACAAAGCGCGGCTCGGCGTCGAGGCCGAGGATCGCCTTCAATTCGGCGCGCACGATCGACTCAATCTCCTGATCGCCGAGGGAAAGCACGGCCTCGTCCTTGGATCCTCCGAGGAACGAACGAACGATGCCCTTGTCAGCCGGAGCGCGATGCGGGAACTTGTTATGTACGAACGTGCAGGCCAACATGCGTCGGTGCTCGCTGCGCGGCACGAGGAATCCAAAGCCGGGAGGCAGACCCGAGAGTTGCTGCATGCTGTAGCCCATGGTGACGGTGACTGACGAGCTGTACTGGACAGCGCGAAGATCGTCGGCGAGTTTGCCGTCCACATTGGCAAGCAACTTTCCGGCAACGCGAGCGGGAGTCGCCATAACGAGAGCATCGAAGCTCTCAACACCGGCAGATGTCGTCACATCGTATTTGCCGTCGCGCAATGCAATGGATTGCACGGATGTTCCAGTGCGCAGGGCAGAGCGATCAACGCGCTCAAGCAGGGCATCGATCATCTGCTGCATGCCGTCGCGCAGCGAACTGAAAAGAGGGCGCGGTTTGGCATGCGCCATCACAGCCTTCATCTTGTTATGGGCGGCGAGCATGGCGCGACTGAGGCTGCCATACTTCTCTTCCATATCGACAAAGCGCGGCAGCACGGCGCGAGCGCTGAGATCGGAGGCATCGCCGCCATAGACGCCGGAGAGCAGCGGGTCGGCCAGACGGTCGACGACCTCCGCGCCGAAGTGACGCTCGACCATCTGCGCCACGGTTTCGTCGTTGCGCATGGGACGCGGCGGGTGCAGAAGCTCGGCGACCATGCGGCACTTGGTCCCCACGGAGAAGAGGGGAGAAAGCGCTGTCGGCAAGATTTTGGTCGGCACCATGAACATGAGGCCGTCGGGCATGGCGATGAGGCGGTTATGAACGACGATGTAGGTCTTGCGCTGCGCGTCGTTGGAACCGATCAACTGATCGGCGATGCCGAGTTCCTGGCAGAGATTGGCGGCCCAAGGTTTTTCGGTGAGGAAGGAGTCGGGGCCGCCTTCTACAAGGCACCCATCGATGTGTTCGGAGAACATCGATCCGCCGAGGCGATTGCCGGCCTCAAGCAGGACATAGGTGAGCGGCACTCCCTTGGTGCGCTCTTTTTCCAAATAAAAAGCGGCACTCAAGCCTGAGATGCCGCCGCCAATAATCCCAACTCGCATACCGTTACCGCGCTCCCGCCGCCATTTTCGACGCCAATCGCTCGCGCGCCAAGGCCGCCACGGCCCGCGCAAGCATAGGCGAATCGTTCAGCGACTCGGCTCGCCACAGGCGCATTCCGTGCGAAGCCGCGAACTGCTTGAAGGCAATATCAATGTCGTACAAAACTTCGACGTGATCACAGAGGAAACCAATGGGCTGCACGAAGACGCCAGCATGGCCCTCACTCTTCAGGGCAAGGATCGTCTCTTCCACTGTGGGGCCGATCCAGACTCCACCCGACATGCCCTGACTCTGAAATGCGAATCGCCACGTTCCGTTGAAAACTTCCGGCACCTGCTTCGCAACCAGCGAGGCGGTTTCGCGCGCCTGGGATGCATAAGGATCGCCGGCTTCAATGGTGCGTTGCGGGACGCTGTGCGCGGTGAAGATTACGGGCAGAGACGACCTGGCTTCCGCGGAGGCTTTCTTCAGTCCATCGCGCAGAAGCTGTCCGAAGGCTTCGATAAGAAGGGGTTGATCGTGCCAACTTTCGATGAAGTCCACGGTGAACGGCGCTCGACCGGTTTCTCCCACCACGGCGCGTTTGTAGAGTCCGACACTGGTGCGCGAGTTCTGTGGCGCCATGCAGATGGCCACGGCATGGGTCACACCCTCTTCCGCCATCTCGATGACGGTATCGCGAATATAAGGCTTCCAGTTGCGCATGCCGACGTAGGCGGGAATTCCGAGTTGGAGAGAAATGGCATCCGCCTGCTGGAAGGTGAGCTCGGTAAGAGGAGAGTGGCCAATCAGCTCGTAGCGGTGCTGGATCTCTTTGACAACTTCGGCGGGCAGAGGGCGTCCGCTGGTCACATTCTTCAGGTAGGCAGGAATGTCCTCGGGTTTTTCCGGGGTTCCATGCGCAAGAAGAAGAATGGCTGCGCTCTCCATCACGACTACTTCACTCCCTGGCTCCGCAGTTGCGCGGAGTACTCTTTCACAAATCCGGCGAGAGCTTTCACGTTGTCCACGGGGGTCTGTGGCAGGATGCCGTGTCCGAGATTGAAGATGTGTCCGGGACGGCCGTTGGCCTGCCTCAGGATATTCTCGGCGCGGGATTGAAGTTCCGGCCACTCGGCGAAGAGCAGTACCGGATCGAGGTTTCCCTGTACGGCGGTGTCGTGGCCGATCATCTGCCATCCCTTATCAAGCGGAACGCGCCAGTCGAGTCCGAGGACATCGGCGTGCGTTTCCTTCATGGAAGGAAGCAGGGTCGTGCTGTCGGTGCCGAAGTAGATGATGGGCGCTCCGGTCTTCCGCAAGCGCTGAATCAACTCCGTGGTGCGCGGCAGAACGTAGCGACGATAATCCTCCACGCTCAGGCATCCCACCCAGCTATCGAAAACCTGGAGGACGTCGGCTCCGGCGCGGACCTGATCGGCTGCATAGGCGACAAGGACTTCGACCAGTTTGCCGAGAAGTTCATCCCACAGCGCCGGCGAGCGATACATCATGCGTTTGACTTCGACGTAATTGCGCGACCCGCCGCCTTCAATCATATAGCTGGCAAGGGTGAACGGCGCTCCGCAGAAGCCAATGACCGGAAGCTTATTGCCCCAGTGCTTGACGCACTCAGCGATGCCCTCGGCGACGTAGTGCAATTCGGAGGCATGGTCGGTGGACAGCGCATCCACGTCCTCTGCCGTACGCACCGGGCGTTCGATGACCGGGCCTTCTCCGGCGGTAAAGTGGAAGGGCAAGCCCATCACTTCGAGCGGAAGCAGGAGGTCGGCAAAGATGATGGCGGCATCGACGCCAAGCGCTTCGGCGGCCGTGATGGTGACTTCGGCGGCGAGCTTGGGCTTCTTGCAGATATCGACAAGGGAATGGTGCTTGCGGACTTCGCGATACTCGGCCATGAAGCGGCCAGCCTGGCGCATAAACCAGACCGGGGTCGATTCGGTGGGAAGTCCCTTACAGGCGCGGACAAAGATGGATTCAGGAGCAGCCATGAAACTACTAATGTAGCACTGCGGATGAACTCCGGGGTGTGACTGGAATCACAACCAGCGGGTGCCCGGATGGGGCATTGCCGAACGGGAAAATCTCTTGCCGGAGAGTTACAGAAGGCGCTCCGGGGCCCAGATCAAAACCTTCAACATGCGGGAAAAGTGAGCCATGGGTTCGTCGGGCAGCGTGAGGCCGAGCGGTTCGACAAGGGTATTGCGCTCGATATGCACCTCTGCGGGTTGAAGCGGCCACGGTAAATGATGGATTTCGGCGCGATAAAGACGATTGCGATTGAAGGCATAGAGACAGTAACGCCCGGTGAGGAAATCATCGAGACTGCGCGGACGAGGTTCGAAGACTTCACCCGATGGACGATACGTGCCGACGAATTCAGGCATGCCATTTTTGGCCGCAGGCCCGTGAATCCGCTTGGAATGGAAGTGAATGCCCTCTTTGGCTTCGAGCTTCATTGATGCATGCCAATACGGCAGACGATAGAAGATGCGCGCTCCCCAGACCGCCGACAAATTTCCCGCATCCAGACTGAAAAAATAGACGCCCGGCTTGCCGTCGTAGGTGACATACGTGCGGACGTTCAGCTCGGGAAATGTGGAGATGGACGGAATCGGCGGAATGCCCGGCGGGCGGGTGTGCGCGATCTGGAATGGAGTGATGGAAAGCCACGCCTGACCGCCATAAAGATCCAAGGTGAGGACATCCGGGACGATCTCCCGGAGCACCTGCGGTTCAAAGGCGTAATGGAGGAAGAGGAGGTTATTCCAGGATTGGGTCATCACCCACGGGGCATCGGGAGGGAGCCAAGGACGATGCGAGACCGCGAAGAGCAGACTATCGGCCGTGATGTAACTTGTGTGGACTTCGGTTTCCATGACGCCTCTCCAGCACGCGACGGGAAACGTTACGGATTGGAAGTGGCCTTGCAGTTCCGCTGTAGGCTAGTTGGCTGCCGCGCGGGTCTGGAGTGCATCAGCAGCGTTAGTCCCGCCGAACGTCTTCACTTCATAAGCCTTGTGCAAGATGGTGACGATCGCCCGTCCAATAATGCGGGCTTTTGCGGTTGAACGCAACATGGTCGGGACGGTGAAACCGTCCACGTCAGCAAAATCCTGCACGAACTCGACCTTGCGGACGAAGAAGGAAGGCGACTTTGCCAGCGTGCCCTCCATCCGGCACAAGCTACCGGTATAAGCATCGACGAAGATCTTGCCTTTGAACAGGCCGGGCTTTTTGTGGCGCGGTTTGACCTGGAAAACATGGGTCAGGCTACCGTTCACCGTCTCCTCGCCCTTGTAGCTGAACTTGTAATTCTGCTCGGTAAGGGCGGTATCGGAGGGATTCCCCTTGTCGATGTGGTCGACTTCCGACTGGAGCAACCGGATGATTACGTTCGTCTTGACGAAGCCATCTCCCGTATAACGAATGCTGCGATAGGAGAGGGACCGTGGGTCGGCCGTATAAGTGCGCAGGAGCTCGTACTTGCCCTTCTGCCTGGTATCGGGCAGAACAGCCTCGATGATGGTGTGGTCCTGATAACCGGCCAGACTGGCGGCTTGCACGGAGGAACGCTCGGTAAAGACCTTCAGGGCCAATTCCGGCGCCATGCGGGGGAGCGGCGCGGACACAGGAAGCGAGAGGCCGCTGGAAGGCGGATTTTCCGTCACAAGACTGAGCACGGGCGCACCAATAGTCTGGGCGCAGGTGATCCCCGCCATCGCAACAGAAATCAAAAATAAGATTGCAGCACGTCGAAACATGAAACTAATAGACTTACACAGTAAATTTAGAATGAAAGAGTAAGTGTGTGCTTACCACAGTCTTTACTACTTTAACTGATTCGTAGCGGTTCTGGAAAGTCGCACTCATACCAACGGTAACCATGACCCCTTTGGGGAACCGGCACTTTCCGCGAGCCATGGGGCGCTGCCGGGGGGGGTGGAAATTCCCAGAGTTTCCATGGCGGACCCTGTTTAGTGATCACTCACTTTCCGGCTGGGGCATGACCGGGGTAGGATGCACGCATGCCTGCATCGCAAGTCCAGCCCGACTCGACCCAAATCAAACCCGAACCCCTGCCGGAGGTGTACTGCGTCCACGGCGTCGACCCTGAAGTTCAGGCGTACGCCATGGCCAAGTATTCGCGGTCGGCACTGTCCATGAAGGAGTCCCTGGCCGAACTGAATGAGCAGAAGGCGGAGAAATTTCTCAACACCTTCTACTTTCAATACGGACACCGCTCGATCGCCGACCTGGCACATATTGCGATGGCGATCGAACGGCTTTCGTTGCTAGCCGCCACCATCGTTGTGGATGAGCAACGCTGGGACGGACAGGAACGATCGACCCGCTACCAGGACTTCAAGAAAAGCAGCTACTACACGCCGAGCTTCGGCGGAGATGCCGAACTTGTCCGCCAGTATCGTGAGTCGATAGAGTTCCTGTTCTCCGAGTACCGCGAGTTTTCCGAGCTGATGTTTCAGCACCTTGTCTCGATCACTCCGCGACCGGACGAGATGAAGCAGGATGCTTATGAACGCACGCTGCGGGCCCGGGCCTTCGACATTTCGCGCTACATCCTGCCGCTGGCGACCAATACGTCGCTCGGGCAGATTGTGAACTCCCGCACGCTGGAGACACAGGTTTCGCGGCTGCTTTCGCATACGCATCACGAGGTTCGGCAGCTTGGTCAACTGATGAAGGATGCGGCGCGCGGGGCGGCCTTCAACGCGAATCACGCGGCCTATCGCAACCTGGTCGAGGCTATACGGTCCAAGGACGAGACCCTGGGCGCACTGGCCGAACGACAACTTCTGCGCGAGGTGCACGTTTCTCCAACCCTGGTGAAATACGCCGAACCAAGCGCGTATGAAATGGAAACGCGACGAGCACTATGGCAGGCGGCCGCCGAAGCGATGAAGGGCGAGCACATCGCCACGGCTCCAGAAGTGGACCTGCTGGACGACGAACCTCTGGAGATTGAACTGGCCACGACCCTGCTCTACGAACACTCTCACTATCCTTACCGGCAGTTGCGGGAGTGCGTGAAGGCCATGGGCGAAACGCGGCGAGAGGAAATTATCGATCTCGGACTTCGACATCGCGGGAAGCATGACGAGATGCTGCGTGCGTATTGCTCAGGCCAGAAGTTTCGGTTCGACATTCTTATGGATATCGGCGGCTATCGCGACCTGCATCGCCACCGCCGCTGCGTGCAGATTCACCAGACGTACACGGGCGCACACGGGTATGACATGCCGGCGGAGATAAGGGATTGCGGGCTGGCCGGACGCTATAGCGCGCTGATGGAAAGCGCACGCAGGAGCGCCGCGCAGATTACGGCGGAACTTCAACCGTCATTGCCAGCGGACAGCACGGACCGCGTACTCCCCGGACCGGGACATACAGCGCCGAGCCTGCAATACCTGTTGCCGCTGGCATTCCGCAAACGGACGCTGTTCAAGATGGACTTTGCCGAGGTGGTGTACATCACGGAATTGCGTACGGGAGTCGCGGGACACTTCAGCTATCGGAACATTGCCTGGAAAATGTATGAGGCGGTCGCCGAACGCTACCCTTCGCTGGCGAAATATTTCCGCGTAACCGATGCGCGCGAACCGGTCGACCTGTTGAAGAGGTAAGTATGCGCACTTTTATCCGGTCATGTTGTGCCGTGCTGCTGCTGTTTGGAACGCTTGCCGCGCTGGGCCAGACCAAAGAGGCTCGCGACAAGTACAACAAGGCACTGAAGGAGCTTGATCGCCGAAATTTTCCGAAGGCAGAAGAGTTGCTGAAGAAGGCCACGGCAGCGTCTTCTGACTGGGCTGCGGCGCAGATGCTGCTGGGCGATGTGCTGTTCGGGGAGAAGAAATACGCGGCTGCGGCGGAAGCTTACGGGCAGGCCCATAGGGCCGATGACGCAAAGAAACAGCTTTCCGCGGACGACCGGCGGAACACGCTGGATCAGGAAGGCGTGTCGTTGGCTATCGACCGCAAATATGACAAGGCGCTCGCCGTCTACCTGCAGGCGGTAAAGGAAGACCCGGAGTATCCGCTGTACGAATATAACTATGCCTGCGTCTACTCGGAGATGGGCGATCTGGATTCAGCACTGGTCCACCTGAAAAAAGCATGGGCGCTTCGGGCGAATATGCCGCGAGGCCAAGCGTTTCCTGATCCGCGACAAGACAGCTCGTTCAAGCGCTGGCTCAACGATCCGCGCTTCCAGGAAGCAGTCGCGCATATGGTGATTTGAGCAGGCGACGCCCCCAACCTAGGGGATATTTTTCCGGTCCTTCGGCAGACGAATCTTGATTGTTCCGGGGACCGTATGACCTTTGCCTCCGCCCTTGCCAATTTCAATGCGGCCTGTTTCGTCGGGATCATCCGGTCCGACGTAGATCAGCTTGTCCGGCAATCCACGAGCCGGTTTTTCCGGGATCACCTTGCCGGTGAGTTCCTTTTCCAACGCCTTCACCAGCGCTGACTTTTCGGATAGGGATGGCTTGGCAAGTTTTGCCGGTTTCACCGGTTCAATGGATATCTTTATGTTCAGATCACGAGGTTTCATGTTTGCCTCCCGTCGATGGGACAACTACGAAAAACGACCATGCCTTGGGACGCAGTGGCCAGGTGGCCTGGCAAACCACGCGCAGATGCAGCCTGTAGGCTGGGCTGGGTGGCAGGTTCTCGATGTATTGGTCATCGCGAATTGATTCCTCGGGTTCGATCCACTCGTCGCGAAGAAAAATCTCGAGGATGCGCTCGGAGGTCCATTCCCGGTTCTCGCCTGAACCCTGGAGAGAAAGCACCTCCAAGGCAGTGCCGCGCTGCCTGATGCGGAACTTTGACTTGCCAACATTCTTCAGCTCGACGTGGGCAGCGAGGTTACGCCCTCCACTGGCGACGTCAAGCGAGCCGCCGAGATCGGCGCAGAGTTTGGGTTTGAGGGTGCGATGGCGAAGAAACAGGAAGTACGTCCAGACCGCGCCCAGAGCGAGCGCCGCCATTTGCAGGATCGCTCCGAGATTATCGAGAACGGTCTTGGTTGTTGGGTCCCGCAGCCAGTGAAGGATGTGCGGCAAGACCTGCATCATGGCAGAAGATACACCGGCGGTGGCTGGTCCGCAGCAACAATACGCGGAAATTTGCGCGAGCAATATTCGCTATTTGTTCGCCCATGGCGAATTCCGTGGTATGCTTACCCTTCAGTTTCACACTTCCGCGTTGAACGCCTTATTTCTGCTGCATTTTGGAGGCGTCTCGCGTATGGTATGCGGCTGGCCCGGAGCGGACTTCCGCCCGGTTCCTAGTTTATACACGGCCTGAATCACAACGGCCCAAGGAGCATTCATGGCGGACGATCGTTCGCGCGCAATAGATCTGGCGCTCGCGCAGATTGAAAAGCAGTTTGGCAAAGGCTCCATCATGCGGTTGGGGAACAAGGAAGCGATTGTCCCCATCGCGGTGATTTCCACTGGCGCTATCTCGTTCGACGCGGCGCTTGGTACGGGTGGCGTACCTCGCGGACGCGTGGTGGAAGTGTTCGGTCCGGAGTCTTCCGGCAAAACGACGATCACGCTTCAGATCATCGCCGAGGCACAGAAAGCGGGCGGCATGGCGGCCTTCATCGACGCCGAGCATGCACTCGATCCGGCATACGCCAAGAAACTCGGCGTGGACGTCGATAACCTGCTGGTGTCGCAGCCGGACTATGGCGAACAGGCGCTGGAGATTGCCGAGGCGCTGGTGCGCTCGGGCGCAATTGACGTCCTGGTGGTCGACTCGGTCGCCGCGCTGGTGCCGAAGGCGGAACTGGACGGCGAGATGGGCGACAGCCACATGGGTCTGCAGGCGCGATTGATGTCGCAGGCGCTGCGGAAACTGACGGGCATCGTCAGCAAGTCGCGAACATGCCTCATCTTCATCAACCAGATCCGCGAAAAAATCGGCGTGATGTTTGGCAATCCGGAGACGACGACAGGTGGACGTGCGCTGAAGTTCTATTCCTCCGTGCGTATCGACATCCGGCGCATCGCCGCCATCAAGGACGGCGACGCCGTCGTGGGATCGCGCACGAAGGTGAAGGTGGTGAAGAACAAAACCGCCGCTCCCTTCCGCGAAGCCGAGTTCGACATCATGTATGGCGAAGGGATTTCGAAGGAAGGCGACATGCTGGATATCGCCGTGGAAAACAACATCGTGGAGAAGTCCGGCGCGTGGTACAGCTTCAAGGGCGAACGAATCGGACAGGGCCGCGAGAACGCCAAGCAGTTCCTGAAAGAAAACAAGGACATGGCGGCCAAGATGGAGGCCGAGGTGCGGAAGGCAGTTGGGCTCCCCAACGGCGCTACGCCGACAGTCCCTGACCCGGTGCCAGCGTCACCGAAGGAAGTACAGGCAGCAAAAGCGGCCGTGCCGGCAGGTTCCAAAAAGTAACAGGTTTTTCTCCCTCAATGCAGCTTCGGGGCGCTCAAGGCGCCCCGTTGTTGTTTCTATCGACCTGCCAAAGTATCTATGCCGCACAAGCGCAGTGAGCCGTAAGCGCACACCGCTCGGATTCATGCAGGGTAAGAATGTTAGTAAGGTGAGTAAGTTCCAACAGCTTACGAACCGGTTCCGCGACGCAACAGAGCGCCAGGGACTTGTGTTGTGACCACGCCAGCGAAGCGCAGGCGGCGATTGCGCCCAGCCCGGCGCAGTCCAATCGTTGCAATTCTTGCAGGTTGACCACGACGCGACGGTACGTCCTGAACAAGGTCGTTACCGTTTGCTTGAGCGCGTCGGCCCCCGAACCTGCCAGCATTTCTCCGTGGCAGCGGATTACCGCAGCCCTGTCCGAGGTGCGCACTTGCAGCGTAAAACTCACGGGTACCTCCTTGGAATTCGTTCCTGATCGTTAGGTATGTATGGTTCCATCCCGGTTGGAATCTTCTTAAAGCCTACCGGAGCAGTATTACGTTCCTATGAATCAGACGTGAAACGTGCTAAATAGTTTCGCAACAAATTTGGTGCGCACCTTGGTGTGCCGCTTGGATAGAATGAGCGCGGTTTCGTGAGGAGATCCATGAAGAGTCTTCGCCGTGTGTTCGCACTCGCCCTTTTGCTTTCTTTCTCGTTGGTATCTTTTGCACAGCAGCCACCCCTGGCAAATCGCGACTGGTCGAAAGATCACGCGCGACACGTCGTTGAATGGGCGCGGGATGGAGTGATCTACGAGATATGGGAGCGTGCATTTTCTCCCGCCGGCAACTTCAACGGAATTACCGCACGGCTTGATGAGCTGAAGAAGACCGGCGTGAATATCCTGTGGCTGATGCCGGTGAACCCAATCGGCATCAAAGACCACAAGGGAAGTATCGGCTCGCCGTATGCGGTGCGGAATTACTACGGCATCAATCCGGCATATGGGACGAAGGCCGACTTGCAGCGCCTGGTCAACGAGGCTCACAAGCGCGGCATGAAAGTGATTCTGGATGTCGTGTTGAACCACACGTCGTGGGACAACAAGCTGATCACCGAGCACCCGGATTTCTACCGTCACAATGCCGCCGGGAAAATCATCTATCCCGAGGACTGGACGGACGTCGCATGGCTCGATTACTCCAACCCGAAGCTGCGCCGCTACATCATCAGGATGCTGAAGTACTGGCTCACGACATATCACGTCGACGGCTTCCGCTGCGACGTGGCGCACTTTATTCCAACTGACTTCTGGGATGAGGCGCGGGCAGAGCTACAGAAAGTCGATCCGAACATCTTTCTGCTGGCCGAAGGACACAGGCCGGATGAGATGGTGAAGGCCTTCGACTCCGACTACTCGTGGCCGCTGCTGACGGCGATGAATGACGTCTTTGAGGCACGCAAGCCGGCGACAGAAATCGCAAAGACGTGGCAGGAAGAGCACGACACTTTCCCGCAGGGCACTCTACACATGCGAATGAGCGACGACCACGACGAGACGCGCGCAATCGTGCGCTACGGCGAGCAGGGTGCACTGGCAGCACAGGCACTGGTGTTTACGCTCGACGGAATTCCATTGGTCTATAACGGAATGGAAGTCGGTGATTCAGCAGAGTCGGGCGCTCCGGCACTGTTTGAGAAGGTCCCGATCATATGGGGCATCGCCGCACGCAGGCCTGAGTTCCCACCCTTCTATCAGAAGATGATCGCGCTGCGGAAATCGAATCCGGCAATTCTTCAGGGAGATGTGGAATGGTTGAAGAACAGCGCGGCAGATACGGTCATCACTTTCCTGCGGAAAACCGCGGGAGAGGAAGTGCTGGTGGCGATCAATACGAGCAGCAGTTCGCGGCACTTCACGATTTCCGGAGTGACGCCGGATGGATGGTCGGAGATCACGCCGAAGTACCTGGAGCATCCGCCGGAATACCCGGCGATGTCCGGGACGACGGTTGATCTGCAGCCGTGGGGCTTCCGGATCTTTCGCCGAGGCGCGGTGAACTGAATTTACTTTTTGTTCGGAGGACCCCGGCCAACAGTGCCGGGGCTTTCTGTTTCTACGGGAAGAAAAAAGGAGGGCCGGGCGGCCCTCCCTAAAGCAACCGATGTTCTGGTTGTTAGAAGATGAACTTCAATGCCAGTTGCATGGTACGCGGCTGGTTCGAGAACACCTGGCTCGGCTGGTTAAAGAGCGCGGAGCTCGGCGTTACGAAAGAACGCGTTGCGCCGCTGGTGTACCCAACGGAGTTGACCTGGTTCAGTGAACCCGGAACGTACTGGGCATGGTTGAGAACGTTGAGCGCCTGAGCCTGGAACTCGACAGAGGTCTTCTCGTACAGGCTGAACTTCTTGACCACTGTGAGATCCCAGTTGTTGGTGCGCGGCAAGGGCAGCGTGTTACGCGGGGCAGTTGCCAGTGCGCCAGATCCGGCCACGATGTACTGGGCGTTCGGATTGTTGGCGAGATAGCCGACAATGGCGCCGCTGCTGTTCTTCAGGGCCGTAACGCCCGATCCCGTTCCCTTCACACCATTGGGATTGATGATGGTGCGGTCGGTCCAGGAATCGCCGTTCAGGTTCGAGTCGAGAGCGCTTTGTACGGTCACATATTCTGGCGATTGGAAGGTATAGACAGGTGCAAACTCCCAGTTGCCGAGAACGTTCTTGCGCAGCCAGTTGCTGTCCTGCTTGAAGAACGGCATGTCGTAGATAAGCGCCACGGTGATGCGATGACGGCGATCCAGCGCCGACGTGCCGTAATCCGCTCCAAAGTTCTGGAAGTTCTGCGGACGGCGCGGGGTGAGGATGGTCGAGAAGACATCGGCCGTGGAGTTATCGAACATGTGGCTCCAGGTCCAGGCAGCCTGAAACTGAAGGCCGTTGGTGAAGTTGCGGGTCAACTGCGCCTGCAGCCCGTGATAGAGCGACTTGCCGTAAGGCTGGAAGCTGGTGATGCTGCTAGTGAAGCCAGCGTCCTTGTAAGCCTGTAGGTAGTTGGATTGCGCCTTGATCATATCCAACGTCGTCGTCAGTCCATTAAGCGTCGCCGGAGACGGAGCCGTCAGATACGTTGGCAGGTACATGGACGGTGTGACCTTGTTCTGACGGTTGATTTGGGTCTGGACCGGCAGGTGCAAGCCACGCGTACCAACATAGCGAACTTCCGCAATGTACTTTCCGGCAAAGGTGTGCTGAATGCCGAGATTCCAGGTTTCCGAGTAAGGCAGCTTCTGGTTGGGGACGTATGCAGCGGTTGCCGCGCGCGCATCGAGAGCATTGGCAAACGTCGCAAGGCCGCCCTGACCGGCCGGCAGACCGCCGTGGGCGAGGAAGCCAGTGTTGCTCCAGTAGCAGGTTGCCGACGGAGTGTTGTTTACGTCGCAGGTACCCTGCAGTTCGGGAGGCAGCGAGAGGATGCCGAGATTGTCGTACAAAACGTCGTACGCCATTCCGAATCCGCCGCGGATCGAGGTATTGCCGGATTTGCCCGGCGAGTATGCAAAGCCGACGCGAGGCGCAAAGTTCTTCTTTTGCGAGGTCGGGGTGGTGAAGTCGATCAGGCCCGGAACACTGGCAATCGCGTTGAGCGACTGCGACTGTTGCGCGGCAGGGACCTTGGTGAACTCGTAACGGAGTCCGATGTCAAGGGTGAGGTGCGAGGTGATGCGCCACTGATCGTTGCCATAGCCGTAAATTGCGTACTGGTCGGCGTTGTAAAGCGGATTTCCTGTAGACCGCTGACCAAAATCCGTCGGGGTTACGTCTTTCAGGTAGTCTTCCGTGGTCGCCCAATAGTAGTCGCCGCGAACGCGCTGGGTGAAGGTCTGGGGGCTGATGTACTTGCGGTACTCCATGCCCAGCGTGAGGTTGTGCTTGCCGATCATCCAGCTCACGTTATCAGTCATCTGATACGTATTCTGGATGCCGCTCTGCGGAGCATTCGGATCGGGTCCGATGTTGACTCCGTTCATGTCGTCAAGAGAGAGGTTGGGGAAAACGCTGAGTCCGGGGAAGGTCTGGCTTCCGACCGGGAACGCGTTGTAGTAACGATTGAAACCGAGACGGAACTCGTTGGTCATCTTCGGCGAGAAGACGTGGAACTCGTCGAGGGTGACAACGTGGTTACGGGTCGGGATGGCGAGCCAGAACGTCGGAAGCTGAGCTGCGTTGTCCAGGGCGCTGTTTTTAGAATAGATGTAACGGAAACGCAGTTGATCGTTCTGCGAAATGTTGTAATCGATTGAATTTACGGTGGTGTAGGTGTTGCTGTAGAGCGATCCCTGGAAACCGATATCACCGGTTGGGACGGTAACTCCATTCACGGAGACGGAACCAGGGCATGCATCGCCCGCGCCGCCTCCCTGCGCCGGAGATGTGCCAAGATACTGCTTCATCACCTTGTAGTTGTTGCTGGAGATGAGGCCGGCGCTGGCCTGCGCATCAAGCAGGGCATAACCGGCAGCGGTGGGAGCGCAACCACTCGAGGAAGTTACTTCTCCGATTGGGTTGTATTCCTGGTTGGTGAAGAAGAACAGTTTGTCCTTAATGATCGGTCCGCCAACCTGTCCGCCAAAACGGTTGTTGTCGTAGCGGGTGTTGAAGGGGTTCTGACCATTGCCGCGTTCCGCCATCGCAACCTGGGAGTCGATCGCGTTGAGGTTACGGTTCTGGAAGTACTCGTAGATCCGGCCGTGGAACTGGTTCGTGCCGCTCATGACAACTTCGTTGAACTGGCCACCGGAAGAGTGTCCAAATTCAGGGTTGAACTGGTTCTGCAGAACGGTGAAGCTCTGGACCGCGTCGTTCGGAACGGTGACGAGCGGACCGGTGACGGACTTGTTGTTGTTGTCCACACCTTCAATGGTGAAGTTGTTGTTGCGAGGACGCTGACCGGAGACGGAGGGGCCAGTACCGGCGCCGACGCCGCCGCTGGTGGCGACACCAGCATTCAAAAGAGAAAGGTTCAACACGCCGAGGCCAACCGAAGCAGTCGGCAGGTCCTGCGTTTCCCTGGTGTCGTAATTGGTGGTGATCTGAGCCGTAGTGGTATCAATCTGCTGCGTGGCTCCGCTCACTTCGACCGTAGTAGAAACCTGGCCGACTTCCATCGCGATGCGTGCCGTGGCTGTCTTGTTGAGGTCGACAATAATTCCGGTCAAGACGGTCTTAGCGAAACCCTTGGCGGATGCGGTCACAGTGTAGCGACCGATTGCCAGGTTATTAAAGCGATATTCGCCACTATTGTTGGTTGTGGTAGTGCTTTTGACGTTGGTGGCCTGGTTCATGGCTGTGACGGTCGCGTTCGGTACAACCGCGCCGGACTTATCGACGACTGTGCCGATAAGATCGCCACTGACAGCTTGGCCGAATGCGACGATCGATGCCAACATGAGCACCACGATCGCACTAAACCTTGTTTTGAAGGACATCCTGTTCTCCTCTGAATCTGAATGCGGACGTTCATTGCGTGACTGTCCGCTAAAGGTTCTTCGGCAGTCGTTGCACAATGACAACTGTCGCGACTTGCCGCCTTTGGTAGTGCAGTCCAAGTGCCAATCCAAAATTTTCCGATTAGTCACTTAAGGCTTAACCACTTAGGAGCGTCATGTGTGGTTTCGCAAGCATCATCGAGCCAGATATCTCCCGAATTCCGTACGAAACCAAAAACTATGAATGCAAATTTAAATAGATTTACAAACATCAATACATAAAAATCTGGAACACGTGAACGCGATAGACTCGCGTTCTATATATTTCGATCAAGATGCGGATGGCCATGACTCGACCAAAGTGGTGTTGTTATAGCTATGAGAAATGGCATAACAAGTAACCACAAGCACGGCTGGAAACGATTTCCGGCACCTTGGTGGTGCGTGCGGTAGAGTAGATGTGTGGAAATGGAACGGATCAAGATTATTGGCGGCGGGTTGGCGGGACCGGAGGCAGCGTGGCAATGCGCTCGCCGGGGACTTGCTGTAGATCTCTACGAGATGAGGCCGGTAAAGAAGACTCCAGCGCACGAGACGGAGGACTTCGCCGAGTTGGTGTGCTCGAATTCGCTGAAGAGCGACAGCGAAAATACGGCTCCGTGGCTGCTGAAGGAAGAGATGCGGCGGACAGGTTCGCTGCTGATGGATATCGCTCGCGAAACGGCCGTACCCGCGGGACACGCACTGGCCGTGGACAGGCTGGAGTACGCGAAGAAAGTGACGGCCGCGATTGAACGGGAACCGCGCATCACGGTGCATCGCGAGGAAGTCACGGAGATTCGCGAGGACGAGGGGATCACGATTGTCGCGACGGGGCCGTTGACCAGCGATGCATTGGCAAAGGAAATTGTGCGCCTCAGCGGGAGCGAACAGCTTTATTTCTACGACTCCATCTCGCCGATTGTGGAAGCAGACTCAATTGACAGCGAAAAGGTTTACAAGGCGGCGCGCTACGACAAGGGGACAGCGGACTACATCAACTGTCCGATGAGCGAGGAAGAGTACAACCGCTTCATGGACGCGCTGGTGGAAGCGCAGACGGTGGACAGCCACGAGTGGGAGAAGTTGAACTACTTTGAAGGATGCCTGCCGATTGAAGAAATTGCGCGGCGCGGGCGCGACACTCTGCGCTTCGGTCCGATGAAACCGGTGGGGTTGATCAATCCGAAGACTGGCAAAATGGCCTACGCGGTCGTTCAACTGCGACAGGAAAATCTTCGCGCGGATTCCTACAACCTTGTCGGATTCCAGAACCACCTGAAGTTCGGCGAGCAGGCACGCGTATTGCGACTGATCCCCGGACTGGAGAATGCGAAGTTTCTGCGCTACGGACAAATTCACCGCAATACCTACATCAACGCTCCGACGCTGCTGCATGAGACGTTGCAGATGAAACAACACACGAAGGTGTTGTTCGCGGGGCAGATCTCGGGAGTCGAGGGCTACGTGGAGTCGATCGCGACGGGGTTGCTCGCCGGAGTGGCCGCAGCCGCCATGGCACAAGACAAGGAACCTATTGCGGCTCCGCGGGCTACGGCGCTCGGATCGATGGTCAACTATATATGCCACGCGGAAGCCAAGAATTTTCAGCCGGCGAACATCACCTTCGACCTGCTGGAACAATTGGATGAGGGGACGAAGCGAAAAGTCCGCGACAAAAAGGTTCGGCACAAGATGGTTTGCGACCGGGCCCTGGCCGCATTGGACGAGTGGTTGAAGTCGATAGAAAAATGACAGATACGATTTCCACGGAATTCTTCTACTTCCTGAAACAAAATCCGCGGCGATTGCGTAACTAACCTTGTGGGCTCCCGACCGTCCTATATCCCAGCGTGGAGGGCAGCCCCTGGGGTGGTCGATGTCGTTACGCGATTTGATTTCCGACGTAATTCATACACTGTGGGCAAACAAGCTGCGCACGTTCCTGACGATGTTCGGCATCGCGTGGGGAATTGTGTCGATTGTGCTCATGGTGGCCGCCGGCGAAGGTCTGCGCGTGGGCCAGGAAAAAATGCAGGAGACGTTTGCACGCGATTTGATGATCGTGTTTGCAGGACGCACCAGCATGCAGGCCGGCGGCACTCGCGCGGGCCGGAGGATATTCTTCGAGACGCAGGACGCAACCTACGTGAAGCAGGAATCGCCATCCTGCCAATATGTGATGCCCGAACTGGGTACTGACACAGCCGTCCGAAGCCGCTACAACAACGCACAACCAACGGTCACCGGGTCTTATCCGGAGTTCGCGGAAGTGCGCAGCATTGGCGTTGCACAAGGCCGCTTCTACAACTGGGATGACGAAAATCAGGTTCGGCGTGTGGCGTTCCTCGGCAGCGCAATCGCCAAGCAACTTTTTCCGCAAGGCGACGCCATCGGTTCGACGATTTATATCAAGAACATGCCATACGTTGTGATCGGAGTGATGAAGGAGAAGGACCAGGATTCGAGTTACGACGGGTGGGACGTCAACAAGATTTTCATTCCCTTCTCGGTGATGCAACAGGACTTGCCCAATAAACCTCCGGCAACACCACAGAGCGTGGATCGGTTGCTGGTCACTCCGAAATCCGTGGCGGAGCACGAGGATTGCAAGCGCGAGGTCCGCGTTGCGCTGGGACGGTTGCATCACTTCGATCCGAAGGACAAGGAAGCGGCAAGCATCTGGGACACGCTGGAAGAGGCGCAGGCCTTCGCCAAGATGACCGACGGGATGAAGTATTTCCTGGGGGCAGTCGGGGTGACGACATTGTTTCTCGGCGGACTTGGCGTAATGAACGTGATGCTGGTGGCAGTGCGTGAACGGACCCGCGAAATCGGCGTGCGCAAGGCACTGGGCGCGCCAGCGGCCAGCATCCTGCGGCAATTCTTTCTGGAGACATTGATCGTCGTCTTCCTGAGCGGCGGAACCGGGCTGGCAATTGCCTATGGACTCTGCGGACTCGTGGACTTGCTGCCGATGCCTCCTTTCTTTGCGGGACTGTTGCCGACATGGCAGTCGGGCACACTGGCAATCGCCCTACTGGGCTCGATTGCATTCCTGGCCGCGCTTTACCCGGCGCGGCAGGCGGCGTTGATTGATCCGATTGAAGCGCTGCGCTTCGAGGCCGGAGGCTGAAGAGATTTTCGAATTGCCGGATTGAACGCGAACGACAAGCGGCCGAGGGATCTGTATGGATTTGTTGAAGGAAATTTTTGCTGAGGCGTGGGTGGCGCTGCGCAAGAATCGCACGCGGAGCATGTTGACGATGCTCGGAATCGTGTGGGGAATCGCCTCGGTCACGCTGCTGATCGCCTACGGCACGGGGTTCCGCACGGTGTTGACGAGTGCCTTCGACGCATTCGGCAAGAGTGTCGTCATCGCATGGCCACAGCAGACGAGCAAGCAGGCCGGTGGACAGCGTGCGGGGAAAATGGTGCGCTTCGAACAAGCCGACGTCGACTTTATCAAGGAGACTTCGCCGCTCATTAAAACGATCTGCATGGAAACAGCGAAGACGTATGGCATTCAATACGGCGACCGGATTGTAAATACGACTGTCCGCGGCGTGTGCCCGGAATATGGCGAGATGCGGAACGAAGTCGCGAAGGATGGTCGCTGGATTGACGCCTCGGACCAGATGGAACGGCGGCGCGTAATCTTCCTCGGCAATCACATCAAGCGGCAATTATTCAGCGGACGCAACGCTGTCGGCGAAACCGTACTGGTGGGCGGGGTGCGCTTCCAGGTCATCGGCGTGATGGACAAGAAAATTCAGTTGAGCAACTACTTCACCAGCGACGACCGCTCGGCGTGGATTCCCTACTCCACGGCGGGCGATATGTGGGACGCACGCTATGGCAAAGTGCTGGTCTTTTCGCCGGTAGCGCCGCAGTTCGAGAAGGAAGCGGAGAAGCAAGTGCTGGCAGCGCTGGCCGAACGCCAGGGATTCTCGCCGAATGACGACAAGGCGCTGCAGATGTTTGGCCGCGAGCAGTTTCGTCCAATCATTGACGGCATTGCGATCGGGTTGCAGATGCTTCTGATGTTCATCGGCGCGTTGACGCTGGGCATCGGCGGTGTCGGCGTGATGAACATCATGCTGGTCTCGGTGGATGAGCGCGTGCGCGAAATTGGGCTGCGTCGCGCGCTGGGCGCAAGGAAGTCGCATATAAGACTTCAGATGCTGGCGGAGACGCTGGTGCTGATGCTGCTGGGTGGTGCGGTCGGCATCGGGCTCTCGTATGGACTGGCAGCGGCCGTCGGGACATTGCCACTGCTGGGGCCGCTCTTCAAGGACGACTCAGGCAAGGGCGACATTCACATGCACCTCTCTGCCATGACGATCCTGCTGTCGACGATTGTGCTGCTGATCGTGGGTGTAATCAGCGGAATGGTGCCCGCCATCAAGGCGTCGAAGCTCGACCCGGTGGAAGCTCTGCGATACGAATAGCGAGCCGAGGCGGCGCTGAACGGCGCGCGGCTACTTTTCCTTTTTCGCGCTGGCCACAAAGTCGCGGCGCTTGCGTGGACGGTTCTTGATCCAGATGGGCGTGCCGACAAACTTGAAGGCGGCGCGAATCTGATTCTCCAAAAAACGCTCATACGAAAAGTGCAGCTTAACGTCCTTGTCGGTAAAGAGAAGGAACGTTGGCGGCGAGACGTTGGACTGCGTCATGTAGAAGACCTTGACCTTGCGCGAAGCGGGCACGGTGGCGCGATCGAAATCGATCTTCTTGAGGAAGCGATTCATTTCGCCGGTGGTGACGCGCTTGCGGCGCTCGGCGGCAACCAGCTTCAAGGCCGCGAAGATGCGGTCGACATTCTTGCCGGTGGTCGCCGAGACAAAGACAATCGGCGCGTAGTCGAGGAACTTGAGCGCGCGGCGCACCTGTTCTTCGTAAAGACGGCTGTCGGCGGGAGCCGCACCATCGGCGCGGACCGCAGTCACCAGGTCCCATTTATTCACGACGATGATGACCGAGCGGCCTGACTCGTGGGCGTAGCCGGCAATGTTGGCGTCGAGCGCGGCGACGCCTTCGGTTGCATCGATGACCATCAATGCGATGTCAGCGGCTTCAAGGTGTTTGCGGGCCATGACGACCGAGAGTTTCTCGGCCATCAACTTGGTCTTGCCCTTGCGGCGAATACCGGCCGTGTCGATGAAGCGGTACTTGAGGCCGTCGCGCTCCACGAGTTCATCTACGGCGTCGCGCGTGGTTCCGGCAATGGGCGAAACAATGGCGCGAGAGGTGCCGGTAAGTTGATTGAGCAATGTCGATTTACCGACATTGGGGTGGCCGATGATGGCGATCTTGACTTCGGAGGGGGCCTCGGCGATTACGGCTTCGGTATCATCCGGCGGGAATTCGTCTTCGTCGAAATCTTCGCCGGTGGCTTCCGGTGCGGCTGGCCGCTTGTTGTCTTCTTCAAATGTGTCCTCGACCGTGGGCACGACTTGCATCACGTCTTCGATCAGCTCGATGATGCCGTGGCCGTGTTCGGCGGAGATAGGCAGCAGATTCTTAATTCCAAGGCGACGGAAGTTCTCGGCTGCGGCTTCCATCTGCGGGACGTCAATCTTGTTGACGGCCAGGTAGAGCGGCTTGCCTGTGCGTTGCAACAGGCGCGCGAGCTCCATGTCGGGCGCGGCCAGTTCGCTGCGTCCGTCGATGACCATGACGATTGCCGCGGCTTCGTCAAAGGCAACGCGTGCCTGGCGAAAGATTTCGGACGGAATGAAGTCCTTGTCTTCGGGAATGATGCCGCCGGTATCGACGACGCGAAAACGGCGTCCATTCCAGCGAATGTCCCCATAGAGACGGTCGCGCGTAATGCCAGGTTCGTCGCCGACAATGGCGCGGCGCGAGCCGACGAGGCGGTTGAAGAGCGTCGATTTGCCGACATTGGGCCGGCCGACAATGGCGAGAAGTCCGCCGCGATCCTGTTGCTGCTTGCTGGTCAAAATCAATCCTTCGGAAAGGCCGTGCGCGGAACCTCGAAACCGGCCAATACAAGTATTATAGGGGTCTGTGGCATCGTCCTCCCAATCCGCACCGGTTTCGATGAAGAAGCTCACGCTCAGCCAGTTCTTTGGACCGGGTGGACTTTTGTCGCGCACGCATCCGGCTTACGAGTTTCGCAAGGGCCAACTTGCGATGGCGCAGGCCGTGGAACAGGCACTGGAAGAGCGCCGCCACCTGATTGTGGAAGCCGGTACAGGTACCGGTAAAACACTGGCCTACCTGATGCCCGTCATTCGCTCCGGCAAGCGGGTGATCATTTCTACCGGAACGAAGAATCTGCAGGAGCAACTGTTTTTCAAGGACGTTCCCTTCCTCGAAAAGGCCCTATTCGGAGACAGCACTTCCGGCGAGCCGAAGCTGCGCGTCTGCTACATGAAGGGCCGGAACAACTACTTGTGTCGCAAGAAGCTCTACGACCTGACGGACGCGCCCGTGCTGAGCGGGTTGGAGGAGATCAACGAATTCCGCGCCGTCTCCGAGTGGGACAAGATCACGGCCACCGGCGACCGCGCCGAGCTGGCGTCGCTGCCGGAAACAAGCCCCCTGTGGTTCAAGCTGGACGCGCGGGCGGAGCATTGCATTGGCTCGAAGTGCGCGCAGTTCGAACGCTGCTTCATCACGGAAATGCATCGGCGGGCGACGGAGAGCGACATCATCATCGTGAACCATCACCTGTTCTTCGCTGACCTGGCGATTAAGCAGGCGACGGAGAGCGCACCGGATGCGGGGATTCTGCCCGAAGCAGGCACGGTGATCTTCGACGAAGCGCATGAGTTGGAAGACGTCGCCGGAAGCTATTTTGGCATCACGGTGAGCAACCTGCGCTTTGACGAACTGGTGCGCGACGTGGATATCACGCTGCGCGAGAAGATGATTTCGGCGCTCGCCGTGCAACAAGCTGCCGGACGTGTGCGCGAGCGTTCGCAATTTTTCTTTGCACTGTTGCCGCCGGGAGAAGGCAGATTCGCCTTCGAAAATCGCCGCGAATTCCTGGAAGAGAATGGCGACGAATTTATCGGATTACAGAACGTGCTCACGCAACTCGCATCGGAGTTGCAGAAACTTCCGAGCAAGCCCGATGATGTGTTCAACCTGCTGCGCCGGACGGATGAACTCAAGGTGCAGTTGAGTTTCATCCTGGAGTCGAACGACAAGAACACCGTCTTCTGGATCGAGCGGCGCGGAGGCAGATACGCCGAGGGCACTCGTGGACGCGGTCCCGCGCAACAGAATGTCTTTCTACAGGCGACACCGATTGACGTATCGCAAATTCTTCGGCGGACCTTGTTCGATCAGTTCGAAACCGTTGTGCTGACCTCGGCGACGCTCTCGGTGGGCGGGGGGTTCAGCTACATCAAGCAGCGGTTGGGCGTGGAGAACGCGCGCGAACTGGTGGTGCCGTCACACTTCGATTACGAATCGCAGGCGATTTTCTACGTACCGCCGGATCTGCCCGATCCGCGGGAGCCGGGCTACGGGGAGCAGGCTGCGCAGCGAATGCGGCGGTTGCTGGAAATCACGCATGGCCGGGCGTTCTGTCTCTTTACCAGTTATGCGCAGATGCAGCAGATGTATGACCGTCTGCTGGGCGTGCTGGACTATCCCATGCTGCTGCAAGGAAGCGCGCCGAAATCCGCGCTGCTGGAGGAGTTCCGCCTGACGCCGAACGCAGTGCTGTTCGCTACGGCATCGTTCTGGCAGGGAGTGGACGTGCAGGGCGAACAGTTGAGTTGCGTCATCATCGACCGGCTGCCCTTCGCCGTACCCAATGATCCCGTGGTGGCGGCGCGTATTCACGCCATCGACGACGCCGGCGGCAACGCGTTCTTCGACTACCAGGTGCCAAGCGCAGTCATCACGCTGAAACAAGGCTTTGGCCGCTTGATCCGCTCGCTGCATGATCGCGGCCTGCTGGTGCTGATGGATAACCGCATCCTGAAGAAACAGTACGGACGCGTCTTCGTCAGCAGCCTGCCAAGCTACCGCCGGACAACAGACATCCGGCAGGTGGAAGAGTTTTTTGGGGTGAGCGAGTAGGACTCTCGCCGATTCGTCCCCAGCCGCACGGGTGGCACTCTCGCGCTACAATAGGAATGTCGATTTTGCCTGAGACATGCGCTGTGTCCCCTTGGAGGGAGCCCCGGTGCATCGTCAGGCGCACATGGAAGCGCTCTTCAAGCGCGATCTGGGCATCCCGGTTCCTGCACGACAAGTGGGCAGCGGTGTGCGTTTTACCCGATCCGGAAGAATTGCGTCTCCACCAGAGGAAGCATGTACGAAGTTACCGTTGAAGATACATTTGCCGCGGGACACTACCTGCGCAATTACAAGGGCAAGTGCGAGAACCCGCACGGCCATAACTACCGCGTCCGCGTCACACTGCAAGGCAAGGAACTGGACAAGGCAGGTCTGCTCGTCGACTTCAAGGACCTGAAGGGCGTGATGAAACACGTGGTCGATTACCTGGACCACAAGATGATGAATGACATTGAGCCCTTTACCGTGTTGAATCCGTCGGCGGAAAACCTGGCGAAGTACTTCTACGACCAGACGAACGCGAAGCTGAAGGAGCGCACGGACGGGCGAGTCAGCGTGTCCCGTGTGACCTTGTGGGAGACGGATACATCGATCGCGACGTATTACGAGTAGCTGCTCCTCATGCAGATCATTGAGATTTACAAGTCGTTGCAGGGAGAGTCTTCGTTCGCGGGATTGCCGTGCGTGTTCGTGCGGCTGGCCGGATGTAACTTGCGCTGTGCGTGGTGCGACTCGGAGTACACATTCAAGGGTGGCGAGCAGCGGTCGCAGGAGGAAGTGCTCGCCGAAGTGGCGCGGCTTTCGCCGAACGGCGGGCTGGTGGAGATTACGGGCGGAGAGCCAATGCTCCACGAGAAAGAAGTAGTGCCGCTGATGCGTGAGTTGCTCGCTCGCGGCTACTGCGTACTCCTCGAAACGAGCGGTGAACGGCCGCTCGGCGGCGTCCCACCGCAGGTACACAAGATTGTCGACGTAAAATGCCCGGCGAGCGGCGAGGCCGGGACGTTCCGGGTAGAAAACCTGGCGACGCTAACTTTAAACGACGAAGTGAAATTCGTGATCTCGGATCGCGGGGATTACGAGTTCGCCCGGGAGTTTACGCGGACGAACCACCTGGAGACTCTGACAAACGTGATCTTCTCACCGGCTTTCCGCAAGGACGCGCGCGGCTCGCGCGACGCGGCAAATTGCCTGGTGGACCCGAAGGACATGGCGGAATGGATCGTCGCCGATGGACTGGAAGTGCGCCTGGGATTGCAGATCCACAAGTTTATCTGGGAGCCTCAGGCCAGGGGCGTGTAGCAGGCGCGGAATTACGAATATGACAGATCAGCAGCAAATCAAGACGGTAGTGGTGTTGAGCGGCGGGATGGATTCCACCGTGTGCGCGACGCTGGCGGTGCGCGAACAGGGCGCGGAGCACGTGGCGGCGCTGCACGTGAGTTACGGGCAGCGGACCGAAGCGCGCGAGCAACGCGCCTTTGGCGAGATCTGCGACCGGTTGGGGATCACGCGGCGGTTGACGGTGCGAAACCAGGCCCTGAGCCAGATTGGCGGCTCCGCACTGACGGACGCAAAGCTGGCGGTTCCCGAAGCGGGTCCGGAGATTGGCGCGGCGGTTCCCATCACGTATGTGCCCTTCCGTAACGCGCATTTTCTGTCGGTGGCGGTGAGCTGGGCGGAGGTAGTTGGCGCGGAAACCATCTATATCGGCGCGGTGCAGCAGGACAGTTCGGGGTATCCCGATTGCCGCCCCGAATACTATGAAGCGTTCAACCAGTTGATCAAGGCGGGGACAAAAGAGGGAACAATCCAGATCAAGACGCCGCTGATTTCGTTACGAAAGGTGGAAATCGTAAAACTCGGCCTAGAGTTAGCGGCACCCTTCGATTTATCATGGAGTTGCTACAGCCGGGAAGACAATGCCTGTGGCGTCTGTGAGAGCTGCGCACTTAGGTTGCGCGCCTTCGAAGACGCCGGCATGATCGATCCCATTCCTTACCTGCCGCGCGCGGCTGCCCCCACCGAACAATGGACACGGGGAAACCCGGGGACGCACAGGTAAGGATAGAGACCGTTTCATTCGCCAGTTGTGGCAGAAGGTTTGAAGTTCGGGAACGCATCCGCTGGAGGCGGGCATGAAGAAACAACTCGCACTGATTTCTACGATGGCACTGCTGATGTGCATGTTTGCGGTTACGGCCGCAGCCCAGATGACCGGCACAGTAAAGGGTTCCACAAAAGGTACCGATGGAAACCCGATTGTCGGCGCAACGGTGGAACTGCAAAGCCTGGATACCGGCCGCAAGGTGACGCTGAAGACCGACAAGAAGGGCACCTACTTCAGTATGGGAATTCAGCCCGGCGCCTACAAGTTCACGCTGATGAGCCCCACCGGACAGACGTTGTGGTTCTTCAATAACATACAGGTAAAGCTTGGCGGCGAAACGGAAGTAAACTTCGATCTGCCGAAGGAACAGGCTGCGGCAGCGAAGGCATCCGGTATTTCGGAAGCGCAGCAGAAACAGATTGAGCAGGCCGAAAAGGAAAATCAGAAGATCAAGGGCCTGAATGCACTGCTGATGGAAGCGCAGACCGACCGTCAGGCGGGCAACTGGGATGGAGCTATTGCCGCGATGGAGAAGGCTACCCAGCAAGATGCCACCAAGGACATCCTGTGGTACAGCCTGGGCGAATCATACCTGGGAGCGAAGAAATACCCTGAGGCGATTGACGCCTACAAAAAAGCAATCGCACTTGCACCGACCAAGGGTGAGTATCACAACAACCTCGGACAGGCGTATGTGAAGAGCGGCCAGATCGACAATGCAATTGCGGAATACAACGCAGCCGCCCAGTCCGACCCGACAAACGCCGGGATGTATTACTTCAACCTCGGCGCCGTGCTTACCAACATGGGCAAGACGGATGAAGCGGTGCAGGCGTTTGACAAGGCGATTGCCGCCGATCCAAACAAGGCAGACGCGTATTACTGGAAGGGCGTGGACATGCTGGGCAAAGCGACGGTCGGCAAGGACGGCAAGATGATCGCTCCTGACGGCACGGCCGAGGCTCTGAATAAGTACCTCGAACTGCAACCCACCGGTCCCTATGCCGAGGCAGCAAAGCAGTTGCTCGCCAGCTTCGGTGCAGCTATCGAGACCACGTTTGGCAAGGCGAAGCCGGAACCAAAGAAGGGCAAGAAGCGGTAAATTCCGGAAGTTACTATAAGGGCGGCTCCGGCCGCCCTTATTTATTTGGATGGAGCGATGGCCAGGAGCAAGATGGTTACAGAGGGAACTTTCGCTAGAATCGTTGCCATGCCAGTTACGGGCCAACCCGAGTTGCCGACGTTTGCGACGGTTCGCGTAACGATCGAAAACTACGCCGCGACTTTGCGTCCGACGAGAACGGAGCGCGTCCCCCTGGAAGATGCGCTGGGACGTGTGCTGGCGGAGAGTATTTCGGCCGACCGCGATCTTCCACCATTTCCGCGATCCACGCGAGACGGCTTTGCCGTGCGGACGGACGACCTCCGCAATACATCAATCTCTTTGAAGGTAATAGGCGAATTAAAGGCGGGAGATGACGCCGGAAGGTTTCGTGTCGGCAATGGCGAGTGTGTTTCCATCATGACAGGCGCGGCAGTGCCCGAAGGCGCGAATGCCGTTGTCATGGTTGAGTACGCGACTGAGTACGCAACCCAGGCGGGCGGCTTGGTGACTTTCCAACGCGGCGCCGAGCCCGGTGAGAACATTGTGCCGCGCGGTTCCGAGGCGTGTGCCGGACAGGAACTGGTCGCGAAGGGAGCGCGGATTGGTCATGCGGCAATCGCCGCAGCGGCCTCCGTTGGGCAAGCCGAACTCACGGTCTATTGCCGCCCGACGGTTGCGATTCTGGCGACAGGCGACGAACTGGTTCCGATTGACGCCGCGCCCGGTCCCTACCATATTCGGAATTCGAATTCCTTTTCGCTGGCGGCGCAGGTGCGCGCTGCTGGAGGATCACCCTCGATTTTGCCGACCGCTCCGGACGATCCTGCACGTTTGCGTGAGTTGATCGCCGAGGGATTGCAGAGCGATCTATTGCTGCTTTCGGGCGGCGTCTCGATGGGAAAGTACGACATCGTGGAGAGCGTACTGGAAGAATTCGGGGTGCAGTTTCTCTTTACCGGTGCGCTCATCCAGCCGGGAAAGCCAGTCGTGTTTGGAGAGGCCAGGATGAACGGCGGCCATCGGGCAGGGGTGTTTGGGTTGCCGGGGAATCCGGTCTCAACGATGGTGACCTTTGAACTCTTCGTGCGCCCGGTATTGGAATCGCTGGCGGGGCGTCCAGTGCGGTCTCTGCGATTCACGCAGGCGGAATTGGCGGAGGATCTGCGGACCAAGCCGGGGCTCACTCGTTTTCTGCCCGCAAGGTTAAAGGGGGGAACCGGAGCCGCGCACGTGGAGCGCTTGCAGTGGCAGGGTTCGGGAGATGTTGTGACCGCAGCGCAGGCAAGCTGTTACATTGTTGTTCCGCCGGATTGCGAGCTGATTGCAGCGGGGGAAATGGTATCGATTCTGATTCCGGGAGCCGATCTCTAGTGGCGCGCAAACTCTCGCATTACGACAAGCAAGGCCGGGCATCGATGGTGGACGTCTCGAGCAAGAAAGAGACGAAACGCACGGCAGAGGCATCAGCGTTCGTGGAGATGAGGCCGGAGGTGCTGCGGGCACTGCCGGACAATCCCAAGGGCGACCCTTTGGAAGTGGCGCGCATCGCCGGCGTGATGGCCGCCAAGAAGACTTCCGAGCTGATTCCCATGTGCCATCCAGTGCCCCTCAGTCACGTTGATGTGGCTATACGTGTGTGCGAGAATGGCGTCTCCATACGCACCCGGACCACGACGAAGGCCGTCACTGGCGTGGAAATGGAAGCGCTGGTGGCCGCGTCGGTGGCTGCGCTGACGGTGTACGACATGTGTAAGGCGCTGGATAAGTCAATCACGGTGCGAGAAGTGGTACTGGAACGCAAAACGGGCGGAAAGAGCGGCGAGTATCAGCGGAAAAACGCTGAACCAAAGCAACGGATGGGACGGAAATAATCTCCTATGGCGACCGACATCCAAGTCCTGCTTGTCGATGACAATCCGACCATCCTGGAAATGCTGCGCCAGGCTCTATCTCCGTTGGCGCACATCTCCACCGCCAAGGATGGCGCGGATGCGCTGATTCATGCGCTGGAATCCCCACCCGACCTGCTGATCACCGACTACCAGATGCCCAGCATGAACGGCCATCAACTGGTGGAGAAGTTGCACAGCCGCGTCGTCACCGCCCGTCTGCCGGTCATCGTGATGGCCAGCAAAAGCGACCTCAACGAAAAGCTGGGCACGCTGCGCGATTCGGTGGACGATTTCATCGAGAAGCCGTTCTTTCTTCGCGAAGCCACGGCACGCGCAAAGCGCATCATCGACAAAGTTGCCCTGGAAAAAATGGCGCGACACGCCGCTGGCGAAAGCCGCGTGCGAGGGTCGCTGGCACAGATGAACGTCATAGACCTGTTGCAGTCGCTTGAATTGGGACGCAAGACGTGCCGCCTTATCGTGAGCCGCAAGAATGAATCCTGCGAAATGTTCTTTACGGAAGGCCAGTTGGTTCACGCGGTATTTGGCACAATGAACGGCGACGATGCGGTTTACCATGTGCTGGCCTGGCAGGACGGAACCTGGGAGATCGACTTTACCGGCTCTGCGAATGTCCAGACCGTGACCCGCTCCACCCAGGGACTCCTGATGGAGGGACTGCGCTTGCTTGATGAAGCTAATCGCGACGCAGGCGACGGAGACCTCAACGATGCATAAGGCCGTGGTCATCACGGTAAGTGACTCGGCCACCCGTGGCGAGCGGGAGGATCTCTCCGGACCAGCAGTCACCGAGACTCTACGGAAGGCCGGATTCGAAGTGGTCGGACGCGAGACCGTGCCGGACGAAGTCGCATCTATCAAGAAGGTCCTGATCGACGCATGCGCAATGGCGCCACTGGTGGTTACGACCGGTGGAACCGGCCTGGCGGCACGTGACGTCACTCCCGAGGCGACTCGGGCGGTTTGCGATCGGCTGGCTGAAGGCATGGCCGAACACATGCGCTCCGAGGGCATGAAGCGGACACCCTTTGCCGCGCTCAGCCGGGGCGTGTGCGGCGTCCGCGGCAGTTCGCTGATCCTCAACCTGCCGGGAAGTCCCAAGGGCTCCGTGGAGTCCCTGGAGGTCATGCTGATCCTGCTGCCACATGCGCTGGAGCTATTGGCTGGAAACACCTCACATGCCTGCCAGCAGGGCTCGTGAGATGCCAAGCTTCCGAAAGGCATTGCTGCTCTACAACCCCGTATCTGGCGCCCGTGCCGGGCTGCGTGCCGTGGAACGCGCAGCAGCAATCTTTCGTTCGGCAGGGGCAGAAATTCATCTGGAGGCAACCCGCTCGCCAGGCAGCGGAGGAGCACAGGCACGGGCGGCGGTAGACGCCGGATATGACGCCGTCTTCGCGTGCGGCGGCGACGGCACGGTCTTCGACGTCTTGCAGGGAGTGGCCGGAACAGACGCCGCGCTGGGGATCATTCCGTTGGGCACGGGCAACGTGCTGGCGACGGACCTGGGGCTTCCAAGGGGCTCCGAGGCAGCGGCGCGGGCGTTGTTGCTTTATGAAGCGCGGCGGGTCGCGGTTGGCAGAATCAGCTACAACGACGGCGCAAATTCGCGATTTTTTACGGTTGCGGCGGGAGCCGGCGTGCATGCGGAGTTGGTTTACAACGCCAGCGCGCGGGCCAAGCGGCACGGCGGCAAGGCGGCGTATTTTCTCTCCGGATTCGACCTGCTCTTCCGGCATGACTTTGTGCCGTTCGAGGTGGAGATTACCCTGGCCGATGGATCGACGCGTCGCGATGAGGTACTGGAATTGGTAGCAATGCGGGTGCGCTCGTTTGGCGGGGCACTGAAAAGGTGGCGGCCGGGCGGTTCGCTACTTAAACCGTCGATGCAGCTTGTTCTGCTGCGCAGGAGCAGTCGCAGCGCGATGGTTCGATACGTGATGGGCACGCTATTGGGAACGGCCCATCGGAAAGACGGGTCAAGCCGTTCGGCCGATGTTGAGTTCCTCTCGGCGATCCGCGTCGCATGCCGTCCCCGGACAGAGAACGGTGATGGAAAGCTCAGCCAAATCTCCGCGCAGGCAGATGGAGAGATGCTGGGATCAATTCCGGCAGAGCTCACATTGGTGCCGGACGGACTTCGGTTGCTGATGCCACCGGGTCCGAAGAACTACACAATCTGAAATTTTTCTGAGAACTTACGGGGCGAACGAAGTCAAACCCTGAGACGTATCACCCGATGCTCGGCGCGGACGGGCCGCCGAAGAAAGGTGAAACAGAGTGGAACCGGTCACGCACTTTCTCACGGGCGCATGCATGTCGCGCGCGGGCTGCAATCGCAAGACGGCGCTGGCAACGCTGACCATGACGCTGGCAGCCGAGGCCGCGGACCTCGACATGCTCTGGTACCTCAAGGGCTCGGCAGTGGGGTTTGCACACCACCGGGGATTCACCCACACGCTGATTGGCGCTCCGGTAGTGGCGGCGTTCGTGGTGGGAGCAGTGTGGCTGGGCCGCAAGTTGTGGCTGAAGTGGAGACCACCGGTGGAAAACAAACCGGCCGAAGCCGCCCCTCCCCTGGCCATCCGCTGGGGCTGGCTTTACCTGTTTGCCTGCCTTGCCGCCTACAGTCACATCCTGCTGGATTTTACGAACAGCTACGGAGTGCGTCCGTTCTGGCCGTTCAGTTCGCGCTGGTATTCATGGGACATCGTATTCATCGTGGAACCGGCGATCCTCATCGTGCTGGTTGCGGGGCTGGTGCTTCCATCGCTTTTCTCGCTGATCAACCAGGAGATTGGCGCCCGGCAGAAGGGGCCACGGGGACGAGGCGGCGCGATCACGGCGCTGGTGCTGGTTGTGCTGATATGGGGGCTTCGCGATTATGAGCATCGCAGAGCGGTGTATGCGCTGGCTTCGCTGGAATACCAGGGAGCCATTCCGAACCGAGTCGCGGCTTATCCATATGAGTTCAATCCCTTCCGCTGGTATGGCGTGGTTGAGACGGACGACTTTTACGAAGGCATGCGCGTGGATTCGCTGGGGCCGGAGGTGGACCCGCAAGGCCGCGCGTTGACCTACTACAAGCCGGCGGAGAACAAGGTAATCGCGGCGGCAAAGGCGACCTACCTGGGACGCGCCTATCTTGACTGGGCGCAGTTTCCAATCATGGAAGTGCAGGAGCACGGCGATCCGCACCCCGGATACACGGTAATTCTTCGCGACCTGCGATTTATGTATCCCGAGCGTCGCGGGAGCAACGCGCTTGCCGCTTATGTGGACCTCGACCCGATGTACAGAGAGACTGACGAAGGGTTCCTAATCGGCAATCCCACGCACGGCAGGACGGAGGGACCGGCAAGCCCGGACCAATAAGCATGGTTCCCGGCCAACGCTCTTGACGGAAGTCGCCGGGCGCGAAAGAATCAAGGTTCAGACTTAATGAGGTGAACATGCTGGCCTACCTGTTCCTGGTATTCGCAGTCGCGTTTCGATTCATGCCGCACTCGGCAAGCTTTAACTTCACACCCGTAGCGGCCGCGCTGCTGTTCTTCGGTTCCCGGATTCCACGGAAATGGCTATTCGTTCCGGTGGTTCTGCTGGCCGGATCGGATGTGCTGCTGAACAGGCTCTATGGCTACCCACTGGGCGTGGATCTGCTGATCACGTGGGCGTGGTATGCCGCCATCGTGCTGCTGGGTTCCGTGCTTCTCAGCGGGAAGACAAGCGCCCTGCGCATTGGCGGAGGGTCGCTGCTGGCCTCCGTAAGCTTCTTCCTTGTGAGCAACTTTGCAGTGTGGGCCCTCTGGCAGAACTATCCCAAGACCCTTGCTGGATTGGGTACGTGTTACGCGATGGGCGTGCCGTTCTTCCGCAATACCGTGGCGGGCGACCTGATCTTCTGTGCGGCTTTTTTCGGCATCGCAACAGCGGTCGAGATGTTCTCGCGCCGCACAGCCAAGGATTCGATCTCCTCGTAATTCGAGTGATCTGGAAACACAAGCCGGACCCAAAGGGGTTCGGCTTTTTGCTGCGCTAAAGTTTAGATGTTTTACTTCGCAGAAGACTGCTGAGCGTTCCTGGAGCGTTGCTTACGCCACAGGTTGTACGCAACGATGAGAAGTACGATCGCGCCAAGCACCAGCAACGTAGCCGTCAGGTGACGTTTTACGAGTTGCTCGGTGATGTCCACGATCTGCGGGCCGAACTCGATGGTCAGCGCGGAAAGGATCAGGAAGCGCAGGAACCGTCCGACAAACATGGAGCAGACAAAGCGGATCCAGCTCATCTCCGCCACGCCGGCGGAGAAGACGAACAGCTTCATCGGCGTAGGTGGAGGAAGCATCGCGGGCACAATCAGCGCCAGTTCCCCGTATTTCTCCGACAGGCCATGGATATGGCTGAAACGCTCCTGCCCAATGCGCTTGACGATGAGCGCCTCGCCTCCCTTATAGCCAATGATGTAGGGAATCATGCTGCCAGCCGCCGAGCCGAGCGCGGCCACGGTCGAAAACAGCAGGAAACGATGTGGGTTTGTGTGCACGTAGTAGGCAACGATGGGATCGACCGGGATGCCGAAGATGCCGGCATCGAGCGTGGCAATAATAAAGACCGCCCACGGCCCGCCCAATGGAGCGAGCACAGCCATCAGCCATGTTTTATACCGTGCGAAAAGATGCGCTAGAGACTTCACAGTGTCCGCTGTCGTTATCGATTGCAGTCTGGAGGGTCGCGCGAAGATGCCAGCGAGGCTGAACTCTCATCGGAAGCGGAACGGAATCCGCTCCGACCGTAAATAGCGTCTCAAGACCTGAGTTCGATTGTAATGGGTGGAACCGGACGCTGTCGATGCAGGCCGTTGCTCTCCCCGATTCGCCCTCTGACGAAAACCGATGGGTTCGGATTAGAATCTCCGCATGTCGAAAGCGAGCCAGGAACTTGAGCGGCGGGCGGAAGCTCTGCGCGAGAAGATCCGCTACCACGAGCATCGTTACTTCGTGCTGGATGATCCGGAAATCAGCGACGCCGAGTACGACCGTCTGGTGAACGAACTCAAGGCGTTGGAAGCCGCGCATCCCGGGCTGATCACGCCGGACTCTCCGACCCAGCGCGTTGGCGGACAGCCTCGCGAGGGGTTCGTCAAGGTGCAACACTCCTCGCCCATGCTTTCGCTGGACAACGCCTATAACGAGCAGGAGCTGCGCGACTGGGCGCGCCGCGTCTACGAATTGAGCAGCACGGAGAAAATCGACTTCGTCTGTGAACTGAAGCTCGACGGCCTCTCCATGGCGCTGCACTACAAGCCGGATACCGGTGGGCGCTCCAAGTTTGTACTGGCCATCACCCGCGGCGACGGTTCAACCGGTGAGGACGTAACCGCGAATGTACGCACCTTGCGCTCCGTGCCGCTGACGGTTCCAGCCGCAGCACTGAAGAAGGCCGGATTGCCACAGGAATTCGAGGTGCGCGGCGAAGTCCTGATGCCAACGAAATCGTTCGTGCGGATGAACGAGGAGCGCGAGAAGGACGGACTGGCCCGCTTCGCCAATCCGCGCAACGCCGCAGCTGGAGCCGTGCGCGTATTGGAGCCGAACATTACGGCGCAGCGGCGACTCGACTTCTACGCCTACTTTCTGTTGACCGAGGGACGTGTCTTCCGGGCAGAGCAATCCGAGGCGCTGGACGCGCTGGAAACTGCCGGGTTCAAGGTAAATCCGAATCGCAAGATCGCACACAGCATCGACCAGGTGTGGGAGTTCATTCAGAAGTCCGAGGAAAAGCGCGAAACCTTGCCTTACGAGATCGACGGCATCGTGGTGAAGGTGAACGATACGGCGCGCTGGCAGCGGCTCGGCTTTACCGGAAAGGCGCCGCGCTGGGCAATCGCCTACAAATTCGCGGCGCGCACGGGCATCACGCGTGTCGAAGACATCCTCGTACAGGTGGGACGCACGGGCAAGCTGACACCAGTGGCCGCTCTCGCGCCCGTGCCCATCGGAGGGACAACGGTTTCTCGTGCGACGCTGCACAACATGGACGAAATCGAGCGGCTTGGATTGCTCATCGGGGACTGGGTGGAGGTCGAGCGCAGCGGCGATGTAATTCCCAAGGTCATCCGCGTGGTCGAAGGAAAGGACCATCCGCGCGGCACGGGAAAATTCAAGATGCCGTCCACCTGCCCCGTCTGCAAGGGTCATGTTGTGCGCGCGGAGGGCGAGGTCGATCATCGCTGCGTCAACGTTAACTGTCCGGCGAAATTGCGCGAAAGCCTGCTGCACTTCGCATCGCGCGGCGTACTCAACATCGAGGGCATGGGCGATGCGCTGGTGGATCAACTGATGGAGAAAGGGTTGGTCAAGGACGTTGCGGATATCTATTCGCTTACCAAGGACCAGTTGCTCTCGCTTGAACGGATGGGTGACAAATCAGCGCAGAACATTCTTGATGAAATCGAGGCATCGAAAAAGCTGCCATTAGAGCGCGTCATCTACGGACTCGGAATTCGTTTCGTTGGCGAGCGGACGGCGGAGTTCCTGGCGCAGCACTTCGGTTCAATGGACGACTTGATCAAAGTGGCAACCGATGACGACGAAGCAAAAAGCCTGGAAGAGTTGCAGCAGGTGGAGGAAGTCGGACCCCGCATCGCAGCCAGTTTGCGCGAGTTCTTCCTGGAACCAAGGAACGTCGCTCTCGTCGACAAACTTCGCAGGGCAGGGCTGAGATTCACCGGCGAGAAGAAGGTTCGCGGAACCGCTTTGGCCGGAATGACCTTCGTCCTGACAGGCACACTCGAACACTATTCCCGCGATGAAGCGAAGCGCATGATCGAAGATGCGGGGGGCAAAGTCTCCGGCTCGGTGAGCAAGAAGACGAGCTATGTGGTCGCCGGGGAAGAAGCCGGTTCCAAGCTTGATAAAGCGCGCGAACTGGGAGTGACGGTGCTCGACGAAACCCAGCTAATGAACCTGCTCAAGCCAAGCTAGCCGCGGATGCTCGCGGCCTGGCGCGAATGAACCTATTCAAAATGCACCCGGCTTCTACTCTGCTTCTCCCGCAAGATTGAAAGAGTCAGAGTGACGGCGGAACACCGGCTAGACCGCAATCACGAGTCTGTCTGGATCTTCAGGCTGCCCTATGGGTTGTAGTTTTCTGTTCGTGAGGTACGGCTGCAACTGCGCCAGGAAGCTCTCTGACCAGCGATGGACGTTTTCCCGCCGGACCGTGCGGCGCAGACGCTGCATGCGGCGACGGCGTTCCCGAGGATCGAGCATCAGTGCAAGATGCAGCGACTCGGCGACGCCTTGTATGTCGTTTGGGTTCACCAGCAACGCTTCTTTCATCTGCGAAGCTGCACCGGCAAATTCGCTTAGCACCAGCACTCCGGTGCAATCCACCTGTGCCGCACAGAATTCCTTCGCCACAAGGTTCATTCCATCCTTGAGCGGAGTCACCAGCGCGACGTCTGCGGCACGGTAGTGCGCGACCAGTTGTGCCCGCTCCAGTGAGCGGTAGACGAAATGGATCGGCACCCATCCCGTGTGCGTAAAGCGTCCGTTGATACGACTTACCAACTGTTCGATCTCCACTCGCAGGGCACGATATCGCGGCACGTCTTCGCGGCTGGGAACAACGATCTGCACGAGCACAACGGTGCGATGGAGTTCCGGATGGTTTTCCAAAAGGTTTTCGAAGGCTCGCAGACGCTCGGGAATCCCCTTTGTGTAGTCGAGCCGGTCCACCCCCAGGACGATCCTCATACCTGGCAATGCCGCTCGCAAAAGGTGGGTTTCCTGCAATACCCCGGTGGACGCAGCATGATTGGCAAATTCTTCGAAGTCGATGCCAATCGGCTCCGTGACCACGTTTGACCGCTGGCCCGGACGGTGCATATAAAACGCTTCGCCGTCGCGCGCAGCCTTGACGGTAGTGAGAGCGCGACAACACTGCACGAAATTGCGCGAATCGCGCGGCGTCTGGAATCCGATCAGGTCATGTTCGAGCAGAGCTTCGAGCACCTGTTTCCGCCACGGTAGCTTGCTGAAGATATCCAGCGATGGAAACGGGATGTGCTGGAAGAATGCGATACGCGAACGAATGCCGCGCCGCCGCAACGACGACGCGACCAGCGCCAGGTGGTAGTCGTGAACCCAGATGATGTCCTCCGGCTGCGCGACTTCCGACACGACGTCCGCGTAGGTTTCATTCACGTCGACGTATGTGTTCCAGTACGAAGGATCAAAATTGCAGCTCGACTGCAGGTCGTGGAAGAGTGGCCAGATGATCTCGTTGGAAAACCCGAAATAAAATTTCGCGACCTGTTCCGGCGTAAGAACCACTGGGAAGAGATCGCAATTTATCCCCGCTGCGGCCGGCGCCAGCCACTCGCGCTTTACCTCGCCATCGGTACCTGTCCAGCCTATCCAACTTGCGTGGTAGTCGGAAACAACAGCGCGCATGGCGGTGACAAGGCCGCCGGAACTCGGCTTTACGTCAATGCTGCCGCCGGCGTGCGAAACGGTGACCGGAAGACGATTCGAAACGATGATGATGCGTGGTTCCGTCATTGAACACCTCCGGTTATTTCAATCCACGTTTCGAGAAAGGCGATGACTTCATCGGGTGGTTTCAGCCACACCTCTGCGGAAGTTTCGCGATAGCTTGGTCGCACCAGGATGCCCAGGCCTCGCCCGCCGATCACTCGGAATGCATCCTCATCCGTGGGGTCATCGCCGAGATAGCAAACAGCCGCATCCTCCCTGTGTTCGGCGAGAATCTCGCGAACCACCTTTCCCTTGTTTGCGAGCATGGTGCGAAGTTCCAGCCCGCCATCAAATGCAATTTGTTCGAGCCCGACACCAGCGGCAAAGAGAGAAAAAGTTCGGCTTGCGATTTCGGCAACTTCCTCGCGCGCGTTTTGGGAAAGATCGCGCCAATGAACTGCGATGCTGCCCGGTTTGCACTCCACCTGCCTGTTCAGGCCTTCCATCTGCAGGAACTGAAACGCCGAAGCCAGCGCAGCCTGGGTCTCGCCGGGAAGTTCGGGGCGCACGTAATTGCCATCTGGCCAGAGCCGCTCCAACCCATGCGAGCCCCAGATTTCCGGCATCGGGTGCGCTGGCAGCAGGCGAGGAATGTCAGTCGCCCTGCGGCCCGTGACAATTGCCACGTGAGTCTGCGCGCAACGCCCAATTGCACCGATCAACTCCGTGACGTCCGGGTATGGGTACGCGGATTCGCGCTCGGCCACGAAGGGAGCCAATGTGCCGTCATAGTCCAACAACAGGAGGCGCTCCGGAGCACACGCCACGGAATGAAGGAAGTCCTCTAATCTTGTGGAACCCTGGATTAACTGCATGAACAACTCCTTTCGCGGTGGACGGGAAGGACTGAAGCGGCAAAAGCCGCACCTACGTCAGCGAAAGTAAGGGCACTAGCAGAGGCGGGAACAGTTCAGGTCGACGAGACCAACAGGCTGCCAAACAGGTGGCTGCGGAAAGAACTCCACCCGCGCACGACGCAGCAGGGCCGCAAGGATGAACGCAAGCGTGGCGGGGAGGATAACCAGTAGCAAAGCCGCCATCCAGGCTCGATTTGCGGTTGGCGCCAGATTGAGCACCGGCGACACGCAGACCCACAGCACTGCTATAGACAGCACTATGGCCACCGCGATTTTGAACGAGACGTGCATCTAACTTGTATTTTATCGCGGACAGGCTCAAGATGCCAGAAAAATCGAAGGATGTGCTTTATTTTGAATAGCTTATAAAGATAGTTTTTGGCGAATTCGACGGTACGTTTCGTTCAGGTCTTCGGGCAAAATGCGCGTTTCGCCCACGACGCTGATGAAGTTCGCGTCTGCCACCCAACGGGGCAGCACGTGCATGTGAATGTGGCCCTCTACTCCGGCTCCGGCCGCTTTGCCGATGTTCATTCCCAGGTTGATCCCGTCCGGCCGGTAGAGCTCGCGCAGCACGGCTTCCATGCGCTGCGTCAGAGCCATCATCTCCTGGGCCGCGGCCTCTGGAAGGCTCTGCAACTGGTCGAGGTGCTGGTAGGGCACCACCATTACGTGACCCGAGGTGTAAGGGAAGGCGTTGAGGATGACGAAGCAGTGTTCCCCGCGATGGACAATATGGACCTCTTCGTCGGGTCTCTGGACAAGCTGGCAGAAAACGCACTCGGAGGTTTTCTGACCGGTACTGGTGATGTAAGCGTAGCGCCATGGCGTCCAGAGATAGTCCATGGGCGGCAGGTTAACAGAATCCGGCACCGGTAGAGAAATTCATGCAACCGCAAGAGGTATTTTGACGTCACATGTAGGTGTGTTGTGCGTCCTCGCGGAAGGTAAGTTTTGTGCCGTGAAAGGTGTGCAGCCACGAGATTAACGGTGTCTGGCGTTTGACACTCTTTCGGCGGCATTGCTATAGTCAAGACAGTCCTCTTAGGGTGGAGTCTGCTCCGCGAGGATCCGGCCGCTGGATTGTCCAAGCTCACTCTGAGTGAGCCAATCATTCCAATAGACTTACGCCAGCAGTCCGTACTAATAAGGCTCCCCACACGTCTCTCTAGACGCTGGGCTGATGCGAACCGATGGCTTCTGAAGAAATCCGTAACGATACCCCCTCTGAGCCGAACCTGCAAGATGGCTCGTCCGAAAAGACCCCAGTCGAAGTTCAAAGCACGCCACAATCCAAATCCAGCGAGCGGCCCGCTGCGGGTCCAACTCGCATTGAAAAAGAAAACATGACGGAAGATTTCGCAACCGCACTCGAATCATTCGAGCAAGAACAAGCCGAACTCGCCGCTAACGAAGACCGTGTCCTGAAGGGCACCGTCGTTAGCATCAACAGCAACTACCTCGTCGTGGACATCGGTCTGAAGTCCGAGGGCGTCGTTCCACTCGCTGAAGTGCAGGACCACGAAGGCAATGTGCGTTTCCAGCCCGGCGACTCGATCGATGTGATGACCGAGAAGGGCCACACGGAAGAGGGTTACGTCAACCTGTCGTTCCAGAGGGCTCAACGTCTCCACGCGTGGGACGAGATCGAAAAAGCGTACAACGAGAAATCTTCCATCAAGGTTCGCGTGCTGGATCGCATCAAGGGCGGCGTAACCGTGGACATCATGGGCGCGCGGGCGTTCCTGCCCGGCTCGCAGGTCGATGTCCGGCCCGTCCGCAACCTGGACGCTCTGAAGAGCCAGGAACTCGAAGTTCGCATCATCAAGCTGAACAAGAAGCGCGGCAATATTGTTGTCAGCCGCAAGCAGCTTTTGGACGAGGAAATTTCAGCGAAGCGTGAAGAGACGCTCAAGCACCTGGAAGAGGGCTCGATTCTGACCGGCACGGTCAAGAACCTGACCGACTACGGTGCGTTTGTGGACATGGGCGGTATCGACGGCCTGCTTCACATCACCGATATGTCGTGGGGACGCCTGACGCACCCGCGCGACCTCGTACAGGTTGGCGATCAGATCCAGGTAAAAGTTCTGAAGTTCGACCGCGATAAACAGCGCGTTTCTCTGGGCTTCAAGCAGTTGACGCCTGACCCGTGGCTCGATGCCGCTGAGCGGTACCCGATTGGCGCGCATGTCGCCGGCAGGGTCATCAGCGTTACCGACTACGGCGCCTTCATCGAGCTCGAGCAGGGTATTGAAGGCCTGGTTCACGTCAGTGAGATGACGTGGTCCAAGCGCATGAAGCACCCCTCCAAGCTGGTAAACGTTGGCGATCAGGTGGAAGCGGTCGTTCTGAACGTAAACCCGCAGGAACGCCGCATCTCGCTCGGCCTCAAACAGCTTGAGTCGAACCCGTGGGAGACGCTGCACGAGAAGTACCCAATGGGTTCGGTCGTGGAGGGCAAGGTCCGCAACCTTACTGACTTCGGCGCCTTCATCGAGATCGAGGACGGAATCGACGGCTTGGTTCACGTCAGCAACCTGAGCTGGACGAAGCGGATCAAGCATCCTTCGGAAGTGCTGAAGAAGGGCGACAAGGTCAAGGCGATCGTACTGGCCATTGAACCGGAAAACCGCCGGCTTTCGCTGGGCGTAAAGCAGTTGCAACCGGACGTGTGGGAGCAGTTTTTTGATACCCATCGGGTGGGCGACGTGATTCACGGCAAGGTGCTGCGGCTCGCCAGTTTCGGAGCTTTCGTTGAAATCGCCGAGGGTGTTGAGGGCCTGTGCCACAACTCCGAGGCCGTCGATGCGAACAGCATTCCGATGCAGTTGGAGCCCGGCCAGGAATTCGACTTCAAGATTATCAAGATGAATCCTGAAGAAAAGAAGGTTGGCCTGAGCATCCGCGCCGTGGGGGAAGAAGCGACCCGCGCCGATATCGAGAGCTACAAGCACCCGGCATCTTCGCCGGGTACCTCGACGATTGGCGAACTGCTACAGTGGAAACGCTCTTCGGACGAGTAACCAGCGTTCATGAGAGATAGCAAGGGCCGCCAGCGATGGCGGCCTTTTTGTCGTGATGAGAAGAATTCCGCGGAGCATCGGATTCAGCGAAATTGCCGGTTTCATGCAAGCCTTTTGGCATGAACGATCGTGAGGAATGCTATGTGGAGATCATTTCGCAAAGCAGCCATTTTTAGCGCCGTTGTCATTTCATTCGGTATGGGGCTGGATCTGGTGTTCCACTTCATCGGCGCGCACTGGGCCAGTGAAGTCTTCGTCGAGAACATTCTCACCGGATTACTTGCAGGGTGGGCCGGTTTCACCTTCATGGAAGACCGGCGGCATAGGATGGAGCAACGCATGGAAGCGCTGGCCTACCTCAACCATCACATCCGCAATGCTCTCACCGCCATCGAACTTTCCAAGTACGCACCCGACGACGATCAGCGATTCCACATTATTGAGGACGCCAGCCGTCGCATCGAATTGACGATCCGCAAAATCTCCGAGCAGGAGCACGTCTCCATCGATTACACGAACACGATCATCCCGTAAATGGAAAAAGCCGGACCAAAGTCCGGCGGCGTGTCGGAGATCAGAATTTATTCCACTTTGATGTGCAGGTTAATGCGTGCCTGCCGACGGCTATCGAAGGAGCTGAGAGTCTTGGTGTCGCTCTTGTTTCCCTTCCACTCGGCGTGAACTTCGTAGTCGTCGTTTGGTGAAAGTGAATGGAAGCTGTACGAGCCGTCCTTCTCTGCGATGTAGGTCTTCACCGTAAGCGTGCGCGTGTTTTTCAAGTAGACGATGGCGTCCGCCAGCGGTTTGTCACTCTTGGTCATCACGGTGCCGATCAGTGTGCGCGTGGCCGGTTGATCGGAGGCAACCGCAGGCGTGGCCTGCATTGCGAACAGAAGCACTGCCCCCAGCATGATGGCGCTGAGCTTTAACAACCTATTCAAGACACACCTCCCCGGGCTCTGGACTCACTTCGTTAGATGCAAGGCGATGTCCTGACGTTCATCGTCTTCAATGTGAACAGTGACTTGTGGCCGCGCTTTTCCTTTTGGCACTTTGATGTCGGCCCACACAATGTAGTCTACCTTGCCGGGAGGCACCCGTACCGCAAACTCGCCGGCATGGTCGGAATAGGCCTCCCACTGGACTTTCTTTTCATTTGCCCGGCGGACCTTGATATGGACTCCATAGACCGGATAGTTATTCGGTCCCCAGACAGTACCGTAGATGAGGGCATAGTCTTTTTCGAGGTTTTTCTGCGCGGAGGAATGCCCATGATGTCGAGGGCTGGCCGCCAGCCTGAGGCCCGGGCACACCAAGATCGCAAGCAGCGTAAACGCCACTACGATGGCCAAGCGCGGAGATTTATCAGTAGTCACTATCTCTGTCTTCTTCTTCGTCGTCTTCGTCTTCGTCCTCCTCGTCGTCTTCTTCGCTTACGCGGCTAAGCTCGAGAGGCTCAAGACCGACAACCTCGAAATCCGTGCCGCACTCAAGGCAGGAGACAATCTCCCCCTCATCGAGTTCTTCTTCCTCGATATCCAGATCGCTTTCGCACTCTGGGCACAAAACCATGACAATCCTCCACCTCGATGGCCCGGTGGTCCGCACAAACCAGATATATCCCCGGAACCGTCTTGCATTTATATTTAAGGTCTCTTCCCGGCAGCGTCAAGAGGTCCGTCGTCAGAAAGATTAGGCTATGGGAAGTATTTCGTATTGAGGATGGCCCATGAAAATTTCTCGAACGTGTTCCATTGTGGTTGCCGCAGTGTTCGCAGTCGCCGTTTCGGCAGTTGCACAAGGGCCCAAGGTCACTCCGGCACATAGTCAAACAGACGCTCAGATCGTCCGGGCGTTATCCCAGGTCTCCGCAAAAAATATTGAGGCGACCATCAACAAGCTAGTCAGCTTTCACACCCGCCTGACGGCCTCGACCGATCTCCCGGCATCTTCCGGACAAGGCGTGTTGGCCGCACGGGAGTGGATCAAGCAGCAGTTTGAAAATGATTCTAAGGCATGCGGCGGATGCCTCGAGGTGAAAGTCTTTAAATTTACTCAGCCGGTTTCGCCACGCATTCAGCAGCCGACCGAGATTGGCGACGTATACGCCGTTCTGAAGGGAACCGATCCCGAGGCCTCCAAGCGCATCGTTTTGATCAGCGGACACTACGATTCCATCGATCTCAAGAAAATGTATGACTCCAGCGCCTCCGCACCTGGGGCAAACGATGACGGTAGCGGCACCGCAACCGTAATTGAAGCTGCACGCGTGCTCAGCAAGTACAAGTTCCCCGCAACCATCATCTTTCTGACCGTCGCCGGAGAAGAAGAGGGACTCTACGGAAGCGAAGGCTTCGCCAAGATGGCCAAGGAGCAGGGCTGGAATATCGAAGCCATGCTGAACAACGACATCGTCGGCGGCGACAAGAGCCCCGGCCAGAACCCGTTCATCGTACGCATCTTCTCCGAGGGAATTCCGTATCCTGCGTTGAAGAATCCTCGTGAAGTTGCTGCCATTCGCATGTTTGGCTACGAGAGTGACTCGCCCTCGCGCGAGCTTGCCCGCTATGTGGCAACCACCAGCGCGCTCTATGCCAAGTCCAATGTCCCCAAGGCGATGATGATCTTCCGGCAGGATCGCTTCCTGCGCGGCGGGGATCACACTTCGTTCAACCAGCAGGGTTTCACGGCCGTTCGTTTCACGGAGTATCGCGAGAATTTCAACCACCAGCACCAGGGTGAAAGCATGGTCAACGGCGTGGAGCACGGCGATCTGCCGAAGTTCGTCGACTTCAACTACGTGGCGCGTGTGGCTCGGCTGAACATGGCAACCCTGGCCTCGCTGGCGTCCGCACCGGCACCGCCCGCAAAAGTCGAACTTGACATGAGCAAGCTGGAAAATGACACGACGTTGCTGTGGCAGCCCTCACCCGACGGCCTCGCGAAGTCCTATGAGGTGGTCTGGCGCGATACTACCGCACCACAGTGGGAGCACTCGAAAAATGTTGGAAATGTAACCACTGTCACCATGCCGGAATCAAAGGATAATGTGATCTTCGGCGTCCGGGCAGTGGATGGCAAGGGCCACCGCAGCCTGGTGGTCGTGCCCATACCGCATCGCTAGCCGTTCGAAAGGAAAACACATGGCCGCGCGTGGTCGACAAATGACGTTGAGCCTGCCTCCGTTTACTCCGGCGGTGACCTGGCTGCTCGGAATCAACGTGGGCGTCTATGTGGCGATGCTCCTGGCCAGCATGGTAGTGCCGGATGCGTTCGCATGGACGTGGGCCTGGTTCGGGCTGACGCCTTTCTTGGTCATGCACGGCTATGTCTGGCAAATCGTCACGTATGCGTTCATTCACGAAGGGTTCATGCACCTCTTCGTGAATATGTTCGGCCTCTGGATGTTCGGCGCAACCATCGAGAACGCATGGGGAACCCGGCGGTTTGTGGAACTCTACACCGTCGGCTTCCTCGGCGCCGCTCTCACCAGCATCGCCATCTCGTATACGCACGTGCTCGGCTCGCCGAGGACAACAACAGGCGGTGCGTCGGGTGCGGTGATGGCCATCCTTATGGTCTTCGGCATGATCTTTGGCGACAACGAGATCATGCTCATTCCCTTCCCGTTCCTCATCCGCGCGAAGTACTTCATCGGCATCCTGATCGTGGTGACGGTCATTTTCGCCATGCAGGATCGCGGCGGTGTCGCTTACGTTGCGCATCTGGGCGGCTTGCTGTTCGGCTACCTGTACGCAAAGTTCGTTCCGCGAGGAGGATTTCACTTCGTCTTCTCGGAACGGTTTTATGGAATCCGCAACGGCTACTATCGCTGGAAGCGGCGGAAGGCAGCAAAGAAGTTCGAAGTCTACATGCGGAAGCACGCCCCCGAAGATTCGTTCTATGTCCCCGGCGACCAGAAGAACTCTTCGTCACGCGACAAGCATGACCCCAACACGCGTGGACCGTGGGTGAACTGAAGCTCCGAAAACGATTCGAGGGCAGCAAGGAAGCCGGCTCAAGGGCCGGCTTCCTTGTCGCGCAGAAAACTGATTAGTTCGAAATGGTTGCCGGATCGTAGGTCGAAAACACCGGTTCAAGCTCTTCGTAGATCGTCGTAATGCTGCAGATTTCGACGAGCCGCATCCAGAAGCGATGCACCTCGGGATCCTGCTGCGCATTACTGCGCGCCTCATTGGAGAGCCAGATGCGCATGTGCACGTAGCGCGAACTTGCTTTTGCGTCGCGATATAACAAATCCTGCGAGTAGGCCTTGTTGTGCAGGAAAGTATAGAACTCGCGCAGCAGGACAAGCGTATCTTCTTCCTTGCCGGGAAACGGTTCCAGTATCGCCATCGAGCGAATTGGTTCTTGCATGTTGGATTAGACCTTCGACTGCGAGTTTCGTTTGTCTCTTCCGGCGGATCCGCGAATTCGCGCCAGTCGTTTCTTGCCAGCCGTTCCGTCCGCTTCATTCACTCTATGGAGACGGATGAAGTCGGTGGAGCCGGATGTGGTCTGCGTTCCGGCGACGATCGCAATGACGTCTCCCGGAGCGACAATACCACGGCGTTGTAATTCTTTATCGGCCGTTGCAATCATGTCATCGACCGATCGTACCTGGTCAATTGCCACCGGACGCACGCCCCAATAGAGGTTCAGCCGGTTGCATATTGACGGTACATGGGCAAAAGCATACACCTCGGCTCGCGGCCTGTACTTCGAAATCAGCCTCGCGGTGGTACCACTTTCGGTATAGACCGCGATTGCGCGCATTTTCAGGTCTTCCGCGATGTGGGCCACCGACTCGCAGATCGCCTCGGAGACATTCATTTCGCCGCGCATTTCATGTCGATAGACAGCCGCATTCTGCATCAGATGCGCTTCTGCTTCGACCGCAATTCGCGCCATCATTTCAACTGCCTCGCGCGGATACCTGCCGCTGGCCGTCTCCGCTGAAAGCATCACCGCATCCGTGCCGTCGAAAATCGCATTGGCCACGTCGCTGGCTTCCGCACGAGTCGGGCGCGGGTTCTGGATCATCGACTCCAACATCTGCGTCGCCGTAATGACTGGCTTGCGCCACTCCAACGCCCTGTGGATCACGTGTTTCTGGATGACCGGCACCTTCTCCGGCGGAACCTCCACGCCAAGGTCTCCGCGGGCCACCATGACACCATCCGCACACTCGAAAATCTCTTCCAGGTTGTCGATGGCCTGAGGCTTTTCCAGCTTGGCAATCACCGGCACGTCATACCCGAGCGCAGCAATCCGACGCTTGACCTCGCGCACGTCCGACTCCGTCCGCACAAACGAGACCGCCACTGCGTCTACTCCATGTTCCAGCCCGAAACGCAGGTCCTTGAGATCTTTTTTCGTGAGCGACGGCACGCTGACAATCGTTCCCGGCAGGTTGATTCCCTGGTGCTCGGCCAACAGTCCGCCATCGACTACCCGGCAGTGAATATCCTCACCTTTGATGCTGAGGACTTTCAGCGCCAACCGTCCGTCGCTTAGGAGAATCTGCGAACCGGGTTCCACCTCGCGCGGCAGAGCTTCAAAACCGGTCGAGATGCATGACGCCGTTCCAGGCACATCGCGCGTCGTGATCGTGACCTTGGAGCCCGCCGTCAGCATCACCGGTGCGTGGTCAAGCAGAGCGCCCGTGCGCATCTTGGGGCCTTGCAGGTCCTGAAGAATACAGATCGTCCGGCCCTCGCGCGCGGCAACCTTACGCAGCCGTTCGATCACCAGGGCGTGGTCGTCATGCGTTCCATGAGAAAAGTTGAGGCGAGCCACGTCCATTCCCGCCCGCATCAACTGCAGCATCATCTCTTCCGTATTACTCGACGGTCCAAGCGTGCAAACAATCTTGGCGCGCCGCCTCACCGGATGTCCCGTGCGCTCCACCTCTTTCGAGAACCATCCATCTTGTTTTCTGCTCACTACGAAATCTCCAGAATGAGAAAGAAACATGTCGACACGAAACTCCGACGATCGCGACATCTCCCATGGGAGCCCGCAAACCAGTGCAAAGTCCGTCCCCTCTATCCTAGCTTACGGCTGTTGATGAGTCGTTCTCGGCGGCGGGAATCTGCGAGTATGTTCCAAAGATGAAACGAGGATAGCGAAGCGCGTTGAATTCCGCGCCGACGATTACGACCAGCGAAATCAGGTAGAGCCACACCAGCAGCGCGATTGCAGTCCCCACCGAGCCGTAGATTTCCTTGTAGTCGGCGAAATGACGGACGTAGGTGCCAAACAGGATTGTCGCTGTAAACCACAGTACGGTCGCCAGCACCGCACCCGGCAGTACTCTGTGCCAGGGTTGAGTGCGTGGCAATCCGTGATGATAGATCAGGGCAATCACCGCGATGCTGGTTAACGTGGCGATAATCCACCGCACCGCTGTCCACATGCCGAGAATGTACGCGCCGTACTCGTGACCGGTGTGGAACATCATCCACGTTTCTATCTGGTTTCCGAAGGCCACCAGGAAGCTGGCGAATCCCATTGGAACGCCGGCCAGGACCACCAGGAAAAACGCGACCATGCGCTCGCGCACCGTGCCCCAGGTCTTGGGAATCTTGTACGCCTTGCGGAATGCCTCCATCCACGAAATCATCACGCCGGACGCGGTCCACAGCGTCAGGACCGAAGTCGTGATCAACATTCGAACCGGTCGCGGCTTTACGCCTTCAAAGAAGTTGAGAACCGACGCTCCGGTTCCCGGCGGAAGGATGCGTCCGAGCGCATACATGATTTCACGCACGAAGGTCAACGTGCTATGCGATACGGCAAGAATCGACGCAACCAGAAGGATGGCTGGGAAGAGCGTAAAGATGGCGGAGAATGCCGCCGCCTTCGCCACGCCAAACTGGTCGTGATTGAAGGCTTGCAGCACGGATAACCGCAGTAGCTTGAAGAACCTGAGCATAGATCAGCAAATGGAGACATCCCCGCTGTCCTGCCGGTTGGAAGGTCGCGGGCTTTTCAGTAGGGGATTGTAAATGATGTACCGCCGTTCGCAACCAACTGTTCGTGGGGGATCATACCCCCCAATGACGAGGTTCGCCGGGCGCCTACAGCGGCTTTGACATGTGAATGAAATAACAGGGCATGGTGGCCTTCTGCTGTAACTCCTCGCTGGCAGGCGCCGTGCCGCTGATTTCATAGCCGAACTTCCGGTACATCGGCGGCAACTCGGCACGGAGATCAACCAGCGAGAGATCCATCTGACGGCACCCGTGCTCGCGCGCGTAGTTTTCAGCAACGCCGATCATGCGGCTTCCAAGCCCCTTGCCGCGATGTTCCCGCGCAACCGACAATACGCCGAAGTATCCATGATCCCCACGGATCTCGACGTAGACCACGGCGACAATCACGGCGTCGCTGCTCTCGGCGACAAATATTTTTCCTGTCTCGAACAATTTCTCCACGCCGTCCCGGCTAATGCGACTCCCCTGGACAAAAAACGATTCGACGGCAAATGCCGCATTGATGACATCCGTGATGACTGGGATGTCTTCCGGCGATGCGGAGCGAACATGAAACTCAGAGGATGGTGCAGGTGCTGTCATGGCTCTTCTATAAAATACAACGGCCGCCCCGTGGAGCGGCCGTCCTGTTGATGCGAGCGTTACTCGCGATGGATTCAGTTACTCGGTGCTGAGTTCTTCCGGTTCGTTTTCGCCTTCCTGCCGCAGCAGTTCCAGTGCGCGTTCGGCCTCCTCGTACTCCCTGGAGATCTCCTCCTGCACCTTCTGGGCTGCCTCTTCCAACTCTGGAGCCAGCCGCACATTGCGGTAGTACTCCATGCCGGTTCCGGCCGGGATCAGGCGACCGACGATGACGTTCTCCTTGAGACCGCGGAGGTGGTCCACCGCGCCGGTGATGGCAGCTTCGGTGAGCACGCGCGTGGTCTCCTGGAAGGACGCGGCCGAGATGAACGAATCGGTGGAGAGCGATGCCTTGGTGATGCCGAGCAGCAGCGGACGGCCTGTAGCCGGCTTGCCACCTTCGGCAATAACCTTTTCGTTCTCCAAGCGGAAGCGGAAGCGGTCAATCTGCTGTTCCAGCAGGAATCCCGTATCTCCCACATCCTCGATTTTCACCCAGCGCATCATCTGGCGAACGATCGTTTCGATGTGCTTATCGCTGATCGTCACGCCCTGCAACCGGTAGACTTCCTGAATTTCGTTGACCAGGTAAGCCTGCAATTCTTTCTCGCCGAGCACGGCCAGGATGTCGTGCGGGTTGAGCGGGCCATCCATAAGCTGTTCGCCAGCCCGGATACGCTCGCCTTCCTGCACGTTGACGTGGACGCCGCGCGGCACCGAGTATTCCTTCTCGACGCCGTTGTCGGCCACGACATAAATCTTGCGCTGGCCCTTGCTGACTTCGCCGAACTTCACGGTGCCATCGATCTCGCTGATGACAGCCGTTTCGCGCGGCTTGCGAGCTTCGAAGAGCTCGACCACACGCGGTAGACCGCCCGTGATGTCCTTGGTCTTGGTGGTTTCGCGAGGAATCTTCGCCAGCACGTCGCCCGGGTGGGCTTCGTCGCCATCCTGCACCATGAGGTGGGCGCGCGAAGGCATCAGGTAACGCTTGTTGCCCTTTGCTCCCTTGATCACGATGGCGGGCTGACGCTTTTCGTCCGGTGAATCCATCACGACCTGGCGCGAGAGGCCGGTGACTTCGTCCACTTCTTCGTGGAGTGTCAGGCCTTCCTGCAGGTCCTTGAATGCCACTGCGCCGCCGATTTCCGTCAGGATCGAGAACGTGTACGGATCCCACTCGCCCATGACCTGGCCAAGCTGAACCGCACTTCCGTCCGTCACCTTGAGGTGGGCGCCGTATACAACCGCGTAGCGTTCCTTTTCGCGACCCTTGTCGTCAACCACGGCGATGGAGCCGTTGCGGTTCATTACAACCAAATCACCGCCCTTGGAGCGAACGGTCATCAGGTTGATGAAGCGCACCGTGCCGTTGTTCTTGGCATCAAGGCGCGATTGCTCGCTGACTCGCGACGCTGTACCGCCGATATGGAAGGTACGCATCGTGAGCTGCGTGCCCGGTTCGCCGATGGACTGCGCGGCGATCACGCCGACAGCCTCACCGAGTTCGACCAGGCGTCCGGACGCAAGGTTGCGGCCGTAGCACATCACGCAGACACCACGCTTGGATTCGCAGGTGAGCACCGAGCGAATCTTGACGCGCTCGATACCGGCAGCCTGAATCTGTCCCGCCAGGTCTTCCGTGATCTCCTGGTTGACGTCGACGATGACGTTGCCCTCGTAGTCCTTGATCTTCTCAAGCGAAACGCGGCCAACGATGCGGTCGCGCAAAGGCTCGATGATATCGCCGGACTCGACGATGGACCCGACGTAGATGCCATCCACCGTAGTGCAGTCGTATTCGCTGACGATGACGTCCTGCGCCACATCCACCAGTCGGCGGGTGAGGTAACCGGAGTCGGCCGTCTTGAGCGCCGTGTCAGCCAGGCCCTTGCGGGCGCCGTGCGTCGAAATGAAGTACTGCAACACGGTGAGACCTTCACGGAAGTTCGCCGTGATCGGCGTCTCGATGATTTCGCCCGACGGCTTGGCCATCAATCCGCGCATGCCGGAGAGCTGACGAATCTGCTGCTTCGAACCGCGGGCGCCGGAGTCGGCCATGACGTAGATCGGATTGATCTCGCCTTCCTTGTCGCGACGCTGCATGTTGCTGAACATCTCGTCGGCCACTTTTTCCGTGATGCCCGACCAGATTTCAATCACCTTGTTGTAGCGCTCGCCGTTGGTGATGGCGCCGTCGAGATACTGCTGCTGTACGCTGATGACGGCCTTCTCGGCCTCACCAACCACGCCTTTCTTGCTGGCAGGGATGACCATGTCGTCGATGCCGATGGAGAGACCGGAGCGAGTCGCGGCGAGGAAGCCGAGGCTCTTGATCTCGTCCAGCATGCGGACGGTGGTTTCCAGACCAAAGCGCAGGTAGCAGTAGTTCACCAACTGGCCAATGCCCTTTTTCTTGAGCAAGCCGTTGATGTACGGCATCTCTTCCGCAGCGGCCCGCAGACGATCGTTAAGAATCGCGCGGCCAACCGTGGTGTTGACGAACTGGCGGTTGAGCGAAACCGGTTCGGTGTGCGTCACGTCCTGATCGTCGTACGCCGTGGTGAGATCGATGACTTCGCCGGTGTAGCGCAGTCGGATCGGCGTGAGCGTTTCCACTTCGCCTGCTTCGCGCGCAAGCAGCACTTCCTCGATGTTCGAGAAGGCGCGGCCTTCACCCTTGGCATTCACCTTCGCCTTGGTCAGGTAGTAGATACCGAGCACCATGTCCTGCGTCGGAACCGTAATCGGCTGGCCGGATGCGGGCGACAGAATGTTGTGCGATGCAAGCATCAACACGCTGGCTTCCACCTGGGCCTCCGGCGAAAGCGGAATGTGCACGGCCATCTGGTCACCGTCGAAGTCGGCGTTGAACGCCGTGCAGACGAGCGGGTGAATCTTGATGGCTTTGCCTTCCACCAGCACCGGTTCAAACGCCTGGATGCCGAGACGGTGAAGCGTTGGAGCGCGGTTGAGCATTACCGGATGGTCCTTGATGACCTCTTCCAGGATGTCCCACACGATCGGGTCCTGCTGCTCCACCATTTCCTTGGCTTGCTTGATGGTGGTGCAGTGGCCGGTCTGCTCGAGTCGGTGATAGATAAACGGCTTGAAGAGCTCGAGCGCCATCTTCTTGGGAAGACCGCACTGGTGCAGCTTCAAATCCGGGCCCACGACGATGACCGAACGGCCGGAGTAGTCGACGCGCTTTCCGAGGAGGTTCTGGCGGAAGCGCCCCTGCTTGCCCTTCAGCGTATCGCTCAGCGACTTGAGTGGGCGATTGTTGGCGCCACGCAGCACGCGGCCACGGCGTCCGTTGTCGAACAGCGCGTCAACCGCTTCCTGGAGCATGCGTTTTTCATTGCGCACAATGACTTCAGGAGCGTGCAGGTCCATCAGCTTCTTCAAACGGTTGTTCCGGTTGATGACGCGGCGATAAAGATCGTTGAGATCCGACGTCGCGAAGCGGCCGCCATCAAGTGGAACCAACGGACGCAGTTCCGGCGGAATCACCGGGATCACGTCGAGGATCATCCACTGCGGCTTGTTGCCGGACTTGCGGAAGGCTTCGACAACCTTGAGGCGCTTGGCATACTTCAGGCGCTTCTGCAGCGAAGTCTCGGTGCGCATCTTCTCGCGCAGCTCAACCGACAGCGTATCCGTGTCGACGCGCTTGAGAAGTTCCTTGATCGCCTCGGCGCCCATCATGGCCTTGAAGCCCGAGGGGCGATACTGCTGGTCAAGTTCGCGATACTTCGATTCTTCCTTGATGATCTCGCGCTCTTTGACTGGAGCTTCGCCGGCTTCGACAACCACGTAGGCTTCGAAGTAGAGGACGCTCTCCAGGTCGCGCAGCGAGATGTCGAGGATGTGGCCGATGCGGCTCGGCAGGCCCTTGAAGAACCATACGTGCGAACACGGAGACGCCAGTTCGATGTGGCCGAGGCGTTCGCGGCGCACCTTGCTGAGCGTGACTTCCACGCCGCACTTGTCGCAGATCACGCCGCGGTGCTTCATGCGCTTGTACTTGCCGCACAAACACTCCCAGTCGGTGACCGGCCCGAAGATGCGGGCACAGAACAGGCCGTCGCGTTCCGGCTTGAAGGTTCGGTAGTTGATCGTCTCAGGCTTGGTAACTTCACCGTGCGACCAGCTGCGAATCTTCTCCGGCGAGGCGAGGCTGATCCGAATTGCGTCGAAATCCGTGATGTTGTTTCCGAGATCAAACGGGCTCGAACGGTACAAATTGCCTCCTCCCTGGTACGCTCACTGCGTCCAGGACTGCGGCCTCTCGCGACCGCCAGCGGAACCCAAAAGTAGCGTCAGACTTGAGAGATCAATTCCCGGTCTGACCACCGAATCTTCATCTGCCGGACTTGGGTTCGGCCCCGGCAGATTTCGATTCCAGAAAACCTTGCGTCGGCTGCACCCGGCGCCTTTTACGGCGCCGGACGCGGAATGCCTTAATCCGCTGCGGCCGTTACCGGCTGCGGAGGCAGCTCCTTTTCCTTGAGTTTCACCAGCTCAACATCAAGGCAGAGGGACTGCAATTCGCGGACTAGCACGTTGAACGACTCGGGCACGCCCGGCTCGATCGCGGCTTCGCCCTTGACGATGGCCTCGTAAATCTTGGTGCGGCCATACACGTCGTCGGACTTCGCCGTCAGCAGCTCCTGGAGAATGTACGCGGCGCCGTAAGCTTCCAGCGCCCACACTTCCATTTCTCCAAATCGCTGGCCGCCGAACTGCGCCTTGCCGCCCAGTGGTTGCTGGGTGATCAGCGAGTACGGTCCGATGGAGCGCGCGTGGATCTTGTCGTCGACCAGGTGCGACAGCTTGAGCATGTAGATGTACCCGACCGTCACCGGCTGTTCGAACCGCTCGCCGGTCATGCCGTCGTACAGGAACGTCTTGCCGGATGTCGGCAGACCCGACCGCTCGAGCAGTGCCTTGATCTCCGATTCCTTCGAGCCGTCGAAGACCGGCGATGCAAAGTAAACCCGATCCTTCATGTCGCCCGCGATCTTCATCAACGAATCGTCGTCGAGGTCGTCGAACTCCGGAACGAATGGCATGCCATCGAAGAGCTGCTTGATGCCCTTGCGGATTGCGTCCGTCCGGTTGTTCTCCGCGAAGATCTCGGTAACCATCTTGCCGAGTTCGTGTCCGGCCCAGCCGAGGTGCGTTTCGAGAATCTGGCCGACGTTCATACGGCTTGGAACGCCCAGTGGATTGAGCACGATCTCCATCGGCGTACCGTCCTCGAGGTAAGGCATGTCCTCTTCCGGAAGGATGCGCGCGATGACGCCCTTGTTTCCGTGGCGGCCGGCCATCTTGTCGCCGACGCTCAGCTTGCGCTTCATGGCGATGTAAACCTTGACGAGCTTGATTACGCCCGGCGGCAGTTCGTCGCCCTTCTGCAGCTTCTCCACTTTCTCGTGAACGATCTTGCGCAGCACGTCGATCTGGCGCGAGGTCATCTCCTCGATTTCGTCGATCTGTTCGTTGATGCGCGGGTCCTTGTCGTTGAACTTGATGCGTTTCAGGTTACGGGTCGAGATGCGCTCGATGGTCTCGCGATCAAGAATGGTGCCCTTGGTCAGGAGGCGCTTGTTGGTGCGCTCGTCGTGCAGGTCGGCCTGAACTTCCTTGTTGCCAAGCAAGCCTTCCAGACGCTTCAAACGCTCGTCGGTAAGGATTCGGATTTCGTCCGCCAGGTTCTTTTCGAGGCGGCCAATCTGGTCCGCTTCGATCTGCTTGGCGCGCTCGTCCTTTTCCTGTCCCTTGCGCGAGAAGATCTTCACGTCAACAACCGTACCCTCGATGCCCGGAGGGCAGGTGAGGGATGCGTCGCGAACGTCGCCGGCCTTTTCACCGAAGATCGCGCGTAACAGCTTCTCTTCCGGGGTGAGTTGCGTTTCGCCCTTCGGAGTGACCTTGCCGACCAGGATATCGCCGGCCTTGACGGTCGCGCCGATGCGGATGACACCGCTCTCGTCGAGATCGCGCAATGCGCTCTCACTGACGTTCGGGATGTCTCGCGTGACTTCTTCAGGCCCCAGTTTCGTATCGCGCGACTCGATCTCGAACTCCTCGATGTGGACGGAGGTGTAGTAATCCTCCTTCACCATCTTTTCGGAGACGAGGATCGCGTCCTCGAAGTTGTAACCGCGCCACGGCATGAAGGCGACAAGCACGTTGCGACCGAGCGCCAGCTCTCCGGCGTCCGTACACGGACCGTCGGCGATGACCTGGCCCTTCTTCACATGCTGGCCCTTCTTCACGATGGGGCGCTGGTTGATACAGGTGTTCTGGTTGGAACGCTTGAACTTCGTCAACTGGTAGATGTCGCTGCCAACTTCGCGCGACAACTGCATCGGGTGGTGCTCACCTTCCACGCGGACGATGATGCGCTCCGAATCGACCGAGTCGATGATGCCCGAGCGGCGCGCCAGAACGACGGCGCCAGAGTCGCGAGCCGTGACGCCTTCCATGCCGGTGCCGACAATCGGCGCCTGTGCACGGAGCAGCGGAACCGACTGGCGTTGCATGTTCGCGCCCATCAGTGCGCGGTTTGCATCGTCGTGCTCGAGGAACGGAACCAGCGATGCAGCCACCGATACCAACTGCTTCGGGCTGACGTCGATATAGTCGACCTCGTCGCGGCTGACGAGCACAAAGTTGCCGGCCTTGCGGGCGTTCACCAGTTCGGTGACGATGCGGCCTTTTTCATCGAGCTCGGCGTTGGCCTGCGCGATGACGTACTTATCTTCCTCCCACGCGGAGAGGTAGAAAGAGAACGGCTCGTAATCAATCAACTTCTTGCGCTTCGACTTCAGCTCATCGTTGGCCTTCAGCACCTCGGGTTTTTCGAGGTGATCGCCGACCTTGTACTCGCTGTCGCCGGCGTTGACCACCGTGATGAAATCGAGCACACGGCCCGCCTTCACCTTGCGGTAAGGCGATTCGATGAAGCCGTAATCGTTGATGCGCGCATAGCAACTCAGCGACGAGATCAGTCCGATGTTCGGACCTTCCGGCGTCTCAATCGGGCAGATGCGTCCGTAGTGCGTCGGGTGGACGTCGCGGACTTCGAATCCTGCGCGTTCACGCGACAGACCGCCCGGCCCAAGTGCGGAGAGGCGGCGCTTGTGCGTGATCTCCGAGAGCGGGTTCGTCTGATCCATGAACTGCGAGAGTTGCGACGAACCGAAGAACTCGCGGATGGCAGCCATCACCGGCTTGGCATTCACGAGGTCATGCGGCATCGCCGTCGACATCTCCTGGTACACGCTCATCTTTTCCTTGATGGCGCGTTCCATGCGGACCAGGCCGATGCGGAACTGGTTCTCCATCAATTCGCCGACAGCGCGCACGCGGCGGTTGCCAAGGTGATCGATGTCGTCCACCGCGCCAATGTTGCGGCGCAGTTTGAGCAGGTAGCGAATCGTGGCGTAAAAGTCGTCCGGATCAAGCGTGCGTAGCTTGCGGTCGGTTGCGTCCGCGTTGTCGAACAGCTTGATGTTGAACTTCATACGGCCCACGGCCGAGAAGTCATACTTGCGCGCGTCGAAGAACATTCCCTGGAAGAGCGCCGTGGCCGTGTCCAGGGTCGGCGGATCGCCGGGGCGCAGTTTGCGATAGATCTCGATCAGCGCTTCCTGTGGAGTCTTTACCGAATCGCGGCGCAGCGTCTGGCTGATGACCGTACCTACATCGTCGCGTTCGGGGAAGAAGACGTGAATCTCGGCCACGCCCGCGTCGAGCATCTTTGACAGCTTGTCGGCCGTAATCTCGGCGTTCGCTTCCAGCAGAACTTCGCCGGTATTCGTGTCGACAATGTCTGCCGCGGCGAATGCGCCTTCCAGGTCGCCGAGTTCGACTTCGATCTCGCTGACCTTGGCCTTATGGATTTCCTTCATGATCGCTGCGCTCACCTTGCGGCCAGCGTGGGCAATCTCTTCTCCGCGCGCCTTGATGGCGTGCGAGAGCTTCATACCAAGCAGGTTCGTCGGACGATCAACTCCGGGCTCAAGCGTCCAGAAAAACTTTTTGTCCTTCAGTGCGATGCGATCAACCGTGTAGAACGTGCGCAGGATTTCCTCATCGGTGCGCAGACCGAGGGCGCGAAGGAAGATCGTGCCGAGGAATTTGCGCTTGCGATCGATGCGGACGTACAGCACGTTCTTTTGGTCGTATTCAAACTCGACCCACGAACCACGGTACGGAATGATCTTGCCGAGGAAGTAGGTGCGGTTATTCGCCGTTTCAAAGAACACGCCCGGCGAACGGTGCAACTGGCTGACGATGACACGCTCGGTGCCGTTGATGATGAACGTGCCGTTTTCCGTCATCAAGGGAATGTCTCCAAAGAAGACTTCCTGTTCCTTGATGTCGCGGATCGTCTTATTGCCGGTCTCCGGATCCTTATCGAAGATCGTCAGGCGCATCGTGACCTTGAGCGGTGCGCTGTAGGTCATGCCGCGCTCTTCGCATTCGGCCACGTCGTACTTCAGTTGCAGGCCGACCGGGTCGCCGCACTTGTTGCAGAAATCAGGTGTGTTGGCGTTGTACGTGCCGCACTTGCTGCACAGCACTTCGCCGGGGTGGAACGGATCGGTTACGACCGTGGAACCGCAGTTGCGACAGGTGGTGCGCAGGTGATGCAGGCCTTTCAGGTGGCCGCATTTGCACTCCCAGTTGCCAATCGAAAAGTCGACAAACTCCAACTGGGAAACGTTGCGAAAGTCCGTGATCGGAAACACGGACTGGAATACCGCCTGCAAACCAGCATCGTCGCGCTCGCTTGGCAGCGCATCCATTTGCAGGAAGCGATCATACGAACGCTTCTGTACCTCGATCAGGTTCGGGATCTGGATGGTCGCCGGAATCTTTGAGAAATCGAATCGCTTGCGGAAGGCAGTTTTCTTTTCAACCATGTAGAAACTCCTCAGTGTTGCCTCGTTCCGCCGGTAGTGCCGGTCGACCCCGGTGGCGCAGGGTGAAACGAGACGGCGCGGCTGTTTCACCGCGCAATGACCAACCGCAGCCCCCTACGGGTGATCCTTGAAACGACAACCGTCTGATGTCATATCTGCTCCACCGGCGACCATCGCCGTGGCGATCGACTGACATCGACGCAAACACCTTTTACTGGCGGGATACCGGCTGGATTGCACCGGCCTTAAACTTTTAAGTGGCCCAAAAGAAGCACGTTAGTGCCTAATATCGCCGTAAAAACGCAGAAAATGCGCTAGCGCCCGCAGGGACACACTGTCCCGTGGGCGCCGTGGTGGCGTCTTTTGAGCTTGCCCAACTCTTACAGGGCATCCGGTGCTTGTCTGCACCGGAAATGTTCCTTTTCTCTTCCCGCGCCAGTTTGATAGGCCTGTTCCCGACTCGCCTCGCCTGGAGCTTGAAAATATGGACTTAGGCGGTCGCAGCCAAACTTGTATACCAGTTTTGCAGGCTCCGCTGAAACCTGCAACTACCTGCCCGGGAATTCTGCAGTCACGGCGATTAGATGACTGCTCCACTTCCTCGGCTTCAATGAGTTTCCCGACGGCCTTGCTCCTGGCCTCGAGAATCATCGCATCCGAACGCTTGCTTGCCGGTCCGGATATTTCCCCTATCTGTTCGCCAACAGATTGGGAGCCATCACATTCTCTACCCTACTACAAAACCATGGTTCTGCCCGGTTGAGGGCCAGAAACCGCGTCTTGGAGCCGGACTTGCATCCGGCTCCAGAGACGGAATACTGTACAGGGCATACGCCCCGCGGAAAGCTACTTGACCTCGACGGTCGCGCCAGCTTCCGTGAACTTCTTCTTGATGCTCTCGGCCTCGTCCTTCGTGACGCCTTCCTTCACGGTCTTCGGGGCGCCATCGACCAGGTCCTTGGCTTCCTTCAAGCCGAGGCTGGTGACTTCGCGGACAGCCTTGATCACGTTGATCTTGTTTGCGCCTGCGGCGGTCAGAACAACCGTGAATTCGGTCTTCTCTTCCACCGGAGCGGCAGCAGCCGCAACCGCGCCCGCCACTGCCACAGGGGCAGCAGCCGCAGCCGATACGCCAAGACGCTCTTCCAACTTCTTTACCAGTTCAGCCGCTTCCAGAAGCGACAAACCAACAATCTGTTCTTCCAACTGCTGTAGATCCGCCATTGCTATTTCTCCAATTCGTTTTCGTTATTCGTTGTGCCGATTTCGTTATCGCCGAGCGAGGCTGAATGCCCAAGACCTTCGCGGGTGGACGTCACGCAATCTCTGCGTTACTTGACCCAGTCTTCGCCGCCGCGCCAGACAAACGCAGCAGACAAGACACGCCTCACAACGGATAACGGAACCTATTTGGAATGACCGAAGCCACTCCGGAACCCAGCCGGACTCTCATCCGGCTCAGACTTCGATTAGGCCGATGCCGCTTCGTCGCCCTTGAACTTTCCTTCCTTCACGCCCTGGTTGACAACCACAGCCAGGTTGCGTCCCACGGCCGCCATGGCTGTCGCCAGACGCTGCGCAGGCGCGTTGAGCAGGAAGAGTAATTTCGAGTACAGCTCGTTCTTCGAAGGCAGACTGGCGAGTGCATCGATTTCCTTCGCACTGATCGCCTTGCCTTCGACCAGGCCAGCCTTGAACGACAGTTCAGGGTTGTCCTTGGCGTACTTGGTGAGAGCCTTGGCGAGTGCAACCGGATCGCCTGCCGTGTACGCGATCGAGGTGCGGCCCTTCAGGTCCTTCACCACGCTCTCAAACGCAGAGCCTTTCGCGGCACGCTCGGCGAGGGTGTTCTTTACCACCCGGTACTTGCCGCCGGCGCCGCGAACGGCCTTGCGAAGTTCGTCGTCCTGCGCCACCGTCAGCTTGCCGTATTCGGCGACAAAGCCATTCTGCGTGCCCTTCAGGGCCTCGGCCAGCGCGTTTGCCTGTTCAATCTTTTTCGCTTTTGTGACAGCCATTGCAGATTCCTTTAGAGCTTTTCTCGGGACTTGCAGCGCATCGCCGCTTCACCCGGTCTGGCGATGCTTACGCCTTGTTCGCGGCCTCGAGTGCCGCCGTGTCAATCGATACTCCCGGGCCCATCGTCGAGCTGATGTAGCAGCCCTTAATGTACTTGCCCTTGGCCACCGGCGGCTTCGCCTTGATCACGCTGGTGATGACCGTCGTTGCGTTGTCCACCAGTTTGTCGGGCGTGAACGAGATCTTGCCTACCGGCACATGCACGAGTGCAGTCTTGTCGGTACGGAACTCCACCTTGCCGGCTTTGACTTCCGCAACCGCCTTGGCGACATCGAACGTCACCGTGCCCGTCTTCGGGTTCGGCATCAATCCGCGGGGTCCAAGCACCTTGCCCAGACGGCCTACCGACTTCATCATGTCCGGTGTCGAGATCACGGCGTCGAAGTCCGTCCAGTTTTCCTTCTGGATCTTCTCCACCATATCTTCTCCACCGACGAAGTCCGCGCCGGCTGCTTCCGCCTCGCGCATCTTTTCGCCGCTGGCAACCACCAGGACCTTCTTGTTCTTGCCCAGGCCGTGCGGCAGAACCACCGTGCCGCGCACCATCTGGTCGGCGTGCTTGGGGTCGACGCCGAGGCGGAGCGTAACTTCCACCGTCTCGTCGAACTTGGCGTATTTCACTTTTTGCAGGAGCTGTACTGCGTCCTGCAGCGAGTACGCGCGGGTTTCCACCTGCGCGCGCGCCTTCGTAATGTTCTTTCCGGATTTTGTAGCCATTGTTACTCCTGTCTCCCACCGCTGACCGTCAGTAGAGGACGGGGCCGTGGTGTTTGCGACCGGCGGACGTAAGCCCGCCAGAAGATCTTGTTAACCAGCGACGACCTCGAGACCCATCGAGCGCGCAGTTCCTTTCACGCTCTTGATGGCGGCTTCGAGAGAGGCTGCATTGAGGTCCGGCATTTTCTGCTTGGCGATTTCCATCACCTGCTTCTCGGTGACCTTGCCAACCTTGTCCTTGTTCGGCGTGCCGGAACCCTTAGCAATTCCCGCGGCACGCTTCAGCAGTACGGCGGCCGGCGGGGTCTTGGTGACGAACGTAAAGCTGCGATCGCTATAAACCGTGATGACAACCGGAACGATCAGGCCGGCCAGTTCCTTGTTCTGCGTGCGAGCATTGAACTGCTTGCAGAACTCCATGATGTTGACCTGCGCCTGGCCAAGGGCCGGACCCACCGGAGGTGCCGGCGTTGCCTTGCCCGCTTCAATCTGCAGCTTTACCGATCCTGTAACTTTCTTTGCCATTGCTTACCTTTCCTGTTTTGCGGTCCCGCCTCGCTTATCGTGAGGCCCCGGGTCTAGGATTTTCGGCCCGGGCGGATTCAAGGGAACCGCTATATCGAACCCATGTACTGCAACTACGTAATAATCTTTTCGACTTGTCCAAACTCCAATTCCACCGGAGTTGAACGCCCGAAGATCGTCACCATGACCTTCAAGGTTTCGCGGTCTTCGTTGACTTCGTCGACCACTCCCTGGAACGTTGCGAACGGTCCCTCGGTGATGCGAACCTGTTCGTTCTTTTCGAACTTGACCTTGAGCTTCGGCTTTTCCTTGCCTTGCGCAACCCGGTAGACGATCTGGTTCACTTCCTCGTCCGAGAGCGGCGTTGGCTGCTGTCCCGTACCCACAAAGCCGGTGACGCGAGGCGTCGACTTGACCACGTGCCAGACGTGATCATCCATGTCCATCTCCACCAGCACGTAGCCGGGATAGAACATGCGCTCGCTGGTGTACTTCTTGCCGCCGCGAACTTCCGTGACCGCCTCGGTCGGAATCAGCACGCGGCCAATCCGTCCTTCCAGTCCAAATGCGTGGATGCGCGACTCCAGGGACTCTCGCACCTTGCGCTCAAACCCGGAATACGTATGGATGATGTACCACTTCATATTCGGGTTCACTGGAGCTTCGGGCGTTTGTCCGCCCGCGGCCTCGACCGGTTGCGCGGCTTCTGCGCCGGCACCGTTCTGGTTTGGCTCTTGCCCGTTGCTCTCGTTCTTGTTCGTATCTTCCATAAAGAGAATCCGACCTCAGTTACGTTAACCCGAGGTCATTCGACCGAATCCATTTCCTCGCGGTACAGTCCGGCCTGCCCCTGCTGCGGGTTTTTCCGCCCCGCCGGCTAGCGGCCCGTCAGATAGCCGATGGCCGCATCGATAACCTTGCCGAGGATGCCATCCACTATCCAGAAGAAAGCTCCAAAGATGAAGACCGTGATGATGGTGACAACTGTGGTTGCCTGCACATCCTTCAGGGATGGCGTCGTCACCTTCTTCATCTCGTTGCGGACTTCGTTGTAAAAGCCCTTGACGCGCTGCGGCCAGCTCTTGAGCCGCGCACTCAACTTGTTGTCGTCCACGGTTGCCACTGCTGCCTTCGCCATTGTCTGAATCCTGCTTCCTCGCGGTCACGTTACATCGGCGCCATTGGCTGCCCGCATACCGCGTACTACCAAAACTCTGTCGCTCAACCCACCCCATGCGGGTGAATGGCAGGGGCGGAGGGATTCGAACCCCCAAGTCCGGTTTTGGAGACCGGCAGTTTAACCGTTGAGCTTACGCCCCTGTAACTCGTCCCGAGTGCGGCGGCACCCGGGACATCAGGCGGTCGCGGAAACACACGCTGGATCCGCCTGCATCTCGATGCTACTTCACTTCCTTGTGCGCCGTGTGCTTGCGGCACTTGCGGCAGAACTTGTTGAACTCGAGACGCTCGGTAGTCGTCTTCCGGTTCTTGGTCGTCGAATAATTGCGGTTTTTACAGACGGAGCATTGAAGCTGGCAAATCTCGCGGGGCATGTCCCACTCCTTCTTGGATTACCCCGCAGCTTGGTACCGCGAGGCCTTGCCCGGGTCGATGCCCGGGAATCAGCAATCGCATTTGCGACTGCCGAAGACTACTTCAACAACTCGGCGCGGACGGAGCCATGAAGCCCCGCCCGTCCGTTTACCATTTACTGAACGATCTCGGTGATGGTACCGGCGCCGACCGTGCGTCCGCCTTCGCGGATGGCAAAGCGCAGGCCCTTTTCCATCGCCACCGGCGTGATCAGCTCGATCTCCAGCGTCACGTTGTCGCC
>JAJXZT010000020.1 GCA_021779935.1 Acidobacteriota bacterium
CGCGCTGGGACGGATACATCGGTTTGCCCATAACGTTCGCAACCCTCTGGTCCCTGGTTGCGGCTCTTTCGGGAGCGCCCGTGTTGGCGGGAGCGATCCTGCTCGCTCGACTGGCGATGGCGCTCACGTCCGGAGTCGCCGTATTACGATGCCCCACTACAGCGCGGCTCTGGCCACTGATCCCCATCCGCGATCTTTGGGGCGCTAGCGTCTGGCTCGGCGGCTTGTGCGGGAATACGATTCTCTGGCGCGGGGCTTTTCTTCGCTTGAAGTGGGACGGGCGAATTGCCAGTAACCCTCCGGGCGCTGCGACCGGATCGGCGGTATCACCTGGCGCCTTATACCGTCGTGCCAGCGGCAATAAGCGAGACTCGTTCTCCCACCGTAAATAGTGACTTCAACCAAGGATAAGAAACCATGACAAAATACAACAAAGCTGCCACCGTGGGGTTCCATGTCACAGGACCAAATTTCGAACTCTCGATTGCACTCGCACTGTCTGCCTTTGCCTTGACGCCACTCGCGGCGGTCTCGACCATCGTCGGGCCTCTCATTGAGATTCCGACCATGCTGGCGTTGGTATGGCGGGGCCGGCATCTACAAGCATCGGGGCCACAGAAGTCAGCCATGACGAGCGCTTAGGAAGGAGCAAAGACTGTGTCCGTTGCAATTGAGCCGCAGGCGAAGTCCTGCACGCCGGATGAGTGTTGCAGGATTGCAAAGAAGGCGATCGAACTTCATCCCGTACTCGAAGAGCCGACCCTAATCGTGGAGCGCGCCCGTGTATTCCGAGCGCTGGGAAACGAGACACGGCTGAAAATCGTGGGTCTGTTTGCCGTGCGAGAGTTGTGTGTTTGCGACATTGTGGCGGCGCTGACAGTACCGGCATCCACTCTCGCGCACCATCTCCGCATGCTCGAGGAAGCCAGCGTGATAACGCGCCGGGAAGAAGGAAGGTTCACTTTGTACTCGCTGAATGTCGAAGTTTTTAGTAAACATCGGGTCTTCGAATAGCGAACACACCGGTTTGTTTTGAATGAGCTGCCAGCTATGCACTGTAGCTTCGCGCGCGACTTCACTGGCGGATGGGTTAAGCGCCTCCGGAAGAATTGCGGCGTGGATAGGCTGAACGCATCTCTCGGGCGGGAGAACGCAGATGACCGAATACAACAAATTGCTTCGCCTCGCGAGAACTCGCATTGATGCGTGCTTATCCGGCGTTGCAGGTTGGCCCGAATCGGCAGGAAGGTATCTGGAGCGCGGAAGAGGAGAATGGCTTGCTCGCTACGGTTATCTTCTCGCCGCCCAGATTGACCTTGCTATTCCATCGCTTGGCCTGGTTGGCGCGAAGCCTTTCAACGGCCAAGTCAAACGAATGGAAATCTTTCGCGCAATTCTAGATGTTTCCAAGATCTCAATGATTGTAGAGACCGGAACGTGTCGCGGGGCAACGACAGAATACATGGCGAGGAATTTCAACGGGCCCATATACAGTTGTGACCTGAACCAGCGCTACTTTGAATATGCGGCACGGCGCTTGGCAGGGTGGACAAACGTCGAAGTTCAACTCGCCGACTCCAGGCGACTCCTCCAACAGTTATTCGAGCTGCCGCTCCTGCGGGATAGAGTCGTCTTTTTGTATCTGGATGCGCATTGGAACAAAGATTTGCCTTTGCTCGGGGAGATTTCGTTAATACTGAACAGTCAGATCAGTGCAGTAGCAATGATCGATGACTTCGAAGTTCCATTCGATCAGGACTACGGTTACGACACCTACGGCCGAGGCAAAAAGCTGTGTCTTCAGATGTTAAGTTGTTTTCGTGACCAGATGAAATATGCGTACTTTCCTGCTCTTCCCGCAGTGAAGGAATCTGGTCCTCGAAGGGGATGTTTGGTGTTCACTACCTCAGCAGCTCTGGATCAACACCTTCAGACGCTGACAAACTTAAGGCGGGCCACGCAACGCGATTGGAGTGTGTAACGAGCTCAGCTCCCCACGGCATGAACGTCTCTCAATGCCGTTCCCCGATTACTCCCAAGCAGCGACGCTCTTGTTCACCGCGACTGGCAATAACTTTGAAGTGGCGATAGCAGTGGCAGTTTGGGGGCATATCGCGGACTCACATGAGGTTGTGTGGAGGCACAACATGCTTAACTTCGTCAAAGGTATTCTGTCCACGCTCGCTGCGCTTTTGGCGCTCATTGCCGTCTCGCTTGGCATAGCGTCAGTGGGTGCGGACGTGAAACCTTCTCGGATCGAACATTGGATCGCAACTGCAGAACTCAATACTGCGGTTGCTCGTCACGCGAAAGGGCTTCAGAATCCCGTTCCCCTGACCGATGAGAACCTTCTTGTTGGCGTGCGCCTTTACCATCAGCACTGTGCTTCCTGCCACGGTACATCGGATGGGCAACCGGCCGGCTTTGCGCAAGGCTTTTACATCAAGGCGCCACAATTCGCTATCAACGGCGTAGAAAACGATCCTGAGAACGTCTTATTCTGGGAAGCCGCACACGGCATTCGCTTCACTCCCATGCCCGCGTTCAAAAATACGATGCCCGATGAGGATCTATGGAAGATCAGCATGTTTCTGAAAAGGATGGACAAACTGCCCTCGGCAGTCGATGCTGCATGGGAAAAACTTCCGAGCGCATCTCCGGCGATCTAATCTCTTCCGAGAGCAATGTGGACGGCGCGAAAGTGCCTTTCGACAACTCCGCCGTTTCGAGGCGAGACGCGATGCGGATCCTTGCGGTTGGTGTGGCGGCGGCCACAGTTACCGGTGCTGCCGGGTGCCGGGTCGCGCCCTATGAGCATCTCGCAATCGAGCAAGTGGCGAACGTCAAGCCGTGGATGCCGATCCTCTTTACCTTCCCTGGCAATCTACCAGCCATCCTGCTGGACGTTGACGAGTCTGCCGGCGGTGTTGGGCCAAAGCAGTCCATTGTGGCGTTTAGCGCCTTGTGCACTCACATGGGCTGCACCGTGCAGTTAAATAGCTCTCTTGATCTCCGCGGCAAAACAAAGTGCCTCGTTTGCCCTTGCCACACGAGCGCGTTCGATCCCGTCCAGCTTGGCGCAGCCATCGCTGGGCCTGCCACTTACGGCCTGCCGTTCATCGATTTGGAAATCCGAGGCGCAACAATTTACGCAACTCGAATTCGCCAGGGCCAACCTGTGTTTGGTCGGCCCATTGGCGAGCGCAGAGGTTGAAAATGAAAAAACCACCGCTTAATCGTCGCGCTCTGTTGACCATGCTCGTTGGGGCAGGCCCCACGGAAAACAATCCCGATCCACGCGGTGATGTGTCCGAGTTGCCGCCGTCGAACGCTGAAGTCTTCACTACGACTTGTCAGTATTGCAAGGTGCAGTGCGGATACAAAGTCTATGTCTGGGAGCGCGGTACTGGACGCCGGCCTGATCCGGCACTTGGCGAAACGATCAATCCGACTTTTGTCGCTCCCGCCTATAGAAATGGCAAGCCGGTGTACGTCGCCAGCATTCCTGACAGCGAATGCATCATCAACGAGGGTAACTACTCGGTTCGCGGCGGATCCATGGGTCTGGATATTTACAGCCCTGAGCGCCCCGTCCGCTTTCCCGCCAAGTCGCTCGTAGGCGACCGCCTGACAACTCCATTGATACGGCGAGGAGGAAAGAAGAGCGCTTTAGAACCTGTGGATTGGGACACGGCGATTGCTTTTGTTGCGGCCACGCTCCTAAAGCTAAAGAAACAGCACGGCCCTGACTCGCTCGCACTCGTTGCTGGAGACTGGCTCTACACCTTCCCGACCTATGCGATTTTGAAGCTCTGGTTCTCGGCAATCGGTTCCACTTCGTTCGCAGGAAACGGCTATTTCTACGACAACGAGAGCGCCGGCATCGCTGAGATTTTTGGCGAGGGTACTCGGTCGTTCACCGTACAGGACTTCGATGAGACAGATCTCCTCGTTACCGCAGGAACCAATCTGGAAGCCACCGGCAGTGTCTGGTATTACCGCTTCCTCGCAAACAATATGGGCCCGGGCACAGCGAAGCATATCGTGATTGATCCGCATCGAAATTACATGGCGCAGCTGGCCGAACTTCACGGCGGGTTGTTCCTTCAAATCCGGCCAGGAACCGATGCGATTCTCGCGGGGGCCCTCATCCGCCGTCTCCTCGATCTCGACCAATACGACCACACATTTGTCGCCAAATACACTACCGGGCTGAATGAGGTGCGCGCGGCCGTGATTCGGCCTCGCTTCACGATAGAAAATGCTTCCCGCGAAACCGGCATCCCTGAAGAAAAGATTCAACGCGCTGTTGCGTTACTAGCGAAACATCGTGGCAAAACGATGATTCTTTTCGAGAAAGGAATCATGCACCAGCTCGCAGGCTACTCGCACATGATCGGTTACACCGTGCTGGGTACAATCCTTGGCAACGTGGGTCGCCCCGGCGCAACGACTTCGCGTGCTGGCGGACACCCCCGGGGCAGTTTTGCGGTTCCCAACCAGCCGCCCCCGGGTAAGGGCAAGAATCTCTACGAACGCCTCAAAGCCGGAACTGTAAAGGCCCTTTGGGCTTTCGGAAGTAACGTCTTTCGTCAACTTCCGGACCCGACCCACTATGCGCCGCTCATCGGCAACACGTTTTTCATCGTACAAGACCGAATCCATACGGAAATGGACGCGACCGCAGACGTCATCTTCCCGGCTGCGAGTTGGGGTGAAACCGCTGGTATCCTCGCCAGCGAGGACCGGCGCATTCGGATCACTCATGGATTTGTGGACCCTCCAGGCATTGCCAGACCCGATTGGTGGATTGCGGGACAGGTCGCACAAAAGATGGGATATGCGGGCTTTCAATGGCTATCCGCGAAACAGATATGGGATGAAGTGCGAATGTTGAACCCCGATATCAGGGACATCAAATGGGAGATGCTCGAAACGAGCGGCACGAATGGCGTGCAATATCCATATCTGAATGGAAAGAGCATCGAGCGGCTCTACTCGGACCAATATGAGGCCGTGATCGGAAAGCGCTTCCCAACGAATGATGGCAAAGCCCACCTTGGGGCCATTAGCAACATCGCCGAATTTGCCACCCTGCAATATGAGTGGGGTGACGTTAATCACGCACACCCGCTGATGGCCTTCGACTTCCGTCTAAACGAGCTGTGGAATTCCGGCTACAGCTATTGGGACAATCCTTCCGCCTCGAATCGCACACAAGATGCGTTTGCGGTGCTTCACCCAGAAGATGCGCAGGCCCGCGGGATAGCCAACGGGGACTGGGTGAAAATCTGGTCGGTATACGGTGAAATGCTCGCCATCGCGGAGGTCTCCCGCGACGTTCTGAAGGGTTCGGTTGCAATACCAGCCATGTTTCCGAAGGCAGGCCAGGCCAGCGGAAATATTTGCTCCCCAAAGATGGCGAATCATCTCGGAGATGTGGACACTATGGTCGCCGTACAGGTGTCCAAACAGGAAAAATTGCCTTGAAGCCCAATCCACATCAACTCGATAGAACTCTGTCGTAATGGTTTTTGGCCCTACCACAGTCTCCACCGATCTCCGGTTGCGTGATGTTGAAGTCCAGTAATCTCCAATACACCGGCATGCAACGGCTCGGCACAGATGGATCACCTGTGCTCGCGTCGCATTACGATTCTAACCGCAGATATAGCCCCCTCTACTTCTCTTCAACTGTTGGAAGGTGCGAAAACTCGGGTCGCCCTTAATCCAGCAAAACTCCTTCGGTTGATATTCCGCAATGTTGTGATTCTCCGAGCACATAATGAGGGGCAGGACATGCTTGATCGCCGGAAGACCATGCCTTCGTAAACGCTTCGGTCGCTGGCCTTGCCGAGTTAAAAGATGTCGATGTGTTCGCGAGCAATATCGGCCTTTGTAGGCCATCTTAACAATTCTCGCATAACGCAAGTTTCAGAAGAGGAACCTTTCCGCCCTTTGCCTGGGACCTCCTTCGCGTGCTCAGCCGCCTTCATTACGGGCTGGTCTCTGCCAATAGGCATGACTGCACGATCCTCCTAAATCTCAGATCCCAAACAAAAAAAGCAAACCTTCGGTAGGCGCTTCGCGCGCCTTTTCTCCACTCCCGCGCAGCGGAATGTGCCCTTCGCTTGGCCGCTGCGGGCCGGGTCTTCGGGACAGCACGTCCGCGCGCCAAACGGTAGTGCGTGTTTGGCACTTGGCCGCGCCCGCCGCTCGACCCTACATTCCGCCTCTTGGTCGTTCACCCTGCGTGCCGTCTGGGGCGTTTTTTCCTTCGCTTCGCTCCAGTGTGAAAGAAAAAAACGCCCCAGACGGGCACTCAGGAGGTTTTTCAATGGAATATCCAAGCAACAACAACCGCAGCAGCAACGGCAACCGTGGCAGTCAGGAAAAAACTGCCACGCAGCAACTCATCAAGCAGAATGTAGACTCCCTCATCGAGCAGCTTGAGGCGGGAAAGAGCGAGGCGCTCACCGCCTACCTGAACGCCATGAGCCGTTTTCACAACTACTCTTTCGGCAACATTCTGGAGATCGCACGCCAGAAGCCGGACGCAACCCGCGTTGCCGGAATGTATGCATGGAACCAGCTTGGCCGCAGAGTAAAGAAGGGCGAGAAGGGCATCCGCATTCTTGCCCCCATCATCGGCGTCAAGCGCAAGCCGCAGGAAGAGGCCGAAAAAGACCTCACCAAGCAGAATGTCGCTGTCTTGGTAGGCTTCCGTAATGCCTATGTCTTCGATGTTTCGCAGACCGACGGGGCAGAGCTTCCCGAACATGCCAGCGTACAGGGCGATGCCGGAGAGAACCGCGAACGGCTGATTGATTTTATCGCCACTCAGAACATCGAGCTTGAGTTCAACGAGCGCATCGCGCCGGCAATGGGCGTGAGCTACGGCGGCAAGATCGTTCTCCTGCCGGGACAGTCGAAGGCCGAGGAATTTTCAACCCTTGTGCATGAACTGGCGCATGAGATGTTGCACAAGGCCGACCGTCGCACCACAACCACCAAAGTTGTCCGCGAAACCGAAGCCGAGGCCATCGCCTTCGTGGTGGGCAAGGCTGTTGGTCTACAGACCGGAACCGCTTCCGCCGACTACATCCAGCTTTACCACGGCAACGCATCGCTGCTGGCCGAAAGCCTTGAAGTCATCCAGAAAGCCTCTGCCGTCATTCTGGCGGCATTGGAAACGAAGCCGGAAATCGAGGAGCAGGAAACGCAGGATGCAATGGCCGTCGCCAGCTAGTCCGCTGCAATCACTGAGCGTATGGCGAACGGCTGTCCGCTCTCCCTATTCACGCACGTTCAACCACAGGAGAAGCGCATCATGTCTACTCAAAACATCGCAGCTACCGAATACCGCAATCTTCCGCTTTCGATTCTCACGGAATCGAAAACCAACCCGCGCCGCATCTTCGAGGATGCCGCGCTCAAGGAACTGGCCGAAAGCATTCGCAGCCAGGGCGTTCTTTCGCCCTTGCTTGTACGGCCTCTGAACGAGCGCAGCTTCGAGATTGTGGCCGGAGCGCGGCGTTATCGCGCCGCGCAGATGGCCGAATCGGAAACCATTCCCGTTCGTATCGTCAACCTTACGGATGCGGAAGCACTGGAGGCGCAGTTGATCGAAAATCTCCAACGGCGGGACGTTCATCCGCTGGAGGAAGCGCAAGGCTTTCGCGCATTGCTGAATCTTGACGAGCCGAAATACTCCATCGAACAGATTGCGGCCAAGACGGGGAAATCTCCCGTCTATTGCGCCCAACGCATCAAGCTGACGGAGCTTTTTCCGGCAGTGGTCGAGGCGTTCTACAAAGACGAAATCGGCGTAGGCCATGCGCTGCTGCTGGCGAAACTTCAGCCAGCAGAGCAGGAACAAGCACTTGCCGCTTGCTTCCGCGAGGATTGGGGAGGCGGCAGCAAAAGCAAGCGTATCTTGCTGCCCGTCCGCAATCTCCAGCAATGGATCGAACACAACATATTGCTCATTCTGAAAGACGCGCCATTTTCCAAGAGTGACGCGACCCTCAACCCGCAGGCTGGCGCTTGTCTGGATTGCCCCAAGCGAACAGGACACAACAAGTTGCTATTTGCGGACGTTCAGCAGGACGCTTGCACCGACCCCGCCTGCTACCAGACCAAAGTGGACGCGCATGTTGTGAAGACCATCGCAGCGAAACCGAAGCTGGTACAAATCTCCGCTGCCTACGGCCAACCAGCCGAAGGCAGCACAGCAATCCCGCGCAACAAGTACACCGAAATCAAACAGGAGAAGCCCACCGGCAAGCACCAGCAGGATTGGCCGGAGTACAAGACCTGCAAGTCCACGACCGAGGCCATCATCACGGAAGGCACGGAGAAAGGCGAACTCCGCAAAATCTGTGCCGACCCATATTGTCCGGTTCACCATCCCAAAAAGCGGAAGCCAACCGCCAATGCCAATGGGAAGGCCGAGCAGGAAAAACAGCGCCGCGAGGAAGTGCTGGCCCAGGCCACGGGCTTGCGCGTCCTGAATGCCATCATTGCCGCCGTTCCCGTGCGGTTGATGAAACGCGACCTGCTTTTCATCGTGGAACGGGTTGCAATCCTGCTGGACGAACGGCGGCTGGAGGTTGTCGCCCGCAATCATGGCATCAAGAAGGCAAAGGACAGTGACTCAATTCCGAAACTGCTGTCTGCCTACATCCGCAAAACCGATGAAGGCGAACTCGGACGGCTGCTGATGGAGATGGTCATTCTTCACACAGCACGGACACAGCCCGACGTTGGCAAGGCGCTCAAGGAAGCAGCCGAGCATTACAAGGTGGACACCGATGCCATCGCCCTCAAAGTGAAGCAGGAGTTCACTGCAAAAGAAAAAGCGAAAAAGGTGAGTCCGAAGGCGCAAGCCAAGGGAGCAAAGAAATCAACTGCTGCGTAATCACCGCTGCAATACTGACGGAGCCTGCAAACCACAGGCTCCACTATTTTTGGTCGCCACTTGAGAAGCTGGTAAGCCTCATGGACGAGCGCCGCATTGAGACGCTGGCGCGGCAGCATGGCATTCGCCACGTGGGAGATGATGGAGGTTGACGGCCATCCTGCTTGCAGCGTCGAGGACGAACCCGGCGACGGTGCTCCGCGATGCGGCCAACACGTACAAAGTGAACACCAATGCCATCGCCCTCAAGGTGAAGCAGGAGTTTGCCGCAAAAGAGAAAGCAAAGAAAGCGGCGCGGCTACCCCAAAAGCCGCAAAGAAAGCAGCCTAGCAATTCACAGACAGAGGGACGGCAGGCGCCGTCCCTCATGTTTCTCCCAAAATGCGGCAGGGCGAAACCGTGCTGGTTTCTCCCTGCACCCTCATCCCACCTCATTCCGGCCTCCGCTCGCCGGCTGCGCGGCAGGAGTCCAGTTCCTCCTCCTGCACCTTCCCCTGCGTACGAGAAGCGTGCCTGCTTTTGGGTAGGCCGTAGCTTCGCTGCAACTTAAACAACGATCAGTTTATCTAGAGCGATTGAGCAAAAAGGCTTTGGCGCGCAATGCAGCTCGATAGAGATTCAGTCTTGAATACACCCCAAAGTCTGAGCCATTGTCGAGAAAGCCACCGCCAGGCCCTTCGGTCTCGGTCAAAATCCGGTTCGCCTCGTCGAGACTCAAGGACGGGAATGCAACGGTCAGCAGGTATCCCGCTTCTGGAGCGAGCTTGGCCACATCTTCCAGTTCGGTCGCATTCTTGGGATAAACAACCGGCAGATTGTACGTTTGCGTTGAGGAGTAGAACGTCTCGTTCGCTGCCGGATTGTTCAGACGTCCAGTGTCCTCATTGGCACATGCCGCAACGCTCTCACCGCATGTGGCCTGGAGAGCCGTAAGTGTTTCGGAGCGAGCCGCCGTGACAGCAGCTCGGAAATCTTTGATGGTGAGGCCGCGTCCTACGTTCTGTCCTACATACGCGGGATCATTCGCAAGCAGGTGCGCCATATCGTATAGAGCTACAGTTCGTCCGCCCAACACATCCATCGCGTAGTGCGCTCCCACGAGGATGCGATCGTTTCCGTATTCCGCGCCGCGTGCGATCATCTGCTCATAGCGCTCCGGCACAAGCAGCGCAAGAAGGATCGAGCCCGTATATCCGTAAGTAGTGTGGCCACTTGGATAGGACGGGCTGTTGGTGAGGTTCATCATCGGCCCTCGGTTGTACACTCTGTTATCCGAGGGTGTGTTGAAGTAGTCCGGTCCTACAATGGGAGCGATGACTGGTTCCGTCTGGAAGGGGCGGGAATTTCCGTACGCGTCAGCCCCAGCACTGCCAGCGGGATGACCGTAATTCTGCCCGAAGATGTCGGAGTGACCGTTGATCTCGGAAAGAATGTTTGTGGCCTCTTTCGAGACCGGCTTCTTCCCATCCGTGGTCGCATTCGCAAAGAAGAACTTGCCTACCCCCGCATGATGGGAACTTGTTGACTCAGCGTACGCGATCAGGTTAGCAATAGTTTGCGAGATGCTCGTGAAGTGCGTGCGGTCTACATAATGCGCCCGCGCCAAGTATGCGGAGCCTAGTGTTGTTCCTAGGCCATCCGCCAATTGCGCGAGATTGCCGGATGTAATAAAGACATCGCGCAGCGCCTGTTGTTGCTGCTCTGCAAATGGCAACAATGTCGACTGCCTCAGAGCTCCCGTTTGGATGCTACCAGTGACCGTATAGTTTGCGGCGAGGGCGGCGCTCCCTTCCCGCGTGTTGGCTAACGTGCTTACAGGCGATAGACCCTTCAACACAACGAGATCGCTTTTCGACTGTGCCCATATGTGAAGGGGTGCAATCGAGCAGAGAGCAAACACAACAGGCAGTAGAAACTTCTTCACAAGAACTCTCCAAGAGGGGCTTAACTTCGCCGTGAGAACCGCCACTTGCTCGGTGCTTTGGTTACAACGATCAGATGCGACACAACATCATCGAGTAATGGAAGGAGCTTAACAGCAAACTCGCAGCTATTACGGCGCATCCTCCTCCGGATAAACATCGAATGTCTCCATAGCGGGCGCGGACTTGAAGTACTTCCTACGGATCCAGAACGCGACGTTCACGAGCCCAATCAGTGCTGGCACTTCGATGAGTGGACCGACCACTCCTACGAAAGCCTCCCCTGAATTCAGTCCAAAGACAGCGACGGCGACGGCAATCGCAAGCTCGAAGTTATTTCCCGCTGCTGTAAAGGAAAGAGTCGCAGACTGCTCATAATCCGCGCCAAGCTTTTTGCCCATCCAGAAACTCACCAGAAACATGATGAGGTAGTAGAGGGCTAGCGGAATTGCGATTCTGACGACATCGAGCGGAAGTCTCACAATCAGATCTCCCTTCAGGGAGAACATAACCAAAATCGTGAACAGCAGCGCGATGAGGGTGAACGGGCTAATTCGCGGAATGAACTTTGTTCGATACCACTCTCCGCTTTTGAGGCGAATCAGGACAAACCGTGTCAGGAAACCGGCGACGAACGGTACACCGAGGTAGAGACCGACACTCTTCGCGATATCGGCGATACCGATCTGCACGATGCCGCCCTGGAGACCGAAGAATCTCGGCAATACTGTTAGGAACGCCCACGCATAAAGGCTGTAGAAGAGCACCTGAAAGACGCTGTTGATGGCAACCAAGCCAGCCGCGTAGTCCGTGTCGCCCTCGGCAAGTTCATTCCATACAAGCACCATTGCGATACAGCGTGCGATTCCGATCAGAATCAAGCCGCGCATATAAGCCGGTTCATTGCGCAGAAATAAGACCGCCAGACCAAACATGAGAATCGGACCGATGATCCAGTTCTGCACGAGCGACATTCCCAGAACTCGCTTGTTGCGAAAGACCTCGCCCAGTTTCTCGTACCGCACTTTCGCCAGCGGTGGAAACATCATGACGATGAGACCAATGGCAATAGGAATGTTGGTCGTGCCCGTCTGGAAGCGGTTCACGAAAGATGCCGAACCTGGAACGAAATGACCTATAGCAACTCCGATGGCCATAGCGAGGAAGATCCAAAGCGTAAGAAAACGGTCCAAGAAGGAGAGCTTCTTTCGCTGGTGGGGAGCGCAGACCTGACCTTGCGTGTAAGGTGCCGTAGACATTTATTTACCCTCAATGCTGATTAGCGTTTGGTTGGGAATGGGCGGTGGCGCTCCCTGGAGTGCCACGAACTTGGCCGGACTGCAACATGCTTTGGAGAGACGCGACCGGTCTGCCTGCATCTCCTTGTCATCTTTGAACCACAGAAGAGTCTGCCGCAGCACCTGGGCTGCGCCGATGTTCTTGGGCATCACAATCCGATAGTGAATCCACTTTCCGTCACGTCGAGCTTCGACGATACCTGCTCGGCGGAGATATGCCAGGTGCCGCGATATCTTCGGCTGTGCCTGCTCCAGAATCTCCACGAAGTAGCAGACGCAGATTTCCTGGTCACCCATGAGGTTCAGGAGCCGCAAGCGGGTCTTGTCCCCTAGTGCCTGAAAGAACAGTTCTGTGTTGTAAGCGGAAACCTTCATCGACATAAATTACTTATACGCCTTGACAGATGTGTTGGCAAGCCATATAGTCGCTTAAACAGATGTATCGGTGGAGGTGGGCATGGCAGAACAGGTTCTCGAATCAGTCCAATCGAAATATGGCGCGGTCGCGGAGAGCACGTTATCCAGCAATGATGAAGGTGTTCGTGCGGTCGCAGAGGCGTTTGGCTACAGCGCAGAGGAACTGACCTCAATCCCTGCCGAGGCAAACATGGGGCTATCCTGCGGCAATCCCACAGCTACCGCCAACATCCGGACGGGTGAAGTGGTGGTGGATCTCGGTTCCGGAGGTGGACTCGACGTATTTCTGGCTGCCCGTATGGTGGGACCGACGGGTCGTGCAATCGGGATTGACATGACTCCATCGATGATCGAGCGCGCCCGCGCAAATGCTGTATCGGGCGGATATACGAATGTTGAGTTCTATCAATCCACGATTGATCGCATTCCTCTACCGGATTCTTCGGTCGATTGTGTCATCAGCAATTGCGTCATCAATCTCGCCCCGGACAAACAGGCCGTCTTCCGTGAGATCGCTCGCGTGCTGAAACCCGGCGGGCGGGTAGCCATCAGCGACATCGCCCTAAAGGAAGAACTACCCGAGGCGGTCGCAACAAGTATGGCGGCGTACGTGGGGTGCATCGCGGGAGCCATCCTGATCGAGGAGTATCGCAACGGCCTTGCGCAAGCGGGTCTGGAGCACGTCCAGATCGTAGACAGCGGTGCGGACCTGAACGCATACGCCAAGGTCGAGAACCAGGCTGGCTGCTGCTCACCGGCAATGGACGGTGATGATGGCTCATCCTGCTGCGCCCCGTCTTCGGCAACCCTGCATGAAGAACTGACGGAAGTTCTTTCCAAGTACAACGTGAATCAGGGCGCGGCCAGCGTGAAAATTTACGCGCTGAAACCCACAGCGAAGACCTGCTGCGGACCCAACTGCTGTGCTTAACGGCAGAGCGAGACAATCATGACAACGCGACACTTCAATGTACTGTTTCTCTGTACGGGGAACTCTGCCCGTTCGATCATGGCCGAAGCCCTCATGAACTGGCGCGGCAGACCGAATTTTGCGGCCTTCAGCGCCGGCAGCCATCCTTCCGGCGTTGTTCGGCCCGAAGCACTGCGGCAGATTGCTAGTGCAGGTCTGCCAACGGAAAACCTTCGCAGCAAGTCGTGGGAGGAGTTTGCCCGGATTGATGCGCCGCATCTCGATTTCGTTTTCACGGTTTGCGACAACGCGGCCAATGAGGTTTGTCCCATATGGCCGGGACAGCCATTAACAGCTCATTGGGGCATACCCGATCCGGTTCTCCTGCCAGAGAGCACGCCAGAATCCGATCGGGCGTTTAGTCAGGCTTTTCGCACGCTTGAACGGCGGATTTCATTGTTCCTTTTTCTTCCTCTGGCAAGCTTGGATTCGATGGCGATCAAGAAAGAGATCGACAACATCGGGAAGCAGTGAGACAGTCCATGCGATTTCTTATCATCGGCGGCAGCGATGCCGGAATCAGCGCTGCCTTGCGCGCCCGCGAAGTCAATCCCAACGCGGAAGTCGCGCTCATCTTGGAAGATGAATTTCCGAACTACAGCATCTGTGGGCTGCCTTTTTTCCTAAGCGGCGAAACGCCCGACTGGAAAACGCTTGCGCACCGAACGAAATTTGAAGGAATCGCAATTTACCGGAAGCATCGTGCCGAGCGAATCGACCCTGTAGCAAAGAAGGTGACGGTTTCGACAGATGAAGGACAGGTGCAATTCGACTATGACAAGCTACTCATTGCTACAGGGGCAAGACCAATCCGTCCGAACATCAACGGCTGGAACCTTCCGGGCGTGTTCCTCCTTCACACGATGAAAGACAGCTTCGAGCTGCGTGAATACCTTGAGACGGCAAATCCACACCGCGCGGTCATTGTTGGAGCAGGTTATATCGGTCTTGAAATGGCGGATGCGCTGACGCACCGCGGTATCGAGGTGGTTATAGCAAGTAGGACGCCCACAGTCCTGGCGACCGTCGATCCCGGATTCGGTGAAGTAGTACAAGAGGAGTTGAAGCGGCACGGCGTGGTGGTTCGCACAGGTGTAGGAATTGATTCAATCACCTCCAGCGCCAATCACCTCCACGTCACGGGCAATGGCTTCGATGAAAACTGCGATATGGTACTGATCGCAGTGGGTGTAACTCCGAACGTCGAACTTGGGATAGAGATAGGCATACCGACTGGCGTGAAGGGAGCCTTACAGGTGAACCGGCGCATGGAAACCACGATCCCCGACATCTACGTCGCTGGCGATTGTGGGGAGACTTGGCACCGACTCCTGGGGCGCAACACTTATCTGCCGCTTGGCACGACCGCTCACAAGCAAGGCCGTGTTGCTGGCGAAAACGCGGTGGGAGGAGAGCGCGAGTTTGCGGGCTCATTGGGTACACAAGTTGTGAAGCTGTTCAACCTCGTCATCGCACGTACAGGGTTTCGGCAGGATGAGGCTCGAAGCGAAGGGCTGGACGCTGTGACTAGCGAAGTAGCCGTAAACGACCATAAGGCCTACTATCCGGGTGCTACCACTGTCCGCTGCATAGTAACCGGCGACGCAAAGACTGGACGCCTGCTGGGCGCACAAATTATGGGAACATGGGGAGCGGAGATATCGAAGAGAAATGACATCTTCGCCGCAGCCCTCTTCAACGAGATGACTGTGGATCGAGTGTCGGATCTCGATCTCAGCTACACGCCTCCGCTTAGTAGCCCTTGGGACCCTGTCCAGATGGCCTGCCAAGCGTGGAGCGTGGAACACACAGTGCGAGATTAGGGAGATTTGATGTTCAAAGTGATTTTTGCCTGTATTCACAATGCGGGACGCTCGCAGATGGCGGCAGCGTTCTTCAACCATCTCGCAGACCCAGCCAAGGCTCAGGCTGCGTCGGCGGGTACAGAACCTGGTACTCGTGTTCATCCTGAGGTTCAGGCCATGATGCGGGAGGTTGGGATCGACCTCAGCAATGCGAAGCCGCAAAAGCTGACGAAGGAACTGGCGAGTGGCACGCAATTATTGGTCACCATGGGATGCGGCGATAAGTGCCCGTATGTGCCCGGCCTACGTCGAGACGATTGGCCGCTCCAAGACCCGAAGGGCTTGCCTATCGAAGAGGTGCGGGCAATACGTGATGAAGTCGGGCGTCGGGTGCAAGACCTTCTGAGGCGAGAAGGGCTCGATTAATCCTCATAAACGATAGGACCGTATCAAACTGCCCCGGCCGGAGATGCAAGTGGGCAGCCTCGGATTCGATTCAAACAACCTTAACGGAGCCTGTAACAGAGGCTCCGTCTTTCTTTGGGGCGCCCGCCTTCCCGCCCTGGCAGTGACCCGCGTTTTACGCGAGCGTCCTTGCCTGCCCAGCCGACGGGTGAATCCTCCAAAACAAACATTTCTGGGCTTTATCGCTTTGCGCTTGACTCTATACCTACGTACAGGGTTTACCGTGGATTCATGGACAGCTTGAGCATCGGACAAGTGGCGAAGCGCGCGGGTAGCCTCGCCGACCGTGTGCTGCAACTGATCGGACAGCAGCAGATGGCGGATCGCGGCGACGTCTTCGCAACCCAGATCGAGAGCCTGTTCGACGGCAGCCGTCAGCTTCTCGTAGCCGAACTCGCGACCCATGCGGATGACGTCACCATGGCACGGGTACCGGGCTGGCGTCCTTGCCGCTCGATCATCTGCTCCCAGATCCGGTCATAACTCTCAGGCCACCGGCCCTGCGCTCGCCACTGCGCCAGCGGCGTCGAGCCGCGCAACGCTCCAGGCTTCCGGTCCAGCACGTCGAGGTAGTGTTCCAGATCGAAGATCTTCTGCAATCGGCTGTAGCAGCGTTCGTGGCTGGCGATCCGGTTGCCGTGGTGACGGAACTCGACCGTGCAGGAATAGACGCGGGCTTCAACGATCGAGCCCGGCTTCAACGGCACAGAATACGAGTTCGTCCGCACCTTCGCGCATCCCGTCTGGTCGACGCGCGGAAAGCTGACCTCGGCCAGATCGAAGGGCTCGGCGGCCAGCGGCAGCAGGTGCTCCTTCTCCATCAAAAGCCGTGCTCCGACACACTCGCTCTGGTCGGACACGATCCGGCTCTCATCGGCGCGGCAGTCCTCCAGCAGCTTCCGGTTCAACGCCTGAAGATCCGCCGCCACCGGCACAGGAACCCAGTGGTTGCGGCGGAAGTAGCCAACTTCGCCCTCCACTCCGCCCTTCTCATGGCCTTCGCCCGGAGTGCAGAACTCGGCCTGATACTGCCAGTGCGAACGGAAGGCGATGAACCGCGAGGTCAACTCGCGCTGCTGGCCGCGAAGGATCTTCTTCACCGCGCTCGAAAGGTTATCGTAGCGAAGCCGCCGAAAGACGCCTTCGAAATACGCGAAAGCAAGTTCATGCGCCTCGAGAAACGCCTGCTGCGTCGCACACGGATAGGCCCGATGAAAGGCCGCTCCGCTGGCCATCGAACGCATCGAGAAGACCTGCAGCTTGATCCGTTCACCGTCCAGATCGGCATACGCTTCGTACCAGTCGACCTGCGCCTCGACGCCCCAGTCGTAGCTCTGCGGAACGAACACCTCGTGTTCGGCCACGCCCAGTGCCTGCTTGCGCCGCTCCACATACTGCCGCACCGTCCGCTCCGCTGGCGTGCATCCTGGGAGCTCGGCACGGATCCGGTCATAGATCCGCCGCGACGTATGGCGCTGCTTGCGCGGAGCCTTGCGGTCCGACTCCAGAATCGAGTCGATCAACGACACCGCCGGTGCCATCTTCAACGCAGGACGTTCCGTCTTCTTCCGCTGCGCCGGAACGCTGTTATCCCTTGGCTATGACATGACGCAGCCGCTGTTGGCCGGTATCGTGACGCAATTGGGAGGCAAACGGTCCGGACAGGCGATGGGGCTGAATGTCTTCATCCTCTTTACAGGGTTCGGTGTGGGCAGCATGGTGTTCGGCGCTGCAGTTCGACTCGGCTTTGGAGCGGCTTTTGCTATCTTCAGTTCCGTTCAACTGCTGTTCGGTCTGGCCGCTCTTCTGCTGTTTCGAGGTGAGACCGCATCGGCCAGGATGAATGTTGCTCGATAGCGCGAAGCGATCTCATAAGAGCCGCTCATTTTTGTCCCGTACCAGCGATTCGATGATCGGACAGGTTCCTCGCTGGTGTTTGAGTTCGCACTGACGCACCATCTGCCTCAAGGCGTCGCGGATACTGGCGAGCGCAGCAATCTTGTCCTCCACAAGGTTCAGCTTATTCAAGGCCAGATCATGCGTCAGGCTGCAAGTCTGGGGGCCATCCAATTTGAGCAGACCTGCAATGTCGTCCAAGTTAAATCCGAGGGATTGCGCCCGCTTGATGAAACGGATACGCTGCACATCGGCTGGGCAATATTCCCGATAACCCGACGCAGGCCGTTCCGGCTCGGTTAACAACCCACAGCGTTGATAAAACCTTACCGTCTCTACACCGACGCCAGCAGCTTCCGCCAATCTTCCGATGGTCAGTCTGGCTTTCATACTTGACTCCGTACCTATGTACGGAGATTACAGTGTTGATAGGCAGAAGAAAAGAGAGCATATGTCATCGGAGAAATCCAAATCCACAACGCTTGCGGTCGGCGGTCTGGCGGCGATTCTCGCCTCTACCTGCTGCCTGGGGCCGTTGGTGTTGATTGCCATTGGATTTAGCGGGGCCTGGATCGGCAATCTGGCAAAGTTGGAACCATATCGTCCCATCTTCATCGGCATCGCTCTCATTGCCATGTTCTTTAGTTGGCGCGCGATCTACCGCCCCGCCGCGCAGTGCAATCCCGCCGATGTCTGCGCTCTGCCGCAGACGAAACACCTCTACAAGGTCCTGTTCTGGGTCGTCGCAGTCTTAGTGCTGATTGCACTATCCTTCCCTTACATAGCACCGCTTTTCTACTAAAGGAGCTGCACATGAACCGGAAATTTGACCTCATTGCAATCGGGACTGGATCAGCCGCATCGGCGGTGACTTCCCGGTGTAACGCGGCCGGATGGCAGGTGGCGATTATTGATTCGCGGTCATTTGGAGGTACCTGTGCGCTACGTGGATGCGACCCCAAGAAAGTGTTAATCGGTGCTGCCGACGTGACGGACTGGGCTCGCCGAATGCAAGGTAAAGGAATCAAGACTGAGCAACTCAAGATCGATTGGCAGGAGTTGATGCGGTTCAAACGTTCATTCACCGAGCCTGTTCCGAAACATCGCGAAGAGGGCTTCGCGAAAGCTGGTATCGCGGCTTTCCATGGCCGCGCTCGCTTCGTCGGGCCATCCACGGTTCAGGTAGGCGACGAAGTGCTGGACGGACGCTACGTCGTCATTGCAGCAGGGCAAAAACCAGCGGATTTGAAGATTTCGGGCGTTGAGCACCTTACAACCAGCGAACAGTTTCTTGAGCTAGATGAGCTCCCGTCACGCATTCTGTTCATCGGGGGCGGGTACATCGCCTTCGAGTTTGCCCATGTGGCGCTGCGGGCCGGATCGCAAGTCACCATTGTGCATCGCGGCGCTCGTCCGCTTCCCCTCTTTGATCCTGACCTGGTCGACCAACTCGTCGAAGCAACTCGTGAATTAGGTGCTGACATTCAACTGGGGACCGAGGCAGTCGGGATCGAAAAAAACTCTGGAGGTCTGACCGTCCGAGCTTCGACTTCAGGCCAGGAGCGCATGTTTGAGGCCGATCTGGTAGTCCATGCCGCGGGACGCGAACCCGAGATCGATGATTTGAATTTGGACGCCGCAGGCGTCGAGTGGGACAAACGAGGCGTGAAGATCAACGGATTCTTGCAGAGCGTGTCGAACCCTGCTGTTTATGCAGCGGGCGACGCTGCGGCCAGTAAGGGCGCGCCGCTCACTCCCGTGGCTGCCTATGAAGGCATGATAGTTGCCAAGAACCTGCTGAAAGGAAATCGTCAGAAGCCGAATTATCTTGGCATTCCAACCGTTGTGTTCACGATTCCTCCGCTGGCTTCGGTGGGACTCAGTGAACGCAAGGCGCGCGAGCAGGATCTGAAGTTCACGGTGAAAAAAGAGATGACGTCCGATTGGTATGCATCGCGCAGAATCGCTGAGACGTATTCCGGCTACAAAGTTCTCGTCGAAGAAGAGACCGATCACATCCTTGGAGCGCACCTGCTTGGCAGCGGGGCCGAGGAAGTCATCAATCTCTTCGCCGTCGCAATGCGGTCCGGGATGCGTGCCTCCGATCTCAAGCACATGATCTTTGCCTATCCGACGCACGGGTCCGATCTGCCGTACATGCTGTAGTTGCAGAGTTGATCGAGAAACGAAGTTCTTCGGCACGTAGCGCCCATTTTCTATTACAAGGAGTGAAACAATGAATACCGTTAAAAAACTGTCCCTCTTCCTGATTCTTGCCACCGCGCTGCCCGCTCTGGCGGCAAACAAAACCGCCACGCTCGCAATTCCCTCGATGACCTGTCCGGTCTGCCCCATCACCGTGAAGAAAGCGCTGGACGCAGTCCCCGGTGTTTCCAAAGTAGATGTCAGCTACGCTAAGAAGGAAGCTATTGTGACCTACGACGATGCCAAAACCAATGTGGACGCGCTGACGAAAGCGACGACGGACGCTGGCTTTCCTTCCACGGCGAAGGGTCAGGAGAAGAGGTAGTGAATTCCATCACAGCGTTACCTCCAGTTCCAGGAATGCCCGTAAAAGATCACGAGTGCTGTAAAGTGCCGGAATCCAAGCCATTGCAGGTTGCGGTGATCGGTAGCGGCGCCGCAGCCTTTGCAGCCGCGATTCGCCTTCAAGAAGAAGGGGCGGATGTGACGATGGTGGAGCGGGGCACAACCGGAGGCACCTGCGTGAATATCGGCTGCGTGCCTTCCAAGATCATGATCAGCGCTGCTCATGTCGCACACGTTCGCGCTTCCAGCCCCTTCGATGCTGGAATATCCGCAGCGCGGCCCAATGTGAATTGGGCGGTATTGCAGGCGCAACAGCAAGCTCGGGTGGAGGAGCTGAGGCAAGCCAAGTACGAGTCCATCGTTGAAGGTAGCGCCAATATCCGGCTGATTCGCGGGGAGGCGCGATTTGCCGACGACCATACGTTGCAGGTGAAAGACGCGAATGGACAGGAGCAAGCCCTGTATTTTGACCGCGCGTTGATCGCCACCGGCGCATCTCCCGCAGTTCCATCGGTAGCGGGCCTGGCCGATACCCCATACTGGACCTCCACCGAAGCGTTGGCTGCGCAGGATTTGCCGGAACACTTGATCGTCTATGGCGGCTCTTACGTAGCGTTGGAACTGTCGCAGGCATTCCTGCGGCTCGGCAGCAAAGTCACGATGATCGTTCGCTCCAAAATACTGTCGCGCTATGACCACGAGATCGGGGAAACGATTCAGGAGATTCTGACCGAGGAGGGTATGCGCATCCTCACCGGTCAGACAATCCAAACGGTTCATCACGATGGACATGTTTTCACCGTGGACACAGGTCATGAGAGCATCCGTGTCGATCGTCTACTGCTTGCAACCGGACGCAGCCCCAACACTGCCGGTCTTTCTCTCGAAAATGCCGGAGTCGTCACCAACGACCATGGCGCGATTTCCGTCGACAAATTTCTGCGCACCTCGAACTCTCGCATCTACGCTGCCGGAGACTGCACCACGAACCCGGAGTATGTGTATGTTGCCGCTGCGGGCGGCACACGAGCGGCGGTGAACATGCTCGGCGGAAACGAACATCTGGATTTGTCCGTCGTGCCGGGCGTGGTATTCACCGATCCGCAGATTGCTACGGTTGGCTTGGATGAATCCGCTGCTCGTCAGAAAGGGTTCCATGTGGACACTCGGATCCTTACGCTCGATAACGTACCGCGCGCCCTCGCCAACTTCGATACGCGCGGGTTTATCAAGCTGGTTGCGGAAGCGGAAAGCGGAAGGCTCCTCGGCATACAGGCCGTCGCCTCCCAGGCTGGAGAACTGATCCAGACGGCGGCGCTGGCCATTCGTGCGCAAATGACGGTGCATGACCTCGCAGGCCAACTCTTTCCTTACTTGACGATGGTGGAAGGTCTCAAACTAGCAGCGCAGACCTTTACGAGAGATGTTAAACATCTCTCTTGCTGTGCTGGATGAAGAACTGATGCGCGACTGTGCTAGAAAATGAAAGCTAGAGAAATGTTCAAAAGGTCATCTGGGAATTAAAAAACTCAGCCAATCGGCAATTGCAATTGTGCTGGTGGCCTTTCCTCTTCAATTCGCTTCATAAACGTGCGGACAAATTCGCTGACCAGCCGCGATTCATTGCTGACCAATGTGGCGAGATGTATTTCGAGATGAATGCGTTCGTCCAATAGAGGGATACGGATGAGACCATCACGCACAACTCGGTCAGCCCCAGCCGGCGTGAACCAGGCGAGCAGAGCGTTGTCCGTCAGCAACGCAGCGGCTTGGTCGGACTGGCTAACTTGGTGAACGATATTTGGTTTCAGTCGTTCAATTTCCATTCGCTGCAAAATCAGGTCGTGAAGCGGAGGATGTACGTGGCGATTGAAGAACACCCAGGGATATTTCGCTACTTCATTCAACCTGACAACGCTCTTTGCCGCGAGCGGATGTTTGGGGCGAACCATGATGATGAATGGTTCAGTTGCCACTCGCACGCTTGTTATGGACGAACTCGGAGATGGTGAAGTGATCAAAGCAAGGTCAACTTGGTGATGTTGCAACTGCTGGAGAATCTCGCAGGAGTATGCTGTGGTGATTTCGCGGGAGAGATGACGATACAGGCGCAATTCGGTGGAATGGAGCAGTTCGATCAGGTGCGGGGACAAGAACGCGGATGCACCTATTCTCAGCTTGTGCTGCTCGTCATATTTTGCCTCTTGTGCATCATGAACGCCTTGATAGTACGACTGAATACTTATTTGCACCCGTTCCACGAAAAATCGTCCTGAGTCTGTGACCACAGTGCCGCCAGGGCCTCTGGCAAATAGTTTTGCTTTTACACGTCGCTCGATCAATCGCAGTCTTTTGCTGAACGCCGGTTCAGTGATGCCGACTCGCTCTGCCGCCTGGGTCAAGTTGCCCTCTTCGTGCAGGGCGACAACCAGTTCGAGGTCCCGAATTTTGATGTGACCCGACATCGCCCATGCACCTCTGCAATTTCCCACTCCTGTGCATACTCAAGCTGAACAGCCGACTACTCCGGCAATCTATGGACGAGTGATACAGGAAGTTGTACGGGTACACAAGATGCCGAAAGTCCGTTTTGTTTACATCATTTCAACTAAGTCTCTAAAGTTTTACTGTAATTTGTCGAACGAACATGGCGCGTCCGCAAATCCAAAAGGTTATGACCAAATTCCAAAAGGTTATTGGACTGGGATATGGCACCTGATGCAGGGTTAGGAGCAAGGAGCGCGTGGGAACATTTGGCGCTCTGCGTAATTTATCGGAGGTCAGAGCATGAGCCCGATACCTGCACCCAGTGAAGAGAAATCCGCATCATCCAAACGCCCATCATCCCGTTATGCCGACGCTCCTGAGCGCCTGATCGACAGCGAGGAGGCAGCAGCCATCATCGGCATTCATCCGAAAACGCTCCAGAAGATGGCACGCCGGGGACAGATTCGCGGTGTGCATGTGGGCAAACTGTGGCGCTTTCGCGCCTCGACGATTGAAGAATGGATTGCACGCGAACTTGCGAGCTGAATCTGCCCACTTTTGCACCATAAATCCTTTGGTGACGCATGGCTGTTTGGACTAGGCTGAATGTAAGGCCAACCGTGCTCGCCAACGGAAAAGGAGAAGTATATGAGGCGTGCACGACATCAAAAAGGAAGTTTGCAGCGAGTCAAGCGTCAGTCTGGCGAAGCGGTTTGGATCTTTCGCTGGTATGAAGTGCAACTCGACGGGACCAAACGCTACCGCAAGGCGGTGATCGGATCGGTACAGGAATACAAGACTGAAGCCGAAGCGCAGAAAGCAGCGGATACGTTGCGGTTGGAAATCAACGAACAAACCCCGCGACAACAGTTGCAGGCGATCAGTATGGAAACGCTGGTTGAACATTATCGGCAGCATGAACTGCCGGACATTGTCCAGGGCACGCGGCCCTTGGGCAGTCAGGCCGGGGAAGATGAGACACGAAAGGCCTATTCGACACAGGCGACGTATGCAGGCTATCTACGCAAATGGATTCTTCCACGCTGGCGATCGTACAGACTCGCCGACGTGAAAGCAGTCCAGGTTGAACAGTGGCTCAAGTCGTTGCCGGTCGCACGAGGAACGAAGGCCAAAATACGGAACATTATGAGTGCTCTTTACAGTCACGCGCAGCGCTGGGAATGGGTCACAACCAATCCCATAACGCATGTACGCCAGAGCGCCAAACGTTCCCGTGTTCCGACGGTACTCACGCCTGTCGAACTGCAAGACTTTCTGGCGAATCTGGCAGACCCGGCCAAGACGGCGGTGCTGTTAGGTGCGTTGACGGGCTTGCGTGTCGGAGAACTGTTGGGCCTCAAATGGTCGGACATCGATTTCGAGAAGTTGGAAATCTGTGTCGTCCGCGATGTGGTCAAACAGCGGATTGAGCGCTGCAAGACGGAAGCATCGAAAAAGGCGATTCCGATAGACGCGGAGTTGGCAGAAACGCTGTGGTCCTGGCGGCTTCGCTGCGCTTACAACCAGCCGGGGGATTGGGTTTTCGCCAGTCCTCAAACGAAAGGGAAGCAACCGTATTGGCCAAGCTCCCTCTATCGGGTTGCTTTGCAGCCGGCACTCAAGGCGGCGGGCATTACGGAGCCGGTGGGCTGGCACACTCTGCGGCATACTTTCGGAACCTTGATGAAAGCCAACGGCGAAGACGTGAAGACGATTCAGGAACTTCTCCGCCACGCCAACTTCAAGGTGACGATGGATGTGTACACGCAGGCGGTCACGGATGTGAAGCGCACGGCACATAGCCGTGTGGCACGGCAGATCATGGGACCGATCAAGGAGGGAGAAAAGGACGATGAATAAAAGCGGTTTTTGCTTATCGAACCCTTTCAAACCCTCGGGTTTTGGCTCGATTTTCACTAACTTGTTTGTTTTGTTGGCGTCCCCGACGGGATTTGAACCCGTGTTATCGCCGTGAAAGGGCGGTGTCCTAGGCCGGGCTAGACGACGGGGACGCTTGGTGAACTACATTGGAGGCGATTGAGGAGGGCTCAAATCACCAATATATGAGCGTATCAACCGCTCCTGACGCTGTCAAAGGATCGCACGCGTAACACTGCCGAAAATCATGCCATTACCAGCGCAGCAACACCAGCTCAGAACAGAATCCCGGTCCCACCGCGGCCAGAATACT
>JAJXZT010000016.1 GCA_021779935.1 Acidobacteriota bacterium
GGCGTTGGCCAGTGATGTCTGAACCCGCAAGCCGCCCGAAACGCCCCCGGAAAACGCCGGCAACTTTGCTTCCGCACGCCCACAAAACCGGAACCCCGCCACGCTTCACAACTTGTGCAGAGGTTCCTTAGGACGGACCGCGAGGGATTATCGAGGCGAGTGGCGATTACTTCATAGCCAACCGAGTACAGCAACATCCTTGCCGTCCTGGCAGTATAGAAATTGATATGCCCGACAGGGTTAAAAACGTTTTCATCCTTCAGTCGCACTGTATGTTCCAGCGGAACCTCAACGCACACATATCGGCCCACTCGGGCTGCTTCCACCAGGAGCGACCGTGGGTCTTCCAAATGTTCTACGACATGCGACATCACTACCAGGTCAACAGACTTGTCGGCCAGCGCCACGTGGTGGCCGTCAAAGACTTCGGCTTGGAACCCTTTATCTTTCAATATGGCGACAGCTGAATCACTGATCTCCAGCGCCCGCCATTCACTTCCGAAATTATTCTTGCGCAGGGATTCGAGCACTGCACCATCGCCCGCACCGATCTCAAGAATGCTTTCGTGCTGGACGGACTGGCAGAGTTCCATGATATTGGCTGATTTGTCCAAGGCGCCCAGTGCGCGCCATTCCTGGCCGGAATAGTTTGCGTATCCTTGTTCATAGTGCTTCTTTAAATTCGCACTGATTGTCATGTTCTCCGCTCCCGTGGCATTTGGTAGCTGCTATCGCATCGAGTCCCAGTGTCGTCCCAGTTGGTCCAGTCCGACTTTTTCTGGAAGTCGGGCTGGTGTCCACATCTTACCTGCTACGGTTTATGAGGGTGCCCCATATCTGCCAGCAGTTGGCAGATGTGGGTCTTTTCGCTTCCGGCCTCCAACCCACTCAATTGCGTTCATCACTTTACTCGTCCATGTCCGTCAACGCGAATGAATTCTTCCGACTCCCGCTCTTCATTCGTCATTCGTACTTCGTCCCTCGTACTTTCCCTCCGTGCCCTCCGTGGTGATCCTTTGTCTTTTGCTTTTCAATTCGAAAATTCGAAAATCCGGCAATTCGAAAATCCCGCTCTTCATTCGTCATTCGTACTTCGTCCTTCGTACTTTCCCTCCGTGCCCTCCGTGGTGATCCTTTGTCTTTTGCCTTTCAATTCGAAAATTCGAAAATCCGGCAATTCGAAAATCTCGCCTATCCGGCCCGAAAGTGCCCATTGCCAGCAGCTACTTTCTCTTGACCCTCAACCTGCACGGCGCTACGCTTTCGGGCCATCTTCCCCAAATTCACCAAGGATGGTGACTATGGCTGCGTTCACGCGTCAACGTCTTTCCCTTCGAGCGGGTCTCGTCCTGCTCGCGCTTGTAGTTCTCGTCATGTTGCCTCTGGCCGGCTGCTACGACCTCGACGAGCAGGTCATTCCCGCGCCCCAGGGAGACATCAACCCGTACCGCTACAACGATGCCACGATGGACAATGGCGGACACATGTACCTCAGTTCGGCGGGGTACTACAACGACTATCGCTTCCGCCAGGTCGCCAAAGATGGAACGACCACCACCGGCACCTTCCGCATGATGCACATTTACGGAGATGTGTACGCCGTCCAGTCCGTGGACGACAGCGACAAGAGCATCAGTCTGCTCTTCTACCACATCACTTCCAACCACTTCGCGCCGACCGACTATGCCGACGCAAACGCGGCCCAGAACCTGGCGTCGCAGTACAGCGTGAAGCTCGACGTCGCCGACGAGGACATGTCAGGAGCCGCCAGCAACATTCTCGCCTTCCTGCGCGCTTCGAGCTCACTGCAGTTCAAGTAACCAGCCGGGCGACCCATATCTGCCAGCAATCGACAGATATGGGTCTTTTTGTCTCGGCCGAAAACCCACTCCGCCGCCTCTCCACCATCGCGCGAATGAATTCTTCCGAATCCCGCCCTTCATTCGTCAATCTCTCTATTTTGCGGACACGGACGGCATCTTGAACTGCTCGCGCACATTTGCGCGGGTGAACAGCCACGCCCACCATCCGCCGATGATCGCGAACAGCCCGAAGACCGCAGCGACGACGAGCTTGACGATCACGATGATGTGTTGCGTGGAGGGGCCGAGCACAGGCATTGGCACGGCGAATATCGACAGCGCCCCAAGGACTCCGATCACGATCAATATCCATCCGAAGATCAGGGTGCTGATGCGCGCCCATCGCTTCAGCGCCAGCACGCCTATTGCCGTGGCAGTCCCCAGCGATCCCAGCGCGAGATAGAAACAGCCGCCAACAATCAGGACGGCCTTGATGAATGGAAGGTTCGGGGCGAAGCGGTTCGACATCGCGAATCCCACGAGATGGCCAATCGCCATCAGCAGCGTAAACGCGCTTCCCGCAAATTGCACGACGGCAGCGAGAGTGACACCGAGTGATCGTTTCATTTCGCGCAGAGTCTAGCGCAAATTGCGCGATATGTCGCGCCAGAATGATTGTCTTTCAGAAATGAGAATGGCCGCCAGATTCCGGCTGGCGGCCTTCGGGGGAAAGGAGGGTGGCTGGGGCACCCCTGTCCCAGCCACGGGGGACGGCTCAATCACCATGAGCCGGGGAGGAGGTTGTTGCGGAACTCGCGACTTCCAGATTGTGTTGTTCCGGATAAAGGAACTTCATGCCCATCGTGTCGCCACCGAAGTAGAAACCTTCAATGCGACTGATGCCGTCGACTTCCTTCGTAACGACCTTGGTCGGACCCGGTTCCGTGCGATCCGTCATGCGAACCTGGAAGAGTCCATACGCATTCGTGTGGTTTGCCTTGTAAACCTCCACGATGGCCGGGCCATCCGTACCGCTCTCGACGCGGACGACATAGTGTCCCGGTTGCAGCACGCGTCCGGGAATCTCAACCGGCTGCTTGGTCGTGAAATTGATTGCCTGGCTTGTCTGCGCCTGCGCGGCGACGCCAAGGATGACTACCGTAAACATGGCCGCAAAAAGAATCGAAAGAATTCGCTTCATGGTCAATCTCCTTACGCTTGCGACCCCGCAGCCCGCACGGCGGCACACTCCGGATGCGCGCGGCTTATGCCGCCGCACGGGGACGGATCGCTATGAAACAAATGAATTGGATTGGCGAAGGCGCTTGCACGCCTCCAGCTTATGAATCGAACAATGAGCCGAAAGGCGGCGGCCGTATAAATAGATCGATGTTTCGTCCGGAAGAGGGCCGCGGCGCTGCTCCATCGACTGGTATGAATGAATAGCGGTCGGGCGTCGCCGGCAATCCGAACGCGACATTGGGGGTGGACGCAAACGATCCCAGGCACAACTGGCAGACAACGTTAGTGTCGGCGACCGTCTTGCCGTGGGACTTCACGTGATGGGAGTAGGGGAAGTGCCACGCGTGCGCGCATGTCATGCCGAAGAACAGCACCATCGTACTGACGGTGACTCTCCGGAATCGAATTTGATTTAGCGTGGCTCGCATACATTCCCTTGATGCACTCGTAACAACCCGCGGTTGTTTCGGAAGTCGCGTTGCGGCCCGATGGTGCCTTCCACCCGCATGTTTAGCGGCTATTTCTGCGACGTTCGTGTGCGCTTCTCTTGGCAATGATGAATGCAGCATGAAAAAAGGGCCGGGGGAGGATCCGGCCCATCGCGTCGTTTCCGGGAAACGACAAAACATGAGAGGTTAGCGGCCTCTTGAATTTGTCTGCGCGGATGCGCCTTCTGCGGACGAGATCTCCGTCGGCGCCAGAGTCGCCTCGCTGGCGGATGGTGAGGTCCATCACGGAGTACATAGCGTGACTGGTATGCCATGTACTGCCGCGATGGAACGAGCTCCAGTCGAACTACCAGGTTGGGCTTTCCGCTGGATTGCTACAACCAAATGGTACGAAGAATCCGCTTCAACGTCTAATTCAAACAATTTTGGTTAGCGATAGAAAAATCAAATGATGATTTGAGAATCTTTTTCTGTTTGTGCGCGCGAGAAATAAAATCCATGTATGTCGATGTATTGAAAAAATCCAATACTTCCCGGCAAAAATAAAGCCGCTGCTCGGGCAGCGGCCATGCGTTTCGGGGAAATGCCGGGTTACATGCCGTTGGGTAGCTTCATGCCGGCCAGTCGCTTTGCGAAACTTGGTTTCGACATTGACTTGAACATCTTGCGCATTTGCGCGTACTGCCGCAGCAGGTTGTTCACTTCCTGCACGCTCGTTCCGGAGCCGCGGGCGATGCGCTTGCGGCGCGATCCGTTGATCGCCTCGTGATGTTCGCGCTCGTAAGACGTCATGCTGTTGATGATTGCCTCGACTCGCGTGATCTGTTTTTCGTCCACCTTGTCGGAAACCTGGTGCATCTGCGCGAACGGTCCGATCTTCGGCAGCATGCCGACGATCGATTGCAGCGAGCCCAGCTTCTTCACCTGCCGCAACTGGTCGCGGAAATCTTCCAGCGAGAATCCGTCGCCGCTCAGCGCTTTTCTTGCGAACTCCTCGGACTTCTTCTTGTCGAGTTTTTCTTCGGCGCGTTCAATCAGCGAAAGTATGTCGCCCATGCCGAGGATGCGGCTGACGATGCGGTCGGGGTGAAACGGTTCGAGCGCGTCGTATTTTTCGCCGATACCGATGAACTTGATCGGCTGCCCGGTGACGTTGCGAATGGAGAGTGCCGCGCCGCCGCGTGCGTCGCCGTCCATCTTTGTCAGCACCACGCCCGTCAGGCTCAGCTTGTCGTGGAATTCCTTCGCCGAGTTGACCGCGTCCTGGCCCGTCATCGCATCGGCCACGAACAGAATTTCCTGCGGGTTCAGCAGCCGTTTCAGCGACTGCATCTCTTCCATCAGTTGTTCGTCGATGTGGAGGCGTCCGGCGGTATCGACGATGAGCACGTCGCAACCGTTATTGATGGCTTCCTTGCGTGCTTCCTTGGCCAGTCGCTCCACCGTGGCGGTGTTGGCCTCCACGTTGCTGCCCTCGTAGAGATGCGCGCTGATCGCCTTGGCGACGACTTTCAGTTGCTCGCGTGCGGCCGGACGGTAAACGTCCACCGAGACCAGCATCGGTCGGTGACCGCCCTTTTTCAGCCATCCCGCCAGCTTGCCGGAGGTTGTCGTCTTACCGGAACCTTGCAGGCCCGCCATCAGGACGACCGTGGGCGGCTGCGAGGCAAATTTCAGCTTCGCCGTGTCCGTGCCCAGGATCGCGACCAGTTCGTCGCGGACGACCTTCACCACCATTTCGGCCGGTGAGAGTGAGGTCATCACTTCCTGCCCCGAGGCCTTCTCGCGGATGTGGTCGATCAGTTCCTTGACCACCTTGAAGTTGACGTCGGCTTCCAGCAGGGCTACGCGGATTTCGCGCAGCGCCTCGTTCATGTTCTCCTCGGTCAGGGTGCCCTGTCCGCGGAGGCTCTTAAATGCGCGTTGCAGTTTGTCGCTTAGATTCTCAAACATCGGGGATTCCGGGAAACGATCTTTTATCGCTCAATAGGAATGGATCGCGGCCAGCGCTGTGCAGCGCCAACCTGCGAAATTAAAGGATAGCACGGCTCCGGAGTGCCGATTACAGGGAGACAACTTCTCCGTCTGCGGGAATCAGAACCTGGTCGCGTAATCCCTCTCGTTCCAGCGCTTCCGCCAGGTCCGCCCGGCTGACTCCGCAGTGGTTGATCGCTTCCATGTGGACGGCGATCACCTTTGTCCATGGCGCCGCGCGACACACTTCCACCACGTCTTCGGCAGCCATCGTGATCGCGTCTCCCTCGTTGAAGCGCGCTCCCCCGGCATTCACCACCGTATATTTCGGCTTGTGTTCCGCCAGCGCCTGGCCCACTTCGTCGCAGAAGATCGTGTCTCCGGCGATGTAGAGTTCTTCTCCCGTGCGCGCGCGCAGGGAATACCCCGAGACGGGCGCCATCGCCTTGCCGATTTCTCCCGTGCCATGCTGTCCGCCGGTGCGGTACATCGTCGTGTGAGCAAAGACTGCGGCGGCATAAATCGGCCGCACGTCCTCGAATCCCCACTCGTGGAATTTCTCGCGGTCTTCCGGCTGGCAGAGGATCGGCATGTGTTTGTGAACCAGGCTGGTGGCGGCGGCGTCCCAGTGGTCGCGATGCGTATGCGTAACCAGTATTGCGTCAACTCCGTCGAGCACTTCCTCAACCGCCATTGGCATCTCGACAAGCGGATTCCGCAGATCGTTTGCCGTATTGTCGATGGCGGGCATGGTTCCGGCGGGACTCAGCATTGGGTCCACCAGGAAGGTGGAGCCGCCGATCTTTACCCGCAAGGTTGCGTGACGGATCAGTTGCAGGCTTCTCACGTTTCTAGCCTATCAAATCGGCAGGGTTCAACTCTTCAGCGGAAAATCGCCGCGGCCTCGGCGACCGTGTTGGCGTGGATCGTCACCGTGTCCTCCACGCGATCGGCGTAGCCTCCCGCCATCGTCACCATCACCGGAATGCCGTGGTCGCGGGCAAATTGCAGCACCATGCGGTCGCGCTGCGCCAGCCCGTCTATGCTCAGCGCAAGTCCGCCGAGCTGGTCCTCCACGTATGGATCGGCGCCTGCGATGTAGCATAGAAGTTCCGCGTCAAAACGCTCCCGTGCCGATGCCAGTGCCTGCCCGAGCCAGTGCAGGTATTCCTCGTCTCGTGTGCCGTCCGGAAGATTTACATCAATCGATGAAGCAGGCTTCCATGACGGATAATTGTTTTCCTGGTGCAGCGAGATCGTGAAGACGTTGCCGTTGTCTCCGGTCTTCATGTGCGCCGGGCGCCGGGGCGCAAACATGGAAGCCGACCAAGCGGGTTTTGGAAAGGGCTCCGGTTCGCCGCTCCCGAAGATGGCCGCCGTGCCGTTGCCCTGGTGAACGTCGCAATCCACCACCATCGCTTTTGCAATCCGTCCCTGCCGTTGCATCTTGCGGATGGCCACGGCTACGTCATGGAGCATGCAGAATCCCTCGCCGTGATCGGGGAATGCGTGATGAAATCCACCGCCCAGATGGATGCATATCCCTTCGCGCAGCGCAATTTCGGCGGCCAGGATCGAACCTCCGGTCATGACGTAGAAGGCTTCCACCAGTTCCGGACTGTAGGGCACTTCCAGTTCGAGCTCTTCCCGGGTTGAGAGCATCCCCTTCTTGAGCTTCTCCACGTAGAGCGGCGTATGTACCAGCAGCACGTCTTCATCGCTGGCGCGCACCGGTTCAACGAAGTCGGAACTTTCCGCGAGGTGTGACTGGAGAATTCTTTCGGCGATCTTCCGGTACTTGTCTGCCGGAAAGACATGGGTGCCCATCGGCAGGATGCACTGTTCGCCGTAGACGATCTTGAACGGCAGCATGACCGGGCAGGACCTTTCCACTAAAAGCAGAAATTGTCTGCGAAATCGGTGTCCCGGCGCAACTCTTCTGCCGCCTGGGCAGGAGCGGCATCGAATGCGATACGGTGGATCGGCCGCGCGGAAGCGCCGAACGAATCCCCGTTCCCGGTCAGAACATATGTGAAACCGTACTGGCGTCCGAAGGAAATCGCCGCCTGACGAAATATCCGGCGCGCGCCGAAAGTCCCATGTAATCTTCCGCAATCGGCGACCCGGCAGGTGTCTGCCAGGGAAACAACGCGCACCAGTAAATCCGCAACAGGGCCGAGAGCGCCTGCATACGGAGTTGCAGGGCGTCTCGCGCCAGCGTGTTTGCCGCCGCCGCTATTTCCGGGTCGTCGTTCTGCAGGTTGGCCTCGGCCATGCTCATCATTACCGACGCGTTGCGTGCCACCGCCAGGACATATTGCGCTGCCGCAAGCTGGCGGCTGCGCTGTACCCGGCGGAAGCTCCGCGCAGACAGGCTCCGGCGCAGAAATGCCGATTCCGTGGGGCTCATCAGGTTGCGGAATCCGGCCACGTCGACAGGTACAAAGAGCGATGTAATGTCAGCGGGTGTCCTCACCTCTGGTTTATTTCCGCGTACCGCGCGCAGCAGGAAGAACAACGCTCCGCCAAGCGCAATCGCGATCAATATCAGCGAAGGGATCAATGCCGGCTCCTGATATTTACATATATAAATAAATGACGGCGTCCGATGCCATTCCGCTAAAGCATAATCGGGATCGCCCGCCCTGCCAAGAACGGAGTCTCGATTTCGCGGAAAGTATGTTGCCCGGGAGTGCATGTCCCGCCAGCCATTGTCTCCGCTTCCAGTTCGTGGTATTTTCCGCCTGGGCCTTGTGTTTGTGACTGTGTTTATAAACTCATGCCGGTGATGACCCTGTTGCACCCGATGGAAGACTTCTCGAAGCGGACGCTCGCTTCGATAGCGGGCGGTCTGCCCAGGATGTTGTATCTCTCCAGCCTGCGTGGCGACGACGGCGAGTATCTGCATTGGGGCATGGAGCGCATCTACGGCAAGCCGGCAACCAGCGATGCCATTGCCGCTTGTCATTTGCAGGTTCTGCGCGACACTCTGCGGACGCCGCTAGGCGAGCTGCTGGCGGAATTGCTGACCATCGCCGGAACCGCCGAAGTCGCGGAGAGCGCACTCGCTGACATGCGCGCAAACCTGCCGAAACTCATTCCCCCCGCGGCTCCCAGGCTTATGCATGCTCACTTTAGTTCAGTGCTTGTTTCGTTGGGCGCGTTGATCCACGCGGCGCCGCGGGACTCCACTCCCCAAGCCGCATAGCGATCGCCACCACCTGCCCGAGTATCTCCGCGTCCTGGCCGTGCCTCAGCATGCGCGGCTGTACCGGGGAAAGTGGATGCGGCTGCAGGACCAGCAAATCGCCCTGCAATGAACACCAGCAGCACACGAAGCCATCCCTCAACTCCACAAAGTAGACCGGCCGCTCAAACTCGGAGCGCCAGACTCCCTCCTGTACACGGTTGCGCGATTCGTCAATCTGGACGAACGAACCTGGCAACAGCAGCGGGTACATCGTGAAATCCTCGCTCCCGATATAGCCGTAGGCAAACTTCTCCGGTGACAGCGCCGCCAGGTGGGCCAGTGGTACAACGCCCCACTTCTGCACCATCCTGCCCATGTTCGTCGTCTTTTTCTGATCGAAACCTGGATCCAGCGAAACCGGAACCTCGCTGCTGTTCAGGCCCAGCAGGGCATCTGACATGTGTGACTTGGGCGGTTCAGCCAGGTGCAGGTCCGCCACCGTCTGGTTCACGTCCACGCCGAACCACAAAAGCATTTCGCGAACATCGCGCCGGTAAATCACGCTCAGTGAATACAAGCGGTATATGCTCGGAATTACGTTCTTCGTTTCGATGTCGGAGAGCCGGCTGAGAGGTATGGCAAAATCGTCGTTATGGTGTTTTGCCGCTACCCTCAGACTTGCGGCTTCCACATCCCGTATCGTGTAGCCAAGCTGCTCACGAAGCTGCCGAAGTCTTTGCCCTGCGTTAATCACAACTTGTCACCTGCATTAGAGTAACTTCGCAGAGTACCTCGTATCGGATGGCGACCGGAAAGAAAAACGCGAGAATTTATCCAAGTTCACCAAATTCATCGGCAATGAACTGTGGAATCTTCATAAATCTCAAACCTAGCCAATAAGTGGCTTATTCCATTGATGTTGATGACTGCTGACCAGGTGATTATCGGGATAAATCAATCACGATTAACTGTCTCGTTTTAGACACAGAGCCGTCACAATCTGTCTTCTCCAGCTTTCCTCTTCACTGCCTTGAATCGCCCGTCCGGCGCGGCCTTAGCCGCCACCGACAATGTTGCTCGGAAGGTCGATCTTATTCAGGGGCGTTGAGTGTGCATAGGGTTCGGGACACGGGTCTTTGGCGTCCGCGTTGATCCACCACGCGTGCCGGTTATGGAAATAGTCGATCAGCTCCTGGTTCTTTGGTCCCATGTCCCGCGCCCAGATGATCTTTTCGCCGTTGATGTCCGCTCCATTGAACACCCATTCGTCATACGGAAAGTGCCCGGGGGAGTAGTGAACGATGACGAGTTGTTTGCCCGGAGCCTTGTCCAGCAGTTTCACGATGCTGGCGCGCGTATCGTTGAAGTAGTGCTTCGGCGGATTCGCGGCCATCGAGTAGATGCCCCACACGATCCAGAACCCCAGCACCGCCACGATTGCGCGGGAGTATGCCAGTCCAAGGCCGGAGTGCCGCTTCCATGTGCGCAGATAGCGCAGCCCGAAGATGGCTATGGCTGCTGCCAGGGCCGTTGCGGGTGCCGTGTAGGGCTCGGTCGGCTTCCACACTACCAGCGACAGTCCGGCCATAAAGATCAGCAGCGTCCACGAAAGCAGGCTCTTCCGCCGATTTCGTCCCAGGAAGAACCAGCCCACGGCAAACGGAATTTCCAGCCGCCAGAAGAAGACGTCGTAGAAGAACCGCATTTTCTCCGACAGGAGCGAAAACAACCCGAGCCCCGAATGATACGAATCCCACAATGCGCGCTCATGCATGTAATAGAACATCTGCATCTCGCGGAAGCGGTAATGCGGCGCCGGCCGGAGTGGCTGCCAGATGAAAGGGTTCGTCGGGTGATACTGCTCCAGGTTGACTTCGTAGGGCGTCACCAGCGAATGTCCCGTTCCGCGGTAGTTGTAATACATCATTCCGGCTGCCGTGATTGCCAGCAGCAGCGCCGCCGGAGCCAGGATTCTTCGCAGCGTAATGGAAGCGTGCCAGCGTTTCCAGGTTCCCCACAGCAGCGCCAGCACCAGCGGAATGGAGATCACCAGTCCTTCGTAGGGCCGGCTGTTGGCCATGATGGCCAATCCCAGTGCGCCCAGCAGAGCATCCCTCATGCGAGCCTTGCGCACGATCCGCGGCAGCGCGCCCAGCAGCAGTGCTCCTCCAATCGCCGCCACCGCCCCGCCCCAGTAGGAGTTCACCCACTCGTGGACGATTCCGTAGCGCAGCGCCGCGATCATTCCTCCCAGCAACGCCCATTCCGGCGGCATCCAGCCCTGCAGCGCCCAGCAGATCACGCCTGCCATCAGCGCCACGCTCAGCAGCACTCCCCACCACGGGTTTCCCGTCAGCCACTCCGACGCACCCAGCACCAGCCCCTGTCCCACCGGGTACATCGACTGGTAGGTCGGAACCTGGTTCACGTGCATCGTCTCGAAGTGCTGCCACATCGGACTGGTCGGATTGGTCAGCCGTCCGTGCGCGAACGTATCGCCCATCAGCAGGTAGCTGAATTCGTCGTGGATCATCGGGTTCTCCACCTTGATCCACGGCAGCGCCGCCAGCCGCAGCACAATCACCATCAGGATGACCGTGACCACCGCCGTGCGCTTGCGCCGCGCAAATTGCCGGAACTTCGCCTCTGCCTGCGCAAACCGCTTCTTCACCTGTCGCAACATCAGCAGGGGAGCGAGAATCAGCGCAAGAATGCTTACCAGCAGTGGCGAGTGTCCTGTGAGCGCCAGCGTCGCGAAGAGCACGGTGGTCCTTTACGTGGCCCGGATGACCAGCTACGTATCCTCGCTTCCCATGGCAATGTGGTCAAGAGGGGAGTGCTCGCGGACCGGTTACGGGAGTGTCACCGCTTCTGGCGGAGCGGCGGGAAATCGTCTGCGGATTGCCCGCCTCTCTGCCATCTTTCTTAGCGCGCTCGTGGCGCTTTATGCATTGCATGTACCGCCGGTCTCGGCGCTGCATTCGCCATCATCGCCAGTTCCGAACGCGCCCCCGAGTGCTCAATGTACGGTGTCGGACAGATATTCTCCGCATGGCGAAACATGGCCGCAGCCTCGATGCGATGGCCCTTCGCCAGTTCATCTTCGCCAACGTAGAACGTCGACTCGCACTTCTGTACCTCGGTCTGCGCCGGGTCATTTGCCTCCGCCTTGCTCAGCAGTTGTGCCTTGGTGATGCCCCCCCGGTAGTAGTTCAGGATCGGCCCGGGCCATACCGTCAGATCGAGGTTGGCCATGTTATGCATCAACTCGTCGCGGTCGTTCGTTCCGGCGTGGCTGCGAATGATATGCAGCCACAGTACCCCGTAGGAGTACGTTGGATCGCCCTTGACCGCCTCGGCCATGTCGTCCCCTGCCGCCGCATAGTTCTTGCGCGACAGTTCAATCATTGCCTTCAGGCGGAGCGAGGCATAGTCCGTAGGAGACAGCAGCAACGACTTGTCCGCATCGGCCATTGCCTTGTTCGCGTCGCCCCGGCCCTGCATCCACTCTGCCCAGGCCCGTTCGCCGTACACGTTGCCGTTTGTGGGATCGATTTGCATTGCCTTGTCCAGGTCGGCATAGACTTTGTCCCACTCGCCCAGGTACTCGTAGTTACCGGCCTGCGTAAGGTAAAGCGTGGAGTCTTTCGGGGTAAGCTGAATCGCCGATTCCTCATCGCGGATCGCGTCAGCGAAGTCGAGCTTGTTCTGGTAGAGTTGGCCACGAATCCAGTATGCCCACTCGTACTTGGGATTGAGACTGAGGGCTTTACTGGCGGCTTCGATTCCCAGGTCGTATTGGCGTTTGCCTTCATACGCGGCCGCCAGGCCGCCGTAGGAACTCACTTTGTTGGGGTCAACGGCGAGGGACGCCTTGTAATCCGCGATGGCCTTGTCGTAGTTGCCCATTCCCCGGTCGATCTCGCCGGCCAGCCACAGCGAGAGCGCATAGTTCGGACGGAGCTTCAGACTCTCCTGGATATTGGCTTCCGCGTCCTTATAGTCAAGCTTGTCGTAGTAAGCCAGCGCCAGGTCGTGATATGCCGGGGCCTGTTCGTCCACGCCGGAGGCATGTTGAAGCGCCGTGAGTTCGTCTTGAATGGCGTTGTCGTAATCCTTCTTATCCAGGTAGAGATCGAAGCGGACCCCATACGCGTACATGTATGTGGGATCGAGACTGATTGCTTTGCTGGCGGCGTCGATTCCCAGATCGTATTGGCCCTTATCCTCGTACGCCGCCGCCAGGCCGCCGTAGGAACTCAATTTGTCGGGTTGGGCCGCGATGGATGCCTGGTAATCCGCGATAGCCTTGTCGTAGTTACCCATCTCCCGGTCGATTTCGCCGCTCAGCCACAGCGAGAGCGCATTGTTAGGGCGTATCCTTAAACACTCCTGGATGTCGGCTTCCGCGCTGTCGTACTTCTTCTCGCCAAGGTACGCCAATGCCCGGTTGTGATAGGCCGCAGCCAGTCCTTTTGTAGTCAGCCGGTTGGCCTCGTTGATGGCCGTCGTGCAATATTGGATCGCAACGTCATTGTTGTTGCTAACCACATTCTTGTAGCACTGGTCGAGATCGTTTTGGACCTGGGCTGGAGTTTTAGTCTGGGCAAATACTGTCGTGGTTAGGGTGAATAGCAGGACGACTAACCAGCGGAATCGCATAGGCCTCCTTCGTTGTCTTCGGGCTAGTACCGCGCAACGCGCGGAAAACACTCTTGGGGAAATGCTTATAGCTATAAATCCGAAGAACGTGAAGACCGTGTGGACCTATGAATTTTGCATCCTACCACGCATGTGGCGCGTGCGGAACATCAATCGAACTCATACTTTGGTGCCATCTGCTCCGTCCCCACTCTTCCGGCGGCAATATCAGCCTTGAAGTAGTTCTCGCCTTTCATCGGTGTTCCGGCAATTCTCCGCAGCATTGCAATCTGCCCCGTGTGCGTCAGAGCATCCGCAATCGGCCCCTGGAAAATCTTTTCTTCCGGGTATCCCAGCGGCTTGGGATCGCTCAGTCTCGCGTCGAACTTTTCCATCCCCGCAAAGAATCGTTCTATTTCCTTGTTCCACGGCAGTGGCTCTGAGTCGTGCCATTCGTGGCGTCCCTCGCACAACCCCAGCGACCAATCCAGCAGGTCGCCGATGTGAGCCAGTATCTGCCCCGGCGTACGCGATACCTCCGCCACGCGAAACGCCGCAAACTCCGGCGGCGCATTCCGTACTGCTTTGCCGCAGCGATACGCCAGCGTAGCCAACGTGTGTCTCAACATCTCGCGGCATGTTGTCATCGTTCCTCCCGTAATCTTCATTAGGATTCCTCCGATTCTTTCACGAGCCGCGACCAGCCGTTCCATTTTTCTCCGCATTGACACTCATGGCCTACTTGTTTACCTTGACCATGGAACGCCGGGCGAATTCTCCGGCGCGATGCAATGGAACTTCTTTCATCCAGTGAAGACCAACCCGGACCTGAACGGCTGGTGAAGTGAGGCCAGCGAAGCCGCAGTTTTGAAGCATCCCTTCATGCCGCCTCGTTGCCTCCGGCGGCGCTTTCTCCGCATTTTCACCCGATTCTCGGACCGGTGCGTTACCTTATATTCCGGCGTGCAACAACCGTCGCGTTGTTATCGCGTGTCGCATTTGCAGTTGCCTGTTTTCCGGGAAGATCGTTCAGGGGGCATCCGTGGAACCGATCATTGAAGCCATCAACGTCGAAAAGTTTTTCCAGCAACCCGAGGGCAATCGCATCCAGGTGATCGCCCCCACCAGCCTGTCGATTTATCCCGGCGCGATTGTAGCGCTGCTCGGTCCCTCCGGTTCGGGGAAGTCCACCATGTTGCGCATGCTCACCGGACTGGCCACGCCTTCCGCCGGAGAAGTCCTCTGGCACGGCAAGCAGCTCGACGGTGAAATTCCGCACGTCGCCATCGTCTTCCAGAGCTTCGCGCTCTTCCCCTGGCTCACCGTTCTCGACAACGTGGAAGCCCCGTTGGTGGCGCGCGGCATGGGCGCCGTTGAGCGTCACAAGCGCGCTTTGCGCATGCTCGACACCGTCGGCCTCGACGGTTTCGAAACCGCCTATCCCAAGGAACTCTCCGGCGGCATGAAGCAGCGCGTTGGATTCGCGCGCGCCATGGTCGTCGAGCCCGAAGTCCTCTTCATGGACGAACCTTTCTCCGCGCTCGACGTGCTTACAGCCGAGACGCTCCGCGGTGAACTCCTCGAACTCTGGCTCAATCGCAAGATGCCCATCAGCACCATCTTTATTGTCACGCACAATATTGAGGAAGCCGTGCTGCTCGCTGATCGTGTCGTCGTCCTCGGCCGCAACCCTGGCCGCATTCGCGCCGACTTCCAGATTCCGCTTGCGCACCCGCGCGAGCGCAAGGCCCCGGAGTTCGTCGAGTTCGTCGATTACATCTACACCGTCATGACCCAGCTCGACGCCGAGGTGGCTCCACCGCCGCAGCCCTTGGAGCAGGCCACGGTCGCTGCCGCACCGCGTCCCGAGCGCAAATACACCATGCTGCCGCACGCCCGTCCCGGCGGCATCGCGGGCTTGCTCGAACTGCTTGCCGACCGTGGCGGTCGCGACGACCTCTATCATCTCGCCGAGCAATTGCGGCTGGAAGTTGACGACCTGCTGCCCATCACCGAAGCCGCCGTGCTGCTCGGCTTCGCCACACTCGATAAAGGCGACGCGCACATTACCGCCGATGGCATGAAGTACGCCGAGGCCGGCATTCTTCAGCGCAAGGAGCTTTTCCGCGACGCCGCCCTTGCGCACATTGCGCTCTTCCAGCAGGTAGACCAGACCTTGCGCGCCAAGACCAATCACACGATTCCGCTCGAATTTTTCCGCGACGTCCTCGACGAATATTTCTCCGAGGAAGAACTTGAGCGCCAGCTTGAAACTGTTCTCGACTGGGGCCGTTACGCTGAAATCTTCGACTACGATTCGCACACCGGCCGCATGGTTCTCTCCGAACCCGGCACGGATCACGCGGAGGTCGCTGCGCAATGACGAAGCGAGTGCGCGCCATCAGCCGGCGTCCCGCCACCGCCTGGGGATTCGTTCCCCACGGCGCATGGTCATTGCTCACCGACATACCTATCTTCGCCGCCGGCCTCGCGTTCTTTTACTCCATCATTCTGCTCGCGCGATATTGGGCCGGCCCTTTCACGCCCGAGGCACAAATTTCGCACAGCCCCAGCGCGCTGCCGCAATACGCGCTGTATTCATTCTTGCGAATCTTTATCGCCTACGTTCTCTCGCTTGCCTTCACGCTCGTCTACGGATACATCGCCGCCTACAACCCCAAGGCCGAGCGCGTCATGATTCCGTTGCTCGACATCCTGCAATCCATCCCCGTCCTCAGTTTTCTTCCTGGCGTCATGCTCGCCATGGTCTCGCTCTTTCCCCATCACCAGCTCGGTGTGGAAGCCGGGGCCATCCTGCTCATCTTTACCGGCCAGGTCTGGAACATGGCCTTCAGTTTTTATTCCTCGCTCAAGAGCATTCCCAAGGAGATGCGCGAAGCTGCCCGCCTCTATCGCTTCACCGCGTGGCAGCGCTTCACCCGGCTTGAATTGCCCTACGCCGCCATCGGCCTCATCTGGAATTCCATGATGTCCGTTGCCGGCGGATGGTTTTTCCTCATGGCCTGCGAGATGTTCGTGCTCGGCAATCGCGACTTCCGTCTCCCCGGTCTCGGCTCTTACCTCCAGACCGCTGCCAGCACTGGGGACACGCGTTCCATCCTCTGGGGACTTGGGGCCATGATCGCCGTTATCGTTCTTCTCGACCAGCTTGTCTGGCGGCCCATCATCGCCTGGGCGCAGAAGTTCAAAATCGAGCAGGTCGAATCCGCCGACGTCCCGCGCTCGCCCATCCTCAATTTTCTCCGTCGTTCGCGCCTCGTGAACACCTTGCAACATCGCATCACCCGCCCGCTTGGTGAGCAAATCGCCCTGCACTTCGCCGTCGCGCAGCAAAAGGAAACGCACGCCGCGCCGCCTTCCGCTGCCAGGACCTGGCTCCTTCGAACCATCGGAGTGCTCATCGCCATCGGCGTCGTTTACGGAGTCTTCGATGCCATCCGTTTTCTCAGTGGTCTGCGTGGAGCCGACCTTCGCGTGCTTGCCCTCGGTGCGTCCGCCACATTTCTGCGCGTCGTCTGTGCCCTCGTCATCGCCTCTGCCTGGACGATTCCCGTCGGTGTCTGGATCGGCTTCAATCCCAAACTGGCGCGCATCGCGCAACCGCTCGCGCAGATCGCCGCCTCGGTTCCGGCCACCGCGTTATTTCCCGTCATCCTGTTATTGTTGATTCGCGTCGGCGGAGGACTCGGCATCGGGTCCATCGTGCTTCTCCTGCTTGGCACGCAGTGGTACGTGCTCTTCAATGTCATCGCCGGAGCCATGGCCATCCCCACCGACCTCAAGGAAGCTTCGCGCGTCTTTCGCTTCTCGCGTGTCGAGCGCTGGCGTCGCCTCATCCTTCCCGGCATCTTTCCTTATCTCGTCACCGGACTCGTCACCGCCGGTGGTGGCGCGTGGAACGCCAGCATTGTCGCCGAATATTTCCATTTCGCCGGACACACCATCTCCACCGTCGGACTCGGCGCCACCATCAGCCTCGCCTCTGACACCGGCAATTTCCGTCTGCTCCTCGCCGCCACCGTCGTCATGTCCGCCATCGTCGTCACCATCAACCGCACCATCTGGCGACCCATGTATCGCCTCGCTGAAACCCGCTTCCGCCTCGAAACCTGATCCTCGCCGGGTGCTCCATATCTGCTCCCCGCGACGGGTACGGCCAGCGCTATTTGTTTTTCGAGACTCGCGACCAACGACTCGCGACTCTCCCGGTGTTATCCTATTCAGTATCCCGTAGCACAAGACTGTATCCTCATCATGTCCAACGCGAATATTCCTGACTCTCCATCCACTCCCGAATCCAACGAGTCTTTCGCCGACGCGCTTTCTCAGTACGAACACAGCCATTCGCATAAGCGCGAAGATGGCGGCCGTCAGCTCGAAGGCATCGTCGTCACCGTCACCGCCGAATCCGTCCTGCTCGACATCGGCTTCAAGACCGAAGGCATCCTGCCCTTGACCGCTTTTCCACGCGGCGGGGAAGGCGTGAAGTCCGGCGACAAGTTTCCCGTCACCGTCAAGGGACGCGATCCCGAGGGCTACTACGAACTTTCGCTATTCAAGGTCGCGCAGCCAACCGACTGGACATCTCTTGAAAAAGCTTTCGCCGAAAAGTCGACCATTGTCGGCACTGTGACTGCGGTGATTAAAGGTGGCGTCAGCGTGGATGTTGGCGTGCGTGCTTTCATGCCCGCCTCGCGCAGTGGAGCGCGCGAAGCCGCCGACCTGGAGAAACTTGTCGGAGAGGAAATTCGCTGCCGCATTATCAAGCTCGATGTGCAGGACGAGGATGTTGTCGTCGATCGCCGCATCGTCGCCGAGGAAGAGGAGCGCTCCGTTCGCGAGCAGCGCTACTCTGAAGTGGCCGAGGGCGCGATTGTCACTGGAGTTGTCCGCAGCCTCACTGATTACGGCGCCTTCGTCGACATCGGCGGCGTCGATGGTCTGCTCCACGTTGGAGACATTTCATGGGCGCGCATTGCGAACCCCGCCGATGTCCTCGTTGTCGGCCAGGAAATCGAAGCCAAGGTACTCAAGGTTGATTCCGAGAAGCGGCGCATCTCGCTCGGCATGAAGCAGCTTCAGCCCGACCCTTGGGATTCCGCCGCCGCGAAATATCCGGCGAACTCTCGCGTGCGCGGTCCCGTCACGCGCGTCGCCGAGTTCGGAGCATTCGTTGAACTTGAGCCCGGGCTGGAAGGCCTCATCCACGTCTCCGAAATGTCGTGGACAAGGAAGATGAAGAAGGCCAACACCATCGTTACTCCCGGAGAAACCGTCGAAGCCGTCGTCCTTGGCGTCGATGTCGCCCAGCGCCGCATCTCGCTTGGTCTCAAGCAGGCGCTCGGAGATCCGTGGGAGGACGCCGTCCGCCGCTTCCCGGTTGGCTCCGAGGCGGAAGGCCCCGTCACCAGCATCATGAAGTTCGGAGCCTTCGTCCAACTCGCCGATGGCATCGAGGGCCTGGTGCACGTCAGCGAAATCAGCGCCGAGAAGCGCATCAATCACCCGCAGGACGTTCTCAAGTCCGGGCAGGTCGTCAAGGTTCTCGTGCTCGCCATTGACAGAGAGAAGCGTCAGCTTCGCCTCAGCATGAAGCAACTCATTCCCACCGGCCTCGATGAATACATCGTCGAGCACAAGCCGGGCGACATCGTTACCGGGCGCATTGTCGAGGAGTCAGGCGGACGCGCGCGCGTCGAACTCGGTGAAGGCGTTCTCGCCACGTGCCAAATCGCCGCGCAATCTGCGGCACAGCCGGAAGCGCCGTCCGAGTCCAAGGCCGATCTCTCTTCGCTCTCTGCCATGTTGAATGCTCGTTGGAAGGGTGGTGCGCCTGCCGGCGGTTCCAAGCCGGAAGCCGTTCGCGCTGGCCAAATCCGCAGCTTCCGCATCGTCAGTCTCGATCCCGCCAGCAAGGCGATTGAGTTGGAACTGGCGTAATCGTTCGGGTGGAATGGATTGCTGAAGCATCGTTTGCTTGGGATGGATTTATGGGGAATGGATCTTAAAAGTATCGTTCGGACGCCCCATCCGGGTGCCCGGTCCTGAGCGCAGCGAAGAATGGGATCAGCAGTTCAGTAGCTCAGCACTGCCGCTGACTTTGCTTTCTCTAGTACCTAACACCCAGTACCCAGTACCCGCTTTTGGAGCAGTTCATGTCGTCCACCACCGAAACCACTCACGTCGATCTCAACCAGGCAATCCTTACGTCTCGCACTGCGCAGCCGAATCCCACGGGCAAGGTCACCACGGCGCTCGTCAGTTTTGCCGCGCTTCGTGTCGTCCTTGTCACCATGCCTGGCGGCTCGCTCTGGGAGCAGCATCAAACCACCGGCCGCATCACCGTCCAGGTGCTCGCCGGACACATCCGTTTGAACGCCGAAGGCGCCACCCACGACTTGCCCACCGGACATCTGCTCGCGCTGGAAAGCAATATCCCGCACGATGTCGAGGCTCTCGTCGACAGCACGTTCCTTCTCACCGTCGCCCGCCAGCCGTCCACCGCGTAGATCGGCCCCGCCGGCAAAATTTGCGGACGTGGCAGTGCTCTCGGCTGGGCGGACGTTCGCATCCGCGCAAATGTCCGCCCAGCCGCCAATAGCTGTTAGCTACCAGCTATGAAGCCGTTTGCATCGGTTCGTGTGTGTCGTTCTGTCCGTGCAAGCCCAGCAGAATATTTGTCGCGTCGCTGAGCAGGAACAGCACTTCACCGAGCTTCGCGCTGTCCGATGTCGCCAACCCTGAGAGCAGGGCAACACAGCGGTCCAGCTTACCCACCAGTTTTGCCATGGACGTCTCGTCCTGCAAAACTGGCATGCCCAGCGACGGCTCGGAGATATCTCCTTGCGTCAACCCGGCGCGCTCGTAGAAGTACCAGCAGTCCTGCGGCCCGGCAAATTTCGCCAGTCGCAGCCACATCAGCGCCGAGGGCTTTGAGATACCCCGCTCCCAACGAGAGATCGTCATTTTTGAAGTGTTGATTTGTGCGGCAAATGCAGCGCCCGTCAGTTGCATGCTCAGGCGCATGTGCCGAATCTTCTGTGCCCATTCGGGCATTGGTTCTGTCATCGGTGAGGGTCCCCCAAAACAGTCTTGAGAACTCCGTCAGGTCCAGCCCGTGCTCTACCCGAGGCTCTCGTTGCGGATCACGTCGCCGCCGTTATTACGGTCGGTTCTCCATGGCCTTCGTCCACGGATCGACAACTTCTAGACACAAAAAAACCTTGATGTTGGGGAAAGTATGCGACAGATGGGACGGCCTGTCACTGCCAATTTAGGGGAATACACACAAAAAATGTAAGGTCTGGAGCACCCTCACAGCCGCTCTGGATGCGGTTCTACGCCTCTTAGCTCGCGCCCTACCCGTTGCCGCAAGGCTTAGTGATGCATTTCCAGTAACTTACGGATACCGTAACTTGCGGCGCGCTTTCGCGCTCCATCACATCGCCAAATGTGAATGAAACAGGAACTGGCTCGAACGTGCCGCCGGTGATTTGGAGCCACAATGGAACACCGCGCGCCGTTAGACGAAGCGCACTCCCACGCAGTTTGTCCGCGTGTGCACCACTTCAATATTCATCGTGATCGTGTCTCTCGTGGTTGGTTCCTGGATGGATACGCACATCTTCCGCCCTGCGGCCAGCCGCAGTTGTGCGTCTTCCGATGACGTGTAAATCAACATGCCTCCGCCGCTCACTTGCGCAACCCGTCCCAGTTCAAACCCGGTATCGTCCAGCACCAGCGCATCTTCCGTCAGCGTGAGGCGTTGCCACTCCCGGCGATTTCCTGTCGTTTCCATAGGCGTTCATGAGCGAACGCCCCAGCGGCCTTCTTCCGGTGGGGCGTCTTGATTGTTTCGGATTGTAACGCTACTTCCCGCCGATCACCAGTTTTGCAATCGTTGCGAGCTGCATATTGCTCGTTCCCTCGTAGATCTTTCCGATCTTCGAGTCGCGGAAGTACTTCTCCACCGGGTAGTCTTTCGTGAAGCCGTACCCGCCGTAGATCTCCACCGCCTGTGACGCCACTCTTTCCGCCACCTGCGACGCGAACAGCTTGGTCATTGCGGCTTCCTTCACAAAGTTCATCTTCGCGTCCTTCATGCGCGCCGCGTTGTACACCATCATCCGCACCGCCGTGATCTCCGTCGCCATCTGCGCCAGTTGGAACTGGATCGCCTGGAAGTTCGAGATCGGCTGTCCGAACTGTTTGCGCTCCTGCGCATACTTCACTGCGCACTCCCATGCTCCTTGCGCCACGCCCAGCATCTGCGCGCCAATCCCGATCCGCCCCTCGTTCAGCGTCTCGATTGCGATCTTGTAGCCCTTGCCTTTTTCTCCCAGCAGGTTTTCCTTCGGAACCTTGCAGTCCTCCAGGATCAGTTCGCACGTCGACGACGCCCTGATTCCCAGCTTGTCTTCCTTCTTGCCCACCGTGAATCCGGGGAAGTCCTTCTCCACGATGAATGCCGTGATCCCCTTGTATCCCGCCGCCAGGTCCACCGAGGCGATCATGATGAACAGGTTCGCTTCTTTACCGTTCGTGATCCACAACTTCTGTCCGTTCAGCAGCCAGTGGTCGCCCTTGTCTTCCGCGCGCGTCGTCAGCGCAAACGCGTCCGATCCGCTGCCCGCCTCGCTCAGTGCATAGGCGCCCACCCACTCGGTGGCCATCTTCGGCAGATATTTTTTCTTCTGCTCGTCCGTGCCCCAGCGCAGCAGCGCGTTGTTCACCAGCGTGTTCTGCACGTCCACCACCACGCCCGCCGAAGCGTCCACTCGCGACAACTCTTCCACCGCCAGGATCGCCTCGAAGAACGTGCCGCCGCCGCCGCCGTACTGCTCGGGAACCTCGATTCCCATCAATCCAAGCTGGAAGAACTGCTCGATGAGCGAGTGGTCAAACATTCCCTTCTCGTCCATCTCTTTTGCCCGCGGCCTTACTGCTTCTTCGGCAAACTGTCGAATGTTGTCGCGGAACATCTGTTCATCTTCCGTCAGCGCAACCAGCGGCTGCGGAGCGTATTCATTAGCCATATAAGACTCCCACCTGATTTAGGCAAACCGGAGATTATACCCATTACACCGCATCTCTGGCGAGTGAACGTTGCGTCGGGAACTTATCCAGTTTCGTTGCTTTTCGATTTTGTTCTTGATTTGACTCGCGACTTGCGACTCGTGACTGACGCTGCCTTTGCAGTAGCTCAGCGGCTTAGCAGCTCTTTTGTCTTTGCTTGTGGCTTGCAGCTAACAGCTTGCTTCTGCAGCTATCTTCTGTACACCACTTTCAGGCTTTCCGCATTCAGCAGTTTTCTGATCTGGCTTTTTGCATGGACGGCCCATGCGCCATTCGCGTCCAGCCGCACATAAGCCTTCCAGTGGTAGAGAGCCTTGCGCGGTTCTTTCTTGCGTTCATATGCCAGTGCCAGGTTGTAATGCGCGTCGGCGTACGTGGGGGCCAGCGCCACCGCCGCCCGGTATGCCCGGATCGCCTCGTCCACGCGTTCCGTTTCGTCCAGCACGTTTCCCAGGTCGAAGTACGCCAGCGCGTAGCGGTCATCGCACTCGATGGCTCCGCGATAATGTTTCTCCGCCAGCGCGTAGTCACCCTGGTTGTAGTAGAGCGTGCCCAGGTTGATGTGTGCCGGTGCGTAGCGCGGGTCCAGCGTCAGAACTTTCTCGTATGCCGCAATCGCCTCATAGGCCGTTGCCGGGTCGTCTTCCAGCATGATCCCGCGCGCAAAAAATTCTGCTGCCGTTTCCGTCAGCGCGATCGCCTTTACGTTTCCGGCCTCCACCACGGTGCCCGTCTCCGCAAAGTCCATCACAAACTGCCCGTTGATCGGATCCACGGCGCGCCCTTCGTGACGGTAAGCCACGCGCGAGCCCACGGAGAACGTTCCCGCCTCAATCAGCGGATTCTCCATGCCGCTCACCTGCCGTTGCATTGCCTGCAGCGACTGGCGAATCACCGCTGACCGTACACGCTTGGCACGCAGGTCGCGAACTTTCTTTAATTGCAGGAGATCGAAAAACGAAAAGGACTCGCCAACAGCAACCAGGCCGGCCCGCTGCCAGCCACTCAGTTGCCGCGGGGAAATGCGAAGGATCCGCAGTACGTCCGTTCGGTTAAATAGGGTCACATGCTCACTTACGGGCGTTACTCACCGCGATTATCGTTGTCACGCCTTTCGGAATCAAGCGGAAAATAGTGCCACTCCCTCTGAAAACTGTTGAAAACGATATAGTTGCACCACGGCAGCGACACTTCCTTGAGGCTGTTTCTGACACGCTGCTTGCCCGTCGTGCGAAAATGACTTCCGCTTCGTTGGAGGTTGCGCGTGTGCTCCAGTTCCATTCGTTCGCGCCAGAACTTCATCGTCCGGCATCCACTGTTGTCGGTCCTGTTCTGTTGGTTCTTGGCGATGCTCGCTGAGTTCATCACTTTTTTTCTTTCCATTCGCGGCATCATCCCAGAGCCGTTGGCCGAGACGATCTTCTATACTGCGATTCCTTGCGTCGCGGGTACCGCGTCTCTCATGCTTCTCTCCTATGCTTTTCTCAACCGCTTTTTCTAGCAGTCCCGTTTTGCAAGTGCCTTCTCTCGCGACTCGCGACTATTGACTCGCGTCTCCTAACCGTCGCCTCGCATCTGGCCCCGTCCGCTTTACGAATCTGTCACGTCCATTTAAAATCGTTCCGGCGGGCCGAAGTAGCTCAGTTGGTAGAGCAGCCGATTCGTAATCGGCAGGTCACCGGTTCAAGTCCGGTCTTCGGCTCCATGCTCTCATATCCAGGCCCCTCCCTCCGGAGGGGCTTTTTCCGTCTGCCGACAGTGGACTCCTGCCTTGTTTTACCTAACACCTAGCACCTAGCACCTAACACCTAGTACCTGTCGAAACAGCAAAGCCGCCCATGCAGGCGGCTCGCGCTTGTTGAGTCTCATCCACCGCGGATTTATCCGCTTTTCCGTCGTGGCATTTCTTTCGTGTTTTCCGCTCGCATCATCAACTGGTCCAGCTCATTGAGATACTTCTGCAGACGGTCGATTTCTTCCTCGACCTTGTTTTTCTGCGCACGCAGAAATTCCAGGGCTTGTACACGCTTCTCGTTGATCTCGAATGAATCCATAAATCTGCCGTTTGATTCCGCGAGTTCCATTAGCTGTGCTGAGTAGCCGCGTCAAACCAGTCCAGTAGGAATGGATTCTGCAGCCCGCAAATCGCCCGGCAGTTGCGGACGATATCTTCATACCGGTCCAGCAGGATACGTATATGCTCTCCCGGTTCCTGCCGCATAAACGTCAGTGTGCGCGCCATCTGCACCTTGCGCAGACAATGCACCATCTCCAGCGCCGCCTTGCGGATCTCCAGCCCATCCTGGAGCAGCTCCGGGTTGTGCTCGCCGTGGCACACGTCGGCCACAATCGCTGAAAACAGTAAAGCCGCTTCGCAGAAGCGTTCTACTTTTTGCAGGTCTTCGCGCGTATATCTTCCTCCGCGCAACGTGCTCACGGGGATCGTCTGGAACTCCCGGCTCAGCGCGGCCAACTGCTCAAGGATTCTATCTTCCGTCATGGGCTACCTCGATCCTTTGCAGGCGAACATCTTAGTCGCCTTGATGTTCGCTACTTTCCGCATACGCCATCCGATGTACGGCCGTCAGCATGTATCCCACTGCCGATCTCGCGTCGTCCTGCACTTGCCGGATCGCCGCCAGCACCTTGTCGGACGGCTCCGTCCGCTCCGCTTCCTGCCGCAGGAAGTACCCAATCCAGACTACTTCCGCAATCAGAAACGCAACTTGCGAGAGCACGTAAATAGTAGGCACCCACTCCGGCCTGCTGACCGCAATCACCGCGCTCACCGTCAGATCCACGGAATTCATAAACATGAATCCCGCCGCGATTCCGAATGTCTGTCTCCGCCACGGTACCCCGAAGTATCGGGCAAACAAAACCACGAACGCGAACGCGACAGCGGTCGCGAACGTCGTGCTGCGGTCCATCGTCAGAATGAGGTTCGATATTGCGTGAGGATTTGTGCTGGGCATCCAGAGTCCAACAGCGGCGCTGAGCGAAACGATGGCGGCCAGAACGTAGATGAATACGGTCCCGGCGTGTTTCGGCAGTGTCCATAGAGGCATGAACAGGTCTGTAAAGACCTCATAGATCACCCCTGCCATGAGCATGGTCCCTAGCGCGGTTCCCGTCCAGTAGAGGTAATAATAGGCATCCGACCTCGTTCCAAGCGTAAGGCTGGTAGCGATCAACGCGCCTGAACGGACGCACGAGAATACCAAAAACCCACTGAACAATGGGAAACGGCTTCGGTTGGATGGGCGCAACAAAAGCAGCGCTGCCCATACCTCCCCCACTACCGCAATTATCCACACGATATTTGTGATTTGTGAAACGGTCATAGGCCACCCCCATTATCGACTGGCTGATGGCCTCTAGACCGGCCACCAGCTACTTCGTCATCGGCGGGATCGGATCGGGTCCGTTGGTCGTATCGTACGCCGTCGCCGAAACTGTTGTACTCGTGTGCAGAGCCGTGTTCGAAGTCGTGAAGCGAGGACCGAAGGCAGCATAACCAAGGGCAAGAGTCAGGGAAAGCCACAGAACGAAGCGCATTGTATCTCCTTGTAGGCAGCATTTGGCTGCCAGAGGAGATTACATCAACATGCATAGCTCCGCCATCTGCGTCAATACCTTGTACGCAAAGCGCCATGGTTCACTCTCCGGTTTCGCACAACTCCCCGAGTTTTCAGCAGCTTACAACAAAATCGCTTTTCATGCCAATCTGAAACTACGGCTTACATTTGTTTTGATTTTGGAACAAGCCGCACTTCCAGCCATGAAAATGCCTTTAGCTGATCATCGGACAGTCGTCACTGCAAGCATCACTTCCGCTAGTTCGTCCCCCAAATGCTCTTGCACATCCAAGGCAATCGCAAATGCCACGTCTTCGCTTCTCGTCCCTTGCTCAGCCTTTTGCAGGGAACAACGGTAACCTTCCAACTCTATGAATCGCCCAGCTCCGTCCAGGGTCCGCGCACGCATTGCGATTCCCCATGCCACGTTTGTCATCGCCAATAATGCCAGGCTCCAGCCAAACAGTGCTGAAGACCCAAGACTCACTCTGTAACCGACGTATCCGGCAGCACCCACAAAAACCGGCAGCACTACCAGCCCCGGCCATGCCGAACGCACCTTTAGTCTCCGGTCGAGAACGTCCGTCGTCAAGGGTACGATGGTCACCGCCAGTACCGCCCCAAGCAACAGGCTAAATGTAAGAAACCAAAAGGACAAGAGCCATGGGCTTCCGGTTGTCCGGTACTCGGACGCCATCCACACCCCTGCTGCCACGGAGCCGAGTGACCCCGCCACCAGGTATTTCGTGTTCCAGTGGAAGTACCGTGCTCCTACCCGGGCGGTCAACGTTTGTTGGACCCCAAGCACCATGTCCGAAAGTAATTGCCTGTCGTCTTTTCGCACTACCCGTTCGGCCATGCTCGCCGGCAGCAATTTTGTATAGACGAATTTCTCCTCCGGAGGAAGGTCGTCGCCCAGTGCTCGCAGTCGCCGCACCGTGCACTCGTCTTTTGTGCACTGCACGCTGACGTACCCGCGCGCTGCCAGGTCCACCAATGCGCTTGCCACGCTCTTGCGGTCACTTCCTCCCGTCCGCAGGTAGCGCGCCTCCGCCGGGGACATCCCGCGCGGCGCCTCGTTTTGTAGAGCCAGCGCTCGCAGTTTGGGATTTCGTGCTTTCGCCACCCAAACCACCAGGTAATAGCAGAACGCCCCAAGCGGAAGCCAAAGTGGTGACAGTCGTCGCTCAATCGCCGGGCGTGGTAGCGCCACATAACCCTGCGGCCACTCCACCACCACCGCCAGACTTTCGCCCGCCGCCAGGCCGTGCGCCGTATAGGTCATCGTGTTGGCCGCGCCGTCCACTCGCTGCGGTTTGCCCGCCGCCAGTCTTACGCCCCGTTTGTCCAGGTACGCGTTCGCCGTCACGTCTTTCCACGGGAGATTCTCAGGCAGGCGCACTGCCACCGTTGCCGACTCCACCGGCAATCCCCATTCATGTCCCACCGCGTTCCAGTACAGTGCGTCTTTGTCCGTTCCGTCTCGCGCAACATTCACCGCGCCCGTCACGCGATAACGAAGTTCATACGTCCAGTCGCCCTCGGGCAACGGTTTTCCCAACTCCACGCGAGTGGCTTCTCCGTTTACTTCCGCTGTTGTCTCGATCGGCTTTCCATTCAGCCGCGCGCTCAGCAACTCCGCCTTCGCTCCTTCGTCATCCGACGCTCTTGTGTAGCGCGAATCCCATCGGTCTTCCGTTCCCACTGGAAGAAAGCGATACGTGTCGTAGTGGAAATATCGTCCCTCGCTGTGAATTTGGAATTGCTCATTCACCAGCAGCGATCCGTCCTGTTGCACCGTCACGTCCGCATGGAATCTATCGATGCGCTCTCCCGTGCTGGCCTGTCCCAGCAGTGCCGCGCTGCACAGCAGCACCGCCGCCAACACCGTCGCTTTGCCCTTTGCCGCCACGAATCCTCGCATTCCACTTAGGCGCGAGATACTACCACTTCACGGCGCGACGTGGAGCGAATACAGAATTTTGTTCTGAAATCATGAGTCGATGTCCCTTCGAACATCGTGCACATCATCGTGGTGATGTTTTTTCTGATCGCACGCTCTTCCATCGCGCAGAGTTTTTCGCGTTCTCGCGCGCGTCGCAAACTGCACTGCAACTTTTTTGCGCAAACGAAAAGGCCGCCCGGCAACAGGGCGACCTTTCCTTCAAGGGAGAATAGTTCCAACGGAGGCTAGACCGTCAAAACTTTCTGGAAAAATACTATGAGGGTTCAAAACAGGGTGTCAAGGAATTTTTCGGAATTAAATGCCTTTAAAATCAATCACTTACATTTTAAGTAACCAGTCGCCATCCTGTGACAAAATTTGTCACTTTGCCTCTCCGGCGACCTTAAGTTCTTCCCCCTGTACCTCTTACGGCCTCTCAGGCCCACACTTCTGGACCCTTTGCTCCACCCAGTCGGCCCTCGTTTCAGTCCTCCAGGTGCAGCCGTATGAACTCCGTTTCGTCTGTTTTCGGCTTGAACCGGCCCGGAAAAATCTTCTGCAGGATCACTCGTCCGAAGCCAAACATCGCTCCCGTGCCCACCGACATCACGAAGATGATGATGGCCAGTGTGATGGCTGCGACCACCAGGCTCCCGACATTATCGTGCTGACTCAGCCATGTGTTTTCGTTCCACGTCACGTCTGCTTCGTAATTCACGCGGCCCAGCACTGACTTCGCATCGCCTGTCGAGATCGGTCCCATCGTCACTGCGATGATCGGTCCCGTGCGCTTCACCACGTAGGTTTCTTTCGGATTCGGATTCGCCGCCTGGAATGCCGCAAGTTTTTCCATCGCGATCAGCGGCGTCGGATAGCTCACCAGCATTGTCACTGCCGTATTCGCGTCGAACTTCATCTGCGCCGTTATGATTTCCGGGCTCTTTGAGAAGTCGATCAGTTGCGCGCTCAGCGGAATTCCTGTCGCCGCGTATGCCACCGGCCCCAGTATGTATTTCCCCGTGTTCTCCACCAGATGTTCGTGGGGCATGTAACTTGGCAGCGTGGGAAGGTTCGCACCCGGCCCCTGCAATTGCGGCAGGTCTCCCGACAGGTCGCGCAACTCCGCCGCGGACATTGCCGTAATTTCGTCGAACCGCGCTTCCACCAGCACGTTGTCTTTGAAGAACAGCACGCGGTCGTTGTCCGATACCGCCAGTGTGCCGATCGTCTCGTCGCGCATCTGCGGCTGGCGATAGAACGTGAACGCCCCATACGCTCCCGTCGCGTCCTGGAACCGCGCTGCCCTCAGCACCAGCTTGTGCCCGTTCCGCGTATAGGTCGCCTGCTCGAAATCCTTGAAGCCGTACTCTTTCAGCGCCGCGGCCTGTGCCGGGTCGGCCACTGCCGGGTCCGTGCTCTGCTGGTGTTCCGTCTGCACCCAGCCGGCGAACGCCTCGGGCAGCAGCGCCTGCTTCGTCTCTGTCTTGGGAGATCTCTGCGCGCCTGCCACACTCAGCGACAGCGCCACTATTGCGATTAACGGGAGAATTTGTTTGCGGATCATCACGAAGAGAGACACCTTCTCGCCCCTCTTCTAATTAGACTACCGGCCCGCCGTTAAAGTTTCCACCCCGCGCCCATTTCTGCCTTCTCTGTCCCAACGCGGGTGGGGATGTTGAAGCCGCCCGAAGCGCGTCCGAGATTTTTCAGCAGAACTGTGCTGCACTGCGACACACGTTGCGCGTTGCAGGAAAGTCGGCCATGGTATGTGGGAGGTAGCGACGGCCTTCAGGCCGTCGAAATAATGATGGTGCGGAAAAATGGGCTTCAGCCCCGGCTTCCTCAATGTCTTGACAGGCCTCAGTTTAACCCAAGTGGGCCTGAACCGTTGGATCTCACGGAGTCACAGGATCGGAGCTTCGGTGGTGCAAAGTGTCGCGTCCAAAACAGTGTCAAGAAACCAACAGGTATCCACGCCAGTACGGAAAAAAGAAAGAGAGTCAACCCGCGCGCACCGAACATGAAGCATATGAGGCCGGAGATCAGGAGGGCTCGCAAAGCAGATACAACCGACCAGGCGCGTGGAACGCACAGAAATCGGGCGCACGCAGGACAACGAAATGGCTCTGCGAAGTCCAGTTCGTCTATGGCAAATTCGGCCCTGCACAAGGGGCACTGGGGAGATCTTGACGCCATCATTCGCTTTGGACTTTCGGCTCGGCGGTCGGTCCCATCTTGTAAGGTCTCACTTCGTCAAAAGCTCTATTAATCCGTAAAGAGTAACCGAGATTCTATCAATGAGGAAAGACTCGCAAAAGGATGATGTGAAAGCTCGCTTTCAGTGGCGCTGGCTTTCGCTGTTTCTTTTGCCGTTGCTCTTGCTCTTGTCTTTCCTAATACCTAGTACCTGGCACCTTTACTGGCTGATAGCCCACATCTGCGCTCCTAACCGAGGGTGCCCCGTATCTGGTCGCCTCTGTTGGCGGGCAGATACGGGAAGAGACAAAGCCGCGCGAAGCGCGTCCGAGATTCTTACTTGTAGCCTCATCCACTCTGCTCGCGCAGCAATGTAGGGTATCCCCCGGGCTGCTTTGCAAGGCTGCTCTTGGGACTCGGCAATCTTCCTGCCTGACCTGGTGTGGATGGCGGGACGTTAGTGGATCAGGGACACGGTTGACACTCCCCACCCTACTTCATCAGTGCCGAAGTAGACCACTATCCGCGCGCCGCTTTCCGGTAGATCGTAGACGAGGCTCCGTGACCGCCTGTATGTTCCGTGACTTCTCATTGGGTCTAGCCAGATGAGTGAGGCTGTCTTGTTGTTGTGCAATACCGGACAGATGCGCGTTGGGTCCTCACGCAGTCGTTCGCGAACGATCTGTTCGCAGCGGCTTGTTCTCAGGTCGAGAATAAGTGATTCCGCTGTCGCTTCGTCGGTTCGGTTGCGAAACGGATTCAGAACCGCAACCGCCGTGCCTTTCGGAACCTCGGGCGAGGCCCCGTAATAATAAAGCACCGGGTGATCGACCCGCACCGCATAGAGAACCAAAGCGCCTGTCACCACAAGTATCGCGATCCCCGCCAACGCCATTCCTGCCGTACGATGTCTCGACCAAAGTTCTGTCATATGCTTCTTCACTGAACCCCGACACTGGAAATCAGGGCGGGTGGCCCGGGTTACCAACACACTGACGGTGGCCCGTTCAAGCCTGACGTTGGCTTGAGCGGGGTAGTTGGCTTGCGCCCCCATCACTCTTCAGTCTGCCTGTGCCCCGTATCTGGCCGCCTCTGTTGGCGGGCAGATGTGGGAAGAGACAAAGCCGAGCGAAGCGCGTCCGAGATTCTTACTTTTGGCAGATGCGAGTTTATTGCGTGTCGTACATCACAGCAACGGCAAATTGCCCCTGCTATCGTCACCCGGACATGCTTACCTTCAATGCGATTTTGCGTCACGAGAATATTGATCCCAAGAACGTCCGGCTTGTTCGCCATCAAGATACCCGCTCAACCGCGATTTGCACGCCTTATAACCTCTGGAGAGCCGGGGACGGCCGTTTCGAACTCTATCAACGAATTCAGAAGCGCGAAGTGTTTACCGTTGGCGACCTTATCGCAAGCTTTGTTGCCACACCCACGGACGATACCTTGTTCATCGGTGTTTACCGTGTAAGTAGCAAAGGAATTGCCCCAGAAGGCACGATCGATCCTGTGATCCAGACGGATCAGGTTGGTTTGCTGCTTTACGACATTCAGCCGGAAGCAATAATGTCCGAATACGCAGGACACCTGGTTATCGATTGGGGAAAGGGTTTTCGAGCCTGGGTACAACGTGCTGAATGGAATGACAAGGCGGTGCTGGAAATTAGACCGGAAACAAATGAGCAGCCGTTCCCCGGATTCACACACTTCAATTGGGATATCAACGAAATCGCTGCCGTACCGTTGGCGTGGCAGGAAGTACTCAAATCCGTCAAAGGCGTATATCTGCTGGTCTGCAACGAGACTGGTAAGCAGTATGTCGGATCGGCCAAGGGCGACGGGGGCTTTTGGGGAAGATTCGTTGAATACGCAAGAACCGGACACGGTGGCAACGTTGAATTGATGCGTCAGGGACGCGGACAGTATAGGGTCTCTGTTTTGGAAATAGTGAACTCGGATGCGGGGATCGAGCGCGTGGAAGAAGCGTGGAAGCAAAAGCTGATGAGTCGAAAGTTCGGGCTAAACAAGAACTGAGTTCGTTCCGACCGCGGATTCAGGAAAAGTCGTCATGCGGCAATTTAAATGAACGCCAAAACAGCCCCACGTTTGCCCTCTGTTGGTAGACGTGCCATGTTGCCCCAGCTCAGTAGCTCAGCCGCTTTCCTAACGCCTAATACCTGGCACCTAGCACCTATTGCCCCGTATCCTCGTGCGGTTCAATCTTCGCCACCCGCACTCCGCTCAACGAATTCACGTACCGCACGATTCCGTTGTAGAGCGCCTCTGCGATCTTCTCGCGATACTGTGGCTTCTCCATGTCCCGCGCGTCTTTCGGATTGCTCACGAACGAAATTTCCGCCAGGATGCTTGGCATGTTTGCGCCGATCAGCACGATGAACGGCGCTTTTTTTACGCCGCGGTTCCGTTCCCCTTTGTCATGCGCCGAAAGGCTCTTCCACATCGACTGCTGCACGTCGTGCGCAAACTCCCTCGACTCCTCGATCTTGTCCTTCAGCGCGATCTTCTTCACCAGGTCCTGCAGTTCGTGGATCGACTGGTCCGACACCGCGTTTTCGCGCGCCGCCACCGCCAGTGCGTCCTGGTCGGTCGTAAAGTTCAGGTAATAGGTCTCTATTCCGCGCGCCGACGGATCACGGCTCGAATTCGCATGGATCGATATGAATAAATCTGCCTGCGCCTGGTTTGCGATTGCCGTCCGTGTCTCCAGCGGAACGAACGTATCCGTGTCGCGCGTATACACCACGTCGGCGCCCATTTTTGTTTGCAGCAGTTTGCCCAGCCGCAGCGCCACGTCCAGCGTCAGGTTCTTTTCCAGCAGGCCGTTCGGACCGATCGATCCCGTATCGTGTCCGCCGTGTCCCGCGTCCACCACGATCTTGTTGATCTTCAATCCCAGCGCCCTTATCAGCGACCGTTGTCCATCCGAAGTCGGCTGTGCCTGGTGAATCTTCGGATACTCCGTCCGCGCTTCTTCATTCTTTTTGCGCGACGTCAGCGGGCCGTTCTCTGGCTCCCTCGGAGCCACCACCGCCACTGTCGGCTCGCTCGTCGGGCCGCGTGTCGACTTCAGCTCCCGGCCTTTCATCTTTCCTACTTCTGTCTTTGCCGACTCGCCCGTCTCGCTATCGTCTTCCCACGGTCCCACCGCCGGATTCGTGCCCGTTGCCACTTTCTCTTTCGGAGCGTTCTGCGTCCCCGTCTTTGCCGCTTCCGTCTTCCGCTCCGTCGACTCTCCCTGTCTCTGCGCCGTGCTCGGACTTACCGGCGGAGTGACCTTTGCCACTTCCGTCTTCGGCATCCGTCCATGGATGTCGATGATCAGCCGGTACGGGTTCGGCAGCATAAACGCCGAGTAGTCGGAGACGTTGCTCACCTCCAGCACCACTCGTGTCATGTCTGTTTTGAATTGCGCCACTCGTATGCGCTTCAGGAATCCGTCGCTCACGTCGAACGATTTGCCCACCAGTGTCGACGCCAGTCTTGCGCCGTGCAGGTCGAAGAAGATGCGGTCCGGGTCCGGCACGCGACCCGCCTCGTATTTCACTTCACCGTTCAGGTCGATTGCCACCCGCGTGTAGTCCGGCGTCGACCAGTACCGTATGCCGGTCACCAGCGGCAGGGAAGCCAGCTTTGCGTCTTCCAGCTTTACCGCCGCTGCTGCCTTCGTGCCTCGTTTGGACTCCGCTGCTTCCCGGTCGATTTCCGCAATCGCGTCTCGCGCATCGCCTGCCAGGTGGTTTCGCGGATACCGCCTCAGAAACTCCTCGAACGTCTCCCGAGCCAGGTCGTTTTCGCCCAGGTCATCCTTATATATCTGTCCAATCGTAAACAGCGCGTCGAAGCGATGCGTGCTTCCCGGATATTCCTTCCGCAGAAACTCGTAGCGCTTGATCGACATCCGCAGTGCCGCGTCGTCGTGGAATATCCTGCCCATTTCGGCCAGCACCTCGGCCTCTGCCACCACGCTCGGGTCTGCCCTCATGCTCGTCGGCGCCAGGTAGTAGACGAGCCGGTACGCATTTGCAACCTTTTTATAATCGCGCTTCGTGCGTTCTTTTGCCGGAGTCCCGTTCAGCGCCTCGCGCATCCGCTCCGCCGCTGCGAACTGCCGGTTTGCCTGCGCCAGTTTTGACCGGGTCACTCGCCCAAAGGACGGAAGCGCGAGTAGGATCATCAGCGCAATCAGCGCTGTGTTTCGCGTGGCCCTCTGGCGATATAAAAAGCTCTTCATCCCTTCCTTACTGCAATGCAAATTCCCGCCCCACTGCCTTTCAATCCACGTTGCTGAACGTCAACACCCCTTGCGCATCGCGCGTCATGCGGATCGGAGTCGATCGCACCAGGTTGCCCGTCGCCGATCCGTACAGTCCCGTGATCCGGCGTACGTAATTCCGCGTCTCCGTGTAGGGAGGTATGCCGCCGTTCCGCGTCACTGCTCCCGCTCCTGCATTGTAGGCTGCCAGGCTCAGCGGCACATTGCCGCCGAAATCATCTAGTAAACCCCTCAAATGTCGCACGCCCGCGTCCACGTTCTGCTCCGGATCGAACGGGTTCGTCACCTTCAACTCCCGCGCCGTCTGCGGCATCAGTTGCATCAACCCCATCGCGCCCGTGCGCGACACTGCCCTCGGATTGAAGTTCGATTCCACCTTGATGATTGCCTTCACCAGGTTCGGGTCCACGTCGTGCCGCCGCGCCGACGTCTCAATCATCCTGTCGATCTCCGCCGACGTCACCGCCCGCCCTCTTGCCGCCATCCTGTAATTCGGATCGAGCGCCGCCTTCTGCTTTGTGGTCTTGTCCGAGTGCGGTTGCGCCGCGATAAAGTTCGTCACTTCCTGCGCCGCGTAGTGCGCCGCCTTCCACGCGTAGGGCGATGGAGCCGGCACCGGCTTCCACCTGTGCTCCGTATTGCTCCAATAGATCAGCCGCCGCGTCCCCGGCACATATTTCTTGCGCGCGTTCGTCGGAGTCTGCGGTTCGGCGTTCACGTAAACCGTGCGCCCGTTCACCAGCGTCGCCTTGATCCCCTGCGCAAACCCCGGCGCCGCCGCGCACGCCATCGTCGCGGCCATTGACAGCGCGCAGCTCCACTTTGCTTTCCGGTGCAGGTCGCGGCGAACGTAGGTGGGACGCAGGTCCATGAGGATGCTCAACTCGGTCTCTCGTGCGGAGCCTGCTTCCGCTCCGGTTTGCGATCGCGCCGCCATCGGGTCCGTCACTCCCGTGTGGGACGGCCGCATGGGATCGTCAGGAAAACAATGATCCCGAGGAGAGGATTATATTGCGGTTAATACACGAGGAGCAATCTATACGAACCCCGGAATCAGGGAAGTGAAGGGCATAAAACGCGGCGTATCTTCGGCAAAACCCGCAGTTCTCGGCATAATCCCCGTCCCCTTGGGTACGAAAGTCCACTGCCTTCTGCCCAAGCAGTCACGGTTATTGGCGCTGCCGGTGCCCATCCTGGGCATTGCAAAGGGGGGAATGGTTCTTGCTGTTGCTTATGTGGCGCGGGCGCCCTCGCCCGCGGTAGTTCGCATTTGCTGTTGCGTTTGCTTTTGATCCTGCTTACAGCTTGTTGCTTGCATGGGAGCAGGAGTGCACTTCAACCGGCAATCTCTGTCCAGGCGCTCCTCGTTCGCGGCCATATGCCGGTCGATATCGTGGAGATGTCTGTTTTGCTGCTGGCCCATGGACTGCCAATCGTCAAATAGGCATGATGCTGCGATACTCCCCGTTTGGCTCTTGTGGACATCCCCTGCAATTCGGCTATCTTGAAATTGACATTTGAAACATCCGCTCTTAATATTCATCCCACGGAAGTTTGCGACGCTGAGATTCTCCAGGTTGGCTCAGTCGAAGTACGGGATGCACTTGTGCATTGACCGGCATCTGACGTGTTTTCCTTGTCTCTGGATGGTGACAATCAATTTTGAACCGGGATCCCCTATGCCCGGGCTAGAGTATGGCTCTCTATGCCTAAGTTGCCCGAGTTATCCGTGGTTGTCCCCTGCTACAACGAGCAGGACGTGATCCGTGAGTGCCATCGCCGTCTAACTGAAGCAATTAGGCCCCACGTCTCTTCCTTCGAAATCGTCTACGTCAACGACGGATCCAGTGACAATACGTTGTCCTTGCTCCTTGGTTTGTACTCCTCCAACGCGGAAGTCCGTATCGTAAATTTCTCCAGAAATTTTGGCCACCAGTTGGCGGTTTCTGCTGGGCTCGAATATGCCGAAGGTGAAGCTGTCGCTATCATCGATGCCGATCTTCAGGATCCTCCTGAGGTCCTTGTCCAGATGCTGCAGAAATACCGTGAAGGCTATGATGTCGTTTATGGTGTTCGTCGTACCCGTCTTGGAGAAAGTCTTTTCAAGCTTCAAACAGCCAAGTTTTTCTATCGCTTCATCAATCTCCTCTCCGATACTCCAATTCCTCTGGATACCGGCGACTTTCGCTTGATGAGTCGACGCGCAGTCGCAGCGCTCACTTCGATGCGTGAGTCTCATCGCCTCTTGCGTGGGATGGCGAGCTGGATCGGTTTTCGGCAGTTCGGGCTCGAGTACGAACGTGCTCCTCGCTTCGCGGGAACCACCAAGTACCCATTTCGCAAAATGCTTAGCCTCGCGATTGATGGCGTTCTTTCGTTTTCTACATTGCCGCTGCGGTTGTTCACCTTCGCGGGCATTGCAGCTGCCGTTTTTGCCCTCCTGGGTATTTTCTACGCCTTGGCGCTCCGGTTATTTACCAACATCTGGGTGAGAGGTTGGACTCTCCTTTTCATTGGCATGCTCTTTCTCGGAGGACTTCAATTGATTAGCCTTGGCATTGTTGGCGAGTATGTCGGCCGCATTTATACCGAGACCAAGCGCCGTCCTCTTTTTCTCGTACAGGAATTCTTTGGCGCGAAGAATGCCGGCAAACCAGGTTCCGAGTCTATGCTGACGGTGAAACAGTGGCGAGAATAACTGGCGGAACACGGCGAACCAGATTCTTTATAGGCGTTCTGATCAGTGTCCTTTGTGTCTGGGTGGCCCTTCGACTTCTCAATTTCCACGCCGTCCTCCATGCGTTGCGGGCCACTCGGCTGTGGTTGCTTGCGGTCGGTGTGCTTTGTCTCGCTTGTGGTTACGGGCTGCGCATCCTTCGCTGGCGAATGATGATTCATCGTTCGGGCAGCAAGGCCGGATTTGGCACTTGCGCCCTTGTCTTTTTTGCGGGTATTGCTGGAAATAACGTCTTGCCGCTTCGCGCCGGCGACGTGATGCGCGCATTTTCTTATCCTGGACATCTTGACGCCTCTCCAGCCTTCCTGCTTGGGACGATTGTGCTGGAGCGCGCCCTCGACCTGCTCGCCGTCCTTACGCTTGCCGTGATTGTCACTTTCGCCGCGGATGTCGCATTACCATACCCTGGACTCTTAAGAATCGTTGCCTTCCTGCTGGTGCTGGGTGTCTTCGCTATTGTCGCTGTTCTGACATTTGCCGCGACCATCGAGCGATGGGCACTTCGCCTGTGCTCCATGATCTTCTCGTCGCCGAAGCTTCGTGAACGCGTGTCGTGCCACATCCGTTCTTTTCTTGAGATCTTCGCGCAGACTGGGCCGGCAGCCATCGCCCGCCTGAGTGCATTGTCGCTAGGCGCGTGGGTTTTCGAAGGTACCGTCTTCGTTTCCATCGCAGCCGCCCTCGACTTGCGGCTCCCGCTCGTGGCACCCTGGATCGCTTTTGTTCTTGCCACTTTTGTCGCCATGGTCCCCAGCGCTCCGGGTTATGTTGGCACATTTGATATGGCTGTCATGGCAGCGCTTGTCTCCTCAGGTACGTCGACAGATAGCGCTGCTGCCTTTGCGCTTCTCGTTCATGCCACTCTGTGGGTCTCGGTGACTCTTGCGGGTGCCATCAGCTTCTTCATCCTCCAGCGGATACCCCCCAAGAATAAACTCTCTCCCCCAACCGTAGCTTTCACGGAGGTCCGGGAATGACGGATGTTGTCGTGGTGGGAGGAGGCTTTACGGGGCTTTCGGCTGCGCTGGCGCTTTCAAAAAACGGAGTCAGAGTTCAGCTCTTCGAAAAGGAACCCGAACCCGGTGGACTTGCCGGGTCGTTCCTGGCGGGCAACCAGTACCTAGAAAAGTTTTATCACCACTGGTTCACTAGTGACCACTACGTCTATGACCTTGTCCGAATGCTGGGTTCGGAAGACGATATCATCTCACGTCCAGGCCGTACCGGCATGTATTACGGAAACCGCTTCTTCAAACTTGCCGGGCCGCTCGACCTGTTGCGCTTTACTCCTCTGAGTTTCATCGGTCGGCTTCGCCTCGGCATGCTCACCCTTGCCGCACGCCGCGTTACTGATTGGCGCAAGCTGGAGGATGTAACCGCGCGTGATTGGCTCATTGGCATCTGCGGTGAGGAGGCTTACAAAGTCGTTTGGGAACCGCTTCTCAACGGAAAATTCGGCGAGTTCGCCAATGAAGTTTCCGCCGTATGGTTCTGGAACAAGCTCAAACTTCGTGGAGGCAGCCGTGGCAAGGGAGGTCGCGAAATGCTTATGTATTACCGCGGAGGCTTTGCCACGCTCGCGGGGCAAATCGTCGATCGAATCCGCAAAAATGGTAGCGAGATCCACACCTCTGTTTCTGTCGATTCACTAATTGTTGCCGACGGCAGGATTGTTGGTGTATCCACGAGTCGTGGTTCTGTGGAGTGTCAACGCGCTGTCCTTACTACTCCATTGCCGGTTGCCGCAGAACTCTTGAGGGAGCATGTATCATCTGCGTACCATGACTCCCTTCTCCGTATCCGTTATCTCTCGAACATCTGCATCGTGCTTGAGCTTGATCGCAGTCTTTCTTCTCTGTACTGGGTCAATGTCAACGACCCCTCGTTTCCCTTCGTCGCGGTCATTGAGCATACCAACTTTGAGCCCTCGGAAACCTATGGTGGCCGCCACATTGTTTACCTCTCCAAGTATCTGCCGCCCTCCTCTCCTCTGTTTCTCATGGCCGATGCCGACGCAGTTCGCTTCGGCACCGCAGCGCTCCGCCGCATGTTCCCTGACATCACGTCCTCCAACATCCTCGGAGCTCACGTTTGGCGCGCCAATTACTCACAACCTATCGTCGAGAAGCGTTACAGCAGCTTGATCCCTTCTGTGCATACCGAGTTAGACGGGGTCTTTCTCTCAACCATGGCCCAGATCTATCCCGAGGACCGCGGTACCAATTACGCCATTCGGAGCGGTTTCCAGGTGGCCCAGGCCGTTTCTGTTGATTTGGCGTCGGCAGTATCATCTTCTTCCAGCCCATCGGAGCCTGAATCCCAATGAACACGATTTCCGCAATTGCGCCCTCTCGATCCTTTTCCAACGGCAAACTCGCCGCGATCAGCGCACTGCTTTCGCTGTCACTTCCGAATCAAGCGCTCTGGATGCGGGATATTCCCAACGACCCCTCCGTATTTGAATACATTGGTTGGTCCATGACCAAGGGCAGGATTCCCTATGTCGACGTCTGGGATCACAAGGGACCGCTTATCTATTTCATGAACGAACTGGGGTTTCGTATTACTCCTAACAGCATCTTCGGCGTGGGATTTCTGGAATTTATTTCCCTCGCCGTAACTTTCTTCCTGCTTCTGAAAGTAGTCAGTGAATTTGCCGGTCGCAACTGGTCCCTGTTGTCCATGATCGTGGCAATTCCTTGCCTCGCCGCCAGTATGTCGGGTGGCAACATGACCGAAACTTGGTCATTACCGTTTATTGCGGCCGCGATTTTTGCACTATGGCGTTCGTCTGTGTCGGGATTGTGCTTCTCACATGCGTTTCTTGTTGGCATCTGCATTGGAGCGGTCGCATGGCTGCGTCCCAATCAAGACACAATACCCATTCTAGCGGCGCTTGTTCTCTTCCTCATCGCGCTTGTCGCGAAGGACATCTCCGGCGCTATTACCCAGGCTGTCGCCGTTATCGTCGGTGTCGTGCTCACCTCTGTGGCCATTCTTTTTCCCATTTGGAGAGATCACGCACTCGTTGCGATGAAAAATGCCTATCTTGACTACAACCTGGAGTATTCCCGGGCACTTTCTTTTCCAGAAAGGGTTAAACAAACCTATCAATACTTCTCCTATGTCCACGGGTTCACTCTAATTCTGTTTGCGTGGATCGCAATTGCACTTCTCGTAGGACGAATGGAGTGGAGGCGCTCCGCTATACTACCCTCATTGTTCTCCGTCTTCCTCATTCTTGGCATTCCTCTAGAATTGGCCTCGGAACTAATCTCAGGACGCAACTACAATCATTACCTCGTACCTGTCATACCAATTGCCGTAATCGTCGTTGGTTATCTGCTTCGGGCCGTGTTCGGCGAGGAGTTCCCGCGCACAGGCGCCGCCCGCCGCATTGCCATCGTCATGGTGATGTTCGTGGTGGGGTTGGATAGTATCCACTACTTAGTGGCTATGCAGAGACTAGTTTTGCGTTCCGGGAAATCCGAAATTGCAGTCGCCCAATTTATTCGCAGCATTACAGGTCCTTCGGACCGCATCGTCGTTCTAGGTGATCCTCGCGCAGCATATGTTGCTCTTCATGCGCAGCGCCTTTCCGAAGTTCGCTTCTTTTACCAGCTACCAATTGTGTTTCGCCTTAACCCCCGTGCTCCCGCAGACCGCGCGAAATTTGTCGCAGACGTGGAGGCAGCACCCCCGAAGGTGATCGCATCCACTCCCGGTTATGTCGGTGGTCTTTGTGCGCCAGTGGCAGACTGTCCCTCCGTGCCAGCAGGTCCGGTTACCTATGAATCGAACGTGCTACCCCTTATGCTCGCCAACTTTCTCCAGGCTAATTATGTCCGAGTCGACAAACCGGGCTTCGGCGGGTTGACCGTCTACGTGCGAGTCGATATCGCCCGTTCTTTTCATTTAATGTCGGTGAACCAGGATGCGACTGCAATCCATTGAACTGGCTGGCGGTGGCCCATGCAAGCCTCCTTTGTCCAGTTCCAAGACATCCTTTGCTTGCGTGGGAAATCTGCGCCCTCTGCGTTCATCCTTTGCGTTTGACTTTCCCCTGTGTTCCTCTGTGCCCTCTGTGGTGATCCTTTCTTTTCCCCTTGCCCCCTCGCCCCTCTTTCCCCGACACTGTCCTCGTGGCGTTCAAACGTTCCTCAAAGACCTACGACGAAGCTTCTCTTTACGAGTACGCGGTTGGTGCCCTCGGACGCCAGATGCGTACCGTCGCCGAGATCAAGCGACTGATGCGCCAACGTGTCTCTCGCCAGCTCAACGGCGATGCGCTCATTGAGGCCGTCGTCGAACGTCTCAAACAGAACCGTTATCTCAACGACACCAACTACGCCACCGTCTACTCCCAGTACCGCCGCGAGAATGAGAAGTTCGGACGCATCCGCGTCGTCCAGGACCTCAAGGCCAAGGGAGTTCACGGCGATGTCATCGACAAGGTGATCACTTCCGCCTATGAGGGAGTCAGCGAAGATAAACTCGCCCGCGAGTTCGTCGCCCGCAAGCGTCTCCACCAACCGAAGGACCAGAAGGAAGCCGCGCGCATCTTTCGCATGATGGCGCGCGCCGGCTTCTCCTCGCGGACGATTGTTTCGATTCTGAAGAAGTGGAATGTCGAGACCGAAACGCTCACCGCTCTCGAGCAGGAACGCTCCGACTCCGAGGACAATGCCGGGTCTGACGACTCCTAAAACCACCCCGTTCCGCAGCGCGGCTTTGTCAAGACCCGCCGGGCCGGAAATCGTTGACAGCATGGTCACAGCCCGGTGATCAACCAGTAACCAACAAAATGTACTCCTGAGCTACTCGTTACCTTTTATGAAACAGCCCGATTATACCGCCGCCGTTGAACACCTGAAGGCCTCGGACCCGCGCCTGGCGCGGCTTATCGAGCAGGTCGGTCCGCCCACTGGGCACCTGCGCACCGAGTTGACCATTTTTTACTCGCTTGCCCGTTCCATCCTGTATCAGCAACTCGCCGGCGCTGCCGCCAGCGCCATTCTTGCGCGTGTCGACGCACTCTTTCCCAGCGGCAAAATGACGCCGCAAGAGATGCTTGAATTGCCGGAAGAGAAGTTGCGCGCCGCCGGACTCTCGCGCAATAAACTCGCCGCACTGCGCGATTTAGCCGCGAAAACACTGGATGGAACCGTACCCACCGCGCGCGCCTGTCGCCGCATGACCGACGAGGAAATCATCGAACACTGCGTGCAGGTCAAAGGCATCGGCCGCTGGACAGTCGAGATGCTGCTGCTCTTTCGCCTCGGCCGTCCCGACGTCATGCCCTACGACGACTATGGCATTCGCAAGGCAATGCAACTCGCGTATCGTATGCGCGAGTTGCCGAAGAAAAAGCGGATGCAGCAATTGGACGCCAGGTGGCGCCCCTATCGCAGCCTTGCCGCGTGGTATTTGTGGCGTTCGCTTGAGCTGCCCGGCGCCCGCGAAATCCTTCTGCGCGAGCGAAAGAAGGTCGCGAAAAAGCCGCATAAACAGCGGCGATGACGCGTCTTACTTGAGTTCCACGTCAACCACCGGATGGCAGTTCATCCCCGGCTCAAACGGCACGACTTTTGTTTTGCCGTCTTTTGAAATTTCGAAATTCACCGCGCGCTTCGTGTAGTCCGGCAACCCCGTAATCTTCGCCAGTCCGTTTGAATTCGTTCCGATCTGCAGGTCCGTTTTTTTAATTCCAAACAGCCCCGTGCGAATCAGCGTGTGAATTTTCGCGTCGTAAATTGGCTTGCCGTTGCCGTCGGTCACTTTGAAGTTTGCGTAGCATGCGCCGAGTCCGGCATCGATCTTGGGGACTTCAATTTTTGGCTGCGAATCATCCGCGGCAAGTGCGCTCAAAGATAAGGTTGCGGCGAGAAACAGGAATGCGATCAGGCGTGCAATGTTTTTCATCCGTGGGATCCTTCCAACTCCATCCTACAGCGTTGAGACGCTTAGACGGTGGGCTTTGGTTGGATCGCGCGTCTCTGATTGTCAAGGACTGCCTGCGACGCCATAAGTAAGCGCCCAATGTGTTCCGGTAATCCCGGGACGATCTTCTGTGGACTTTTTCTCACAATCTCGTCCAGTTCCCGCACGCAGCTCAATATGCGCTGAATGTGGGCCAGCACTTGAGCGGTGGTCGCCGGGTCGCCTGCGAATTCCGCCGCCAGCGGCTGCAAAACTTCGCGAAGCACTTCCAGGTCCTCGCTTGTCAGTACCTTGAAGCGCAAACCCATTCCCACGTGCTGATGCGCCGTGCAGGCAACGCTGCGCGCGCGAAACACATGATTGCCAAACGTCAACGTGACGTCCAGTTCTTCTCCGGGCTGAAAAGGCGACAGCGTTTCCACATAACAGCCGAATTCGCTGAGGTCGGTCACGCGGCCCCACTGTGTAAAGTCTTCATCGAGGCGCTTGAAGTCGGCACCGCCGTTACAGGGATATCGAATTGTGCGGCGACGTTCTCCCTGGTTCGTTGTGCTGTAGCCCGGTCCCAACGCGGCCAGCATCTGTACCTTCCAGATGCAGCGATCCGGTTCCAGCGATTCAACCGTTGCCTCGTATGGGGCATTGCCGCCGTTGATCGAGTGGATACGGAAGCGGGATTTCTGCGGGCCAACCTGGATACCAATGACGTCATCGGGATTGAGAGGCGCGGTAATCCCCGCGAGGATTGCGGTCGTCTCTGTCAGATCTCTCGCTATGGCAGCCTGGTTGAATGCCTTGCCATTTGCGTCGAGTCCCCATATACGCACTGGAACCGACACTTCCGTAATAGGGCTTTCCATGTTCTTGACCTGCCTTCCGATCTCCGTCTGTTGGCGGTGACTGCCATCCAGGCTCTGGATCGTCTGTCAGCACAAATTATGAACGCAAGAGAGCTTGCGTGCTGTGCCGTATCGGTGATGCTCTGTCGCGAAATGGTACATCGTCCGCCGGATCACCGCAAACAGCTTGACCCGCGCCGAGTGCTAAAATGGCAAGTTCCAGTTCCTCGACTCATCTGCCTTATTGGCGCAATTCCCTGGGAACTGTCCTTATACCTATGCTCAGCGGCAACCAGATTCGTCGCATGTTCCTGGACTTTTTTGTCCAGAAGGGCCACCGCGAGGTGCATTCTTCCTCGCTTGTTCCGGCAAACGACCCGACACTTCTATTTACCAACGCCGGCATGAACCAGTTCAAGGATGTCTTTCTCGGACTGGAAAAGCGCGAATACACACGTGCCACCACTTCGCAGAAGTGCGTGCGTGCCGGCGGCAAGCACAACGATCTCGAGAACGTCGGCTTCACCAATCGCCATCACACCTTCTTCGAGATGCTCGGCAATTTTTCATTCGGCGACTACTTCAAGCGCGATGCCGTTGCGTATGCGTGGGAACTCGTCACTTCGCCGCAGTGGTTTGGGATTGCCAAAGACAAGCTCTTCGTCACCATTTTCAAAGGCGAGAACGGAGTTGGCCGTGACGACGAAGCCTATGGCTACTGGGTCGAACAGGGTGTGCCGAAAGATCGCATTTACGAAATGGGCATGAAGGACAACTTCTGGTCCATGGGTGATACCGGTCCGTGCGGTCCCTGTTCGGAGATTCACTATGACATGGGAGTTGCCGCCAGCGGCGAGGGTCACACCGATTGTGAATTCGGTTGCGAGTGCGGACGCTATGTCGAGATCTGGAACCTGGTCTTCATGCAGTTCGACCGCGGCCCCGATGGCGTGCTTCACCCGCTTCCCAAGCCGTCGATCGACACCGGCGCAGGGCTCGAACGTGTGACCTCGGTTCTACAGGGCGTCATCTCCAACTACGACACCGACCTCTTTCTGCCGCTCATTAAACGCGCCGCGGATATTACCGGCGTCTCGCTGGAGAAGGAAGAAGAGAAGGAAGCGCACGCCAAGGGTGCTGCTTCACTCCGCGTAATCGCCGACCATGCTCGCGCGGCCACATTTCTGATTTCCGATGGAGTGATGCCGGCCAACGATGGACGCGGATACGTCCTGCGCAAAATCATTCGCCGCGCCATTCGTCACGGACGCCTGCTCGGACAGAACAAGCCGTTCCTCAGCGAGATGGTTTTTGCCGTACGCGACGAAATGAAGAACGCGTACCCGGAACTCATCGAGTCCGCTGAACGAGTCGCGAAAGTCGTGTTAACCGAAGAGACCCGCTTCGCGCATACGCTCGATATAGGATTGAAGCGCCTGGAAGACGATCTCGCTCCGTTGGTGGAAGGGAAGCGTGCGAACGCCGAAGCTCGCGCAATTTACTCAGGCGAGAAAGCGTTCAAACTCTACGACACCTTCGGACTTCCGCTCGACTTCATGGTGGATGCCGCGCGCGATCAGGGCATTCTCTTTGACCAGGCTGGTTTCGACCGCGCCATGGATGAGCAGCGTGCCACGGCGCGTGCTAGTTGGAAGGGCGCGAACAAGGCTACGGCTGCGCCTGTTTACGGAACACTGCCGCGGACCGACTTCGAAGGCTATCGGCAGATACAATCGAACGGCAGCGAAGTCCTTGCCATTATCAAAGATCAGCAGGGCGTGAAGGAACTCAAGCCCGGCGAGATCGGCGAGATCGTTCTTGATCACACTCCGTTCTACGCCGAGAGCGGCGGCCAGGTTGGCGATCGCGGCAAACTTCTTGCCTCGGACCACGCGACCGTCGTCGCCGAAGTCGCCAGCGTGCATTATCCGATTCAGGGCGTACGCGCGCATGTTGTCACGGCGAAGAATTCCATCGTCGTTGGCGATCTTGTCGATGCGGTTGTCGACCGCGAAACGCGCGAAGCTACGATGCGTCACCACACCGGCACGCATCTTTTGCATGCCGCGCTGCGCCAGGTGCTTGGAACGCATGTGAAGCAGGCGGGATCGCTCGTCGACCCGGGGCATCTGCGCTTCGACTTCTCGCACTTCACCGGCGTTGCCGACGAAGAGTTGCAGGACATTGAAGACATTGCGAACAGGGAAGTTCTGCGCAATGATCGCGTGGAGATCGTCGAAGACGTGCCGATCGATGTGGCTGTCAATGAGTACCACGCCATGGCGCTCTTCGGAGAGAAGTACGGCGAGCGCGTTCGGGTCATCAAGATCGGAGATTTCTCCACCGAACTTTGTGGTGGCACGCACACGGGAGCGACGGGTGAGATCGGCCTCATCAAGATTCTCAAGGAAGGCTCGGTTTCCAGTGGCGTGCGCCGCCTGGAAGCAGTCGCCGGCGAAGTTTCGTTGCAGCACTTCCGCAAGGATCACCAGCTTGAGAACGTTGTCTCCACGATTGTTGGACGCACCGACCACACACCGGCCGATGCGCTGCGTATCGAACTTGACCGTCGCGAAGAAGAACTGAAGCGGCTGCGAAAGGAACTCGAACAAGTACGCATGAAGTCGGCGGCATCAGCGGTGTCGTCCGCCGATGAACAAGCGAGGGACGTAAAGGGAATCAAGGTTCTCGTTCATCGCGCCGACAACCTCGAACGCCCGCAGTTGCGCACGCTGGTCGACAACTTTCGAAACAAGATCGGCTCCGGAGTCGTTGTTATCGGTTCGGTGGCTGATGGTAAGGTTGCGATCATCGCCGGCGTAACGAAGGATCTCACCAGCCGCATACAGGCGGGCAAGATCGTGGGCCAGGTGGCGCAGAAAGTTGGCGGCTCCGGCGGCGGACGTCCCGACATGGCGGAGGCCGGCGGCAAGAATCCTGAAGCGCTCGACCAGGCATTGCGCGAGGCCTACGCGGTCGTCGAGTTGTTGCTCGGCTAGAGATACAGGGAAGTCAGAACAAAGGCCACGGCTTCGGTCGTGGCCTTTTTCTTTTGGTGTTCGGCGTTCAGCGGGCGACGGGTATCTCCGGCTTCTTGTCGAATTTTTCCGACCAGCGGATGCGGCCAGTCATTTGCATTACCACGAACAGGGTCGCGATTGACCCAATCGTTATCGACAATCCAGTGAACCCCTTAAAGAAAAACGCATACGAAAACAGCACCAGGTAGATGAACTGCGAAATACCTGCTTCCACAGCCGCAAATCGCATGCCCAGCACGAGTCTCAGATAACTGACGACAAGGAAGATCGAGACCACAGAACAGATGATGAACGCAAGGTGGATTGAGATGTGGTCCACCAGGTATGCCATCAGTAAATGAAAGGCGAAGAACGCGGCCGCAAGGAAGAAGTAGTTCATCGGATGCAATTCGATGCCGCGAATCGTGGTGATGATGAACATGATGAAGAAGAAAAAGAACAGCGACACGGGCGCAAAGAAACTGATTTGTCCGGCGAGCGGCCCGGGTTGCAGTTTTTCCGGCATCACCATGGCGATCTGGAAACCGGAAAGCAGGTTCGAGTAGCGCCAGGTGAGTTCCCATCCGCCCGCGATCCGCTTTTTGTCTGTTGGGGAGAGAGAATTGTCCGGAAAATCGATGGCGTTGAAGTTCGTCGTCATCACCAGCGAGAAATTCCTGATCTGCGTAACGTCATCACCGAACCGATACCACCAATTGTCCATTCCCTGTGACTTGTACGCGACCGAATAGCGAACGACCTGTCCTGGTTGCATGTGCAGTGAGGTTGCCGCACCCGCGTTCGTGATTGCCGTGGCGACCGGAACGCCGTCCACGGTGACATGGAAGCCGTCATAGACCGCCTTCCCCGCTGGAAAAGGAAACTGAATCGTGACTTGCTCGTCTTTGGTGCTTGTATTTGTAAATGTGTATGCTCCGTCAAATTGCACGCCATAGGTGCTGTACCAGAGCAATCCCTTCTGCCGATGATGGAGTTCAAAATTGACATGAATGTCGCTGCTCTCGAGCGGGAGCGAAACGTTGGAGGTGGTATCGACGAAGTCGCTTACGGTTTTTCCAAACTGTTCCCGGTCAACCTTGACTTGCCTGGTGACGGTGAAGCTTGCGGACGGTGGCAGCTGATTTTGAGGGGTACCCCATGTGCTGCCGACGGACGATTTCAATTTGCCCGATAAATCATTGGTTCGAGCAGAGATTGTCCCTCCCAGGATCATCCATGCGACGGACGTGCAAAAGAAGATGAAGGCAATTGCAGCGATGCGTTTGACCATCTTGTCTCCGTGGCCACTTGCGAATTGCCGCTTGTCCGTTGTGCAAGCAACCGCGGCTGCAAATGGATCGTGGAGCATATTTATTCATGGTAGTAGTATTTGTCAACAAGAACTTTATAGTATAAAGTTATTCTTGCTGGAAAAGGAAAAGGCGTGGAGTAATCCACGCCCTATGTCTGTCAGCTAAGGGGCTATTTCAATTGTTCCGGCTGGTGCATGTAAACGGTGTGGATCGGGAAGGGGATGTTGATTCCTTCCCGGCGGTAGCGCGCGGTCAGGCGCTTGATGAATTCGTGTTTGATCAGGTATTGGTCCGTGAATTCCTTCCCGCGAAGGATGACGGAAAAGTTGATGCTGGAGCCGCCGAATTCGTTATAGCGGATGAATGGCGCGTGGGTAGGCACTCCGCCCTGTACCTGTTGCATCACTTCGCGCGCCACTTCAATGGTCACCCGCTCCACCTTTTCCAGGTCGCTGTCATACGCCACGCCAAGGTTAATAACCACCGACAATTCCTGTTCCGGTTGGTAGTAGTTGGTGGTAACCGTGGTGGCCAGTTTGGAGTTTGGCAGCACGAACATGTTGTTCGACAGGCCGCGCACCATCGTGTGGCGCCATCCGATATCGGTGACGTAGCCCTCTTCGCCGGTTGCCAGCTTGATGTAGTCGCCGACCTTTACCTGGCCCGACGCGATGATCTGCAATCCCGCGAAAAGGTTTGCGAGCGTGTCTTGCAGCGCGAGTGCGACGGCGAGTCCGCCAACACCCAATGCGGTGAGCACCGGAGTGATGGAGATGCCGAGCGTCTGCAGAATGACCAGGAAGCCCAGGAGATAGACGACAATCGCGGCCAAATTTCTGAGTATCGACGTGGACGGGAATCGTCCATCGGAATGCCCGGAGTAAAGGGAAGTGAGGTTGGTGACCAGACGGGCAACGCCAACAGTGATAGTCAGGATTACCAGGCCCACAATCGAATTGACGAGGATCGTGTCAAGACGAGGCCGCAGGTTCATCGCATCGATGGCTGCGTCCATACCGCCCAGCATGCACCAGATCCATGGCAACCCGTGGAGGGCCGAAATGATGGCCGTGTCGGTTTTCCGTTTTGTTCGCTTTACCAGCCGTTGAAGGTATCCAAGCAGCGCTTTTTCAATCAGCCAGCCAAGCGCAATGCCGCCAAGTACCCAAGCGACAGGCACGATCCAAGGATTGTCCGCGAGAAGTTTTTGAAGTTCAGGGTTGGACAGAACGTCGCTACGAAAAGAAGACAGTACGCCCCACATGCATCAAGAGTACAGCCCCTTGCCCGCCAGCGCAAAGGGTACGGCTACGCCGGGGCCTTTCAGCGAGTCGAGCCAGCCGCGCAAACCCGATAAACAGGAATCGATATATGTCTATGCCGCTTATTTCCCGAAGCCGTGCATGTCGTTGCGCGTGGCCTCGGCGGTGCCGGAGATTCCCTGTACCCGAAGCTTGAAGTCGTCGGGATTGGATGCGTTCTCCATGGCCGTTTCGTAATTGATGAGACCTTTCTGCAATAGGTCATAGAGCGACTGATCGAAGGTCTGCATCCCGTATTGCGACGTTCCCTGGGAGAGCAGTTCCTTGATATTGCGCGTCTTCTCCGGCGTGATGATGCATTCGCGAATGTACGCGGTGGAGATAAGCACCTCGACGGCCGGCACGCGGCCGGGTCCGTCGGAGCGCCTGACGAGTCGCTGGCTGATGACGGCGCGGAGCGTGGCCGCGAGTTGCATTCGGACCTGTTTCTGCTCGGGCGGGGGAAAGACTGAGATGATGCGGTTGACAGTTTCCACGGCGTCCAGCGTGTGCAGAGTGGAGAACACCATGTGGCCGGTTTCAGCGGCATGCAGAGCAGTGGAGATCGTTTCCAGGTCACGCATTTCGCCGACGAGGATCACGTCTGGATCCTGGCGGAGACTGGAGCGCAACGCCGAACCGAAGGACGGAGTGTCAACCTCGACCTCGCGCTGGTTCACAAAGCCCTTCTTGTCGCGATGGAGGAATTCGATCGGGTCTTCGATGGTGATGATGTGTTCGGAGCGCGTGGAGTTAATGCGGTCGATCATGGCCGCAAGCGTGGTCGATTTTCCGGAGCCGGTCACTCCCGTCACCAGCACAAGGCCGCGCGCCTCTTCGCAGATCTTTTCGATGATCGACGGCAGGAAGAGCTCGTCGAGTGCACGGATCTTGGTGGGAATGACGCGGAGCACGATTCCGACGTTTCCACGCTGCTGGAAAACGTTGACGCGAAAGCGCCCCAGTCCGGCGACGCCATATGCCATGTCGAGTTCGGCAGACTCCTTGAACTTCTGTTTCTGCCGGTTTGACATCATGCTGAAGGCCATATTCAGCATGTCCTCGGCGGTGACGCGCGTTTGTTCGGTCAGCGGGAGTAATTCCCCATCGATGCGGATGTGCGGGTAGTTGCCGACCTTCAGGTGAAGGTCGGACGCTTTGCGGTCCATCGCAATCCGTAGCAGATCATCTATTTGCATGAAGGTATCCGGTGAAAACGAGCCTCGCTGCTGGAAATTATCACGTCCGAGCGGCGGACGCAATGAAGTGCCTCAGCAATCGGAAGTACATGTATCAAATGTGGTCAGGCGGGCATCTCACGGCGACTGTTCTCCTCGTGACAATCGGTCCCGGAAGATTTTCCTTCAAGGCATGGTCAACGAGCAGACGAAAATCCCCTTGAAGCTTCTTCCGGCGTGGCGCATCTGTAGAGGAAGCATGAGTACACAGCCAACCACGGCCACAGATCCGGAGCGCACGGCCCACAGAAACCGCGGCTCAGAGCCAGAAGGCAGATATCGTTTCCCTCCGGGGCTTGATGTCAATCTTCTATGGTATGCGCTGCGGCGCTTTCTCCCGGTAGACCCGATTGCGTTGTTCTCCCACCTTGGCAACACATACGGCGACATCGCGCACTATAAGCTCGCGCACCGGCACATCGTGTACCTCAACCATCCTGAATATATTCGCGAAGTGCTGGTTGTGCAGCACGCCAACTTCATCAAGGAAAGGGTGCAGCAACGCTCGAAGATCCTGCTTGGCAATGGCATGATTACGGCCGATGGCGATACACACTGGGGCCAGCGGAGGGTTGCGCAGCCGGCCTTCCACCGTCAGCGCATCGCCACGCATGCAGGCGAAATCGTGCGGCGCGCCGTAGAATTGCGCGAGCAATGGCAGCCAGACTCCGAGGTGGATATCTATCGCGAGATGATGCACTACAGTCTCGGCGTCGTCGGCAGCGCGTTTTTTGGCCGCGACCTCGGCGAGGAAGTTGTCGCGCTCAACAGTGCGGTCAGCGACATCATGGACGTCTACCACCCGCTGGTGCTTCTGCCGGGAATCCGCACTTTGCTGAAGATTCCGTTCACGCCACTGCGCAAGGCCATCCGTGCAAGGGATGCAATACACGCGATGGCTGACAGGTTGATCGACCAACACCGGCTGCAGGATGACAACGGCGACCTGCTCTCGATGATGTTGAACGCTGAGCGGCAGATGCAATGGTCAGACGAAGATCTGCGCGGGCAGGTGGTCACGATCTTTCTTGCAGGATACGAGACCATGGCGATTGCGCTGACGTGGACCTGGTATTTCCTTTCGCAAAACCCGGATGTGGAGGCGCGGATGCACGCGGAGATTCAAGAAGCGCTCGGCGACCGGGTGCCCGTGTATGAAGACCTTCCACGATTGCAGTACACGGAGATGGTGCTGGCCGAATCGATGCGCCTGTATCCCCCGGCGTGGGCGATGGGGCGGGAGGCCGTGCGGGATTTCGCTCTCGGCGAGTGGTCGTTTCCCGCGGGGACCACGGTGCTGATGAGCCAATACGTGATGCATCGTGATCCGAGGTATTTTGATGACCCGCTGAAGTTTGTTCCCGAGCGACACACGCCGGAGGCGCGGGCTGGGCGTCCTCGCGGGACGTACTTGCCGTTCGGCATGGGGCCGCGTCAATGCATTGGGGAGTCTTTTGCATGGATGGAGGGCGTGTTGACGCTGGCCACGCTGGTGCAGCGCTTTCGTGTTGAACTCGTACCCGGCCAGCGCATTGAACCGCAGCCACTGTTTACGCTACGTCCGAAGTATGGAATCTGCATGACGCTGAAATCTCGGGGCTGAATTGTCCCGGGCGAAACGCGCCACACACATCCGTGAACTATCTTTTCCGAATCGCCCCGCTGCCGGTGCTAAAATTCATGCCGCGCACGATATATCGTTAGACTCATCCAAGGAGGACCGAGCCATGGTGAACGTTATAGTTCGTCACAAGGTGCAGGATTTCGAGCGCTGGAAGGGCACGTTCGATAGCTGTCTGAACATGCGCAAGGCGGGCGGAGAGCTGAACTACCGGATTTTTCATCAGCACAATAACGCCGATGAGATCGTCCTCCTGTTCGAATACAGCTCGCTGGAAATGGCGCAGGAGTACATGGCTTCTGACTACCTGAAGAAGGCCATGGCGGACGCCGGAGTAGTTGGGCCGCCGGACATCCTCTTCCTGGATGAAGTGCGGTCGCTGCGCCGCACCGCAGCAGACTAAACCGCAGAATCTCCCGTGCCGACCCGGCGTGCGCCACGCGCGTCCGCGATTCCGCTTGGCTTCGCTTCTCCAACTCTAATTACAAATTTCGGAAACCCGGACATTCCCTGCGACTTCAGCCGCGTGGCGGGGTGATCGCCATCCGCGTAGCGGCATCCGGCACAGAGTTCTGGAAACTCACACTGTGGCCATTGGTTTCCACGCCAAGCTGTTTCCATAATTGATCCAAATCGACGTTCACGGGCTTGTCGCGCATCTTGCCGTAGAGGTTTTCCAGCACATGCGTCCCAGTGGCGCGGTCGCCAGTGGCGAGAGCCTTTTCAATCGTCCAGTCCTGCGAAATCACTCCGCCGTGGTTGACGATTGCTCGCAACGCATCCTGCAACCCCATGCGATTGTGCGTCTGTTCGCGAATTTGCACGTCGGCCAACAGGCAGAACATCGCCCCGCCCCAGTACGTTCGTCCCCAGGTCGATGTGCGGTCCAGGCCCATGTCTCCCGGGGCCGGTTCGCCCTGCGGCATGTCGCGGACGAACTGCCGCCACACGGAACTCACGGGGTACTCGTCGACCTCGGCACGCGCGATTGGCTCCACGTAGGTTGCGATTCCTTCCTCGATCCAATGATGGTTGTCGGCCATGGAAGGGAAGGCGAGGTGAACCATTTCGTGCGTCAGCATCCAGTCACGTTTCAACTCGGCGACCGTGGTTTCCGTTCCGACATGAATCATGATGGTGCCGCCATGCCAGGGAAATGTGACTCCGTGACGCACGCCTGAGCCCTCGAAACTCCGAATGCGCAGCGTGACATGAGCCACCGGGTAGTGGCCATAGTAGTGCGTCACGGCCGTGGCCGCAGCTCGAACCCAGTGGAGCAATTCGGCGCGCGAAAGCGCCATTGAACTGTCAGGCAATCTGACGTCGATGGTACCGCCGCCCATCACGATCATTGTGCGTTGCGGCCCGGCTTGTCCCGCGAGCGCCAGCGGAAAGGTTCCGAATAACAGAGACAACAGCATCAACAGTCCGGCAGATTTCACTCGCATGAGAACTTCTCTCGTCGTGGCTCACTCGAACTGGGAGCTCGTTCTTTTAAGATGCTTCCTAATGCAGAATTGAGGCGGATACATCCATCGCTGGAAGATATATTGTTAGCTTCACATTAATACGTACGAGGGAGACAAACCCTCCACAGGAGGACGTGTTGCGCAGGATATGCGTATTTTGTGGTTCGAGTGCTGGTGTCCGGAATGAATACCGCTCGGCGGCGGAAAGCGTTGGCCGTTATCTTGCCGCGCAGGGAATTGGCGTGGTCTACGGCGGAGGCAAGGTCGGACTGATGGGCGTGGTTGCCGACGCCGCGCTGGCCGCTGGCGGGGAAGTCATTGGCGTGATTCCCGATGCACTGATGCGAAAAGAGATTGGACACGGCACGCTGACGCGCCTCCACGTAGTACCGTCGATGCACGAGCGCAAGGCGAAGATGGCCGAGCTATCGGATGCCTTCATTGCGCTGCCGGGAGGCTTCGGCACTTTCGAGGAATTCTGCGAAGTGATCACATGGAGCCAGCTTGGGCTGCATCGTAAGCCGTGCGGGTTGCTCAACGTGGAGGGCTACTACACGCCCATGCTGAAGATGTTCGACCATGCGGTGAGCGAAGGATTTCTGCGCGCGGAGAATCGCCGTCTGGTGATCGCCAATGGCAACATTGAAGCGATGGTGGAAGCATTTCGCAACTTCCGTCCGGTAGCGGTCGAGAAGTGGATCGGCCGAAAAGAAATTTAAATACGGGAGCCGCCGGCTCGGCTCCCTCATGTCTGGTCTCGCGTCTAAAGTTCGCGGAGTGCATATGCGATGCGTGTGCGTGCCGCGCGAACCGCCGGCGGAACTCCTCCCAGAATTCCCATCAGCAGTGAAAAGACGATTCCCGCGATAAGCAAACTCGGCGTGATGCGGAAGGCGAATGCCAGGTGCGAGAACGTCTGCCAGTTCATTGTTCCCGTCGTCAGTCCGTTCAGCGGCAACACGATGATGCATCCGATTGCGCCGCCGATCAGTGCGATGCATATCGCTTCAAAGAGGAAAGAGAGCACGATTATTCCCGAGCCGAAGCCTATGGCGCGCATGGTGGCGATCTCACGCGAACGCTCCGAGACCGCCGAGTACATGGTGTTGAGCGCTCCAAAGATAGCGCCGATGCCCATGATGGCGGCGACCATCGAGCCCAGCACGGTGATGAGCGTCGTGAGCGCGCGCGATTGCTTGTCGTAGTATTCGATCTCGCGATCCACAGTCACGGTCATGCGCGGATCGGAGGTCAGCGCATCCTTGAACTGTGTCAGCGCAGCCGGTGAAGTCAAGCGCGCGGTGACCGACTGAAAGATGTTTAGTGGACGCTGATACACCTGGTCGAGCACGGCCGCATCGCACCATATCTCGGAATCGAAGGCGCTGCCACCCGCGTCGAAAACACCGACGACCTTCCATTGGCCGCCGCCGAATTTGACGGTGTCTCCCAGGCCGAGGCCGCTGTAACTGGCCGCCACGTTTCGTCCCACCACAAGTTCGTTGAGGCCCGAATGAAAGAATCTCCCGTCGACGATTTTTACCGAAGGACGAACGGAAAGAGCCTTGGGCGAGACGCCACGGACTTGTACGTTGGCATCGGTGCCGCTCGATTTGAGCGGGAAGGCCGCGATCACCACGACTTCCGGGCTCACTAGCGGACCGGTGTTGTCGCGCGCGACACCGGGCGCGTCTTCCATGATCTTTACCTGGTCGAGCGTGACCGCGCTTTCCATCTCAGATGTGGAACCGGCGCGTCGGACGATGGCGTTATCCGCGGACCCCGAAGCGACCAGGGTGGCGTGGAATCCTCGTGCCAGCGCAAGCATGGCGACAAAGACACCGACGGTGCCAGCGATGCCGAGCACGGCAACCACCGTGGAGGTCCAGCGAACGCGCAGGCTCCGCAAGTTGTAGGAAAGTGGAATCGCCATCTCTTAAACCCTCCGCAATGCGTCAACCACGCGTAACCGGCTGGCCGAAAGCGCCGGGATAATGCCGGACGCCAATCCCACGACGATAGCAAGTGCAACGCCTGCTGTGAGCGCTCCCGCGGGAAGGAAAAAGAATGGCAACATGCCATGCGTGGGATCTCCCGCGAGCGTGAGCAACTTGGCCGCACCGAGCCCAAGTCCTGCGCCAGCCAGCGCGACGATCACCGACTCGAAGAGCACCAGGAGCATCACGAAGACGTCGGAGAATCCAATCGCCTTCAGCACCGCGAGTTCGCGCACGCGTTCGCGGACGGCGATTGCCATGGTGTTGCCCGTCACCAGCAGCAGCGTGAAGAACACTACGCCACCGATGCTCATGATGAGGAACTGGATGTTGCCCATCTGTTTCACAAAGCCCGTGGCGAACGCCTTCTCCGTATCGGTCTTTGTCTCCCACGGAGAGTTGGCAAACGTCGTGTCGATGGCCTTTGCGACTTTCACCGCGTCATCTGGATTATTGACGCGAATCGTGTACCAGCCGACCATTCCTTTGCTATATGTTCGCCGCTCATCGAGATATTTCCAATGGAACCAGAATTGGGTTGTGTCGTCCTGACGCCGCGCACCGGTGTAGATACCGCGAACATTAAATTCCCACGCGCCGGGGAAAATTGTGCCCTTGATCGGGATGCGGTCGCCAATCTTCCAACCGAATCGCTTGGCAAGATCGGCGCCGACGAGGCAACCCTCGCGGTCAGCTTCGAAAGCCTTCCATTGATCGGGCGGTACTTTGAACTCCGTGAACATCTGGAGATACGTCGGAGTATCGATGGCCATCTGCGCGAAGAAGTTGCGCTCATCCTGGTAGACGCCGCCAAACCAGTTGGCGAAGGTCACCTGCTTCACGCCGGGAATTTGCAGCAACCGGTCGCGATAGGAGAGTGGCAGCGGCTGGATCAGCGAAACCTTATTAATAATGACGAGGCGGTCTGCGCCTGCCACGTCGAGTCCCTGGTTGAACGATCCGCGAACAATCGCCAATAGTCCAAAGAGGAAGAGCGCGACCCCGAAGGACCCGATCGTGAGGATGGTGCGTACTGGTTTGCGAAATAAATTGGCCAGTATCAATGGAACGTATTTCATTGCGCTGCTCCCGCTTTCTTTCCTTCGGTCAGTACCCCCTTGTCGAGGTGCAGGATGCAGTGTGCGCGCTCGGCGGCCAGCGGATCGTGCGTCACCATCAGGATCGTCTTGCCATGCTGGCGCGAGAGTGTCTCGAGCAGTGAGAGCACTTCATCGGCGCTCTTGCGGTCGAGATCGCCGGTTGGCTCGTCACAGAGCAGGAAGGTAGGATCGGCCACGATCGCGCGCGCAATGCCGACGCGCTGTTCCTGTCCACCGGAGAGCTGACGCGGGTAGTGGTACATACGATCCGACAGCTCTACGAGCGCCATCGCCGTCTCCACATGCTTGCGCCGCTCCGCCTTCGAGAGCTTCGTCAGCAGCAGCGGCAGTTCGACGTTCTGGAAGGCCGTCAGCACGGGGATGAGGTTGTACATCTGGAAGACGAATCCCACGTGGCGCGCCCGCCATTCGGTGAGCTTGCTGCCGGAAAGATGCGTGATTTCGTCGTTCGCGACGGTGATGGTGCCCGCGGTTGGCAGGTCAATGCCGCCGAGTAAATTCAGCAGAGTACTTTTGCCGGAACCGCTCGGTCCCATGAACGCGACGAATTCGCCCGCGTCCACGTCGAGGTTCAGTCCCTGGAGTACGTGGATTTCCTCGCTGCCGCGCTGATATTTTTTGTCGAGTCCGCGCACGCGGACCAGGCTGTCGCCGTTGCCGTTTCCGTCTACCCTGACCATCGGCTGCTCCTTACTGTTTGATCTTCACCGCTTCGCCGTCGCGAAGATTCGCGAGGTCGCGGCTTACGATCTGGTCGCCGTCCGTGAGACCGGCGACGATCTCTTCCTGGTTCTCGTTCACATCGCCGACCTTCACTGCGCGGCGCTCCAGCTTGCCGTCGCGATAAAGGAAGACGATCGTTGAACCGTTGTCGTTTCGCACCGCTGCGCTTGGCACCATAATTTTCGGGGCTTTGCTCGCCGAACGCGGTTGATCTTCGAGGAACGATACCTTCACGCCCATGTCGGGGATGATGCGTGGGTCGAGCTCGTCGAACGAGATGCGCACCTTGACCGTGGCCTTCTGCCGGTCGGCCGTCGGAATGATCGTTCGCACATGGGCCGGAATTTTCCAGTCCGGATAGGCATCGAGCACTGCGATGACGCGCTGTCCCGGGACCACGCGAGCGATGTAGGACTCATTCACGTCGACTTCGATTTCCAGCGAATTCATATCGACGAGTGTCGCGATGCCGGTGCGCGTAAAGCCGCCGCCAGCCGAGATCGGCGACACCATCTCTCCAACCTGCGCATCCTTGGAGACGACCAGTCCCGCGTACGGCGCACGCACGATGCAGTTGTCCAAATCCTGTTGCGCGACTTGTACCTTGCTCTCGGCGGCGAGCACCTGTTCCTTCGTCAACATGATTCGCGCCTCGTAACTCTCGACGTTTGTGCGCGCGAGGTCGAGTGCCTGCTGAGTGCCGACCCCGGCTGCCGCAAGGCCCTTGGCGCGAGTCAGGTCAAGCTTTGCGTTTGCAAGGTTCACCCGCAGGTCGGCGAGTCCGGCGCGCGTTGCCATCATGTCGGCCTTTGCCGAGTCGAGTCTTACTTTTGCGTCCGACTCATCCAGGGTTGCCAGCACTTGTCCCTCGCGGACGTGCATGCCTTCATCGGCGTACACGGCGGTGACTCGCCCGGTGATCTTGGCGGCGATCGTTGACCGGCGCCGTGGCGTTACATAGCCGCTGGCATTCAGCAGCGTGACGTTGTTGTCGCCGCTTGTGGCGTGGACGGTCATCACTTCCACCGCGGCATCCCTGCTGCGAAGCGCGTAAACCGACAACACTACCAAGACAGATATAAGGATGATTCCAAGCGTCCAGCGCAACCAGGGCTTGCCCTGGCTACTGCGCTTGTGGTCGTCGATTCTGAGGGACGAAAGGTCTGGAGCACTCATGCGGGTGCGTCTCCCGTTGGTAGTGGATGCTCAAATGTAGAGGGACTTCCTGCCCAGCAAGGTACACCGCGACACTCCTCGAAGCAACCGCCGTTTCCACCTCGTCCGTTAGATTGATCTTTATGCATTTTTATTTCCCGCCGTTAAATATCCGGCTATTGCTCGTTGCCAAAAACATATTGGATCGGGCATCCCTGACCTGCCAGTGTGCTGCGTCATGGGGATGGCATGACAGTTGTCATTCCCGCGAACCGTGGCACCCAAGTTTGCCGGGCAACTACATAGACAAATCTGGGTTCAAAAGGAAGTGTGAATGGGTGTGCGGCGCGGCTGCAAAGCGTTGGTGCACGTGGAAAGGAGAACCATGCGCAAGGCTTCATTTGTGATGTGCGCTTTGTTGGTAGTGGGACTATTCATGACAGGCATTCCCCTGTCGGCTCAGAATTCGGGCGGTGCAAAGAAATCTACCCAGAAGAAGGGACAGGCTGCGGCTTGGTGGAACGAGCCGGGCAGCAATATGATCCTGGTTTTTCCAGGGCTGAAACAGACCTTTACGTTCCGCAATCCCGACGAACAGCGCATTGCCAACAAGGTGCGGCACGAGATCGCGATGTTGCCGTATTACACGCTGTACGACATCATCTCGTTCCGCGTGGATGGCGATACGGTGATTCTTGGCGGCGAAGTGGTGAATCCCACCCTGAAGAGTGATGCCGAAGGCGTCGTGAAGCGAATTGAAGGCGTAAAGAATGTGATCAACCGAATTGATGTTCTGCCGCCGTCGCCGGACGATTATTGGATCCGCATTGCGGAAGCGCGCACGATCTTCAGCTTCGGCGGGTTGTCGCGCTATGGCTGGGAGGCGGCTCCGGCCATTCATATTCTCGTGAAGTCGGGGCATGTGCGGTTGGTTGGGGTGGTGGACTCGCAAGCCGACAAGGACGCAGCGGGCATCCGGGCGAACTCCGTGCCTGGAGTGTTCTCCGTGAGTAACGATTTGCAGGTAGCCAAGACCTAGACGGACTGGGGAGCCGTGAGGCTCCCCTTACGCCCGTGCTGTGTTGGCGCAGTTATGCGAGGCGGCGCATCGGCTCGCGCAGGCTGTGCATCAGGTCGTCGAACTCGTTGAACTTCAGCGACTGCGTACCATCGGACAATGCGCTGTCCGGGTTGGGATGAACTTCGATCAGCAGGCCATCCGCCCCGGCGCCGATCGCCGCTTTCGCCGCCGGCGCCACCAGTTCGCGACGCCCGGTAGCATGTGATGGATCGGCGATGACCGGCAGATGGGAAAGCTGTTTGGCCAGTGCAATCGCATTGACGTCCAACGTGTTTCTCGTCTCCCGCTCGAAACCACGCACGCCACGCTCACAGAGAACGACGTCCGCGTTGCCGCCAACCAGCAGATACTCAGCTGCCAGCAACCACTCCCGGACCGTCGCCGCCGGACTTCGCTTGAGCATGACCGGTTTGCCGCAGGTGGCGAGCCGCCGCAGCAAGGCGAAGTTCTGCATGTTGCGCGCGCCGATCTGCAACATGTCCGCGTATTTGCAGACCAGGTCAACATCGTCGGTGCCCATGACTTCGGTGACGATGGGAAGCCCGGTCAGTTCTCGCGCCTCGCGGAGCAGTTCCAGCGCAGTCACGCCAAGTCCCTGGAATTCATATGGCGATGTGCGTGGCTTGTAAGCTCCGCCGCGCAGTATCTTGGCACCCATCTTCTTGACGGCCACGGCCGTCGCCAGGATCTGTTCCCGCGACTCAACCGAACACGGGCCGGCCATCACCACGATATCGCTGCCGCCGATCTTTACGCCAGATACATTGACAATGGTCGATTCATGCCGCGCCTGGCGGCTGGCCAGCTTGAATGGTTGATCGATGTCGAGTACCTTGTCGACTCCCGGCGAGCCGGAAAGCGAGCGTACATTGTCACCGCTGGATCCGTTGGCAACGATGACGACTGCGGATTCCGCTTGTCGTACGACTTGTGCGTCGATGCCTTGTTTCGAAAGCTGGTCGAGCACTGCGGCGATGTCGACGCGGCTTGCGGTTTTCTGCATGTTAATCAGCACGGGGAACTTCTCCTTTTGTGTGTCCAGCGATCTGCGCCTGCTGGTTGGCCAAATCAAAGCGGTTGGAAAGATAAGATCCGAAGATTCGGACCGAATGAGCCGATTTCTCCAACTCATCGAGCGCGTCGGCAAGAGGCCGGTGGCTGAGCGGAGCGGCCACGTCGAAAAAGAACCGGTAGTGCCATGGCTCTCCCTTTAACGGGCGACTGACAATATTGAGCAAGTCAAGATTGCGTGTCGCAAACGGGCCAAGCGACTTCCAGAGCGATCCGGCAACGTTGGGCAGCGTCAGTGCAATCGACGTCGTGTCTGCCTCGGGCGCGTACGGACGGGGCGGCGAGAGCAGAGCGAAGCGAGTGAAGTTATTCGGGTCGTCCTCGATGTGTTCCCGCAGAATCGTCCCGCCGTAGAGTCGCGCCGCGGCCGCACTGGCAATGGCCGCACGCGTCAGGTCGCCGGCGGCAAGGATGGCTTCCACGCTTGCAGCGGTGTCGTCCGCCGCCTTGCGCTGCAAGGTTGGATGATCGCGGAGGAATCGTTCACACTGCGCGAGGGCAACCGGGTGCGATTCCACCGTCGCCAGAGTCGCCAGCGTTGCGCCCTCGCAGGCAATCAGACAGTGGACAACGGGAATCACTACTTCAGCGATGATCTGCAATTGGCTTTCGTGCAGCAGGTCATAGCAGCGATACACGGGGCCGGCCAGAGTGTTCTCGACAGGAGCCAGGATGAGCTCCGCAGTACCGGTGTCGATGGCCTCGAAGAGATCCTCGAAGGTGCGGCAGGGAACAGGCTCGGCGCCGAGCGGGAACAGCTTGCGTACTGCGCTTTCGCTGAAAGCGCCGCGTGCTCCCTGGAAGGCGACGCGAGGCTGGGATGATGAGGCGTTGTTCACGGACGATCCTCCGTCCGCCAGACTCGCTCTTCGATGCGGCGCGACTCGCGGATAATGCGCCGGAAAATTCTCTCGACTCCCGGCGCGTCCAGCGGACCCGCATTGTATGTGCGCAGACGCTGAAGTACGGCCTGTTCGCGGCTTGGGTCAGAAACGGGCGTGTTGGTGGCCTTTTTGATCGTGCCAATCTCGGCGACCACGCGCACGCGACGGTTCAGCAGTTCGAGCAACGTCGCGTCGATCTCATCGATTTCCGCTCGTCGCATCTCCATCCGATTGTTCGCCATATCCGTCATACCTCAATACCTGTTACTGAAAGTTGCCCAAAAAGCGAAAGCCGCGATTCTTAGAATCGCGGCTTCCTTCGGGATCTTGTGCTTTTATTGGGTTACCAGGTTGCTGGTCCACTGCACGCGAGCCTCGACGGCGCCGCTATTCTAAAGTAATAGCGGTAAGCGTAGCCGAAGCTGGTAAATCGAGTTGCGTGCATCGAAATTAGTCCTTGAGTTCCCCGTACTCTACACGTATTTGAAATCCAATGTCAACACCCATTCGTCGGTATCCATTGACAGAGAATGAGACCTGCGGGCAGCATGACACATCTAAGTGTTGTCGCCGCTCTTGGTGCGACAATCAGTATCCGGTAAATTTCGCATATGCAGCAGTTTTTTCATATCCATGCGCTCGCAGATCATCCGTATGTATTCCTGTTCCTTGCACTGTTGCTTGAGCGGATGGGATTGCCGCTGATCGTCACTCCGCTGCTGATTGCCGTTGGCGCCTGGGCTGCTCTTGGCAGCATGAATTTTTCGGCGGCGCTTGCGGTCTCGCTTCTCGGCACCATGGTTGGCGATCAGGCGCTTTATGAACTTGGAGCTCGTCGCGGAACGGCCATCCTTCGTTTTCTCTGCCGCATTTCCCTTGAGCCTGAGGCATGTGTGCGACGTTCGCAGGAGTCGCTGGGGAAGAACGCATTGCGCACCCTGCTGGTTGCCAAGTTCATTCCCGGCGTCGCGCACGTAGCCCCCGCTGTTGCCGGCAGCACGCGCTTCGGACGAACGAAGTTTCTTCTCTGGAATACCGCCGGAACCTTCGTCTGGATGGTTGCGATGATGCTGATCGGCTACCTGCCCGTGCGTCCCATGTCGCAAACGGACGTTGCGCGGAGCATAGGCATCTGGGCCCTTGGGTTGCTGATGGCGGGAACGCTCTTCAATATCGTTATGAAGTGGTATCGCAAGCAGGCGTTCGTGCATGAGATTTCGCGCTCTCGCATCTCGCCCGAGGAACTGGCTGAGCGCATTGCCGCCGGAGAAGACTTCCACATCGTCGATCTTCGCCATCCTCTCGAGTTCGTCGTTGACCCGCGCGTACTGCCCGGAGCGATTCGCATCGCCCCCGACGAACTCAACGAGAAGAAGCAATGGCTCACTTCGGATCGTGAGGTTGTCCTCTACTGCACTTGACCGAACGAAGCTACCAGCGCCCGGGTGGCGCAAAAGCTTCAACAGCTCGGTGTGACTCGTGTGCGTCCGCTTGCCGGAGGCTTCCAGGGCTGGCGTGACCTGCAATTGCCGCTTGACGATCGTTTTGTCGAGACGGGTTCCAGATGAACATCCTCTCCGCGCGCGAAAGGTTACAATAAGCGCGTCATGCCTCTCTACCGTGGAGACGCAACCGAACGTCGCGCCCTGAGCGCATACGTTAAGCTGATTCGCGCCAGCGAGTCGGTCCATGCTTTTGCCATGCGCGGGTTGATCGACGAGGGCCTTACTCCGACCCAGTTTTCCGTGCTGGAAGTTCTTTATCACCTCGGTCCGCTCTATCTCTCGGATATCGCGCGAAAGGTGTTGAAGACCGGCGGTAACCTGACGATGGTTGTCAACAACCTCGTTCGCTGCGGGCTTGTTCGCCGTTCGAAAAAAGCAGAAGATCGCCGGTACGTCCTCATTGAACTTACAGCGAAAGGCAGGGAATTAATGCGGCAAGTCTTTCCACGGCACGCCGCGCAGATCGTCGAAGCCATGGCTCGTCTGACGGCGTCTGAACAGAAACAACTGGCCGGCCTCTGTCGAAAGCTCGGAACATCACTAACCACAAAGTAATGAAAACAGGGTAATAACTGCATTCTGGTCCCGTTGAAACTATTTTAACGTTAAATCATCTAAGAACTGTGACTGGAGGTGCAGAGATGATCACGGTAAGACGTTCGGAAGAGCGAGGCCACTTCGACCATGGATGGCTCGACACGTACCACAGCTTTTCCTTTGCCAGCTACTACGACCCGAAGCACATGGGATTTCGCAGTCTTCGGGTGATTAACGAGGATAGTGTCGCACCGGGTGGTGGCTTTGGCACGCACCCGCACCGCGACATGGAGATCATTACCTACGTGTTGCAGGGTGGCCTTGCGCACAAGGACAGCATGGGCAACGGCTCCACCATACGTCCCGGGGATGTCCAGCGCATGAGTGCCGGAACCGGAGTGCTGCACAGCGAGTTCAATCATTCGAAGGACGAAGCAGTCCATCTGCTGCAGATTTGGATCCTTCCTGACAAGGAAGGAGTTACTCCGAGTTATGAGCAGAAGTTTTTCGATGCCGAAAGCAAGCGCGGCGTTTTACGGTTGATCGCCTCCCGCGACGGACGCGACGGTTCCGTGACGATTCACCAGGATGCAGCTCTGTTCGCCTCGGTGCTCGGCAAGGGAGTCCACGTAGAGCACGAGCTTTCCGCCGGACGCCACGCATGGCTCCAGGTGGTGCGCGGCAAGGTTGCGGCAAATGGAGTTGAACTGACCGCCGGCGATGGGGCGGCCGTGAGCGCGGAATCGAAGCTGACGGTGGAAGGCTCCGAGGATGGCTCCGAGATTCTGCTCTTCGATCTGGATTGATCCATTCTTGGCGGAATGTCCGGAGGGTGACCGGGCGTTCCGCTTCATTTTTTGTTCCGCATCAATAATAGGCGTGACAAATTCGAAAAGCGTGCGTCGTACAGGATGTGCGAGCCCCGCCGAGGTCGTACAATAGAATAGTTTCACGGTGAATGAATCCTAATTAAGAGGACGAACCGTATCGCGTCACTTTGCCTGCCAGATACGAGTGCGCGACGCGGGCGGCCTTCAATAATAAATGAGGATTGATATGCATTTGCATCGTTCGGGGAGCGGCCTGCTCTTTTCCTCTGCCCTCATTGCTGCTGCGTTGTGTTTGGGCGCGTGTAATCGCGGAGCCGACAAGACCGCCAAGGGCCCAATGCCACAAGCGTTTCCGGTCAAGGTACAGAAGGTGGAACTGAAGCCTGTCGGTGAGTTTTCCGATTACCTGGCGACGCTCAAGTCTCGAAACTCCTCCACGTTGCAACCGCAGGTTGCAGGGCAGATCACTCGGATCTTTGTAAAGTCCGGCCAAGCCGTACGCGCGGGGCAACCGTTGCTGGAAATCGATCCGCACAAACAGGAAGCGACGCTTCGCTCGCAGGAAGCCACGAGGCTCTCGAAGATTGCAACCATGCAGTTGAACAAGAAGGAATTCGAGCGGCAGGAGAAGTTGTATGCGGCTGGGGTTGTCAGCCGGCAGGCCCTTGATCAGGCGCAGAGTGCGTACGATTTTTCCAAGGCGGATGTTGCATCTTCGGCGGCCTCCGTTCGCGAGCAGCAAGTGCAGTTGCGCTACTACGACGTAAAGGCGCCCACGGATGGCGTGATCGGCGATATTCCGGTGCGTGTCGGAGATTACATCACCACTTCCACGGTCCTCACCACGCTTGACCAAAGCGGCCGGCTGGAAGCCTACATCTCGGTTCCCTCGGAGAAGGCGTCCGAGGTTCACATGGGGCTGCCCGTCGAAATCATCAGTGACAGCGGCTTGCCTCCCGTGAAGACGGCGGTGGATTTCATCTCGCCGCGCATAGACCCGGACAATCAACTCCTGCTCATCAAGGCCAACATTCCGAATACCGGCGGCAGATTTCGTAATGACCAGGCCGTTCATGTACGTGTCGTCTGGAACCAGAACCCTCATCCGCTGATTCCGGTGACGGCAGTCTCGCGCCTGAATGGCCAGGCGTTCGCGTTCGTCGCCGAACCGGGACAGAACGGCTTTGTGGCGCACCAGCGCCTGCTGCAACTGGGCGATGTCGTCGGCAACGATTACATCGTTCTCGACGGAATCAAGCCGGGGGATACCGTGATTTTAACTGGCGTACAAATGCTGGTAGACGGAATGCCAGTTCAGCCGCAGCCGCAGTCGTAGGCGCCGGAGGCCACCCATGTTCGTAAATTTCTTTATCCGACGTCCTGTGTTCGCGACGGTTTGCGCGCTACTCATCATTCTCGCCGGCGCAATCGCCATCCCCACACTGCCGGTCGCGCAATTCCCCATCCTTGCGCCGCCGCAGGTCACAGTTAGCGCCTTCTATACCGGCGCAAACTCACAGTCTGTCGAAAGCAGCGTAACAACGCTCCTGGAACAGGCGATCAATGGTGCGGAGGGAATGCGCTACATTGCCTCCACCAGCGGCAATGACGGCAGCAGTTCCATCACTGCCACCTTCAACCTCGATCGCAATCTCGACATTGCTGCCGTGGATGTGCAGAACCGTGCCTCCACCGCCATGGGCCGCCTGCCTGCCGAGGTGCAACAGACCGGCGTTCTCATCAACAAGAACTCCGGGTCGTTCATAATGGCCGCGGGTTTCTATGCCGAGAACAATCGCTACGACAGCCTGTTTATCAGCAACTATCTCGACATCTATGTAAAAAACGCGTTGCAGCGTGTTCCCGGCGTTGGCAATGTTGTCATTTTCGGTGAACGTAAATATGCCATGCGGCTTTGGCTCGACCCGATGCTGCTGGCGAAGCGCAACCTTACAGCGCAAGACGTAGTGAACGCGTTGCGCGAGCAAAACGTGCAGGTCGCCGCCGGACAAGTTGGCGAACCGCCGTCAGTGCCTGGCCAGTCCTTCCAGATCAGCGTGCGCGCCGAGGGACGGCTCAACGATCCGAAGCAGTTCGACGACATTATTCTGAAGCGTGCCCCGGATGGATCGCTCATCCGCCTGCGTGACGTGGGTCGCGCTGAACTCGGAGCCGAAAGCTACGGCACCAACCTCACCTTCAACGGCCACGAGGCCATCGGCCTCGGTGTGATGCAGTTGTCGAATGCCAACGCGCTCGATGTCGACAAGGGCGTGCGTGAGGAGCTGGCGAAGTTGCAGGCAGACTTTCCGCCGGGACTGAAGTACGCGGTTGCCTTTGATACCACCACGGCGGTCGGCGAGTCGATCCGCGAAGTGCTCAAGACCTTGGCGGAAGCGATTCTCATCGTCATTCTCGTGATCTTTGTCTTCCTCCAGACGTGGCGAAGCACCATTATTCCGGCCATCACGATCCCGGTATCCCTGGTCGGTACATTCGCATTTATCAAACTATTTGGTTTCTCCATCAACACGCTGACCCTGTTTGGCATCACGCTTGCCACGGGGCTCGTGGTCGACGACGCCATCGTGGTGATCGAAAACGTCGAGCGCCACATACAGGAAGGGATCAAGGACGCGCGCATCGCTACGGAAGTAGCCATGTCGGAAGTGACCAGCGCCGTCATCGCGACCTCCATCGTGCTGATCGCGGTCTTCGTTCCGGTTTCGCTCTTTCCCGGCACCACGGGACGGCTCTATCAACAGTTCGCGCTGACCATCGCGTTCTCCATCGCCCTTTCCGCCTTCAATGCGTTGACCCTGACGCCGGCTCTTTCGGCGCTCCTGTTGAAGCACATGGAGCTGCCGCACTTCTTCCTCTTCCGCGGGTTCAACGCGCTGCTGGAAAAAGGTACGTCGCTCTACACGTCGTCGCTCAAAGTGTTGGAGCGCATGCGCATTGTCGTGGTGATTCTCTTCTTCGCTGCACTTGGTACGACCTACTGGGTCTACAAGACGGTGCCCACCAGCTTTGTGCCTGATGAAGACCAGGGCTACTTTATGGTGATGATCCAGGCGCCAGAGGGTTCTTCTCTTTCTTACACGTCGAAGATCGCCGACCGAGCCGCGAAGATTCTTGGTCAAAATCCTGACATCACGGGTGTGTTTGCGGTTCCGGGATTCAGCTTCAGCGGCGCTGCCCCGAATCGCGCAATGGTATTCATCAATCTTCGGAACATGTCCGAACGCAAGGGCCCGCAGCATTCCGCTCAGGCGATTATCAATTCGGTTCGCGGTCCGCTGATGGGGATTCCAGATGCACTCGTCATTCCGATTCTGCCGCCGCCCATCCAGGGCCTCGGTGAGTACGGCGGATTCCAGTTCGAGTTGCAACAGACCGGCTCAGGCAGTCTTGAGGATCTGGAAAACGTGATGCACACGCTTATCCAGAAAGCGAACGCGCGACCGGAACTCCAGAAGGGAAGCCTCTTCAGCAGCTTCAGTGCGCGCAACCCGCAGTTTCTTGTGGAGATTGACCGCGAAAAGGCAAAGAGCCTCGGCGTCGCATTCAGCGAGATCACTTCTGCGCTGCAGATCTACATGGGCTCGGAGTATGTGAACGACTTCGACTTCAATAACCGTTCCTATCGTGTCTACGTGCAGGCCGATAAGCAATTCCGTTCGCAGCCGCGCGATCTCAAGGAGTTCTATGTTCGCTCGGCTAGCGGAGACATGGTGCCGCTCGATAACCTGGTGACGCTCAAGGAGACGACGAACGCCAGTATCATCAGCCACTACAACCTGTTCCGTTCGGCTGAAATCGACGGCAGCCCGGCCGCCGGCTACAGTTCCGGACAGGCGATCAGGGCTATGGAGGCCGTGGCCAAACAAAATCTGCCACAGGGCTACTCTTATGAGTGGACGGGCTTGGCGCTGGAGGAAATTCAGTCCGGCAGCCAGACCATCTTCCTCTTCGCTCTCGGATTGCTGGTCGTCTACCTGACGCTCTCGGCGCAATATGAGAGCTTCGTGCTTCCGTTCATCATTCTGCTGGCTGTGCCCATGGCGATCCTTGGCGCCCTCGGAGCGCAGGCGGCGCGCGGTTTGCAGGACGACGTCTACTGCCAGATCGGACTCGTCATGCTCATTGGTCTGGCCAGCAAGAACGCGATTCTGATCGTCGAATTCGCCGAGCAACTCCAGGCGAAAGGGATGAAGCTGTTCGAGGCCGCCATCGAAGCTGCACGGCTCCGCTTGCGCCCCATCCTGATGACCTCCGTCGCGTTCATTCTCGGAGTTCTGCCGCTCGTGTTTGCCACTGGCGCCGGCTCCGCGGGACGCCACTCGGTGGGTACCACGGTTTTCGGTGGCATGATCGTCTCCACCTTCCTCAACCTGTTCATCATTCCAATCCTTTACGTGATCGTTCGTGAAATCCTGCCTGTTTCCCGTAAGGCGGAAGAGACGAATCTGGAAGAGGGACACGCCGCCGTCGAAGACTAGTTTTGCTGTTTATCGCATTACGAGGGGCCGCTAGTTCGGCCCCTTTTTCTATGCACTTATCCCGACTGCTAAGACAGAAGACTTGCGGAACAAGCAAATAAGTCGCTGTATGTCACATCGTGAAATTAAATTTTAAAATTCGCAATTTTCATCTCATTCTTGCTTGACTTTGGCTATCGATTGCATAGAATGCATCGTCGTGCCACCTGAAGGGACAAATTCGACACTCTACCGAGTTCAGGTTCTGGACAGAGCCGTGGCTATCGTGAACGCGCTGGCCAATGTGCGCGAAGACGCCAGCCTGGCTGAACTATCCGAACTCGTTCATTTCCACAAAAGCACGGTGCACCGCCTCGTAATGGTGCTGGAGCGGCACCGCATCATTGATCGCGATCCGAAGACGGGGCGCTATCGCCTGGGGCTCAAGTTATTTGAACTGGGAAGCGCTGCAGTGGCGCGCTTCAACGTGCGCGATCGTGCACGCAGGCATCTTGAGCACCTGATGTATCACACCGATGAAACCGTGCACCTTTGCGTGCTCGACCAGGGAGAAGTGCTCTACCTGGACAAGATGGAACCGACGCGCAGTGTGCGTTTGTCGTCGAGTATTGGGCGACGAAATCCGGTGCACTGCACTGCGGTGGGCAAGGCGATACTCGCATGTTTGCCGGAGCAGGAAGTGGACGACATCATCCGGCGCCATGGACTGCCGCGATTCACGACTCGCACCATTACCACTCCCGCGGAGTTTAAAGCAGAACTGCGCTCGGTTCGGGAGAAGGGTTATGCCGTGGACGACGAGGAGCATGAAGATGGCGTGCGGTGTGTGGCTGTCGTCGTGCTTGATCATGAAAATCATCCCGCGGCCGCGATCAGTGTTTCGGCGCCATCGTTCCGAATCACGATGGAGAAGGTTCCGATGCTGGCGGAAGCGGTGAAAGAGGCTGCGCAGACGTTGTCCCTTGAGTGGGGACATCAACCTGCCTCAATCCGCGAGATTCCCCAGAGGGCGGTAGCGGGTAATTAAGTTTCGGCAAGAAAAGCTCGGCGCAAGCCGGGTTTTTTCTGCACGAATTCGATTGTAAGACTATGTCTCACATAGCGAAACGAATGGAAAGCACTCGACACAGGGTGCGGGAGGCTTGTATGGGGAAGGGATTCACTAGAAAGCTGTCTAAGTTGGTACTGTACGGCGGTTTGCTTCTGCTTTTGATTTCCATGGCGGCAGCTCAAATCACCACGACGACCATCGTCGGTACCGTAACGGATAACACTGGGGCGATTATTCCGAACGCCCAGGTCACGGCGAGGAATACAGGGACGAACTTCGCGCGAACGGCACAGACCGATGCTCAAGGCCAGTACCGGATCGAATTCCTTCCCGTCGGTAACTATGTGGTGGAAGTCACGGCGCCGGGGTTCAACAAATTTGTTCGCTCCGGAATCGTGCTTGCCATCGGCCAGACGGCTCGCATTGATGCCCCTCTGAAGGTCGGCAGCGCCAACGAAACAGTCAACGTTGATGCCGCGCTACCGCAGGTCGATACGTCGAACTCGACGGTGGGGCAACTGATCGAGAACCACGAGATTATGCAGCTGCCGATCGTGGATCGCAATCTGTACACGCTGCTGGATCTCACGCCGGGTGTGCAGAGCAATCAGAACAGCATTGTGCTGGGATACCCTGAACAACGCACGATGATCAACGGTGGCGTGGATGCGGGCGCCGGATCGGTGAACTACTACTTGGATGGCGGCATCAACATGACCGGTATTCGCAATACCGGCAACATTCTGCCGAATCCGGATGCGGTGCAGGAATTCCGCGTACAGACCAACAACTACAGCGCGGAGTTCGGCCGTTATGCGGGTGGTGTTATCAACGTTCTGACCAAGTCGGGCACGAACAAGTTTCACGGCTCGCTCTTCGAGTTCCTGCGGAACAATATGTTCAACGCCAACGACTGGCGCTCGGTTCTTCCAACGCCTCCGCTGCACCGCAATCAGTTCGGCGGCACCATTGGTGGCCCTATTGTGAAGGACAAGACCTTTTTCTTCTTCTCGTATGCGGGCCTGCGTCAAAACACGAGCACGTTCATGAGCTCGGCGGTTGTGCCGACGGCCCTTGAGCGGACGGGAGACTTTACGCAGTCAAAGGTGATCCCGAACGACCCTCTCACCAAGAAGCCTTTCCAGTGCAACGGTGTCGTGGGAGTCATCTGCCCCAACCGTCTCGATCCGGCGGCGATGAAGATCATCGGCCAGTACATCCCGCAGTCGAACGTGACTGGCAACGGCTGGCAGGGTACCATCCCCAATCCGTACAACACCAACGAAGTCCTCTTCAAGGTTGACCATCAGCTCAATAATGCCCATCGCATCACGGCCACTTACTTCGAGACTAGCGGTATCAACAATGTCCGCGCCGGCAGTGGAAACCTTCCGTGGTCGATTTATAACTTCAATTGGCGGCAGCACGAGGCGAACCTCAGTGATACCTGGACGATCTCTTCGACAAAGATCAACCAGGTCTGGTTGAACTACACGCGCAACTTTGGCGGTCGCCTCAACGTGCCGGACACCTCCCTGGCCGACCTTGGGTCAACCTTCACGCCGCAGGGAACGCCTTCGTTGCCGGACATTAACGTCACCGGATACTTCCATCTCACCAATGCGATCGGCGGTCCCAAGACCGGGACCAATTTCTATTCCGTCCGCGATGTTTTCAGCATGTCCAAGGGACGTCACGCGTTGAAATTCGGTGCGGAGATGTCGCTTGATAAAGACATTCAGCAAGTGCTGCTCAACAACTACGGCGTCTTCAGCTTCAACGGCTCGATGACCAAGAACGCCCTGGCCGACTTTGAGATCGGCATTCCGAACTCGCTTTCACAGGACGCTCCGATCAACGCTTTGACTAATAGCTGGTATTACGGGTTCTTCGTGCAAGATGACTTCCGCATTCATCCGCGCTTTACCCTCAACCTGGGGTTGCGTTGGGACATCCAGACCCCTCCCACCGATCCTCACAACCGCGAAGTCACCTGGGTTCCAGGGGTTCAGTCGACGGTCAATCCGACGGCTCCAGTGGGACTCCTGTTTGCGGGCGACGCTGGCGTTACGCGCGGTGTCGTGCCGATTCGCTGGCACCATGTTTCTCCGCGTATCGGTTTTGCCTGGGATCCATTCGGCGACGGCAAGACCTCCATCCGTGGTGCGGTTGGTGTGTTCTTTGGGAGCGTTTCCGGCAACCAGTGGAACACGATGACCAACTTTGAACCCTTCTCCGTGCGCCTGAAGTTCACCAACTCCGGCAGCACGACCGGGGCCACGCTTTCCAATCCCTATCGCGGACTGGTGGGTGGCAATCCATTCCCGTATAACGGGTCGTTTCTCCCGGGCGGTTCCATCTTTGTTATCGACAAGAACTTCCAGTGGCCGTACTCCTATCAGTTGAACTTCTCCATTCAGCGTCAGGTCACCAACTCGCTGGCGGTGAGCGCAGCTTATGTAGGCAATTTCAGCCACGACCTGCCGTTCGCTCAGGATGTCAACTACCCGGTACTGACGCCAACGGCGACTTCCTCGGGTTCCAGCATCCAGGCGCGCCGTCCCGATCAATCCTTCGGATCGATCCTGATGATGCAATCTAACCAGACGGCTAATTACAACGGCCTGCAGTTGACAGCCTCGCAGCGCATGTCGCACCACCTGACGTTCCATGTCTTCTATACCTTCAGCAAAACTCTGGATAGTGTTCAACTACAGAACAACACGACCCAGGGCGGCGCCCAGAACATGGCCAATCTGGCAGGAGACCACGGACGTGCCGATACCGATCAGCGTCATATATTCGTTGCCTCCTTTGTGTACCGGCCTGACTACTACAATGGCGGCAACAGGCTGCTCAAAAACATAGTGAACGGCTGGTCAATTGCACCAATCGTCAAGCTGCATAGCGGCAGTCCATTCAGCGTTTTGAACGGACTGGACGCAAACCTGGACGGCAACAGTACGGATCGCGCGCAACTTGTGGGCGACCCAAATCTGGGCAATCCTTCAGCTGCGGAGTGGTTCAACACCGCGGCGTTCGCCCGGAACCCGGCAGTTACGGGAGTAGCAACCGATGGAAATTCGGCGCGCAACCTGCTCACCGGACCGGACTACAAGGACGTCGATCTTGCCCTTTCGCGAATATTCCAGCTTGGTGAAAGAATGAGGCTGGAGTTCCGCGGAGAGGCGACCAACGCCTTCAACTTTGTCGACTTGAACAATCCCGGAAGCACGGTGGGAACGTCGACATTCGGGAAGATTACGTCGGCCAAGTCCATGCGGCAGATTCAGCTTGGACTGCGCTTGACCTTCTAAAACCGCAGGCATAAGCGTTAAAGTTGTGCGGCCGACTCTCGCGAGCCGGCCGCACGTAAGTTCCAGTCAGCAAGAGGAGCCATCATGAGCACGCAAGTACAGGTCCCCATCGACCGAATGGTTTTTCGCAAGACAAACAGCCAGGTCGGACGGCACATAGCAGTCACTCCCCAGAACAGCACCAACAAGCATCTGTCATATGGGCGCGTCATCCTGAACGCTTCGAAGCCTTCGGTCTCGTTCGATAACGGCAACCAGGAGACCGGTCTGATTTGTCTCTCCGGCAAGGCGACCATGAAGGTCGGTGCGGAGACTTTCCAGTTCACCCAGTACGACTCGATTTACATTCCGCGCGACAACCACATCGAAGTCCGAACGGACTCCGCGTGCGATTTCGCCGAATTCTCGTCGGATGTCGAGAATCACTATCCACTGCAATTCGTTTCCTACGCGGAAGTCTGCAAGAATCCGACGCTGAAGTTCAGCGCGGGCGCTCCCGGACAGGCGCGTCACCTCAACATCCTGCTGGGCAAAAACGTTGATGCCGGCCGTCTCGTCGCGGGCTTTACCATCTCTGAGCCCGGCAACTGGACTAGCTGGCCTCCTCACGAGCACACCAAGATGCTCGAAGAGATGTACGTCTACATTGAAATGCCCGAACCGGCCTTCGCGTTGCAACTTGTCTACAACAACACTGAGTATCCCGAACTGGTCGTGCCAGTGCGCGACGGCGATGCGGTGCTGATGCCGAGCGGTTATCATCCAAACGTTTCGATTCCGGGCCACACCATCGGATTCCTCTGGGCGATGGCCGCCCATCGCGAAAAGGACGACAGGCAGTTTGGTGTAGTCAACGTACAACCTGGATTTGGTCAGGGCGGTTCGGGGCTCGAAGCAAGCCGTAAATAAACAGGATTCTGAAGAAAGGCCCAGGGGGTCATATGGCGGACCATAGTGAAGCGGCTTCCATAGCGCAGGTGGATGCAGCGGAAGTGCCCGGTGTCGGTGGAAGATATCGGTGGACAATATGTGCTCTCCTGTTCGCTGCTACCACGATCAACTACATCGATCGACAAGTGCTCGGACTGCTCGCCCCCGAATTGCAACACGTTATCGGATGGAACGAGATCCAGTACGGTTACATCGTCACTGCGTTCCAGGCGGCGTATGCCATCGGCCTGCTTCTTATGGGGCGGCTCATCGATCGCATCGGTACGCGCATCGGTTATGCCGTCGCGATTGGCATCTGGAGCCTCGCTGCGATGGGCCATGCGCTGGTTCGTACTGCGCTTGGGTTTGGCGTCGCGCGCTTCGCCCTGGGCATTGGCGAAGCCGGAAATTTCCCTGCCGGGATTAAGACCGTGGCGGAGTGGTTCCCCAAAAAAGAGCGCGCTTTTGCCACTGGGATTTTTAACTCCGGCACAAATGTCGGCGCCACCATTGCCCCGCTTGTGATTCCGTGGATCGCAGTGAAACTCGGATGGCAATGGGGGTTCCTGTTCACGGGAATCTTCAGCTTGATCTGGGTCATTGCCTGGTTGACCATTTATCGTCCGCCGCAAGATCATCCAAAACTCTCACCCGCGGAACTTCGTTATATTCAGAGCGATCCACCGGAATCAGCGGCGAAGCTACCCTGGTTGCAACTCGTGCCGCACAAGCAGATGTGGGCCTTTCTCATCGGCAAGTTTCTTACAGATCCAATCTGGTGGTTTTTTCTCTTCTGGCTGCCCAAGTTCCTTTACACCGAACACGGCCTCAGTCTCACCAGCCTCGGCCTTCCTCTCGTGGTGATTTACAACGCGGCTTCCGTCGGCAGCATTTTCGGCGGATGGCTTCCCGCGCGCTTTCTCAAGATGGGCTGGAGCATTAACCGGGCACGCAAGACTGCGATGCTGGTCTGTGCAATTGCCGTCGTCCCCATCGTCTTTGCCGCTAACATGAAGAGCCTCTGGGGTGCAGTTGCGCTCATCAGTCTCGCCACGGCCGCCCACCAGGGCTGGTCGGCGAACCTGTTTACACTGGCCTCGGACATGTTCCCCCGCCGCGCGGTCGCCTCGGTTGTAGGCATCGGCGGCTTCGGTGGCGCGATCGGCGGAATGTGCATTGCCACCTTCACCGGATTCCTTCTCCAGTTGACTCACGACAACTATGTTCCCGTCTTTGTCATTGCAGGGTCCGCATATCTCATCGCGTTGCTGTTTATTCAACTTCTGGCTCCTCGGTTGACGCCCGCCAATATCGATAGTGAGGCGAATTCATGACTCTCGATGCTCTGAAACTCAACGGAAAAAACGCCCTTGTCACCGGGTCGCAACAAGGACTTGGGGCAGGCATAGCCATCGGCCTTGCTCAGGCAGGTGCGAATGTCGCGATCCATGGTCTTTCGACTCCAGCCGAAGGGGTGATGGCCGAAGTCCGGAAGGCCGGTGCAAAAGTGATTTCGGTTATTGGAGATGTGTCGGATGCTAAAGTCTGCGAGGCGATGGTTGAGCAGACTGTGCGCGAACTGGGTTCCATCGACATTCTTGTGAATAATGCGGGCATCATCCGCCGCGCTCCCGCCGTCGAGTTCTCGGCCAAGGACTGGTACGACGTGCTCGAAGTCAACCTCAGCAGCGTCTTCCGTTTTTGCCAGCTTGCAGGCGGCCACATGCTCAAGCAGGGCCGCGGAAAAATCATCAACATCGCGTCGTTGCTTGCCTTTCAGGGCGGAGTCTTCGTGCCGTCCTACGCGGCCGCCAAGGGCGGAGTCGCGCAACTGACCAAGGCTCTTGCTAATGAATGGGCTGCCGATGGTATCAATGTGAATGCTATAGCGCCTGGATATATGGCGACCGACAACACGGCCGCGCTCCGGGCGGACGAACAGCGCAGCAGACAGATTCTCGACAGAATTCCGGCGGGCCGTTGGGGCACGCCGCAGGATCTTGCTGGTACGGCGGTTTTTCTTGCGTCTCCAGCCAGTGATTACGTCAACGGTCACGTCCTTGTTGTGGATGGCGGCTGGTTGGCTCGGTAGGGTGAACGAATGTCTTTGACGATGAAATCGAAAGATCAATGCAAGTGGGACCTGGTCAGCCTCGGGGAAGTGATGCTTCGCCTCGATCCCGGCGACCGCCGAATCTGGACGACGCGAAGTTTTGAGGTATCCGAAGGCGGCGGTGAGTATAACGTCGCCCGCGGGTTGAAGCGTTGCTTCGGACTCGACACGGCGATCGTCACGGCGATTGCCGATAATCCCGTGGGACGTCTGTTGCAGGACCTTATCTACCAGGGCGGCGTCGATCAGTCGCTCGTGCGTTGGGTGGACTACGACGGCGTTGGCCGCACGGTCCGCAACGGGCTCAACTTCACTGAACGCGGATTCGGTGTGCGTCCCGCACTGGGCTGCTCTGATCGCGGCCACACTGCGGTTTCGCAACTCAAGTCCGGCGACATCGACTGGGATGAGGTTTTCGGCAAGCTTGGCGCTCGCTGGTTCCACACCGGCGGCATCTTCTGCGCGCTCTCTGAAACCACGCCGGCGGTGGCCATGGAAGCCATGCAGGCGGCCAAGCGTCACGGCACTGTCATCTCTTATGACCTCAATTACCGTGAGTCTTTGTGGAAAGCGATCGGCGGCAAGAAGCGCGCGCAGGAAGTGAATCGCCAGCTCGCGCCGCTGGTTGACGTCATGATCGGCAACGAGGAAGATTTTTCCGCCGCGCTCGGGTTTGAAGTTCAGGGCATGGACGAGAACATCTCGAACCTCCAGGTCGAAGCGTTCAAGAAGATGATAGAAACCGTGGTGAAGCAATTCCCATTCAAGGTAGTGGCCACCACGCTCCGCAAGGCGAAGACTGCTTCGATCAACGACTGGGGCGCCATCTGTTATGACGGCGGCCAGTTCCACGAAGCAAAGCACCGCGAGAACCTGGAGATCTTCGATCGGGTTGGCGGCGGCGACTCCTTTGCATCGGGGCTTATCTACGGCTTCCTCACCGGGCAGGGTGCGCAGTGGGCGGTGGATTGCGGCGCGGCGCACGGAGCGCTGGCCATGACGACGCCGGGCGACACTACCATGGCGACTTTGAAGGAAGTAACTCAGGTTATGCGCGGTGCTGGTGCGCGTATTGCACGTTAGGGTAACGGACGAAGGACAATGACAAAACAGGAAGTTTCGAAGCGAGTAGTGGAAGTCGGGATTGTCCCGGTTGTGCGGGCCTCGTCGCCAAGGGAAGCGATGCTGGCGGCGGAAGCGGTATGTGCCGGTGGAGTTCCAGTCGTGGAAGTCACCATGACGGTCCCCGGCGCCGTGGATGTAATCGCGCAGTTAACAAAATCCATGGGATCGGAAGTTCTCATCGGTGCGGGAACCGTGCTCGACGCGGAGACAGCACAACGTTGTCTCGACGCCGGCGCTGAGTTCTTCGTCAGTCCCGGCTTCGATCTGGAAACGGTCAAGTTCGCAAATCGAGCCGGAAAGTTGATGATGGCCGGTGCGCTTACGCCCACGGAAGTTATTACCGCGTGGAAGGCGGGTTCCGATTTCGTGAAGGTATTTCCATGCGGCACGGTTGGCGGAGCCAAGTACATCAAGGCTCTGAAAGCGCCGTTGCCGAATATTCCCATGATTCCAACCGGTGGCGTAAATTTGCAGACCGCGGCTGATTTCATCAGGGCCGGAGCGGCTGCGCTCGGTATCGGCGGCGAACTGGTCTCTGTTGCTGCGCTCAGGTCTGGAGACATACGAAGCATCACCGAAGCGGCGCGCCAATATGTTCAGATTGTGCGTGAAGCAAGGCAGCCCGCGAAATCCGCGGTGGCTGCAGGTTAGCGAGTTAGATAAAAATGGAAACGAGCAAGCAGACCACTCCTGATTTTTCTGTTGTCATCGGCAGCAAAGTGAAGCCGTCAACCCCCGAACCGGGCCTGACGCGCCGCGTCGGAGCGTTCAACGAGAAGCTCTTTCTTGTCGAGCATCGGATGGAAAAGGGCTGGGTTGGTGCGCGCCACAGTCATCCTCACGAGCAGGTCGTCTACGTCGTATCGGGACATCTGAAGGTGACCTGTGGCGACACGACGTTCGAGGTTCGCGGCGGCGACAGTTTCGTCGTCAAGGGTGGGGTGGAGCATCAGGCATCCGCCCTCGAAGAGTCGCTCGTCATAGACATCTTCACGCCTTGCCGCAACGATTACGTTTAGTCATTTCCGGGCGCCACAACTGAAGGCTCTCCTCTGTCTATGTGGTGCCCTTTTTCTTTCTCGGTTGCCCGGGTGGGTTGGGGGATAGATAAAGATGCGCAGGTTTTCTATATTGCTAGTAGCTATATTTGCTGTTGTCGGGACAGCACTGGCCAAGTCTCACCTGAAGGGTATTAAGATTGCTATCACCAACCCCGCTGGTATCGATCAGCCTGCCGCAAAAGTCATCATCCCCATCGACGAGTTGAGCAAGGTTGCTCCTGGTATGAACCCCGGCTCGTTGATCGTCACTGCCACCGATGCGGCGACAGTTCAGGAAGACGCCGACACGCTCCAGGCCGAAGAGCTTCCCGCGCAGGTCGACGACCTGAACGGCGACAACAAGGCCGACGAACTCGCGTTCGAAATTGCGCTGAAGCCGCATCAGACGCGCATTGTTACCGTCACCTACGGATCTCCCGACCGCATCTTTCGCCTGCGCAGCGATTACCCGCAGCGCACCGATGCCGTTTTTTCCACGAAGATTGAGGGCCTTGGTTGGGAGTCCGATCGTGCCGCCTATCGCATCTACTTCGATCAGCGCAACGCCATCGACTTCTACGCCAAGCGCCGGTATGCGCTGCTGCTCAAGATGTTTGCCACGCCGGATTACAACTATCATGCGGAGTCTCCGTTCGGGCGTGACATTTTCTATGTTGGCTCCACGCTCGGCATCGGCGGTGTCGGGGCCTTCGTTGACGGGAAAACCGTTCGCGTGTCCGACGTTGCCTCGCGCCACTGGCGCATCATTTCGACCGGTCCTGTCCGCACCATCGTCGAGCTGACGTATGACGGTTGGAAGGTTGGCGGCAAGACCGTCACTCTGCGTTCACGCATCACGCAGTGGGCTGGCGATCGCGGATTCTTTCATCAAGTAAAGGCCGAGGGCGCTGGCAATCTCACATTTGTCACCGGTATCCCGAAGAAAGTTCCCGCCGTGCTCTCCGATCCCGGCAACAATCCAACATGGCTCGCGAGTTGGGGTGAACAGGTGCTTGGCCCCGGCTCGAACAGCTCTCCTTACATCACCGGCACCAATCTGGGGTTGGAAGTAGTGATGCAGCCCGGCATCGACGCCACGCCCGCCGAGGATTCCGGCAGCAACCTCATCGCGTTCCATCTCAAGAACGGCGAAGCCGAGTGGTATGCCGCCGCCGCATGGGATCAGGAGGGCAGCAATAACCTCATCGACTATGGCCGCGCCAAGGACATGCGCTCCACCGCCGTCGTTCCTGGTGATGGCATTACCACGCGCGATGCCTTTTTCAAATACGTGCAGCAGAGCGCGCGCCTGATGGCCGCAACACCCGTCGTCAAAGTGCTCTCCACCGAAGCGGCTACGCAACCTGCACCGCCTGACACCCTCGTCCCTTCGTCGGCAAAAACTTACAAGCAGGCGATTTATTTCCTCACTCAGGAGATCAATCGCACGGCGGAAAAGTGGCAGCCGGTCGTTGAAGCCAATCCGAAGATCACCACGCATTCTGGCGAAGGCTTCTTCACCGATGGCAACAATCAAACCGGGGAGTGGGAAAAGCAGAAGGGTTTCTTCTGGACGGGCAACTTCTGGACCGGCGAACTCTGGAAGATGTATGCCGCAACGCACGAGGAGAAATATAAGAAGTGGGCCGAGCTGTGGACGTCGCGACTCCTTGGTCAGGAATCCGAGCAGAACCACGACACCGGCTTCCTTTATTTCTATTCCTCCGTACCCGCCTACGAGGCGACGCATGATGGAAAGTACCGTGCCAGCGCCATGCGCGGCGCCGAACATCTGGAAGACATGTTCAATCCCGCCACGCATCTCATCCCCGCTTGGAACAAAGGCGGCGATGATTCCATCATCGACACGATGATGAACCTCCAACTTCTCTGGTGGGCCAGTCGCGACAGCGGCAATCCCAAGTTTCGCGACATCGCACTTGAACATGCCCTGCGCACCGCCGAGTGGTTTGTGCGTTCCGATGGCGGCGTCTTCCAGTCCGTGCACTACAATCCCGGTGACAGTCGCCAGGAATTTGACTTAAAGGGTGGCTCCAACCACGTCACGCATCTCAAATATGCAAATGACGTGGCGCCCGGGCAGTGGGTCTTCAAGCACACGCACCAGGGATTCGCGGGAGACACCACATGGTCGCGCGGAGAAGCCTGGGCGCTCTACGGATTCTCAACCGCCTACGCCGAGACGCATAATCCCGTCATGCTCGCCACCGCGCAAAAGGTCGCCGCATACATCTTGAAGAATCTCCCAGAGGACGGCGTGCCGTGGTATGACTTCAACGACGAAGGCGTGCTTTATCGCAATCGCGATACCTCCGCCGCTGCAATCATCGCCGACGGCTTGCTGAAACTTTCGGGCCTGACGCCCGACAAGGCGCAGTCGCAGGAATATCTCGCGCAGTCCGAGCGCATCACGCAATCGTTGATTGATCATTATCTGACGCCGGTCGGAAAGGACGATCACACTCCTGCTGGCATTTTGCGTCACGGGTGCAGCACGCGTCCGCATGACGGCATGCTCATCTACGGCCAGTACTATTTATTGGACACGTTGTTGGGATTGGAAGCGCGCGGGCAATCGCAACTCAGGCCGCCACGCGCTGAAGATCGATGATTATTGATTAACGCCGCTTGCCAGGAAGCCGCCGTCCACTACAAGCAGATGTCCGGTGACGAAGCTGGCGGCGTCTGAAGCGAGGAACACGGCGGCGCCGATCAGTTCGTCGAGTTTGCCAAAGCGGCCCATCGGAGTGCGCAGCAGGAATTCGTGGCCACGCGGTGTGCCGTCGAGCAGTGCTGAATTCAGGTCGGTACGGAAAACGCCTGGCGCGATCGCGTTCACGCAGATGCCGTAGCGGGCCCACTCGATGGCCAGTGACTTGGTGAGTGATGCGACGGCGGCCTTGCTGGCGGCATAAGCGGCCACCTCGTAGAGCGCGACGAATGACGAAAGGGAAGCAATATTGATTATGCGGCCATAGCGGCGTTCGATCATGTGGCGCCCGAATACCTGGCACGCGCGCAGCGTCCCATTGAGATTGGTTTCAATGATTTCGTCCCACTCGCGTTCGGGCACTTCAAGCGTTGGCGTGCGTTTCGTTCGCCCAGCACAGTTGACGACGATTTCCGCGCTGCCAAATTTATCGCACGTCGCGTGCAGCAGCGCTTCAAGACTGGCCGTGCTGGCCACGTCGCACGCCATGGCAAGGCTTTCTGTGCCGATTTTGCGGATCTGTTCGCACGCTGCCTGGACGAGTTCCATGCGTCGCCCGGTCGGAACGACATTCGCGCCGGCCTCGGCGAGTCCCCTGGCGAGTGTGAGCCCGATGCCGGAAGTGCCGCCGATCACGACGGCTGTCTTGTTGGAAAGATCGAGCGTTGTAAGTCCCATGAGTTACCTCGACAGAAATGAATTGAAGTCAAGCAGGTGAAGAAACAGACTACATGAAGATCGTCGACGCAAAAGTAATTGTGTGCAGTCCTGGAAGAAATTTTGTGACGCTGAAGGTTGTCACCGAAGACGGCATCTACGGATTGAGCGACGCCATGCTCAACGGCCGTGAACTCGCCGTCGATACCGCATTGTGGGACATCAAGGCGAAGAGCTTGAACGTTCCTCAGTATCAACTGCTGCGAGGCGCGTCGCGCGATGCGGCACTCATCTACGGTCACGCCAGCGGTCTCGATCTCGAAGAAGCACTTGCCGCCAAGTATCCCTACGAGCGCGCGAATCTGCCCGTTAATTGCAAGTTCGATAGCACCATGCACAACTGATAGGAACCCATGAAACTGGATCGTCTCATTGCCGTGCTTGTTGTCCTGTCGGTCGTCGCAACTTTTGCGTTGGCTGAATCTTCTTCCGCTCCGCGCGTCTTCCTGCTCGATGCTTCTACGCTGGTCAAGGCACAAAAGAAAGCTCGTGCGGATGGTGGCAAGGATCCCATCGCCTCTGCGGCGAAACGTGCCGCCGATCACGCCATGAAAGCCGGGCCGTTCTCGGTGATGCAGAAGCAGCAGACTCCGCCCAGTGGTGACAAGCACGATTACATGAGCCAGGCGCCATACTTCTGGCCGAACCCAAATACACCCAACGGTCTTCCTTATATTCGTCACGACGGCGAGCGCAATCCTGAGATTCGCAAGATCACGGATCACGACGAGATGGGGCACATGGCGTCCACCGTGCGGGTGCTCGCACTCGGCTACTACTTCACCGGCGATGAAGCTTACGCGCAACGCGCCACGTTGCTGCTGCGCACCTGGTTCCTCGATCCGGCAACGCGCATGAATCCGAATCTTAACTTCGGGCAGGGAATTCCCGGCATCAACACCGGGCGATCCATCGGCATCATCGAGAGCGTTGGCCTCACCAATGTGGTTGACGGAGTCGGTTTGCTCCAGGGATCGAAAGCGTGGACCAGGGCCGATCAGGATGGCATGGTCGATTGGTTCGCGCACTATGCCGAGTGGCTCCGGACAAGCGACAACGGCCGCAGGGAATCGAACGCAAAAAATAATCACGGCACTTACTACGACGTACAACTCGCGGACTTCGCTCTCTTCACCGGCGACAACGGCCTTGCGAAGAAGGTGCTGGAGGAATCTCGGCAGAAGCGCATCGCGTCCCAGGTCAAGCCTGATGGCCGCGAGCCGCTTGAACTCGCACGCACTCGCGCGTTCAGCTATAGCACCATGAACCTTCGCGGTCTTATGTCACTCGCCGTCCTCGGCGATCACGTAGGGCTTGATCTCTGGAACTTCCAGGCGAAAGACGGCGCCTCCATTCGCCGCGCCGTCGATTTTCTGCTTCCTTACGCAACCGGCGAAAAGAAGTGGGATTACAAGCAGATTGTCGAATTCAACCCGGAACAATTTACGCCCGCGTTGTTGCAGGCTGCCAGGCACTATCCTGACGGCCCGTATGCGAAGGCGATCGCAAAAGTACCCAGTTCAAACGATGTGGAGACCCTCCTTCTCCGCGCCGCGTTGCAGGAGTAACGGATGAAATCAGGTTTAGCCAAATTCAATTTTCCAATTCGCCGTCTCGCTTTGCTGGCCGCTGCCTTCTTCGTGGTCTGCGCATGCGTCGCTTCTTCTTCCACGCAAGTCTCGCCAACGTCCGCGCCCGGTGAGGTCTCTACCAATCAATTCACGCATCACATCACGCAGTTTCTTGGCCAGCAGATCGACGCGCACGTAGCCGACTTGAAATCGCTGAACCCGCCGCAGGAACGCGTCGTCGGTGCCCTCACCACCGGCGAATTCTCATGGGGTTCCTTCATGCGCGCCCTTGCATCGTACTCTGCGCTGTCGGGCCAGCAGACCATCGAAGGCAAGAATCTGCCTCATCTCATTGGCCAGATCGGCCTGATCGAAGCGAAGAACGGTGGCAAGACCTTCGCGCAACTTTATGGCGCCCTTGCTCTCCGTGAGTTCGGCACCGACCTGAACAAGAACGCCGTCTGGCAGTCGCTCACCCCGGAGGAGCAGGCCGAATGGCGTTCGCTGCTCGATCCCAGCCGCTTCTACGACCGCAAGACGCGCCATGTCATCAACCTTCCGGAGAATTATTTTGGCGTCGCCGCACTCATCGTTACCATCGACTACCAACTTGGCATTATCAGGGACCGTACGTTTGTCGATGACGTTCTTGATCGCGCCGCCGAACAGTTCACGGAAGGCAATCTATTCTCCGACGACGGGCTTCCTGCGGGCCGCTACGATCGCTATTCCAACGAGTACGCCCGCAATGTCTACACCGCCGCCGCTAACGTCGGTCGCACGGACATCATGAAGAAGCTCGAACCCAGCCTGAAGACGCAGATGCAACTCTGGTGGAATCTCATGTCTCCAGACGGCTACGGTTATCCCTGGGGACGCAGTCTCGGCGTCATCAGCTATGAGGACACGCTGGAGATTGTGGCTTTCCTCGCCGAGCATCCGGAGTTTCGTCCCGCGCCCATGCCTGAGTTGGCCGCTGCCTACTACCAGGCCTGGAACTGGATCGAGAACGATTTCAAAGCGAAGCCGCATCTCCTCAATGTCTTCGGATTCGGACGCGGCAACTACAGCTACATCAACCCCACGCGCGAATGGCAGCAAACAGCCACGTTCTTCGGCAAGGCATCCAACGCTAATCGCCTCTTCGAAGAATTCATGAAGAAGGACGGCGTCGCGGAATTTCCCTCGAAGATGCAGCTTCCCGATGTCACGCGCTTCCAGTTCTTCCGCAAGGGGCCGCGCCCCGCGGGTGTGTGGCTCGTGCGTCATGGCGGATTCCGCTTCGCGCTCCCCATCGTGGCCGGTACTCGCCCAGGGATGTCCGACTATCTCCCCGCGCCCTATGACCTTCCCGGCTTTGCGCCGCCCGTTGAACAACTGGCTCCGACCGTCACCCCCTTTCTTCAACTGGAGGACGGACGCGTCGTTTTTGCCGGCGATGCTGCCGACGAGATCGATCCAGCGCCTGACGCCATGTCCCTGCGCGCCGTATGGAAACGTTGGGCCGTTCTTGGCACGAAGGCGGGAGCCTTACAGGACGTTGGCCTTACCTCCGTGGTCGACTGGAAAATTGAAGGAGATAGTCTCATTCGCACGGAGACCGTCACCTCCAGTAAGCCAGTACAAGTCAAGCGTTTCTGGGTCATCGTTCCCAGCACCGCAAACCGTGTTTCCACCCTTACGGAAAACGGTCAGCACGTGGACCGTTTCGTCGCTACTGGCGGGACACTCGATGTTTCCATTCAGGATACGAACTGGCCTCTGCAAACTCAGTTCGTCGCCACCGGCAATAGCAACTTGGGAAAAGGCAGCCGCGGCCCCATCCCTCTGTATCTTGACGTTACTGCACAGAACGTTACTATTGAGCCCGGACATCCGATGAAGTGGACTTTAGTGATGACCTCAAAACCGGCGCACTGAGCCGGTTTTCAAAGAATCGCATTCGCACGGCCACGGTATTACGCTCCGTGGCCGTAATTCTTTGTGCACCAGATTCGGGCAGAACATAAATCGTTATTTCCCGACTTGACAACAGCGTCATAACCCCTAGAATGCTGAAAACTTTCTACCGGGTGAACTATGGCGTATCTAATCTGTCCTTCCTGTCTGAGCACGAAGGTGCATCGGGCGGCGTTCTCCATCGCTGATATCGCGTATATTGCGGCGCTGCGTTCCCCGTTTGTTTGCCGCAATTGCTACGACCGTTTTCATGACTTCGCGTGGCGCAAGCCCAACGTCCGCCGCTGGACGGAGTCAATCCTTATTCCGCAGGGTGATCGGCGCAAGTTCGCTGTGCGGCAGCGCAGATCGTTCTAAAGCAACGCCTCCGGCACAAGCAAAGTGCATTGTCGATGCGGGGTTGGAATACCCACCCAATCGCGTCTCCCAGCCCGAATTCCTCTTTCATTTTCTTGCGTGAATTTGTTCTGCCCTCCTGCACCCTTCTTGCGCTATAGTTTCTCCCCTCTTTTCCCGAGGTGAACTTATGGCACGTATGGTTCGTTGTGGCCTTATCCAGATGCACAATCCTCTCGGCCCTGAAAACGCTCTTTCCAAAATCAAGAAGGCGATGATCGATAAGCACCTGAAGATGATCGAGCAGGCTGCGAAAAAAGGTGTGCAGGTCCTGTGTCTTCAGGAAATCTTTTACGGCCCGTACTTTTGCGCCGAGCAGAATGTCCGCTGGTACGAGATGACCGAGCGCGTTCCCGACGGTCCCACCATCAAGCTCATGCAGAAGGTCGCCGCCAAACATCGCATGGTGCTCGTCGTTCCGGTCTATGAAGAAGAGATGACCGGCCTCTACTACAACACCGCGGCTGTCATCGATTCCGACGGCACGTTTCTTGGCAAGTACCGTAAGCACCACATCCCGCACGTCGCGCCCGGTTTCTGGGAGAAGTTTTACTTCACCCCTGGCGATGGCGGTTACCCGGTCTTTCAGACGCGCTTTGCCCGTGTTGGCGTTTACATCTGCTACGACCGCCACTTTCCCGAGGGTGCGCGCATCCTCGGCCTCAACGGCGCCGAAATCGTTTTCAATCCTTCGGCCACCGTCGCTGGTCTTTCTGAGTATCTATGGGAACTCGAGCAGCCCGCGCACGCCGTTGCCAACGGATATTTTGTCGGCGCCATCAATCGCGTCGGGGTTGAGCAGCCCTGGGCGATTGGTGAGTTCTATGGCAAGAGTTATTTCTGCAGTCCGCGCGGAAAGATTCTTGCACAGGCCAGTCGCGACAAGGACGAGTTGGTCGTTGCCGATCTCGACCTTGAAATTATTCAAGAGGTTCGAAACACCTGGCAGTTCTTCCGTGACCGGCGTCCGGACAGCTATGAGCCACTAATTCTTCAGAGCGGAAAAGGCGGTTCCGCCGGGAGGCAGGCATGACACGCGACGAGATTCTTAAGAAGCACAAGCAATATCTCTTTCCTTCCGTCACCAATTACTTTGCCGATCCATTGGTGGCCGATCACGCTTCCATGCAGTACCTGTGGGACTCCGAAGGCAATCGCTACCTCGACTTCTTTGGCGGCATTGTCACCGTTTCCGTGGGACACGCCAACCCCCGCGTTACCGGCCCAATCAAGAAGCAAGTCGACCGGCTTCAACACGCCTCCACCTTGTTCCCCAATGAAGCCATCGTTGCCCTCGCGGAAAAGATCGCGCAAGTCACTCCGGGCGAACTCACGCAATGCATGTTTACCAGCAGCGGAACGGAGGCCAATGAGACCGCTATCCAGCTTGCACGCGTGCATACCGGACGCTTTGAGATCGTTGCTCTGCGCCATGCCTATAGTGGACGCTCGCAACTCGCCCAGGGAATGACCGGCCACAACACATGGCGCCGCTCGCTGCCCGGAACGCTTGGCGTCGTGCATGCGATGAACGCCTATTGCTATCGTTGTCCGCTGGGAAAGACTTATCCAAGCTGCAACGTCGCCTGTGCGAATGACGTCGAAGCCGTCATCCAGACGACGACCTCCGGTCAAATCGCCGCATTCATCGCCGAGCCCATTCAAGGCGTCGGCGGGTTCATCACTCCGCCGCCCGAGTATTTCAAGATCGTCTTCCGTATCGTCAAGGATTACGGCGGACTTTTCATCTCCGACGAAGTCCAGACCGGCTGGGGACGCACCGGCAAGAAGTGGTTCGGCATCGAGCAGTGGGAGGTCGTGCCCGACATGATGACCGCCGCCAAGGGCCTCGGCAACGGCGTGCCCATCGGGCTCACCGTCACCCGCCCGGAGATTGCTGCCAGCTTTAAGGGGCTTCAGATCTCCACCTTTGGCGGCAATCCCGTGACCTGCGTCGCCGCCAAGGCTGTCATCGATCTCATCGAGGAGGATCGTCTGATGGACAACGCTGCTGATGTCGGAGCCTACTTCCGCGCCGCGCTTGAAGAACTTCAGCGCAAGCATCCTCTCATCGGCGATGTCCGCGGCATGGGATTGATGCAGGCGATGGAGTTGGTTCGCGACCGCGTCAGCAAGGAGCCCGCGCCCAACGAAACCAACGCATTCATGGAGGAGTGCCGCAAGCGCGGCCTGCTCATCGGCAAGGGCGGACTCTTTGGCAATGTCATCCGCATGTCGCCTCCACTCAACATCGCACGGTCGGATGTCGACGCGGCGGCCAGCATCATGGACGAAGCGCTCACGGCGATGGAGCGAACCCCGGTCGCGGCCACCAAGTAACGCACAAGGGAGAATGTGCATATGAGTAAGACGGAAGCAGGATTGGGGCCGCTTGATGGCGCGGTTGAATCAAGTTCACTCTACAACCCCGATCTTGCTCCCGTCCGCGAGCGCACGTGGGGCACCTACAACTACGCGGCGTTGTGGGTATCGATGTCCGTCAATATTCTCACGTACATGCTCGCGGCCAGCTTCATCCAGGGCGGCATGGATTGGAAGCAGGCTGTCGTTACCGTGTTCATTGGCAACGCCATCGTGCTCGTGCCCATGCTGCTCAACTCTTACCCCGGGGCGCGCTACGGCATTCCGTTCCCGGTGCTTGCCCGCTCGTCGTTCGGAGTCCTCGGTGCGAACGTTGCTGCCGTTCTGCGCGCCATGGTCGCCTGCGGATGGTTCGGCATACAGACGTGGATCGGCGGCGAAGCCATCGACGTTCTGCTGCGCACCGTCTGGCCCACGTGGGCCTCGGTGCCGCATCACACCGGCATCTGCTTCATGCTCTTCTGGGCCGTCAACCTCGCCGTCGTGCTGGCGGGCATCAAGTACATACGTTTCCTACAGGGCATCAGCGCGCCCATCCTGCTCGCCGTCGGGTTGGTGCTGCTTGGCTGGGCTTACTTCCGCGCCGGAGGCTTCGGCCCGATGCTAGCGGCGCCGCCGCGCTTCACCTCCACCTCGGAGCTGCTCAAGTTCATGATCCCGGCGCTCAACGGAACGGTCGGCTTCTGGGCCACGGTGTCGCTCAACATTCCGGACTTTACGCGCTTCGCCCGCGATCCGCGCGGCCAGGCCATCGGACAGGCGCTCGCCCTGCCGCTCACCATGACCTTGTATTCCTTCATCGGCATCGCCGTCACTTCGGTCACGGTCATCATCTACGGGACGGCGATCTGGGATCCAGTGCAACTGCTGGCGCGATTCCATTCGCCGGTCGCGGTCATCGTGGCGTTGCTGGCCGTGTTGCTTGCCACGCTCAACGTCAACATCGGCGCCAACGTTGTCTCGCCCGCCAACGACTTCTCCAATCTCTGGCCGCGCCGCATCTCGTTCAAGACCGGCGGAGTGATCACCTGCTTCGCGGGCATCGCCATGATGCCGTGGAAGCTGCTGGCCAACCACAAGACGTTTATCTTCGGATGGCTCGGCGGATACGCAGCCGTGCTCGGTCCGGTCGCGGGGATCATGATCTGCGACTTCTATCTCGTGCGTCGCCGCCGTCTGCGGGTTCGCGACCTCTATCTGCGCCAGGGAATCTACGAGTATTCGAAGGGCTTCAACTGGCGATGCATCGGAGCGCTCTGCCTCGGAACCGGAGTCGCGCTCGTCGGACTGGTCGTCGCGCCGCTTCACATCTTCTACGACTACTCGTGGTTCGTCGGCTTCACCGTTTCGTTCGTGACCTACTGGGCGCTGATGCGCGCGGAAGAACCGATCGACGATCCGGCGCTGGAAGCTGCGGACTGAAGAAAAGTAGAAAGTGAAAAGGGAAAAGTAGAAAGTACAGCACCAAGGGTGGTTTGCCCGAGCGCCGAACGGACAGGGTACCCCCTCCCCCCTTTTTTCCATACTTTGTTTTCAAATAGATACGAATTTTTTCCTCTAAATATTTCAAAACAAAAGGGTTAGAGGTCAAATATTTCAAAAGAAAGCAGTTAGCGAAGAGCTATGAGCTTTTAGCTCTTGGCTTTAGCCAAAAGGACAAAGCCCGGGCGGGGCGGGCTTGTGTGTTTTGTCTCTACATCTAGTGTGACATATGGGAGGGGGAAAAGGTGACATCGATTTTGGAACTCTATTTCCTTTGGAATCAGATAGCTGGGAGAAATGTGTGACCAAGAACATCTTGACGTGTGATCGAGGTTTCGGAGGTGTCGGATGTTTCGGAAGTTTCAAAAGCCAGAGGCAAAAGCAACGACCAACCACGAAGGACACAAAGGGACACGGAGGAAGGATAAAAGGATCAACGTAGAGAGCGCAGAGGAATTGTCGATTGCTGATTTCTGATTGACGATTGGGGAAACGAGACGCTTGGCTGATGCGGGAGGAAGAACCCATCGACGATCCCGCGCTGGAAGGAATAGTGAGGAGCAATAGGCGATACGCCCCCACGCAACAGACCCACTTCTGCCAACCGCAGGCAGAAATGGAGCACCCTCGAGTTAGGTACGGAGAGGTGAGGCACCCGGCAGGTCGGCGCTGGACAGACAATCAAGGCAAGGAGCTTCCCAGTATCCCAATAAAATTGACCTTGGAAGAAATGTTGTTAGTGAATCTCGGGCTAATTGCACGTAAACTTTCTATTATGCGAATCAGTGAAATAAGTGTTTCCCGACTCTTTGGTCTTTTTGACCACGTAGTGCCAATGAATTTAGCGGAGCGTGTCACTATTATTCATGGACCGAACGGGTTCGGAAAAACAACCCTTTTGCAGATGGTTCATAGTATTGCATCTGGGCGATTCTCGGACATTCGAAGGATTCCCTTCCGGGATTTCCAGCTCACGTTCGATGACGGTCGTGTTCTTCAAATCATACGGGTAGCTGTCGGCGGAAAAGGACGATCAACCGTAGGGCCAGAATTGACTGTGTCGCTAATTCGCGGCAGTAAGGCAGAGCACCGTACTACGCTGAGCACTGTTTCTCCAGAGAACCTTCAATTTCCATTATCCTACGTTGAGAAAGTTGTTCCATACCTTCAAAGAGTAGGAGCCGACAGTTGGCGTGACAATCGAAGCGGTGAGGTACTCGGCTTTGAGGAAGTATTTAGAAGGCACGGTGAAATATTCCCCCACATCAGCGACAGAGCGGCGGGATATATTGAACCAGAGTGGTTGCAGGAGTTTCGGAAGAAACTTCAAATCAGATTCATTGAGAGTCAACGATTGCTTCGCGTACGTAAGGGGAGTGGTCATAGAGAAGACGACGAACCAGTTCGCCCTTCTGTTGTGGAATACTCCCGGAACCTTTCGAAGTTAATTCAGGGGAAGTTGGCCGAATATGCGACGCTAGCACAATCCCTGGATAGGTCGTTTCCGAGGCGGGTCGTTGAACAGGCGCGTTCAAAAAAGAAGAAGAGTGCGTCTGTTGAAGCTCTGAAGAGAAAGTTGCAACGTCTTGAGGACCGTCGAGCTAGCTTGACCTCGGCGGGGCTTCTGAATGAAGGAGTAGAAGATTTCGATCTTGCAAGTTATATGAGTCATTCGACTCTGACGGATAGCGTATTACCGGTATATGCTGACGATGCTGAGCAAAAACTAAAGGTATTCGATGACATTGCGGACAGAATTAAGTTATTGACTGATACGGTTAATGCTCATTTCCAGTACAAAACAATGTCCGTCAGTCAGGAAAAAGGGTTTGAGTTTACAACACGATACCCCGGTCCGCATTCTTCGGCCCAGCCGCTTTCCCCTGCACGCCTGTCGAGTGGCGAACAGCACTTACTCGTTCTTCTATACGAACTATTGTTTCAGGTAGAGTCGGATTCGCTAATTATGATTGATGAGCCTGAGATTTCACTGCATGTGGCATGGCAGTTAAAGTTCCTGAACGACATCCAAAGGATCACTGCAGTCACTGGAATCGATGTGCTAATCGCAACCCACGCCCCCGGGATCATCAATGATCGGATGGATCTCGCGGTCGAATTAAAAGATCCTATGGAGCTGCGGTGAATCCTTTCTGTAATCCTCAACTTGTTGCGAATCTTGTTGTGATGAGCCGTAAAGTGGAGAAGGGCAAATCGGCGCTCCTACTAGAAGGAGACAAAGATGCTCGTTTGTACAAGAAGCTAAGCGACCCGTCACGATGTAGAGCATTCGGAGCCGGCAACCGACATACTGCCGAGAAGGCCCTGCATCTCTTGAAGAACTCTAACGAACCTGGTGTGCTCGCCATAGTGGATGCTGACACCGACCACATTCAAGGGAAAAAGTCTCGACATCCTGACATTCTCGTTACTCCGACTCGTGACCTAGAATGTGCCTTACTACAGGCATGTCTTATCGGCGGTCTGCTTGTAGAATTCGATCTTGAGCCAGATTGCCTCGGACAGTGCCCCGAAGAGACTGTTGTGCAGGCTGTCGTTCCAATCGCTTATCTGCGTTATGTTGCTGAGAGCAAGAAGTGGCAAGTACGCATGTCAGATGTTGATTTCAATGTGTTCATTAGCCCAAAGAATCTCGAGTGCGACAAGGATGCCCTTTGTCGTCATTTCGCTGCACTCACGCTGACCGCAGGGGTTTCGGACACAGATTATCGAAAAGAGCTTCAAATCTTGGAGAGCGTTGGCCATCGTCCGTACCAAGTTGCCCGCGGTCACGATATTACGGCGGTGCTCGCATGGGTTATCGGAATCAAGCGTCGGAAGAAGAAGTGCGGGGCGAAAGTCACTGCGGATCTGATCGAGAGTTATCTGCGCACTGCCTATTCCGAGGCCGAGTTTCGTAAGACCGGACTTTTCTCAAAGATCGCTGCATGGGAAAAGCGCAACAGTCCGTACAAAGTTCTGAGATAGATAATTGCGTGTGGTGAGGTAGCATCGTCTACTTCTGCCAGCCTAATTATCTCGAAAATCTTCCCAATATGCGAAGAGCTCATGGTTAGACTGCCGAAAGCCTGCCCTTCGCATTCGGAATTCAAAAATCCGGCAATCCGTAAATTCCCCGTTTGCTCCCATCCGAGAGAATCCGTGCGCATCCGTGGCTAAGGCGGTTCCAAGATTGATGTACCCCAGGGGCTGAAGCCCTATCTGATTGATCGCGGGAACGCCGGGCTGAAGCCCGGCTCTACCCAGGGATACACCTTCCGCGGATTTGCTCTAGTTGTCTTTCCTTTGCGTCTCTCCGCAACTTCCGAAACGCCGACTCCACTGAGACAAGTGTGGCCTGCATGAGATGCCGTGCGGTCTGATTTGCAGCTTGCTATTGGGGGATGACGGCTGGCTTGGAGTTCATGAGGGCGGTGAAGCGGGGATCCTGGCGGACAGTGGCGAAGTCGGCGTGGGTATAGACGTCGCTGAAGTCGGTGTAACCGTTTTCCATGGCGCGGCGGAGCTGGGTGATGGAGTGATCGACGTCGCCGACGCGGGCGTAGAGACGGGCCAGCATGAAGGCGTATTGGGCGATGTCCTGGCGGCGGGCGACACTGGCGGAGATGCCGGTGACGGAGGTGCGTTCGAGGACTTCAGGGTCCAACCGAAGGGCGGCCAGGTATTCGGAGGTGGCGAGATTGAAGTCCTTCTCGTCGAAATAGGCCGCGCCGAGATTGGCATGGAAAGACGCGGAGTCGCGGATCTTGATGGCCTTGCGGTAGTAAGAGATGGCGCGCCGGTAATCCTTGCCGAGGTAGTAAGTGACGCCGAGATTGTTGACGGCTTCGGCGTAGTGGCGGTTGTGCTTGATGGCCTTCTGGAAGTACATGCGTGCGAGATCGTAGCGTCCCAACTGGAGGGCGGACATGCCCATTTTGTTCCAGAGCTGGGCGTTCTTCGGAGCCTTGCGGGCAGCCTTCTCGTACCAGGTAAGTGCGTCAGCATATTCCTTCTGCGAACGGAAGGCGTCGGCGCGGGTTTCCAGTTCCTGAGCGGAGAGAGACGCTTCAGAGCGGGCGGGCTGAGAAGTCTGCCAGGGCGAAGAAGGGTTCAGCGCCAGGGACGAGGCGGCGGCGATGGTGCAACAGGCAAAAAGTAAAATCAGATTGCGAAGACGCAAAACAAGTCCTTGATAAAGAAGTCACGAGTCACGAGTCACGAGTCGCGAACAGCAAGTCACCATACCAGCCACCCGGCTACTGTGGGATGGCCTTGGGCGGCGTCTTCATCAATTCGGTGAAGCGGGCATCCTGGCGCAACTTGGCAAACTCCGCGTCGGTATAAACCTGATCGATGCCCTTATAGCCGTCTTCCATGGCGCGACGCAAACTGGTGAGCGCACGGTTGAAATCGCCATTGGTGGCGTAAAGCTTGGCCATCATGTAGCAGAACCGGGCCCGGTCTTCCGGTGACGACATGCGAGCGGAGATTCCGGTCTGCGATGTGCGGTCAAAGATACCGGGGTCCAACTGGAAGGCCGTTTGATACTCGGCCAACCCTTTATCGTACTCCTTTTTCTCGATGTAAGCCGTTCCGAGGTTGCTGTGGAAGGAGGCGTTTTCAGGGTTGAGCTTGATGGCCTTGTTGTATTCCCTGACGGCGGGCCGGAACTTGCGGCGCATGTAAAACGTGACGCCGAGATTGTTGTGAGCTTCCGCAAAAGTCTTGTTGAGCTTGATGGCCTTCTTGAGATACTTCTCGGCCTTGCCGGGCTCCATCAGTGCGATGTAGGTCATTCCGGCCTTGTTGTAAATGGCGGCGGTGGGTTTGCGCTTGAGGATGACATCGTAGCAGTCGAGCGCGGAGAGGTAGTTCTTGCGCATGCGCAACTGCTCGGCGCGATGGTCGAGTTCCTCGTCAGTGAGCGAAGAGAGAGGAACGGTGAGCGGCGGCAGCGGAGGCAGAGCTTCGGGAATGGGGCGGTCGGGAATTCCCTGAAGATCGGTTGGTGCTTTTTCAGCCTGGGGATGCTGGTGCTGAAGCTCCGAGCCAGGAGCTTTGGCGGCGGGCGCAGGCTGCTGCGCAAGAGCGAAAGCCGAGACGAAAAAGACAGTCAAGCAAACCAAGGCGGTGCGGCGAATCATAAACCCCCCTTGCCGAACCCTGGACGCACGTAGCGGCCAAGGCCTGATACGGAGCCGTCGCAGACGGAACCCGAAGCAAGTGTCAACGGCGGGACTGACGATTAGACGCGCAACTTTCGCAAATGATGTCCGCCAGATGACAGCGGACAAACGACCCACCCCTCCGTTGAGCGACGGCTCAAGATTGCTCAATGAGATATTAGACCTACTTTGGGGGCGGATTGTTCCCTTTTTGCTGATCTTTCTTGTTGTTGTCGTCCCCTTTGAACGAGCCGAAGAACTTTCCCCAAAAGCCTTTCTTCTCGACCGGTTGTGCAGGCGGCGGCTGCTGCTGGGCCTGCGGCTCAGGAACGGGGATTCGAACCGGGAATTGGCCGGAAGGTGCCGACTGGGGCGGCTGTTGGGCGGGGGGCTGGGACGACCGTCCGATGGAAAAGAGCTTCTGTAAGAAGCTGTGGGGTTGAGCACCGTCGCAGGTGGCGGTGGGCTCGGTGCCGGCGATGAAGGCCAAGTCGTAGTCGTCGGGACAGGAGGCGGTGGCGAGAAGGTTGGTGGTCTTGTCGAGTTGGACATCAACAACGCCCGGAGGCTGAGGGAAGTCGGTGGCGTCGCTGTACTGGGGAAGCGCAGTAGCGCGCTTCATGAATTCGGCCCAGATGGGAGCGGCGGTGGTGGCTCCGGGAAGATTGAGATCGCTGTAGTCGTCGTAGCCGACCCAGACGATGCAGAGAAGATTGGTGGTGTATCCGGCGAACCAGCCGTCGTGAGAGGTGCCGGTTTTGCCGGCGGCGGGAAGCATGAATCCGCGTTGGCGAACTGCATAGCCGGTGCCGCTGTTGATGACACCCTGCATCATGCGCGTCATGACATAAGCGACGCGGGGATCGAGGACGGGCGTGGCAGTGTTGTTGAAGTTGGCGACGACATCGCCCTGGGCGGTGCGCACGGACTTGATCATCAGGGGACTGAGGCGCACACCCTGGTTGGCAAAAACGGTGTAGGCCCCGGCCATTTCAAGCGGACTGGCGTCGTAAGAACCGAGCGCCATGGCGGGCGTGGGCTGGACGGAGGCGATGCCGGCGGCACGAGCCAGCGCGGCAACCTTGTCGAGGCCGACCATTTGCGCAAAGGAAACGGTGGCGTTGTTGAGGGACTCCTTGAGCGCATAAGCGGCGGTGACCTGGCCGTGGTACTCGTTCTTGTAATTGTGCGGCTCGTAGGTCTTGCCGTTGTCGAAGGTGAAGACGGTGGGCTCGTCGGTGAGATAGCTGACGGGCGTGATGGCCTGTCCGGGAGGCGTGTCGGGATCGATGCCGGTGTTCATGCCGGTGGCATAGACAAATGGCTTGAAGATGGACCCGGTAGGACGCTGCGCGGTGGCGTGATCGAGCTGGCTGAAGCCGTAGTCGCGTCCGCCAACGAGGGCGAGGACTTCGCCGGTGTGGGGATCGAGGGCGACAAGAGCCACCTGCGGTGTTGGGCCGGGAAGCTCGTAGGTCTCCCACTTGCCGTTGACGCGGCGGCGACGCATACGCTGGCGGTGGACCTGCTCGTCGACATTCTTCATGCCGATGTCGACGGCCTGGGCGGCAGCTTCCTGAAGCTGTGGGTCGAGCGTGGTGTAGATGCGATAGGCGTTTTCGTTGAGGTCGCTCTCCTTGTACTGGTTGGAGAGAGTGTCCTTGACGAGATCGACAAAGTAAGGTGCATCGCTGGCTTCAACATTGAGCGGCGCGAGATTGAGCGGGGCGGCCTTGGCGGCCTCGGCCTGGTCACGGGTAATGGCGCCGGTATCGACCATGGCATCGATGACGAGATTGCGGCGATCGAGCGCGCGGTCAGGATGGCGATAGGGCGAGAGGTAGCTGGGACGCTGGATGAGTCCGGCGAGGAGTGCCGCCTCGGGCAGCGTGAGGTTCTTGACGTCCTTATTGAAGTAGGCGCGGGCGGCTTCGCCGAAGCCGGTGACGGCAAAGGAGCCGCGCTGGCCCATGGGCACCTGATTGGCGTAGAGCTCGAAGATCTGTTCCTTGGAGAATTTCTGCTCAAGCTGGATGGCGATGAGCATCTCGATGGCCTTGCGGCGGATGGTCTTTTGCGGCGACAGGAAGAAGGCGCGGGAGACCTGCATGGTGATGGTGGAAGCGCCCTGCCCCTTGCGGCCTTCGCGGAGATCGTAGAGGGCGGCTTCGACAAAACGGTAGTAATTGATGCCGGAGTGGGTGAAGAAGCGGCGATCCTCGATGGCGGTAACGGCGTTGACGAGCACCTTCGGCAAATCAGCAAAAGTTACGAGCTGACGCTTGGTGCGGCGCTGGCCCTCGGAGAGGGCAGTGACGAGCTCGGGTTCGAGCGCGTAGCCCTCGAGCGCGGCGCCATTGGAGCCGGCGGCGACGATGCTCTGGACGGTTCCCTGTGGGGTGTCGCGAATGATAGCGCCGTCAGGGCCATGGAAGGATTCGGGGCCGGGCTGAATTTCAATGCCGTTGGGCAACATTCGAAAGAAGCCCATGGAGGAGTCGGGGGCCTTGCCCTGTTCGACGTAGCCGGCGCGGCGCAGGAGGGTGGCGATGTCCTCGGGGGTGATGTGGTCGCCGACCTGGACGACCTGCGGGCGGGCATAGATCTGGGCGGAGGTATTGAAGATCTGGCCGCTCATGCGACGGTCAATGATGCGGTCATACTTGACGTAATAATAGGAAAAGACCGCGAAGAAGACCGTGGAACAGAGGATGAAGGCAGCGATCGCGACACGGATAACAGGATCGCGTCCACCCGCAGACCCCTTGGTCCGCTTGGAATTCGGAATTTTGATTTTGATGGCCACGTGAACTATTTAGAAATGCCGCCTGTCCATAGGACGTTGTGTTCCGTATTGCATTTGCGAGAGCCCCGGCCTCCGTGCCAGACATACCGGCAGCGGACAGCAGGGGCAGGAAACGAGTGGCGGCGCGTACACCGCTGCAATCGGCCAGAGCAGTAGTGATTATTGTAAGGAGGAAAACGGTGGGGGGCAAGCTATTGAGCTACTGAGCTGCTAAAGCAAAGGCAAAAGCAACTACCCCACGTTATCGCCCAACATCGGGGCGCGAACGCGGGGCACCCACAAGGACGGCTTTGAGCGGCAAGCTGCAAGCCATTAGCAAGAGCAAAGGCAAAAACAACGACCCCACCCTGTCGCGAAAGGCGCGCGACAAGGGTAGGGCATACGAACCAAGGCAAAGCTACGCTACATGCGGTTTTCGGTGGCAGCGGGATTGAACGTCAGGTCGATGGGGTGGAACGGGAGATCGACGTGGACGGTGTAATTGATGGACACGGCAAGTGAGGCGGGGCCACGGGTGACCTTGATGTCGCTGGGGTCCAGTGGAATGCCCATGTTGTTCGCCTTCTTTAACAAGGTCTCAGCAACGTCGGCCGCCGGACGATTGGTGTAACAGTCGATGCGCACCTGGTTATCGACGAAATCCTGGTAGGCAAAGTTGGTGTAGTAGATGGGTGCGAGACGGTATCCGACATAGACACCCGCGACGACGATCAACAGCGTGATGATAGACCGAAGCTGTTTCATAAGTGTTTCCTGAGAAAGCTGCTAGCTGTTAGCTATTAGTCACTGGCTAAAGACAAAAACGAAAGCCGCCGGAATACGCCTCACTCAGGTCCCACGCGAGCAAAAGAGGCTTGCATGGGACACCCGGCTTGCTCACATATGTTAGACGCCGGCGGCGATGAGCTTTGCGACGATCGCTGGGACATCGGCGACGGCCACTTCGAGCGTCTCGCGAGTGGAACGGCGGACGACCTCGACCTTGCCTTCGACCAACTTCTTGCCGACATTGACACGGAATGGAATTCCGACCAGGTCCGCATCCTTGAACTTGACGCCGGGCCGTTCGTCACGGTCATCAAGTATAACGTCGCAACCGGCGGCTTCAAGAGCATTTGCGATCTCAAGTCCGGCGGCGGAGAGTTTCGCGTCGGCCACGTTCGTGGGAACGACGACGACATGGAAGGGCGCGATGGCGGGCGTGAGCCAGAATCCGTTGTCGTCGTGATTCTGCTCAATGCACGACGTCAAGATGCGCTCGATGCCGATGCCGTAGCTACCCATGATGGGCGTGACTTCCTTGCCATCCTTGTCGAGGACAGTGGCGCCCATGGATTTCGAATACTTGTAGCCGAGTTTGAAGATGTGTCCGATCTCGACGGCCTTGCCGAGTTTGAGCGGCGTGCCGCAGTTGGAACAACCTTCGCCCTCCACCACGTTGCGAATGTCAGCGGCGACAGTGTAGTGAAAGTCGCGGCCCGGCGTCACATTACGATAGTGGTAGTCGAGTTTGTTGGCGCCGCAGATCATGTTGCCGCGGCCTTCAAGAGCCGAGTCGAGGATGACGAACGCGCTGCGCGAATCGGCAGGGTCGCTCCAGTCGCCAAGCTTCTCCTTGGGACGAGGATTGACGCCGACGGGGCCGAGGAATCCGGCGGGACCATTGAAGTACTTTTCGAGTTCTTCGGTCTGCATGGTGCGAAGTTCATTGCCGCCGACGATGGCGAGGAGCTTGGTTTCGTTGACGGTGTGATCGCCGCGCAGGAAAGCGATGAGGGGCTGGTGCAGTACCTTGCCGTCGGCTGCGGTTTTCTGCGCGATATAGGCGACGCACTTGATGTCCTGCGTGGCCGAGATTTCGAGGAAGGCAACGATGTCCGCGATGGCGCCCTTGCCGGGAGTGTGAATGAGCTCGGGAAGGCCGTTGCCGGTGGGCGTGAGGTCCTGTACGGGCGCGAGGCGCGAGGTGGCCTTTTCAAGATTGGCGGCATAGTGGCAAGAGGGGCAGGAGGCGACGAGGTCTTCACCGGCCTCGGTGTAGACCATGAACTCGTGCGACTGCGAGCCGCCCATGGAGCCGGAGTGAGCTTCGACGGCGACATACCGAAGGCCGCAGCGGTCGAAGATGCGGCAGTAGGTGTCGTAGTGCTTCTGGTAACTGACGTCGAGTCCGGCGGCGTCCATGTCGAACGAGTAGGCGTCCTTCATGGTGAATTGGCGGACGCGGAGCAGGCCTGACTTGGGGCGCGGCTCGTCACGGAACTTGGACTGGATCTGATACCAGATCTGCGGAAGCTGCTTGTAGCTGCGGAGTTCCTTGCGTGCGATCTCGGTCATGATCTCTTCCTCGGTCATGCCGAGGCAGAGATCGGCGCCCTTGCGGTCCTTGAGGCGGAACATGTTGTCGCCCATGACGGACCAGCGTCCGCTGGCTTCCCAGACCTCGCGCGGATGAATGGCAGGAAGGTAGAACTCCTGGGCGATCTTGTCCATCTCTTCGCGAACAATCTGCTCGATCCGCTTGATGGAGCGGTTGGCGAGAAAGAGATAGGAGTAGATGCCGGCGGCGAGTTGACGGATGTATCCGGCGCGGACAAGGAACTTGTGGCTGGCGACTTCGGCGTCAGCGGGAGCTTCACGAAGAGTGGGAATAAAGAGCTGCGACCAACGGTGCATGATTTCCTAAGCGTCCGCCGCGAGAGAGTGAAAAACGATGCAGGCGGGAATTCTTTATTGTAACAAGAGTCGCTAGTCACGAGTCGCGGGTCGCGAGAGCAAGCTGCTGTAGCTGCTGAGCGAAGATAAAGGCAAAAGTAAAAGCGGGAGAATTCGCTTGAATGGATGTGGGGGAGACGCGAGAATCCTTGGCGATTCATAAGGAAGGAGAACGACGATGACGAAATTGTTCTTCATCGCGGAGTGGATGCTGGCGGGAGATTTCAAGCTGACGTTCGACAACCCCTACGTGGTGATGGCAGCGGCGGGCGGAGCAGTGATCATTGTAGTGTTCATCGCGTATACGCGGGCGCAGGCGCGGAAGAATGAAATGCTGCGTGCGGGGCAGGAGATGGGATTCATGCAGGTGGAGACGAATGACGAAAGCCTGGGAGCGGACGTTCCGTTGTTTGGACACAGTGGATCGATCGACGAAGCGATGCGGGGAAGCTGGGGAAAATTCGAGTGCCAGGTGCTCGACTACGGGTATCGGGAGGGCAAGGCGCATATCTCGCAGACGGTGGCGGTGTTCATCAAGCAAGGGATCAATCTGCCGGCATTCGAGGTTCGTCCGGCGCACTTCGGGGACGGGTTGATGCGGGCGTTCAGCAGCGAACGAATAAAATTTTCAGAGAACGCCGATTTTGAACATCGATACATGGTGCATTCGGTGGCGCCAGTCGAGGCAAAGGCGTTTTTCCAGCCGGCGATGCAGGAGTACTTTATGGGATTGAACGAGAACCCGTGGACGATGGAAGTGCATGGCGATGAGATTGTGGTGTATCGCAGGGGAAAGAAAGTGCCTCCAACGGAGCTGCGGGAATTCGTGGAGAAGACAGGAACGGTGGCGGAGGGGATGGTGGAAAGAAGCCGTTAGCTGTTGGCTTTTGTGAGGGCAAAAGCGAACCGGGGGAGATTGATGGAGAGCATGTTTCGGAAGATGCTGGCGCAGGTGAGGAAGATTCCAAGAGGGAAGGTGGCGACGTATGGAGACGTGGCGTATGCAGCGGGGTTTCCGGGAGCGGCGCGACAGGTGGCGTGGGCGTTGCATGCGGGGCACATCGACGTCCCGTGGCAGAGAGTGGTGGGCGCGGAAGGAAAGATTCTGCTGACGGAGGAACATGGGTTCGAACAGAGGATGCGATTGCAGTCGGAGGGAGTGCAGTTTGTCGGACTGAGAGTGGACATGCGAACGCAGCGCCATGCGTTCTTCGGGAAGAGTAAAGGGAGTCTGAAAATCGGAAAGTCTAAAGGCCCGAAGGCCAAGGCAAAAGCAAAAGTATCTACCCGCTCAGGTAAAACGAGGATGTGAATAGAGCGTCCTCGAGTCCGCTGCCGGAAAAAATGGAAATGCCTCGACTACTCCCCACCGGCGCGACGGATGGCTTCGCCGAACGAAAGTTCCTCGATTGACTTTGCGACCGTGCGGTCGGCCGAGTGCAATCTGTCGAGCGAGCGGCGAGTGGAAATTTGCTTGGCCGCTTTCATGATGCCCGTGCCGCGAGAGAACTGGCCGGAAGCAGTGGTGAGAAGCGCGCGGGTGCTCCTGATAGTGGAGACGTTTCGTTCGGTCCCGGCGGGTGCTTCGCCCTCGAGCGGAGAGTCAGCGAGAAACCCGGGCTTGCCGACGAGGAATGTCACGCGCTGCGTCGGGCGCTCGTCCTTGATCGATTTGAGGAAGGCCATGGCGCTGTCGTAGACGTTGGTGGCGTCGACGATGACGAGGTTGTAGGAGTCGGCCTGCCAGAGCAGTTGTGCATGGTCGATATTGTTGGCGCAGGTGACTTCGACTCCGCGGTCGCGGAGCATGGCGGCGCGGCGCGTCTGGCTGGCTGCATCGGCATCCACAAGCAGAATGTGCTTGCGCACGCCGGGTACGAGAGCAGGTGTCATTCGCGACCGCATTCCGCCGGATTTCGTGGTCTTCGGTTTAAAAATATCGGTATTCATCGATGTTACTCCTCCCGGTGGCCCGATCCTGTCGGGACATCGCGCCGTGTGCGTTCGGCGAGGTTCTGCAGTTGAGAGCCGTGTTGCAGGTTGTAGGCGTAGCCGGAGACCACGGTGTACGGAATTCCGAGGAAGCGGCGGTCGGTGATGGACGACACGCTGGCGCAGTTGAGACTCAGGGCCCGTATCTTCGAGAGAACATCACGCACGGTTCGCCGTGCGGCGGACTCGCCGTGTGGGCCGACACTGATGGACCTGATTTCGCCAGCGACGAAGAGGAGTCCCCAGCCGGCGGCACGCAGTTTGCGGTCGAGACTGAAATTGTCATCGCCGGTTACAGAGCGCCATCCCTGGGAGTAAGTCGTGGTTTCCAGTGGCACCGAGTCGGGCAGTACCACCCCTTCGCGCAACATCATTGTTCCAAGGTTCATTGGGTCGCCTCCAGTTCGCGGACGGAGTTTTGCTTGAGCGGGATCGCGGTGTGGCGTGCGAACATGGGCAACCTCCAGGTTGTGGTGGGCTAAGACGGAAGAACTTCAGATAGGCTGACTTAGTTCAGTGAACCTGAAAGAGGAAGGAAGTGCATACTCAATCTCAACCGTAGGCTCAATAGGATGGGATGTCAAATGACGGGGGAAGGGAAAGCCGAACAGAATCCACGCTGTCGCGCAGCCGTCGGGAATAGCAGAAGCCCATTAAATAAAAGGATGAAATGGTCACTTTAGTGGCGGCTCTTTGCCCGCGGGACTTCCAGATAACTTCATGCAGTTTCAAGCCACACAAAATATTCTGAAAAATTATCACGTTCCGGCGCAATGCCGGATGCTCCAATGGCGACATATATCTAGAATCCGATGCTCAAACTCCCGAGAATCCGGTCGAGGCATGGGGTATTCACGGTGCTGCGGCGCAACCATGCCGAAGTGTTCATGGAGCGATACGACCGCTTGCGGGCCTGGGCGCTGCGTTTAACCGAGGATTCGCAACAGGCCGAAGACATTCTCCACGACTCCTTCCTGCAATTCACACTCAGTAATACGGACCTGGGCCAGGTGGAAAACCTGGACGCATACCTGCACGGGATTGTGCGCAACGTGTATGTCTCGGCGGTGCGGCGAGCCGCGAGCGGGGGCATGCAACGGCGCTCGGTGGTGGAGTTCGACTCGGCCGAGTTGGGCTACTGCCTGATCGACCCGTCGCTGCGGATACAGGCGAGAGAAGAGCTGAGAATTATTTGTGACTACGCGTGCGCGCGCAAGGAAACCTCGACGGCGGGGAGCGTGCTGATCCTGCGGTTCTTCCATGGCTACTATCCGGCGGAGATTGCGCGGATTGTGCGGTGTACTCGGCAGGCCGTAGCGAATCGTCTGCTGGTGGCAAGGAGCGAGGCGAAGCTGGAACTGGCAAGCGTGGTGGCGCGTGCGGCGGCGCATGATGCGGGAGCGCTGGCGTCGACGCAGGGAGCAAAAACGCGTCAGGAGTTCCTGGCGGAATTGCGGGAGTCGATACTGCAGTCGCGCAAGGGCGCCTGCCTGAGCAAAGAATCACTCGACGCGGCGTATGCGCAAGGGAATCCGAGTCCGCTGGCGTGCGAGACGCTGGCGCACATCGTGAGTTGCAGGAAATGTCTGGATGATGTGAACCGGCGGCTGGGATTACCGCTGCTCGCGGAGCGACATCCGAACGACACGATTGGCCCCGATGGAGGCACGGGTGCGGACGGCAACGATGCCGCGCATCTGAAACGCTGCGCGCGCGAGGTGTTTGAGCATCTGCCGCGCGAGTTGTCGGTGTCGGTCAACGGTCACCCGATCGGGTCGCAGCCGGTAAGCGGAGGCACGGCGAAGCAGAGCCTCAATATTGCGCTGCAGGAGACGGTGACGTTTGTCGAGGTGTTCAGCGAGCTGGGCGTAAGGCTGCTGATGATGGAAGTGGCGGAGCCGTCGCAGACGGGGGCAATGGAGCAGTCGGTGACGACGCGGTTGAGCGATGGGCGAACACTGACGGCGTCGCTGGACCAGAGCGGATGCTGGCCGAAGCTGAACGTCGCATACGCGGCTCCGGCGCTGGGCGAAGCGGCGGAAGAGATTGCGACGGCGGTTCCCGATCAGGAGCCGGCGGCACACGGCGTTGGGTCCCTCCTCGGCAGATGGTGGCAGAGCATGAGAGGGTGGGGGTATTGGGTCCCGGCAGCCACGGCGGCGGCGACACTCTGCGTCCTGCTGGGTCTGGTATTTCTGCATAAATCTCCCAGCAATAACTCTGCTGCCATGTTGCTGAATAAATCAGCCGCATTTGAACAAAAAGCGATACTCCCCGAAAGCGTGGCGTTCCAAGCCGTGAGCTTTGTGGAGACGAAGGTCAATACGGGCGAGGTGATTGCTTCGCGCCGCATCGAGACGTGGCGACGGGCACAGCCGCCAAGCGTGGCACGCCGGATCTTCAACGAAAAAGGAAAACTGGTAGCGGGCGAGTGGACGAACCCGGATGGCGCATCTGTGGTTTACCAGCGAAACAAGATGATGACTCTCGCACCGCTCCAGGCCCCGAAAATCGTGTCGGCGGCGATGATGTCGGAAGTGCCGCTGACGGCGAAGGACTTCGTAAAACTGGTTGGCAACACGGCCAATCTGTCGGTAAGCGAAAGCCCGGATGCATTCATCGTGCACTACCAGAACAGCGCGAAGGCGGCGACGCCGTGCATCACGCAGGCGAGCCTTACGCTGCGCCGAGTTGACCTGCACCCGATCGAGCAGTCGGTGGTGGTGAAGTCGGAGCAAGGCGCGCGGGAGTACCGCTACGTCGAGACAAAGTACGTGCAAGAGCCTGCGAATGCCGTGGACCCTGCGGTGTTCCATCCGGACGCAGGTGTGTTCATGCCGGCCCTGCCGCTGAGAATTTTGCCGAGAGCGATGGCAGCAACGCCGGAACTTGAAGTGGAAGTGCTAAAGCGGTTGGATGACGTGCATGCGCTGGCTGGCGAGCAGATCACGATAACGGCGGCGCCGGCGGGACCGCTGAAGTTGGAAGGCATTGTCGATACGCCGGAACGCAAGGCGGAGATACTGCGGAGCATCGGCGCGCTGCGGAACCAACCGGCGCTCAAGGTGAATATCGAGACGGCGGAGGAAGCGCAACTGCACGCACCGCCAGTGAAGGGCACCCCGATCGAACTGCAAGGAATGGACGTGGTGGAACACGACATTCCAATCGCGAGCCAGCTGCGCGGATATTTCTCCACCCACGGAATCGGCGGAGAAGACACGGCGGCGCAGATACGGCAGTTGACGTCGTCGGTGACGGATGCGTCGATGCATGCGCGACTCGACGCGATGGCGTTGAATGAATTGGTTACGCGCTTTTCGGATCAGCAACTCGCGGCCATGCCGGCGGAGACGCGGGAAGAACTGAAGACAATGATTCGGAATCACGCACAGGATTTTCTTGCCCGCACCCGGGAGTTGAGCGGCGATCTAGCACCAGTGTTTCCGGCGGTTGCCGGTGCGCAAGCCGAAGTCACAGGCCCCGACATCGGAAATTTGAGAAATAACGTTGCACGTTTATTGGAGTTGGCATCAGCCACGGACGATGCGGTTGGACGCTCGTTCCGCATTTCCGTGGACGATCACCAAACCGTCATGGTCAACACGGCGGAGTTCTGGCGCAGGTTGCGCAGGGCCGAGCAGTTGGCTACGGCGGTGTTGAAGAACAGTGAGAAGTAAGCCTTCAGGCCCAGGCTGGTTGTCCCAAACAGTAGTTAAAAAACTGATAGCAAGGATGCGCACCATGAAAAATTTGCTTCGCGCGGTAGTGGCCCTTGCAGTACTTGTGGTTCTGCCGAGCTTATTCTTCACCGTCCCGGAGGTCTGCGCGCAGTCCGATACCGCGAGCCTGAGCGGAGCGGTCGTGGATCAGACGGAAGCCGTGATCCCCAACGTCCAAATCACCCTCCTGAACTCGGCTACGTCAGCGAAGCGGGAAGTGGTCACCAGCCAGGATGGAACCTTTTCAATTCCCTTGTTGCCACCCGGGACATACAAGCTGATTGCGCAGCGGAAGGGATTTGCCGGCGTAGAGATTCCGAACATCGTGCTGCACGCCAGCGATCAGCGTGTCCTGAACATCAAACTGAAAATCGGGCAGGCATCGCAGATGATGAAGATCGAAGCGTCAGTGGTGGCGCTTGATACTTCGCCTTCGGTGAGCACGTCCGTGGACCGCAATTTCGTCAACAATCTTCCGCTGAATGGGCGCTCGTTCCAGTCGCTGCTGTTGATGACGCCGGGCGTCGTCATGGCAAACGGCGACGGCCAACTCAGCATCAACGGGCAACGGACGGATGCGAACTACTTCACAGTTGACGGTGTTTCGGCCAATATCGGCGTCACCATCAACCCGCCGGTGACGATGACCGGCCAGGGCAACTACAGCCCCGACGAAAAAATGTCGGGTTCAATCCCGGGGTTCAACGCGACGGGCACGACGAACAACTTGATTTCGGTGGATGCCATGCAGGAGTTCAAGGTGCAGACCAACACCTACTCCGCGGAATACGGGCGTCAACCGGGCGGACAGGTGCAGTTGACGTCGCGCTCCGGCAGCAACAAATTTCACGGCGACGTGTATGACTATTTCCGCAACGACGCGCTGGATGCGCAGGACTGGTTTAATGCGTCCACTCTGAAGAAAAAGCCGCCGCTCCGGCAAAACGATTTTGGTGCGACTCTGGGCGGGCCGATCTACAAGGACAAGACATTCTTCTTCGCGTCCTATGAAGGTTTGCGGTTGGTTACGCCGCAGCAGGGACAGAATTTCACGGTTCCAGGCCAAAACATCTATGTTCCGGGCCAGGGCATTGTCCCTTTCCGTGGGAATACGAGCCTGAGCCCGGTGGTGCAGGCAATGATCAACGCATTCCCGGCGCCAAACGGGCCGGACAACATGACGCAGGTGACCGACCCAAACAACCCGACCGGTCCCAAGCTCACGGTGCCGAACGGATCGGCTATCTACTACGCGCAGTGGTCGAACATACGCAACATTGACGCGTTCAGCGTTCGAATTGACCACCACTTCAATTCGAAGATCAGCATGTTCGGCAGAATCAATATTTCCCCCAGCAGTTCCGTTCAGCGGGGCGTTGCCACGGACACCAGCAGCCAGGTCAACACGAAGACCTATACCTTCGGTACGACGGCACTGCTGACCAACCGAATGAGCAACGAATTCCACGTGAACTACAGCGAAAACGGTGGCAACTCAATTTCCATGGCCACGTCGCGTTTCGGCGGCAAACCATTCGATGCTTCCACGGTTCTTCCTTCGTTTGCGGACAAGAACTCCGTACTCTCATATTCACTTCCGGGTTATGCGAGCTACAGCCTTGGACCGAACGTGCAGAACCGGATGCGGCAGTGGAACTTCACTGACAACTACTCGATCCTGGCCGGATCGCATTCGCTCAAATTCGGAATGGACTATCGCTACCTGTTCCCCAAGTCGGCGCCGAAGGATTACCTGCTGAATATTTACCTTACAGACCCGGCCACGCTGTTTGCCGGAAAGGCCAGCACGGTATACACCTACGCGTACGACAGTGTGGTTGCGATCTACAAAAACCTCTCGCTGTATTCGCAGGACACGTGGCGAGTGAACAAGCGGTTGACGTTGGACATGGGCCTTCGCTGGGAATGGAACCCTGCACCGGTCAGCGGAGATTCGAAGTTGCCGATCACGACCGTTACCGGAGCCAACAATCTGGCGACGATGCAGGTTGCGCCTCCGGGAACACCGATGTACCGCACGGTGTGGAATTCGTTTGCTCCGCGCATCGGGGCGTCTTATGAACTGCGGAACCAGGCGGGATGGGAGACCGTGCTGCGCGGCGGCTTCGGAATCTTCTATGACCTAGGCGCAGGGACGTCAGGTACTGCCACCACGCAATTCCCATTCTCACGCAATCGCAGCACTTATGGCGTTGCGTTCCCGTTCACGTCCTCGTCAGCGGTTCAGCCTCCAGCGCCGCTCAGCATGAATCCGCCGTTCTACAACCAGTCGTTCACGGGATACAACCCGGACTTTGTGCTGCCGAGGACGTATGAGTGGACGGTGGGTGTTTCACAAGGCCTGGGAGCGAACCAGACGCTAACGGTCAACTACGTTGGCAACGCCGGACGCCGGTTGATTCGCCGCTATGTCTACCAGTACGGCGGCGGCTTCGGTTCAGGACCAACGATCAACCCCAGTTTTATTGGCGACACGTTGAGCTACAGCACCAATGCTCCGGGATTCGCGGATTCCTCCGATTACGATGCGTTGCAAGTGCAGTTCCAGCGCCGTCTTTCGAAGGGCATCCAGGTACTGAGCAATTACACCTGGGCGCACGCCATGGATACGGGTTCGAACGATTTCAGTGCGAGCTTCTTCCAGAACGCGCCTAATCCGGCCTCGACGCGAGGTAACTCGGATTTTGACATCCGGCAGATTTTTAACGCCGCGGTGACGTATCAACTCCCGTCGCTGCATTCCTCGAATGCAGCGGCTAACATTCTGTCGAAGACGTTCCTCAACGGATGGTCGACGGACTTTATCTTCAAGAAGCAGACAGCGGCGCCCGTTACCGTTTCGTACCAGGCATTGGGCAACGGTTTCAACTTCTGGGGATATCGAGCCGACCAGGTGCCTGGAGTTCCTGTCTGGGTATCAGATCCGCTGGGTGGTGGCGGGAAGCGGTTGAACTCGGCGGCATTTACAGTCCCGGCCTGCGCCTACGATTCCACTACGGCCTGCAACGGCAACACGGCACGCAATGGAATCCGCGGATTTGGCGCAACGCAACTCGACTTTGCCATCTCACGAGATTTTCCGATCACGGAGCGAGTGAAGTTCGAATTCCGTGGCGAATTGTTCAACATCTTCAACCATCCGAACTTCGGTTCTCCGAGTGCCTCCCTGGGGACAGTGAGCGGATCGAAGGCCAACAACTCGTGGTCCTTCTTCCCGACAAGCGATTACAAAAACCAGGGATTCGGACGGCCAAGCACAACACTCGCCAACGGCTTCTATGGTGCTGGCGGAACTCTTGCCTCGATGTACTCGATCGGCGGACCGAGGTCAGTGCAACTCGTAGCGAAAATTGTCTTCTAGCAATGACCATGGCGGCGGGGTGGGCGCGAAACCCTCCCCGCTACCTAAACCGCAGTGGCACGTCTAATTCATAGAAGCGAGTAATCGCATTATCTCGAAGTCGATCATTGATGGCCGGCAGAAGTGTCAATATCCATCCGGCTGCTGCTCCACATCGAACTGCGACGAGCCCTTAGCCCGTACTCGCGCTTGAGCGAAAGCGATGAAGAATACTTTAAAAATTACGCTATTCATGCTGCTTGTTTCAGCACTCGCATCCTTTGCGGCTTCCAGAAAGCCAGCGGCACATGCTCCGGTTGAATACTTCGGCAAGCTGAACGCCGAGATGAAGCCCGGGCCAACAGGAGCCAGATCAGACCTGACTCCGCTTCCCGACTCGATCAAGGCGACACTGCCGGTTCCCCTTGGAAAAGGCGACAATGCTTACATCGGCAAGATGGACCTTGGTCCAACAGCAAGCGCCGTGGAAGTAGTGGTGGTGGAGCCGAAAGCAGGCCACGTGTATCTCTACGTGGACACGAATGGCGATCACAAATTCACGCTTAACGAGCGTCACGAGCTATCGGGATTCGACGACATCGTCTTCACGATGCCGCTGAAAGTGGGAGTGCTGAAGGAATTTCCGTATCGCGTGATTTACCGTCCGACGCAGGATACGGGCAAGCAACGCGCAAATACCGGAATCGTTCCGGCGCTGATGCTTATTCCGAACGTCCCAGGCAAGGGGCCGGCAGTCAAGCAGGATACCGAGCGCGCACTGTTCTACTCCACCGAGGCCGTGGCGACGGGAGAGGTGAACATCGGCGGACACGAGACGCTCGTGCAATACGACTACAACGTAAAGACACGCAGCATTAATCCGATGCACGGATTCCTCGGCGTCGACTGCAACGGCGACGGAAAGGTCAACCAGGACACGGTTTCTCCGGAGAATACCAAGACGGACGGCGCGCCAATCGTATTCCGCGTCGGCAAAGACTACGTGTCGACGAAGTCCGTTGACGTGAAGACGGGCAAGATCGTCATGATTGGCCATCCAGCATCCGACTACACGCGCATCGAGATGGTGCCGGGCACGCAGCTTCCGGATTTTCATTTTGTAGACATCAACGGTAAGCAACACAAACTTTCCGATTACGCCGGTAAATATGTGCTGATGGATTTCTGGGGGACGTGGTGCGGTCCGTGCCGCGCGTTGATCCCGCAAGTAAAGGAACTCTACACGAAGTATCACGCTCGCGGTTTTGACGTGCTCGGCGTCGACATCGAGAACACGAGAGATCACCTGACGGCGAGCGATTACGAAACCGGGCTGAAATCAGTGAAGGCTTACGTCACGCAGAATAACGTTCCATGGGCACAGACGGAGCAGTCAAGCATTGAGCGCCTGGCGATGGATCGCTTCCGCATTCTCGCGTACCCGACCACGTTGCTGATTGGACCGGACGGCAAGATCGTTGAGGTTGAGCCCGGCGTGAAGCAACTGGATCAATTCCTGAACAAAACATTGCCCGCGAATGCCCCAGGGCAGGGCCAGTGAACTCGCCACAACGGATAGAGGAGAAACCATGTCATTGAAGTGGAACAAGAGTTGCGCGGCGATCGCGCTGGCAGCGCTGCTCGCCGGAAGCGTCGTGGCGAATGCGCAAACATCTGCGTCGCAGGCGAAGGCCGCGGTGCAACGCGGGACGTCTGCGATGACGGCGCAGGACTACAAGGGAGCGGAAGCGGAATTCCGCAAGGCGATCGAGCTTGATCCGGACCTGATTGAAGCGCATACGGCATTCATCAACGCGGTGCGCATGGAAAAGCGTGCTGAGGCGGAAAAGAAAAAAGAGGAAGATGCCGCCAAAGCCGCGGCTGCGGCCGAGGCAGCCAAGAAAGAAGCATCGTCGCGTCCGGCGGGATTTGCGCCGGCGTTCTCGCTGATGAGCGGGCCGAAGCTGAAGCAGTGGGATGCGGCCAACGTCAAACTGAAGAAGACGTATGAAGCCTGGGAAAAGAAGTATCCGACGAAGCCTGCGTTCCCCTGGGTACTGGCGACGCTAGCCAGCACTCCGGCTGAACGAATCGCCGATTACAAGAAAGCAATCGCGCTGGACCCGAAATTTATTCCGGCGTACAAAGCACTGGCGGAAGATTGCGATGCAAAGGGAGATTTTCCCTGCGCGCAGGGCTATCTGAAAAAAGCGACGGAAGAAGTTCCGGGCGATCCGGTGCTGGCGTTTCAGTATGCCGTCACATACCGGTTTACTGCACCGGCGACTTACGAGCGGCTGATGGCCGACTTAGTGCGCAAGTTTCCCAACAACGAAATGGCCGTGCAGGCCGCGTACTATCTCGCCGACGATACGGCTTCGCGTGCAAAGCGGACTGAGAAGCTGGAGGCGCTGCGGAAGAAGTTTGCCGGCAACTCAAGCCGCGCATACCAGGGAGCGATGCGCGATCTGGCGAACCTCTACACGGTGAGCGACCCGACAAAGGCATTGGCGCTTGCGTTGCAGATGAAACTGGCCTCGCCTGGAATGAAAGACTGGGACAACATCGCCACGTATGAAACACAGTTGGTTGCGGGGCAGTCGTTGATCCAGCGAAAGGAATACGCGCAAGCTACGGAAGACCTGAGCAAAGTGAAGGTGCCGTGGTTCATCGACAACACGACGCTCAGTCTACTGAAAGCAGAGGCAGAGTGGGACGGAGGCAACCGCCAGAAAGCCTATGACGCGCTCGCAAGCCTGGTGGCGGCACAACCGAATGACGTGTTGCAGACGCAACTGGAGAAATACGGTACCGCGCTCAAGAAAAAGAAGGGCGAGATTGCGGCGGAAATATGGAAGTTGCGGCAGACAAACGCCAAGCCCTTCAAACCGTTTGAACTTGTCGATTTCCGCACGGGAAAGAAAGTCCGGCTGGAGGACTACCGCGGACGGGTCGTGCTGGTGAATTTCTGGTATCCGACTTGCGGCGCGTGTCGAGACGAGTTTCCGTACTTCCGCAACATCCTGAAGAAGTACCGCTCACAGGGATTTGAGATCCTGGGGGTCAATACGCAGCCCAGTGAAGACAACAGCGTACTACCCATGATGGATAAGGGTGGATTCAGCGATTTCGTTCAACTGAAAGTTCCGAACGCAAATTGGGCGAACAACACCTATTTTGTGAATCTGGCGCCGAGTAACTTCCTCCTTGATGCCAATGGGAAGACGGTTTTCGAGCCGCGCGTCCACGACGTGGACACACAGCACACCATGGAAGAGGAGATTGCGACGTTGCTCGCTCATGCCCCGAAGTACAAGGCGACAAGCGGAAACGCAAAACACTAACCGCCATGAGCGGAAGCGTGAACCGGGGAAAAGACCGGCTGGTTCACGAGGAGAAGATGCAAGATGAAAATCAAAATTTGGCGGTTGGTTGCAGTGTGCGCAGCGGTTCTGATGGCGGGATCGCTTGTGTGGGCCCAGCGCGAAGCCTCACCGTTCACGCCTGAGGGCGGAACGAAGAATGCAACAGCACGTGCAAAGTGCGAAGAGGGATGGAGCCTGGAGTCGAAGCGCGACTTTGTCCCGGCCGTCGCGGACTTTGAAGCAGCGTTAAAGCTCGATCCTAACTATTTTTCCGCGCACGATGGATTCATCATGTCGCAGAAGATGGTTCGCGTTTACGACGAAATGTCGGCGAGTTACAAGGCGATTCCCGACACCGTCCACACAAATACCGGAGCATTGGTCGGAAAGAAAGTACCGGCATTTCCGTTTGGCGGCGGCCCGGCCACTGCCGAACTGTCCAAGCTCTACGGCGAAAAACTGAGCAAGGAACCAAACAGTCCGCTGCTGAACTGGGCGATGGGGCAAATCGTTCAGGGCACGGACAACGCGAAGGCCGAGGAATATTACAAGAAGGCAATCGCGGTTGATCCGAAGTTTGCGCCCGCATACAGCGCCATGAGCGTGCTGATGCGCGTGATGAACAAGCCGGAAGACGGCTACATGAAGAAGGCCGTCGATATCGATCCAAATAATCCCGATCTTCTCAGCAACTACGCGGGATTCATCAAGCAGAGTGATCCAGCCGAGGCGAACCGGATCTGGCTTGAGATCGCGAAGCGTTTTCCCACGGACCAGCAGGCCGAGTACGCGTACCTGAATCTGTCGTTCAATACCAAGAACGAAGTCGAGAAGATGGGCTATCTCGAACACATATGGAAGGACTTCCCGCAGGATACGAGCATCTCTCGCGACTGGACTCTCAAAACCCTATTCCACCTTTACCAGAAGTACGCGCCGGAGAAGGCTGTTGAGCTGGCGAAGAACATGAGCGTCGCCATCTCGTCGGATGGCGAGTGGAAAACAATGCTGGCTTACCAGGAGCAGTTCAACCGGGCAAGCGACCTGGTGAAGAGCGGAAAATTCAAGGAAGCATCGACACTTATCAATACAATAAAAGTACCGATCTTCCTGGATACACTGCCATACTTTATGCTGAAGGCCGAGGCAGAAGGCGCGGGTAGTCCATCGCAGGCGTATCAGATTCTGCTTGCGGTAGCGGCAAAGGCGCCCAACAGCTCCGTGGAAGCGGCGCTGAGTCACTACGGAGCAGAGCTCAAGAAGACGCCAGAACAAATCAACGCGGACATCTGGAATCTGCGTCTAAGCAAGGCCCCGGTCTTCAAGGACTTTGATCTCGACACGTACACCGGCAGCGGAAAGATCAAGTTGTCCGACTATCGGGGAAAAATTGTGCTGGTGAATTTCTGGTTCCCCGGCTGCGGTCCATGTCTTGCTGAGTTTCCGCGGGTGCAGGACGTCCTGAAGAAATACAAGGACAAAGGCTTTGTCGTACTCGCCATCAACACGATGCCGAACGAAGACAACCAGGTTCTGGAGATCATGCAGAAGAACGGCTACGGGTTCATTCCGCTGAAATCTCCCGAGGCCGGATGGTCAAGCAAGATCTACAACGTGTATGGAACACCATCGAATTTCCTGCTCGATGGAGAGGGTCGAGTTGTCTTCACGCCCTCCGTGCACGACGCCGAGTCCGAACATGTATTTGACCAGGAAGTTGGGTTGCTTATCCAGCGCAATGAGGCTGTGAAGGCTGCCAGTGAAGCACAGAAATAGTGGCGGTTCGGAACCTACCGCGCAGATACAACGGCCGCGTGGATGCTGATTTCAAAGTGCATCCACGCGGCCAAGTATTTTGCGGCATTTTGTTCGACGCGCAAGAGAAGGGCAGCGCCCTGACTATCGCGTAGAGGTGCTCTTGCCGGTGGCCGGTGCATCGGTGGCAAGCAGCGGCACACTCACAACCTTCGGGAAGTAAATGTTGAGCTCCTTCGGGAGCTTGTCCACCTGCATTGTATTGCAGACATAGGTGAAAAGGATCGATCCTGGTTTGCGGAACTCCGGGTGCTCCTTGGCGGCATAGCAGAAAGTATCCTTGTCGTAGCCGGGCTTGTCCTTCTCCATCTCAGGGATGGAGTAGATGACTCTTCCCGTGCTCCACGGGCCGGTGAGCCGTGGAGCGGTACGCAGCAAAATCTTGTTCGAGAAGAACGTCGGTTCCATCAACACCGCAAGCCATTCCTTCAATTGCGGATGATAGCGGACTGACATCTCGCTGCCGCCATCGGCCATGACGTGAGCCGCGTCGTCAGGAACGAAGCCCGGTTTCCAACTGCCGTCCTTCGCCAGATATTGCAGGTGCTTTGCGGGATCATCGAGGCCCTTGAGCGGAATGCGCGTCAGTAGCATTGGCCGCGGAGCTTTCTCGTAGAGAGCGAAAATATACAGATAATCGCCTTCGATCACCGTGGTCGCTGAAGGGTAAGCGTGAGTGCCGTCGGGCACGAGAGGGAAGTATTCGACCTTCCATTTCTGCGGGTTCGCGTCGAGGTCAGACACCTTCGCGAGATCCGTGCCACAAGTCTCGAAGCCGAATGGATTACCTGCATTCTTCGGAGTGTTGCGAATGCACATCAGTGTGACCCAAAGATGCTTGTTGTAATAGACGCCGTCAAACGCCCAATACCATGTGTCTGGCTTTTGCTCCTGGAAGTAGGTCAGTGGATTCCCGGCAGAGTCGTGACGGATGACGTAGTTGAGATGCCAGCGTCCGTTCTTGCAGGTGGAGATCCCGAGACTGTTGCGCACCATGCGTGGGTCGCCGTTGGTAACGACGCGGTGCTTACCGTAAAGAGTGTCGCCGAATATCCAGATGTCGCGTCCGTCGGGCAAGGGAATGGAGTATGCAGCGTCGGCGCCCAGCCAACCGTCCTTCAGAGGGAAATCAGGAGTACATGTGGAACTGTCCTTGCAGAAAGCGGCGGTTGAGGCAGCTATACAAAATACAAGGAAGCATAAGACTGTGTGCGTGATACGGCGATGTATATAGATTGACATATATCGTTCCATCCATTTCCCGCATCCTCTGCATGACTTTCGGCAAGCCAGAGGGTGTAATCGTCCAAATGAGAGTTGCAACCTTTATCGACCGGAACCCACGATGTAATGCGCCGCAAGATGAAGCACCGCGGGCACGTGCTCATCCCAGAAGCGCCAGGTATGAGCGCCCGGATATTCGTGATACTCGTAACGAATTCCCTTACTGCTGAACAGAGAGACCAGCTTGCGGTTGGGCTCGAGGAAGAACTTGTCCTGGTTGCCAACGGCAAGATAGAGATAGGGAAGTTTCGTGGCGTCCGCACCTTCCGCGAGCTTGTAGACATCGTTCGCGGAGCGCGTCTCGCTACCGTCGGGGCCGTATGCACCGTAGAGACTTTTGTTGAACAGATCGGTGACGTGGTCCAGTTCGTCGGGAGCGTTGAATGCGCCGCTCAGGCTGGCCGCGAAGGTGAACAGGTCGGGATACTGGAGCGCGAACTTGATGGCCGCGTATCCACCCATGGAGAGTCCGGCAATGGCGCGGCGATGTGGCGAGCGAATCGTACGCCAGTGATCGTCCACGTCCTTAATGAGGTCTTTAATGATGTAGTCTTCGAACTTGTCCTGCGGGACGGTTGCAGAGTTCACATACCACGAGTTGCCGGCGTCAGGCATGACGATGATCATCGGCAGCCCCTTTGCGTATTCGAAAAGGTTGGTGCGCGTCTCCCAGTTTTTGTAGTCGCCATTCCAGCCGTGCAGAAGATAGAGCACCGGATAACGCCGTTCGGTTGCGTTGTAGCCCTCGGGGAGGAGAACCCGGTAGTGCATCTGGCGACCAAGCGCCGTGCTTTCAAAGACGCGATCCTGCAGGGTGGGTCCCGCGACGGTTGCGGGAGCAGTACTCGCGGACGCCTTGTGCATGGGGCGTTGCGCTCGCTGCGCCCAGGCTGGAGCGACACAAAGCGCGAGAACCGCGATCCATGCGAGCCTTTCAAACATCATCGTTCTGCGACTGGTCATAACTCCTCCGCGTTTATGGATTCGTCCGGACAAATGCCTTGATGGTGGCGCACTCGCTGCCTTGCGCCAAGCGTCCGGGCCGAATGGTGTAAGCGCCAACCGACGCTGGAATAATAAAGGTTTCCGCGTAGTGAACCTCGAAAGGCGCGAAGGCCGACATCGGACTCTCGACAATTGCGTCGCGACCTTCGACAAGGTTCAACACGTTCACTCCGCCCTTCGTGTTATGCAGCGCCTTGCCGGTGAACCAATGACGGCGCGTCTCGATAAATTCGCGGACGTGCAGGCCGGTTCTTTCTTCGCGCCAACCTTCGCCGCGGCCCACCGGTTCGATTCGATTCACGAGGTTGTCGCGCACCCAACCGGTTGTGCGGTCCCACTGAATATTATTTGCACCGTGTTCGAGGTGAATCGGGCGGGGATATCCATCCAGGCCGAGTCGCCCCCAATCCCACAGCTTGAAGGTAAAGATGTACGGCGTCGCGCTGATTTCCAGCACCATGCTGTTCTTGCCCGAACAGTGGGTGGTACCGGCAGGGATGAGGAAGTGATCGTGTTTGCGGGCAGGCCATTGGTTGGCGTACCGCTCCGCGGGGAAAGGCATGCTTCCCGTTTGTGCTTCGCGAAGATCGTGAAGCATCGCATCACGATCAATTCCTTCCTTCAATCCAAGGTAAACACATCCGTCGTCCGCAGCATCAAGCATGTAGTAGCTCTCGTCCTGCGTGTACGGCATTCCGAACTTTTCCTGGATGTACTCCGTCAACGGATGCACCTGAAAGGAAAGATTGCCGCCACCCATCGTGTCGAGGAAATCGAAACGGATGGGAAATTCCGTTCCGAAGCGAGCATGCACGGCGTCGCCCAATAATTCACGTGGATGAAAAAGAACAAGATCGAGCGCTGGGATTTCGAACTTTGCTCCACCAAAGCCAAGCAGCAGGCTGTTCTCTTCGGGCACGCAATCGAAGCACCACGCATAGTTCGGGGCTTCGCGCGGCAGATCGCAGACTTCCTTCATCCACTGCCCGCCCCACGGGCCGGGATCAAAGAACGGTACGACGCGGAACGGGCGGCACGCCGCTTCGCGCAGACCATGAAACAACGCCTCGCCGGAAATCATCTTCGGCGCCGCGCGATCATTCGTGTCGAGGACGAAGTGTGCCGTTGGAAGAACTTTCTTCTTTAAACGGTCGGCTGCACGCCAATCGATGAAGAACGCTCGCTTGTACTTGAGCGACGGTTTCTCGGAAGCATTGTCGACACCAAGATTGCAGAGTTCATTCGCGCGTTGACGGAGCTGGATTTTCCAGCGGGCCATATCGGCGTAGACAAGAAGATCGGGGGCTGGAGCAAGCAAGGTGGCGCCGGTGCCGATAACGAGCGTAAGCCCGGTTGCGGCGTCGATCTGATGCCGGACGCCGCTTGCCTTGATGCCATCGAGAAAATCTTCGATCTCCCAATTACACATTCGGCCGAAGACGGGGTCATCGGTGAGATCGCGCGCAAATTCGCGTTCCAGTTGATCGCTCGATTCGTAGGTATCGCGCGCCCGGAAAACAGAAGCCGGACGAAGCCCATCCACCAGTGCTTTTTCAATCTCGTCTTCAAACGCGCCGGGGTAGCATTCGACGCACAGCACGAATCGTCCTGGTGAAATCCCCGAGCGGAGCCGGTCAACAATGGCGGTCCATCCCACGTCGCATACGTGGGCGGAAGAACGCACTTCTACAACAGGGAACTTGTCGTAATTCGAACGGGTAAACATCCACAAATCTCAATTCTTTTCCGTCAACAGGGGAATAGCGCCAAACAGCCCCGCGCGATTTCCCAATTCCGCAGCCTTCACCTTGACAGTGCCCCATGGAGTCCAGGAGTACTTCGCCACATAATCCTGCACATAAGGAATGATGATGGATGCGCTGCGCATCACACCGCCGCCGAAAATTACAACCTCGGGATCATACGCATGCACGAGGCCGACGGCTCCAACGGCCCAGACGCGCAAACAGCGATCGCGAATTTCCACGGCAACACGGTCGCCTTTTTCCGCGTGCTCGAAGAGCGCACGGAAATTAACTTCGGGCTCGCGGGCAAGCGCGCTCTCGGCAAAACCCGGCCAATCGCGAGCGACGAGCGGCAGCGCCCATCCGGAAGCTTCGGCCTCGGTGCATCCAATGGCGCCGCAGGTGCACTGCCGGCCATTGAACAGCGCCGGCAGATGGCCTCCGAGACATCCGCCCTGCACGTGCTTGCCGCGCACCATCGATCCGTTCATCATCGCGGCTCCGCCGATTCCGGTGCCGAGCGTGATCATTACAACGTCATCGCTGCCACGCGCTGCACCGGCGTACCACTCGCCAAGCAGCGCCATGCGCGCGTCATTTTCGATTTTGAAGCGAACGCCAATTTCTTTCTGGCACCACGCGGGAAAATCAATTGCCGTTGCGTCGTCGTACTTCTGGTTTGTCGAGAGCACTCTGCCGGTCGCCGCGTCGGCAAGGCCGCAGAAGCTGAAGCCAAGGCCGAGAATGTCCTTGCGCGAGATACCGCTCTTTGAGAGCAACTCGGCGATTGACTCCGCGAACAATGGAAGTACGGGCCTGAGCCCCTGCTGGCGATCGAGGGGGAGTTCCTTTTCAAACAGGACGGCACGGTCTTCCATAATTGCGACCGTTGCGTGCGTACCCCCAAGATCGATTGCGATAGCTTTCATGAGACTCCCCTTGCACTACACAAGTTGACTGGCGCGCGATAGCACGATCACTGCAAGAACTAGAAGTGCGACTCCCACCATCTGTACACGAAGCGGGCCCTTGCCGGTGTTCTTCCATTCGCCGGTGATGACGCCGAGAACACTGGCGGTGATGACAATGAGCGACATGAAGAACGGCCACCCAAGGACAGGGCCAAGTTCGCCGAGTTTTCCGCTGGCGACGCCATACATCAGCGTGCTGGCAAACCAGAAGACAGCCATGACGGCCGCCAGTGACCAATAAGACGCTGTGCCCCCCGCCGCGAAATTTCCACCGGTGCGATTCTTGCGCAGCAAGTAAATGCAATACGCCAGGTTGGGAATTGCACCGGCAACCATCAGCGGCAGCCACACGGCGTTGATGGTCCACATGGAATCGGCCCCGGCAAAACGCGCAGCCTTGATGAGCGGGCCACCAAACGCGACACCAAAATTCACGAGAGCAGCACCGAGGCCGCTTAGCACCGCAAACGTCAAGCCGCGTCCAAAGGATTTCTTTCCACTGGCCGGCTGTGCCCCTAAGACTTTCTCGCGACGGCGGCCGGCGATCGCACAGAACGTTACTCCGGCAAGCACGAGCACAACGCCGGCGATAATTCCCAGTCCGGCGGGAGCAAATACTTTGTCAGGGTGGAGCTGAATGAGTGGAATCAAGCTCCCCACGGCAGCGGACATTCCGAGGATGATAGAGAACGAGAGCGCAATACCAATGGCATCAACCGCCAATCCGAAGAAGACCTGTGCTACGCCCCAACCCGCTCCGAATGCCGCGACCGTTGCAACGATGCCGCCGCCAGCCTGCGAGTAGACGCCACCGAGATCGGGTACGGTGAAGTACGTTACCAGCGGAGGCAGTATCAACAGCGCGAAGATCGTCCACGCCAGCCAGGTGTTTTCCCAGGACCACTTCTTCGTGAACTTCATCGGCAGAGTGAAGCTGGCGTTCATAACTCCCGCCAGGATCAGCAAAGCGATGCCCATCGTGGTGTCCTGCATCATGAGTCTCCTTGCATCGATACGCTCGCGATATCTTCGCGGCGCGTTGTCTTCTCGAATACAACTTTGTTACCGCAACAATAATTCGTCGCCGGCACGGGGGCCCTCAATCATCAGGCCGTTCTCGAGACGGCGTACGTCGCGCACTTTTTTCCATCGCGACGGTGTAGTTGCAACAAACATTGTGTAGCGTGTGGATCGCTTGCCATTGGCGGGAACACGAATGAGCGCGGGTGCGCCAAACATCGGACCCGCCGTTATGGCCTGGTCCAGACCCAAAGGCATTGGACTGGTGCCGAACTCGACTCCGAGGGCACGGGTGATTCCGTTCCACGGGGCGTAGTCACGCGCGCGATTTTCTTCCCACATTGCCAGCCACGGAAAATGCGCGCGATCGAAACAGTAGCCGGCGATCAACCCGAGTTTCCAATTCAACCCAGCCACGTAACCGTCTTCGCGATTACCGTTGAGAAGGATGGATGCCACGAGGCCGGTGCCATCCTGACGAAATGGTTGCGACAGATCAGCAGTGCCGCCACCCGCCCTGGGGGCCCGCGGCCACCGGAAGTTGCGATCATCCGCCAGCGAAGCCTTGCCTTCGTAACCAAGAGGCCAGGTCTTTGCCTGCGTTCCGGAAAGGACGACGATACTTTCGCCGGGCGTGAGCAAAGGCTCTCCGAAGGTAGCGTGCTGCACCCATTGGATGTGAGCATCCGAATCGTGAAGATTGCTCACGGTTTCATGAATCTCGGCGGTGTTTTGTCCGCGCGATAAACGAATTTCGCGTTCGAATTGCAGCCCGTAGACAGGCGCATTCACTTGAAGTTTTAGCAGGCAATGTTCCTGCGCGCTTTCGCGGTGCAGCACCTTCCACTCACGTGAAGCAGCTTCGCCGTGCAGCGGCAATCCAAGCCTCTCCTCCTCGGCGGAGGGCATTCCAAAATATCCGAGGCTCAACGCATGCCCGGTATAACCCGAGAGAAATTTTCCGACTGCGGGTGTTCCGTAGCGTCGCGTGTGAGTGCGGGGCTGGAAGGTCTGCGGGTCAATCGTCTCCCATGGCGATTCCCAAAGAGCGTTGATTGCGGAACCAGATTGCCGCAACTCGGCGATGTGACCTCCGCCCAACAGGACGACGACTTCAATAGCGCCATTGCTGAGACGGAAAGCAGAGCGTCCCTTCCAACGAGTCTTGTCGCAGCGACATGCAGTGAGATTTCTCATTGGCTAGAGTGCGAATCCTCCATCGATGGAGAATGCGTTTCCGGTGACAAAGGCAGCTTGCGGCGAAACCAGGTAGAGTGCAGCCTGGGCGACTTCTTCCGCGGTGCCGAGGCGTCCCATGGGTTGGCGCGCGATGAACGCCTTGCGTGCCTGTTCAGGGTCCGGCATGGCCGCCAGCCGCTGTGCAAGCGACGGCGTATCGGTCGTTCCCGGGCAAAGGCAATTTACCCGAATATTGTCGCGGACATAATCCATGGCCATGCTGCGAGTGAGCGCCAGAACGGCTCCCTTGCTCGCGTTGTAACAGGCGCGATCGACGACGGTACGCAGCACCGTGGCGGAAGAAGTGTTGAGAATTACTCCACCACCATGGTGAAGAAACAGTGGGATGACGGCGTGCGAGAAAAGATACATGCTCTTGACGTTCACAGCCATGGCGCGATCCCACTCTTCTTCCGTCGTTTCGTGAATCTTGCCGTGAGGAACGATGCCGGCGTTATTGAATAAAATATCGATGCTGCCGAAGTAGGAGTTCGCTTCCTCCACTGTGCGTTCAACGGCGGTCTTCGAGGATACATCGGTGACGGAACTGATGGCGTGGCCGCTTGCAGAGGTGATCTCTTCGATCAGGGACTCAAGCGCAGAGCGGTCCTGATCGACGGCAACAATGCGCGCTCCTTCGCGAGCGAACAGCAGGCTGGATGCACGACCAATACCAGCGCCAGCTCCGGTGACGATTGCGACTTTGTCCTTCAACAGCATTCCGTCCCTGCCTTATCTTGTTGCGGCGCCAGTGCCGCCGTCCTGGAATCCCATGCCTCCCGCCGGAACAAGCATGCCGCCATCCACCAGAAGCGCAGAGCCGGTGATGAATGACGCCCAATCGCTGGCGAGGTAGGCGATTGCGTCCGCGATTTCAGAGGCTTTAGCGATGCGTCCCACGGGATGCATGCGGGCACAGATATCCAAAACCTTCTGCGGATTGGGATCGAGACCAGCGGCCCAGTGCAGCATCGGAGTGTCAACGGTGCCGGGGCAGACGCAATTCACGCGAATCCCGTTTTTCGCGTAGTCAAGCGCCATCGCACGAGTCAGTCCGAGGAGGCCGTGCTTTGCCGTGACGTAGGCGGCGGAACCGCCGATGGCACTCATGCTTTGCACGGATCCGACGACCACGATTGCGCCGCCTTTGCGCTTCATCATCGCAGGCACGGCAAACTTTGAAACAAGGAAGCAGCCCTTCAAGTTGATGCCGAGCACTTTGTCCCACAACTCTTCCGAGGTGGAAACGACGTCGCCATATGCCTGAATGCCGGCGTTGCTCACCAACACGTCGATTCCGCCGAAGTGCGTGACCACACCGGCGATGGCGGACTCAACCTGTTTGGAATCGCTGACGTCACAGGCAAAGCAGATGCATTTTCCACCTGTGTTCACAACGCTCTGCGCAGTTTTTGTTCCGGCTTCGAAATTGGAATCGAGCAGAGCGACCGACGCGCCGAGTTCGGCGAGTTTGCGGACGGTGGCCTCGCCGATGCCCATGGCTCCACCGGTAACTACAGCGACTTTGCCGTCAAAGTTGATATTCATGGCTTATCCTCGGTCCCGGACGCGGCCGGAAGATTGGAAACTGTCTCTACGCGCAAAGTTATAACCTGAAACGGCTTCAGCGAAACTTCGATATTGCCGCCACTCGCAGTCAACTCGGATTGCTTGTCTTCAAGCGACGTGCAAAGCCAGCCGCGAGTGAACTTGAGGAATGCGCTGTGGAGTTCTACTCGAGCAGAAACACCGGCGGTTTCCTGAAGTCGCAAGATTGTTCCATCGCCGTCTTCCGCGCGCTTCCACGTCGTCAGTACTACGTCAGGATTGTCGACTTGCACAAGGCTTGCCTCGTTGGATGGCAAGGCCGAAGGCGCATCGGACGCGGCGACGGAATCGGATTCGAGCGGTGTCATCGCATCAAGCCCGAAGCGGTTCGCAGCGCTGGGGTCGAGCGTCGCGCTACTCGTCAGAACGTAACGGAAGGTGAAGTTTCCACCCTGCCAGGCGGGGAAGTTCGTTCCCCAGTAGTTATTCATCAGCCACGAAAAAATTGTGCTGGTCGCAGGCGTGAATTCCGAGGGCCATTTGCCACGCATGATGTCGCCGAAATTGACGAGAGGGGCGTCGAGCGGCGTGATGGTGGCCGCGACATTTGCGCCTGTGACAGCGGCAAAGTGCGTGACGAGATACCATTCGCGACTTCCGCCCGCGAGTTCATCCTTCGCGGGATTGACCCAACCGGTCTGATCGCCGTAGACGAAATTCGGATGCGCGACGAGGAATGGAAAGGCGATATATGCAGATTCACGGCTCAAAACGCGGGTCTTATGGAGGTCATAGCGGAATTCGATTTTCTTCTCGGAGTTGAAAAGAGTGATGGTGGTGCGGATGCGCGGGGTGTTGACCGAGGAGGAATCGAGGACGATGACCGTGCCGAAGGGCGTGCGGCGGACGCTGACGAGCTTGCCGGCGGTGGCGGGGTGAATCGTCAGATGAGCAGGTTTTATGCCTGCTCCGTAGCGATAGAGGCTGTTGCCGGGATAGCTGTCGCCGCCGGTCACGTAGAGATATTGTCCGAAGCGATAAGGACTATTCGGGTCGACCAGTTCGCGATTGAGCTGCTTGTCGAAGATGTTTTCGACCGATCCGGTGGCGGGATCGAGGGTAACTCGGTAATAACTGTTCTCGATAACTCTCTGATCACTGGGGGGTGGCACGGGAGTATCGCTTTTCACGCCGGGTTTGAGGGTGAAAAGTTTGTAGCCCATTGCGGGAATATCAGAGGCCTCGAAGCGCACGCGCTGCGAGCCGGGACCGAAGCCGGGGAGCTGGATGCCCTTTTCAACCTTGAGTACTTCAAAGGGAACGGGCTTGCCGGTGACGGAGTCAACGAGGCCGGAGCCGACTGGAAGATCGATGGTTATCAATCCACTGCGCTTCCAGTTGAGCGAATTGAAGACGGCGAGGGAACTCTCACGCGGGGCAAGGAACGACTCGAGTTGCGCCCAGCTCCGCTGGATCGACTCGGTGATCTCACGGCGTGCCGCGGTGGTGTGGGCGCGCTTAAGGGCGAGTTGCCCGGTGGCCTGTTGACTCTCCGGCTGGGTGGTGGCGCCGACGTAGTCCCAAGTGTGCTCGTCATAGAGAAGCTGGTTGTTCCATGCCTGCTGTAACAACGATTCGTCAGGGCGCAGTATGGGGGAGAGCACGGATGGGATTGTGCCCATCTTCTCAGCGGTCAGGATACGTTCCTGGTTGTGGCGATGGATGGCGGTGTAGAAGGCATCGGAGCCGTAGCCGTCTTCCCAATAGGGCCCGAAGTCGCCGCGATAGATGGGGAACTTTCCATCGGCCTCTTTGTCGATGCGCTGCATGGCGGACTGCACGGTTGCGAATTCAAGATGGGGGAAGGCGTAGTGAGAGTTCCATGCCTGCGGCAATTCAGCCTGGCCACGGTCGAAGGGCGTGTTCTCCAATTGCGAGCCGAAGATGATGGCGCTGTTCGCCTTGTAGTCGGGGCGCGTGTAGGCCTGGAGGAAGACGGGCAGGGAGTCGCGTCCGGCGGCGATGTGCCACGGGCTGCCGAAGAGAGTGTGCATCTGGAGATACGCACGCGAATACCACATGAGGACGCGACCGCCGTCGGGGCCTTCCCAGTAGAACGGTGACTTCTCGTTCCAGCGGCCGAGCAGCATGATGGGAGCGCGCCAGCTATTGCTGGCAGCAACGAAATACTTGATGCCAGAGTCGTGCAGGACGGAGGCGTAGGACCAGGTATAGGACGGTACATCGACAATCTGCGCGGCGTTGGGCTCGGGGAGGTTGAATTTGCGCGCCAACTGGTGCTGGTTGTAGAGCGAGCGGATCAAGCCTTCGAGTGAAGCGTTGCCGGTGTGCTGGTTGGCGAACTCGGGCGTGATCACCACCTTGCCGTCGCGGACGTGCTGGAGGAAGCGATCAGCGGCGGACTTGGAGCGTCCCGCGAGGTATTGGCCGGCGAGCCATGAGCCATCGAGCGTCCAGCGGAAATTGGGGACCTTGCGCATGGCGTCCATGGCGGAGTCGATGGACGCCGACTGAAGTTCAGAAACCTTCTCGGGATAATCGGTGAAACCGATATCGAGATGCTCAAAGGGAACGATCAGCATCGTCCACTTCTTTGCCGCAGTCAACGATGCGTCGATGGTGCGCCCCTGGACGTTGAAGCGAGCGGGCACAGTGCCCTGCCACTCGGGGACTTCAAATGAGAACTTCTGTTCGCCGAAGGATTGGCCGGGGGAGACCTGCTGCGTAAATGTGTGTCCAGCGATGCGAAGCGTGGCGACGCCGCGAGAAGGCAGCCTGGCAAAGCTGGCGAAGACATCGACCTGCTCGGTGAGTCCCTGCGCCGCGGCGCGATAAAAGATGGTGGGCTGCATGAGCGCAGTCACGCGCGCGTTATCGTATTTCGCGGCTGGATCGTGATCGAGTTCGAGCGCATCGTAGACGAGGCCGCTGTCGCCGGGAGCAATGGCACCAAGGGAGTGCTCCACGGTTGGCGGATCGTCGAGCGCGGTGAGCACCAAGCGGTTCTCGCCCTGCTTCAACCAGGCGGCGGGAATTTCGATGACCTTGGTATCGGCCGAAGTCTGCGGGACAAACGTACCTTCCCAATCGCCAGCGGCGAAGTCGAGTTTGGGATGGAAATAGAAGACGCCGGTGTGTCCGTTGATGTCGAGCTTGAGATACGAGAGACGCGGAGTCTCATAGAGCATGGCGAGCTTGAGAGAGTAAACGCCGCGCGGTTGATCCTTGAGATCGAATACGACGGTGAAGGGATGCAGGCGTCCACCGGCGAGTCCGTTGGCGGGGCCGGGCTGGAAGCGCAGCCAATCCTTGTCCGTGCTGGAGCCGACGCGGTAGACGGGATCGCTCTTGGGGTTCGCGTAATCAATGTCCTGGCTGCGGAACTCACCGGAAGAATCGTTGAAGGTGCCGATGCGCCAGACAGTGGATGGAGTGGCGGCGTGCGCGGCGCCGCACAACAGGAGAGATGCGGCAGCGCAGAGAGCGAGTTTACGGAGCGTAGTTAGCATTCAGCACTCAGTTTTTAACATTCAACACTCAGCAGTCAGCCGTTATCCACGTTATCGCCCAAAAGCGGGGCGCGAACGTGGGGCACCCCATGTTGCTGATCCCACCCAAGCAAAAGAAGCTTGCATGGGGCACCCGGAAAAGCCTAACCCACATCTGCCAAAAGATGGCAGATATGGGGCACCAGGCTGATCCCACCATTACCACTTGGGTTGATGGGTGATGACGCCGGGGTGCTTGGGATCCTCAATCCATGAACCCATTTCCTGTCGCTTGGCAAGCTCGCTGTATTTTGCAAGTTTGTCGCGGTCGAGCGAGACGCCGAGGCCCGGAGTTGTGGGCACGGCCATCTTGCCATTGCGATACTGCAACTTTCCGCCTTCGATGATGTCGTCGGTGAGGTGGTGATAATGAGAGTCCGGGGCGAGGGTGAGATTGGGCAGCGCGGCGGCGAGGTGAATCATCGCCATCTGCGAGATGCCGAATTCCGCACCACTGTGCATGCCCACGTCAACGCCCATGGCTTCGCAAATCTGTCCGGCAAGCTTGGCGCGATGAATGCCGCCGTACCAGTGCGGATCGAGGAGCACAACATCAAGCACGTTGGACATGACGGCCGGCGCCAGATCTTCAAAGGCAAAGATCGACATGTTCGATGCGAGCGTGATCCACGGCGCCTTGGCGTTGACGCGCTCCATGGCGCGGAATCCCCAGACGGGGTCTTCGAGATACTCCACATCGTAGTCGTGCAGGCGGCGGGCGACGCGAATCGCGGTGGTGACGGACCAGGCCGCATTGGGATCGAGGCGGATGCGATGCCTGGGAAACGCCTTGCGCAAGGCGATGAAAGTTTCGATCTCTTCGTCGGGCGGGAAGACACCGTTCTTGTACTTGATGCTCTCAAAGCCGTAACGCTTTACGAGGTCGGTGGCGAACTGCACCATCTGCTCAGTGTTGGAAACTTCGCCGGCGCCCTGGGTGTTCGGATAGCGATAAAAGAGGTAGGCGGAGAAGGGAACCTCGTCGCGCACGGCTCCGCCGATAAGATCGCAGACGGGGCGACCGAGGGCCTTGCCTTGTATATCGAGTAATGCAAATTCAAGGCCGGCGAATCCGAGAACGTGTCCGAAGAGCTTGAGGGCGGTGGGAGCGGCGAGCTTCCAGCGAATGCGCTCAAGCTTGAAGGGATCTTCGCCGATCAACAGCGGCTTCATCTCCTGGAGCTGGCCGATGCGGCTGGCGCCGCTGTAGCACTCGCCAAGGCCGATGATGCCTTCGTCGGTCTCGACTTCAATGACGATCCGCGAAAATCCGGGATGCGAGCCGAATGCATAACGCAGAGGCGCTTCGATTGGAATGAATGCTGGAGTCCAGCGCACGTCTGTAATTTTCATAGTCCTTCTCTTAGGCGCGCCTCGCTACCGCTGATTCAACAGCGGCTGTCCGCTGACGCGGGCGGGAGCGCGGCAAATATGCCAGCGGCCGAGGTTGGCGAAGTAAACCTGATCGAAGTTTGCTCCACCGAATGCTGCATTGGTTGGCCGGGCGATCATGGTGCCCATGGGATCGTAGGCATAAAGCGAAATCTTGCCCGATGGGCTGACCTCGTAAACATTGTCCGAGGCGTAGCAGGTGACGAGCAGATTCCCGGCGGAGTCGAGGGCGGCGCCGTCGGGCACGCGATGCAGGTCGCGCGCGTAAACGCGTCCGCGTCCGAGTGTGCCATCGCCCTTAAGCGGGAAGGCGAGCACGTTATCGCGCGTGCTCTGGACGACGAACAAGGTGCGCTCGTCGGCGCTCAGGGCCATTCCGTTGGGAAACGCAAGCGAGCCGGCAAGGCGCTCGATGCGTCCGCTGGGACGAAGAACGAAGATATATCCGTCATCGCGCATCCACTCGCCGGAGTCCGTGAAGTAAAGATTGCCGTCGGAATCGAAGACGGAAAAGTTGGGATTGCGAAAGCGATAGGAACCGACGCGATCCCATGAGTGCAGGATCTTCCCGCTACGGCTGACATGAACGAGCGCGCCGGGCCTGGTGTTGCAGAAGTAGAGTTCCTGCCTGACGGAGAGAGTGACGCCGAGATGGAAGCCGCCGAGAGTGGCGACGGTCTTGACGCGACCGCGGGGATCGATGCGATAGACCTGACCCAGTTCGCCGCCAGCCCAGAGATTTCCATCGGCATCGAACGCGAGACCTTCGGGGTGATCGAGTCCCTCGGCGAAAACCTCGAACTGCTCAAGCGCGATCCTGGGCCGCATGAATACCTCACGGAAGGCAGAATTTGAACGGGCCTAAACGAGTCAATACTTTGTCAGACATTTGAACATATATAGCGGTCATGGAATGAAGTCAAGAGAATCTCGAACGCCAGAAATCGCGGAGTGGGAGCGCCGGGAGAGGGGCGGGAGCAAGGTGGGAACGGGCGGATCGACCTGGAGAAGCGCCTGGCCATGGATGGGCAGAAAAGGCGGAAGAAGCGCTATTGGCAGGCGAGTCGAGGATACAGCGCTTCACCGGAGGGGTGGAGGCGGCGAGCGGCGACGCGGGGAAGATGGAGAAATGCGGGCGGTGGTGGCGCGTGCGGATTCTTTTTTCTTGACTTGTTGCGTAATTGTCATAATGTAGGACAAATTCACAAGGAGCGTTCGATGGCCCGTACCCGGGCGGTAAGTTCCGCAGTGATGTCGGAGATTGAACCGGTTCGACGCGAGACGGTGATGGACACGGTAGCGCGCCGGATCGAGCACCTGGTTCGTTCGGGACAACTGAAGGCCGGCGACCGATTGCCGCCGGAGCCCGAGCTGGCGCAGATGCTGCGAGTGAGCCGCAGTTCGCTACGCGAAGCGCTGAAGGGGCTGATGTACCTGGGACTGATCAAGTCTCGCGCGGGCGATGGAACGTACATCCAGTCATCGCTGGGCCGGGTGCTGAACCAGCACTTCCAGTGGATGATCCTGCTGCGCGAAGTGCAGTACCTGGAGATCTACGAGTTGCGCAAGATCATTGAACCGGAAGCGGCTGCGATGGCGGCGCGGCGGGCGACGACGGCGGAGATCGAGCGCATGGAGCAGGCGCTGGAGGCGATGAAGACGGATATTGCGTCGCCGGAGTTATTTCACGCACACGATATCGAGTTCCACGAGGCGTTCATGTATGCGTCCGGAAACGTGGCGCTGACGACGACGATGCGCATGCTGTACCACGCGACGTCGGAAGCGAGAAAGGCGGCGCTGCCGCTGATCGACAACATGGGGACGCACTGGCGCCGTCACGAAAGGGTTTTCCGCAGCATCCGCGACCGCAAGCCGGAACTGGCCCGCAAGGCCGTGTCCGACGACTTGATGTACGCGGAGAAGTTAATCAAGCAGCACATTCATTCCGTTGAGCTTGCAAAGGGCATTCAAAAAACGGAAGGCAACGTGAAGGAACCGGCCACCGGGGCGGTGAGGGCCGGGAAACGAGCGGAAAAGAACCGCCTGATCATTAGCTAGGGAGGGAACAAGCCAGTATGTGTCGTGCAACCCGTACGATCATGCACATCTGCGCGATTCTTACTCTGCTCCTCGTTGTCGGGACCGTGCAAAGTTGGGCACAACTCGAGACGGGCAGCATCATGGGAGTCGTCCAAGACAAGACGGGAGCGGTAGTTCCGGGAGCGAACGTTACCGTCACTAACACGAAGACCAGCCGGACCTGGAAAGCGACGACAGGGGCGGTTGGCGAATACAGCGTGACTGGATTGCCGGTAGGACCCTACAAGGTGCAAGTGGACCACAAGGGCTTCAAGACCGGCGAGGTATCCAACATTTTTCTGCATACGTCGGAAACTCCGCGAGTGAACGTTACGCTGGCGGTGGGCTCGGAGGCGGAGACGGTCAACGTGCGCGCACAGGCGCTGTCGATCGATACGACGACGAGCAACTCGGGCGGCACAGTGGACCAGACGAGCGTGGAGAACCTTCCGCTGAACGGACGCGACTTCACTTCGCTGATTACGCTGGTTCCGGGGGCGGTGACGACCGGAGGATTTGGACAGAACAGCCTGGGCGGATTCGAGACGGACATGGCGGGCGTGAACGTGCTGCTGGACGGCACGGACGCGACACGCATCGACACGAATGCAGTGAGCACGCAACTGGGGCGGCAGGCATCGCGCATCAGCCGCGCGAGCGTGGACAGCATCCAGGAATTCAAAGTGATCTCGGGCGTGTACTCGGCGGAATACGGACGTTCGTCAGGCGACATTGTGGACGTGATCACGAAGTCGGGCGGCAACACGATACACGGAACGGCGTTCGAGTACTTCCGCAACAACGCGATGGATGCGAAGAACTATTTTTCGCCGCAGACGGTTCCGCTCCATATGAACCAGTTCGGTGGCAACCTGAGCGGACCGATCAAGAAAGACAAGCTGTTCTACTTTGTGAACTACGAAGGAGTGCGGCAGTCGGTGGGGCTTCCGACGAAGATTGCCGTGATGACGGCGGCGACGAAAGCGTTGGCGGTGCCATCGATGGCGCCGGTGATGGCGGCGATTCCGCTGCCGAACCTGCCTGGGCCGGTGGTGTTTCCGAACCCAGGAGGCTCCCCGATCGTGCGCAACGACCTGGCCTGGTACCAGGGGAACCTGATCAACACGCTGCGCGAGGATACAGGGGCGGTCAAGCTGGACTACGACGCGACGCAGAAGGACACGTTCTCGCTGCGTTACAACATTGCGGACTCGTTCACGAGCACGCAGTATGGCTTCGCGACGGGGCAGGTTTCACCTTCCACGGGTCGCAACCACTTGCTGAAGCTGGGATGGACGCACGTGTTCACCCCGACACTATTGAACCAGTTCTCGGCGGCGCTAAATCGTCCGCAGACGGATTCGCTGGGCGGCGGCGGAAACTTCCCGATCTTCCAGTGCAGCTCGTTCTGGGGTTGCGACAATACGAACAATTTCGAGACGGCTCCGGGACCGGCGTTGTTCTCGAACCGGCGTCCGCAGCATTCGTTTGAGTACGTGGACACGCTGAGCTGGATCAAGGGCATCCACACGATCCACATGGGAGCGGACATTCGTCACAACGTGACCCATGATGCGCTGGATCCGCAGATGTTCCTCAGTTATGCGAACGAACATGACTTCCTGAACAATGCGGGTATTCAGCTCGACACACTGGGCCACACGATGGTAGGCGTGTCGAACACGAATTACGCGTACTTCATTCAGGACGACATTCACGTGACGCCGCGGCTGACGATCAACGCGGGATTGCGGTACGAGTACAACTCGGTGCTGCAAGGCTCGCAGATTGGCAACTTCGACATCGCGACTCTGAGCCTGATGCCGAAGGGCGCGCCACTTTACAATGCAGACCGGAACGACTTTGGGCCACGGTTGGGCTTCTCGTGGGATCCGTGGGGTACGGGCAAGACGGTGATCCGGGGCGGGGCAGGCATTTTCTATAGCCCGTTGCTGACCGGGGCGGCACTCTCGCTGGCAGGCAACTACCAGCAGAGCTTCAGCGTCAACGTACTCGACCTGCTGTTCGGAACGCGCACATGTACACCGGCGCTGAACATTGCGTATCCGCTGCCGGCGACATTGCCAACGTGTAGTCCGGCGCTGCCGGCGAGCGTGAATGCGCTTGACCAGAACATGCGGGATACGTACTCTCCGCACTGGAGCCTGGGCATCCAGCGTCAACTCGCAAGAGACACGATCCTTGAATTGACCTACGTGGGGAACCGCGGCATCAAGTTGCCGGCCGGCGCCGCTTATGCCGGACTGGAACTGAACTACTCGCCGTTCGCGTTCTACCCGAACCAACTGAGCAACAACTACGGGAACATCCGGCGGTTGGGCAATTTCCTCAGCTCAAACTACAACGGGCTGCAGGTAAGCCTGCGGCGGCACGTGGGACACGGGCTGAATATCGACGCGAACTATACATGGTCGCACGAACTGGATGATGCGGTGAACATCCTGTTGGGCGCGTTCCAGGACTCGCACAATCCGCAGATGGATTATGCAAGCGGCGATATCGACGTGCGGCACAACTTCACGGTGGGCATGGTGTACGACGTGCCAGAGGTGAGCTTCCTTCCGAAGAAGGCGGCAAGCGGATGGCAGGTGAGTACGATCGTGCAGGCGCGTTCCGGCCTGCCGGTGAACATCTCACTGTCGGCCCCGTTCCTGGGAATCGATCAATTGCGTCCAAACCTGGTACCAGGAGCATCGCTGACGCCGACGAACTACAGCGCACCGTACAACCAGTTCAACACAGCTGCGTTCAGTACGCCGGCGTGGGGAGCGTATGGCAACACGCCGCGCAACTACGGACGTGGACCGGGCTTTGTGCAGATGGATATGTCACTGGCAAAGACGACGAAGTTGACGGAGCGGGTTGGCTTACAGTTCCGAGGCGACCTTTTCAACATATTCAACCATCCGAACTTCTCAAGTCCGTCGGGCTACCTGAACGACGTGAATTTCGGCAAAAGCACGAGCACGATCGGAAACCTGGTGGGAACGGGAACGTCACGCCAGGCGCAACTGTCGGTGAAGCTCGTTTTCTAAATCTCTCCTGCAATCCCTGACAAGGGGCGTCCTTCGGGACGCCTCTTATTTTTGGAAGTGAAAAGTAAAAAGTAGAAAGGGAAAAGTAAAAACGAAAGATGAACATGGAGGGAAAGTGAGTGCCGCGGATTTTTGCGGATGAGTGCGAATTTGTTCAGGAAATCAAAGAATCCGTGGCACATTTCAGCCTGACAGACACAGCAGCTATGAGCCACAAGCGGCAAGCAAAGACATGAGCAGAATTCATAGATACTGAGTCGCAAAAGCACGACTCAGGATGACGACGTCAAAAACAAAAGCAACCGCAAAGGCAACAGCTCCATACAAGGTAGTCTGTTGCCCCATCGCTTTCGCTCAGCGCACGTGCGGAGTTTCCGCCGCGAGGTTGCGGTAGACCGTGCGGACGATCATCCAGAGCAAGAAATAAAAGATGACCATGACGATGACGGCGACCCAACGATAGACGGCAGGGAACGACGTGCCGAAGACGCGCGCGGGCATGTCGAGTACAAAGGCAGCCATGACAGCGGCGACGACTCCAAGGATCGCTCCCCAGGCTGGCAATTTTTCGGGCACGATGGAGGCCGGCGCCATCATCAGCCACAATCCCCAGACGAACGGAGCACAGCACCACACGAGAAGAACCGGAGCGAAGCGCTGGATTGTAAATCCGGGAACTACGAGAAGTATGAGGGCGGCAATGGCGATGAGAACGGATGCGACTGCACTGGCGGCAACGAAACGTCGCAACATAAAAACCTCCGGCGACTTGAAAATCCTCACGACGTGACGACTGACCTTCGCAAGAAGCAGGTTACGAATATTCTAGTCTCCGGCGACGCCTCCTTTTGCAAGTAAATCGCGCATGTCGCACATGGGAGATTTGCCGCGCGCTTCCTGAAGCTGACGCCAGGTCATGGCAGGGCGACCAGTGTCGACTTCGATCATGGAGATGCATCCGGGGACGGGGCAGACGAGCGAGCACAAGTTGCAGCCGACACACTCGTCGTCGAGGATTTTGGGAACGTGCTTGGGGATGGGGCCGTGGCGGAGATCGGCGGCGGGACGCGCGTCGGAGGTGATGCACTGATGCGCGCCATCTTCGCAGGCGATATAGCAAAGATTGCAGCCGATGCACTTCTCGGCGTCGATGCGAGCGATGGTTTTGTAATTGAGATTGAGATCGCCCCAGTCCATGATGCGCGGCAAGGATCGGCCGATGAGGTCCATGGCCGAGGCCATGCCCTTTTCGCGGAGGTACTCGTCGAGTCCGGCGGCCATTTCGCGAACGATGCGGAAACCGAAGTGCATGGCGGCGGTGCAGACCTGCACGGAAGTTGCGCCGAGAAGCATGAACTCGACGGCATCACGCCAGGCGCCAACGCCGCCGATGCCGGAGATGGGGATTTGCGCGCCGGGATGGCGGGCAACGGACGAGACCATGTGGAGCGCGATGGGCTTGATGGCGGGACCGCAATAACCGCCGTGGCTGCCGTGTCCCTGCACCTGCGGGCACGGGGAGAAGGTGTCGAGGTCGACGCCGACGATGCTGTTGAAGGTGTTGACGAGAGAGACGGCGTCGGCACCGGCGGCAGCGACGGCGGCGGCCATGTGCGCGATGTCAGTGACATTGGGCGTGAGCTTGACGATGACCGGGATGGTCGCGGCTTCCTTGACCCAAGCGGTGATCATGGCAGCATAGTCGGGCACCTGGCCGACGGCGGCTCCCATGCCGCGCTCGCTCATGCCGTGCGGACAACCGAAGTTGAGCTCGACCATGTCAGCGCCGGAGTCATTGGCTCGATGCGTGATCTCCTGCCATGACTCGCGGCGGGACTCGACCATGAGCGAGGCGATGACGGCGTTGTGCGGGAAGCGTTTCTTGACTTCGCTGATCTCGCGGAAGTTGACCTCGATGGGACGGTCGCTGATGAGCTCGATGTTGTTGAGGCCCATCATGCGGACATTCTTGAGATCGACGGCGCCGTAGCGCGAAGCGGTGTTGATGATGGGTTCGCCGATGGTTTTCCAGACGGCGCCGCCCCAGCCTTCTTCAAAGGCATGCATGACCTGATGGGCCGTGTTGGTGGGCGGTCCGGAGGCCAGCCAGAAGGGATTGGGTGAACGGACTCCGCAGAAATTCACACTGAGATCAGGCATGGGAAGCCTCCCTTCCAGCAACGGTCGAATTGATGGAGAACATGGCATGGATGCCGCGAGCGGCGCGCTTGCCTTCGGCGACGGCATCGACGACTTCAGCGGCACCGTTGACGCAATCTCCGCCGGCGAAATATTTGGGATTGGATGTCTGGCCGGTCTCGGGATCGACGACGACGCAACCCTTGCGTAGCGCGAGCGCGGGAATGGTGGAGAGGAAGTCGACCTTCTTCTGCTGGCCGAGGGCGCGAATGACCATGTCGACGGGGAGAGTGAACTCGGAGCCGGGGATGGGTTCGGGAGCGTGGCGGCCAGAGGCGTCGGGCGGGCCGGGCCTGGTGCAAATGAGCTGCACGGCTTCCACCGAACTGTTGCCGAGGATGCGAACGGGAAGCGTGTGCCAGCGGAAGGTGATGTTGTCCTTCTTCGCGAGTTCGATTTCGTAGGCGAAGGCGGTCATGTCCTCGGGACCGCGACGGTAGATCATGTAGACCTCTTCGGCCCCGAGACGGCGCGCGGCAGTGACGCAATCGATGGCGGTGTTGCCACCGCCGATGACAGCGACGCGGCGTCCGATGGCAACGGAGGCGAGGCCGTTCATCTTGGTTTGCTCGATGAAGGTGAGGGCATCGACGGAACCCTGGAGGTCTTCACCGGGAACGCCGAGGCGATCGGTGCGGCCGAGTCCGACGCCGATGAAGATGGCATCGAATTCGGACTCGAGTTGCGCGAGAGAAACGTCAACGCCGACGGTAAAGCCGCAGCGAATGTCAACGCCCATCTCGCGGATCATGTCGATTTCGCGCTGAACGTCAGCGGCGCGCATCTTGTAGGCGGCGATGCCATAGGCGTCGAGTCCGCCGGGAGTGGGACGGCTGTCAAAGAGCACGGCCTGATGTCCACAGCGTCGGAGTTCGAAGGCGCAGGAGAGGCTGGCAGGGCCGGCGCCGATGAGCGCGACACGGCGGCCAGTGTCGGGTCCAGGAGAGAAGAGACGCTTGCCGGAGTCGAGGATGCGGTCGACGGAGTAGCGCTGAAGACTGCCGATGCTGACAGGGCGCTTGCCTTCCGCGTTGAGCACACAGGCACCTTCGCAGAGGACCGAGGTGGGGCAGACGCGGGCGCAACTGTGGCCGAGGATGTTAGCGTCAAGAATAGTACGGGCGGAGCCGACGGTGTTGCCGGTCATGATCTGGCGAATAAAAAGTGGAACGTCGATGCGCGTGGGACAGGCCTTGATGCAGGGCGCGTCGTAACAGAAGAGGCAGCGGGAACCCTCTTCAAGGGCCTGTGCGCGGGTGAGCGGCGGGTTGATATCGGCGAAAGTCCGCTCAAGTTCCTCGGGTGAGAGCCTGGGGGCCGGATGATTCAGAGCCATAAGTACGCTCCCAAGAAAGATCAGGTGACACGATTTGAGGAGGCGAAGTCTAGCACAAAACGGGAAAGCGTTATATAACGTTTCGCATCCGCGTGGACCAACTTGGGAGGCGGCTAAATGCGATTCGATACGCTGATAGTGAACGGGACGGTGGTAACGGCCACGGATTCCTACGTGGCGGACGTGGGCATTGAGGGCGGCAAGATCACGGCAATCGGTGCGGCATTGCCACGGGAGAACGCCGGGAAAGTGCTGGACGCAGCAGGAAAACTTGTATTGCCAGGGGGAATCGACGTCCACACCCACCTGGATATGCCGTTCGGCGGTACGACGAGCGCGGACGACTTCGAGACAGGAACACGGGCGGCGGCATTCGGCGGTACAACGACGATCATAGACTTCGCCATCCAGTACAAGGGCCAGACGCTGCGCACGGCGTTTGACGCGTGGATGAAAAAAGCCGAGTCGAAGGCAGTGAGCGACTACGGTTTCCACTGCATTATTACCGACGTGGGAGCGGCGCAACTGGAGGAAATGAACGAACTGGTGCGCGACGGCGTGACAAGCTTCAAGCTCTTTATGGCGTATCCGGGCGTGTTCATGATGGACGACGCGACGATCTTCCGGGTGCTGCGGCAGACGACGAAGAACGGGGCGATGGTGTGCATGCACGCCGAAAACGGCGGCGTGATCGACGTGATTGTGCAGCAGGCCCTGGCGGAAGGAAAGACCGCGCCGAAGTATCACGCGCTGACAAGGCCGACAACAGCCGAGGCGGAAGCGACATCGAGATCGATTGCACTGGCGGAGATGGCGGGCGCGCCGATCTATATCGTCCACCTGACCTGCAACGACGCGCTAGAGAAAGTGCGCGAGGCGCGGGATAGAGGATTGCCGGTGTATGCGGAGACGTGTCCCCAGTATCTCTTCCTGTCGCTGGAAAACATGGACGCGCCGGGATTCGAGGGAGCGAAGTATGTGTTTACGCCGCCGCTGCGCGAGAAGTGGAACCAGGATCGGCTGTGGAATGGACTGGCGAAAGACCAACTGAGCGTGGTGTCGACCGATCATTGCCCATTCTGCTTCAAGGAACAGAAAGAGATGGGCAAGGGAGATTTCACGAAAATTCCCAATGGAGGGCCGGGTATCGAGAACCGGATGAGCCTGGTGTACTCGGGTGGAGTGGCGGCGGGACGGTTCAGCGTGAACCGCTTTGTGGAAGTGACGGCGACAACACCGGCGAAGCTGTTTGGACTGTATCCGCGGAAGGGAACCATTGCCGTTGGAAGCGATGCCGACGTGGTGATCTTCGACGCGAAGCGCAAACACACGATCAGCGCGAAGACGCACCACATGCGAGTGGACTACTCGATGTTCGAGGGAATTACGGTGACGGGAATGCCAGACGTGGTGCTGTCGCGCGGACGCGTGCTGGTGGATGGAGAAAAGTTCCTGGGGAAACCGGGAGCAGGAAGTTTCCTGAAGAGAGGGACCAGGTAGAGCTGCTAGGTACCAGGTGTTAGGTACTAGGAAAGCAACGTCAAAAGCAACGACCCCACCCTAACAAGTTAGGGTGGGGCACCCGCAGTGTTTCCTATCAATTCATAAATATCAATCTTCAGGCCAGCGGCAGGTGACGACCTTGGACTCGGTGTAGAACTGCACGGAATCCTTGCCGAGTGCGTGGAGGTCTCCGAAGAACGAACCGCGCCAACCGGCGAAGGGGAAGATCGCCGTGGGCGCGGGGACGCCGACATTGACGCCAACCATGCCGGTCTGCGTGCTGGTGACGAATTCGCGCGCGGTGTTGCCGCTGCGGGTGAAAATCGAAGAGGCATTGCCGTACTGCGAAGAGTTGATGAGGTCGATGGCCTCCTGAAGATTCTTTACGCGAACGACGGAGAGCACAGGGCCGAAGATCTCTTCGCGGGCAATCTTCATTTGCGGCGTGACGTTGTCGAAGATGGTAGGGCCGAGGAAGTTTCCGGAAGATTGCGAGCAGCTATCCTTGCGGCCGTCGCGCACGAGCGTGGCACCGTCGGCGATTCCGGCATCGACATAGCCGGCGATCCGTTTTTTGGCCTCCGGGGTGATGATGGGACCCATTTCGGAGCCGGGAGCAGCGCCGTCGCCAACCCTCATGGAATCGGCGATGCGGCGAAGTTCGGCGATGAGAGGATCGGCGATGTCGCCGACGGCGACCACGACGCTGGTGGCGACACAACGCTCACCGGCGCATCCAAAACTGGAAGCCATGACAACCTGCGCGGCACTGCGAAGATCGGCGTCGGGCATGACGACGGAGTGATTCTTGGCGCCGCCGAGAGCCTGTACGCGCTTGCCATTGGCGGCGGCGGTGGCATAGATGTACTTGGCCACGGCGCTGGAACCGACGAATGAGACGGCGCGAATCTTGGGGTGCGTGAGCAGGGCATCGACGGTTTCCCTGGCGCCGTGGACGACGTTAAGGACTCCGGGGGGAAGGCCCGACTCATGAAGCAGTTCGGCGATGCGCATGGCGCTGCGAGGGACACGCTCGGAGGGCTTGTGGACGAACGTATTGCCACAGGCAATCGCCATGGGATACATCCAGAGTGGGACCATGAAGGGAAAATTGAAGGGCGTGATTCCGGCGCAGACGCCGAGCGGCTGGCGGATGGAGTAGCCATCGACGCCGGTGCCGACACGCTCGACGGTGTCGCCCATCATGAGCGAAGTGGCTCCGCCGGCGAACTCGATGCATTCAAGTCCGCGCTGGAATGAGCCCTTTGACTCTTCGAGAGTCTTGCCGTTTTCCTCTGTGATAAGCGCGATCAGCTCGTCGGCGTGGCGCTCGAGCATGCCGTGGAAGTGGAAGAGAACGCGGCATCGCTGAAGCACCGGAGTGCGGCTCCAGGCGGGAAATGCGGCCTGGGCAGCGTCGACGGCGGCGTTGATTTCGTCGCGGGTGGAATGTTGGAAAATGACAGTGGGGGCGCCGGTGGCAGGGTTGAAAAGCTGCTCGGCGTGTCCGCGAGACTCACGGCGCTCGCCGGCAATGAACATGGGCAGAACAGTGGAAACGGCAGTGGAAGACATCATGCCTCCTCTGGCAAACAAGTGAAGAGGCCAATGATTTTATACCCGGAGTCAAGGCGCTGCACCGTGGATTGCTGGGCACGGTGCAGCGCGCGGGAATGTGTACCCCAGGGGCTGAAGCCCCCTTCTATCGGCGTTCCATAACGCCGGGCTAAAGCCCGGCTCTACCGCAATCCAAGCGGCAGACGTTCGGCCTAACGGATGCCGACGAGGCCGCGAGCGGCATCGATCAATTTCTGAGAGTCATAGCCAACGCCATCCTTGAAGACGATCTCGGTGTTCTGGATATCGCTGATCTTCTCGGCGGGATTACCACGGATGACGACGAGGTCGGCACGCATGCCGGGAGCAATGGTTCCGAAAACCTTGTCCTCGTGGAGAAACTGCGCGCCGTTGTGAGTGGCGATTCGAATGGCTTCGATGGGAGTGAAGCCGGCCTGAACGAGCAGTTCGAGCTCGCGCTGATCGCCGAAGCCAGCCAGAGTGCCACCGATACCAGTGGGATCGCATCCGGCGAGGAGGAGGCCGCCGGCCTTGGCGAAGGAGCGCTCGAAGTCCATCTCCTTCTGGAAGAGAACTGGCCAGTAGGATTTGGCGTTCATGCCGATGCGCGCGCGGTTGGTGAGATAGGCGACCGCGGAGTGGGGCGACATGGCCTGGAGGATGCGCGGATCGAGGGGTGCGCGGTTGGGCACGAAGTCCTCGAAGACGGGAAGGGTGGAGGTGAGGGCGACGTGCTTGCTGACAAGGTATTGAATGAGACCCTGGACCTCAGGGCCGTTGATGTCGACATTCTTGGCGAGGTCAGCGTCGGCACCGGTGGGACAGACGTCGAGCTGCTTGGTCTTGAGGAATTCGGTGTCGACGACGAGGCCGTGCTCGAGATCGTCGATGCCGGCATCGGCGGCCTCGCGGAAGCCCACGGAGCAGAGATGTCCGGTGATGGTGAGGCCACGCTTGTGAGCGGCATCGGCGGCGGCCTTCAATTCGGCGCGCGTGATGTGCATGTAGGCCTTGTAAGAAGTGATGCCTTCATCGGCCCAATAATTGACGGTCTCAGTGGCGTCGGCGGGGCCGCGCAGGGTGTGCATCTGCGGCGTGAAGCTGCCGGGGCCTTCGAGATAAGGGCCGGTGGCGAAGATATGCGGGCCGGGAAATTGGCCGGTGTCGATTTTCGCCTTGAGCTCGAGATCGGAATAGGGTTCGACGGAGCCGGTTGTGCGGATAGTGGTGACTCCGTTGCCGAGGTAGAGCAGCGGGAAACTGACGCCCATCTCGGGATACCAGCCCTGGCCGTTGGGATAGAAGAGGTGATCGTGCATGCCGACGATGCCGGGAATGACGGTGCGGCCGGACATGTCGAGGACATCGGCACCGGCGGGCGGAGCGGCGGTTCCGACGCTCTCGATCTTGCCATCCTTGATGACGATGGTCTGGTCGTCAACGGCGGGAGCACCAGTGCCATCGATGACGCGGACGTGAGTAAGGGCGACGACGGGCGCGTCGACCTTGACGAATTGCTGTACGGCCTTGGAGAGCGTGACCTGCTGCGCGCCGGCGGTGGCGACGAGAGCAAGGAACAGGGCGGCGAAAAACGACAGGCGAATTGATTTGCGCACGGAGGCCTCCGAAGAGTTGGAGGAGAAGGATAGTGGAATCAGGGGGAGAGGTGCAAGAGCAGTGCTTAGCTTTTGGCTCTTGGCGGTTAGCAAGTGGGGATAGTTTCAAGTTTCGAGTTTCGAGAAAGAACAAAAACAAAAGCCCCACCCTGTCGCGAACGGCGCGCGACAAGGGTAGGGCACGAGGACAGTCACGAGTCGCTAGTCACGAGTCTCGAAAAAAGCAAAGGCCCCACGTTCGCCGCCAAAAGCGGGCCGCGAACGTGGGGCACCCGAATCGGAAGTTGTCAGCCAATCCCATGCAAGCAACGGAAGCTTGCATGGGCCACCCAAACAGCTAAGGCTTGATCTCCGGCAGGTTTGCTTTCTGCAACTGCGTGTTGAGGTCGCGGAGGTCCGTGGTACGGAAGGCCTGCCAGCGAGACATGAGTTTGAGGAACTGACCGTGGCGCTCGGCGGCAGCCGCCTTGCCCTGAACGGTCGGCGTGGCATCGGCACCCTGGAAGAGTTCCATAGCCGCCAGCAACGCATCGCGCATTCCAGTGAAGGTGGTCATGGGCGGGCGAGGGCCGAAGCGGACTTTCGGTTCGGCACCGGCAAGCTCACTGGCTTTCTTTGCGAATGCATCGAGCGAGGCAGAGAGAACAGTAGCGGACTGGTTTTTCCGCAACTGTTCGACCTGCTGCTGGAGGGAGGCAACGGCTTCAATGGCACTCTCGGCGGCATTGGCGTCGTCATACATCCGCTTGGACTCGGTGAACTGCTCCTGAAGTCCGGCGAGCGGAGTCTTGACGCGCGGGTCCATTTTTACCGTCAAGGGCTCGGTGTACTTGTGGCCGTCGACGATGAGAGTGACGGTGTAGCGGCCGGGCATGGCCCACGGAGAAGTGAGCTGAGGCGCGGTGTTGTGAGGAACGGCCGCGATGGGGTACTCGGCCGGAACGCCCGGAACCGGCGCGTAGTGCATATCCCAAAGGAAGCGATGCGAACCGGCAGTGGCGAGGAGCGACTGCGGCGGACGCACCCAATAGTTCGGAATAAGCAGCATGGGGTCGGGGGGCGGAACCGGATCGGCGCTGGAATACCGCCGCACGAGACGTGCGGCAGCGTCGTGAATTTCAAGCACGACGGGGCCGCTGGGCGCGGTGGAGAGATGGTAGTCGATCATGGCGCCGTCGGGAGGATTCTGGCCGGCGGGGAAGTCGGGCGGGAGCGGCGTGTCGGTGTTCATGTCCCAGCGGACGCGGTAGGCGGCCTGGGGACGGAAGAGAGTGGCCGGTGCGGCCTCGACCTTGGCATCGAACTGGCGCAGCGGGGTGATGTTGTCGAGAATCCAGAAGCCGCGACCGTGGGTGGCGACATCGAGATCGTCCTTGTGAATGATGAGATCGCGAATCGAGCTGGCGGGCATGTTGAGGCGCAACGACTGCCAGTGATCGCCATCATCAAACGAAACGTAAACGGCGTTCTCGGTTCCGGCAAAGAGCAGGCCCTTGCGAACCGGGTCCTCGCGGACGACGTTGACGTTTTCATCGGAGGGAATGCCGTTGGTGATCAGCGTCCAGGTCTTGCCGCCGTCGTGCGTGCGGTAGATATATGGATGCAGATCGTCGAGGCGGATGGTGTTGACGGCGGCGTAGGCGGTTTGCTGGTCAAAGTGACCGGCGTCAATGATGGAGACTTTTTGCCACGCGCTGAGCTGCTTGGGCGTGACGTTAGTCCAGTGAGCACCGCCATCATGCGTGACCTGAATGTTGCCGTCGTCGGTGCCGACCCAGATGAGGCCGGCGTTGAGAGGCGAGGGAGCGACGGTATAGATGACGCCGCGCTGGATGGGCGCAGCGGATTTCCGGTCGCTGAACTTGCCGACGCTGGCGGGAACGGCGTAGGTCTTGCGCGTGAGGTCTGGGCTGATCTTCTGCCAGCTCATGCCGCCGTTCGCGGTCTTCCACAAAGTGTTGGAAGCGAAATAGAGGATGTGCGGATCGATGGGTGAAAAGACGATGGGCTCGGTGCGCACGACGCGATAGTCCGGAGAGCGGAAGGGCACGGGCGCAACGTCCTGCGCCTGTCCGGTACGACGGTCATAGCGGGTGAGCTTGCCACCGAAGATGATGTCGGGATCGAGAGGATCAGGCACGACGTAGCCGTACTCCTCGGCGGCGACCGGATGCCAGTCGCGAATGGTGATCTCGCCATCGTTGCCGCGAGTGGAGATGCAGACGGAGCCGCTCTCCTGCTGTCCGCTACAGAGGCGGTAAGGGAAAGCATTGTCAGCGGCGATGTGATAAAGCTGGGCCGTGGGCTGGTTGTACCAGGAGCTCCAGGACTTGCCGCCATTGACGGTGATGATGGCTCCCTGGTCGCCGACGAGAAGAATGATCCGGGGATTGTTGGGATTGATCCACATGTTCTGGTAGTCGTCGCCGCCGGGAGCGCCGCGGACACCAGTCCAGGTTTTGCCGCCGTCGGTGGAGCGCCAAGTGACGATGCTGGTCATCCAAAGAGTGTCGGCATTCTTGGGATCAACCTTGGGGACTGGAAGGTCGCCGCCACCGATGCGCGTGGCCGGGCGCGGGTCGGTGGTGGCCAGAGTCCAGGTGGCGCCAGCGTCATCCGAACGATAGATGCCAACGGTGTGGTCGTCAGCGACCGAGGCGTAGAGGCGATTGGGATCGCTGGGCGCAACGGCGATGTAAGCCTGAATGATGCCCGCAGGCAATCCCTTGCTCAACTCCTGCCAGGTATTTCCGCCATCGGTGGATTTGTAAATGCCGCCGCCGGTGCCGTTCCACGCTGCGTTTTCCCACGGACCTTCGCGGGCTTCCCAGAGAGTGGCGTAAACGGTGTTGGGGTCGGATGGGTCGATCTGGACATCGTTGGCGCCGATGTTCTCGCTCTTGTAGAGAACCTTCTGGAAGGTCTTGCCGCCATCGGTAGAGCGATAGATGCCGCGCTCGGGGTTGGGACCGTAAGGATGACCGGCGACGGCGACGAAAAGACGCTCGGGGTTACGAGGATCGACGGCGATCTGCGAGATCTGCTGACCTTCGCGAAGGCCGAGATGAGTCCAGGTCTTGCCGGCGTTGGTGGACTTGTACACGCCGTCGCCGACGGAGAGGTCGGGACGGTGGAGGCCCTCGCCGCTACCGACATAAACAATGTTGGGATCGGACGGAGCGACGGCCACGGTGCCGATGGAACCGGTGGGTTCCTTGTCGAAGATGGGCTTCCAGGTGCGTCCGTAGTCGGTGGTCTTCCAGACGCCGCCGTCACAAACACCTATATAGAAGACGTTGGGCTGGCTGGGTACGCCAGAGGCGCCGCGCGTGCGGCCGCCGCGATAGGGTCCGATGCCGCGCCAATGGAGCGCGCCGGACACATCCTGAATATTCTGCGCGATGGCTGACGAAACCAATGCGGTGCAGAGAGCAAGCAAGATCGCGCCCGAGAAATGACGCCAATTCCTTTTCACGATTCCCCTCCGAAGTGATAGGAGCATACAGCACGTTGCGTGGACAGTGGTACGTGGATGGTTGCAGAAGACACGACCGACGATTGTACTCATCCCGGGGCGACATGTGTACTGGGTCTTCCGTGCCATGCGCGGGGCAAGAAAAAGGGCCGCCAGAGAGGGGCGGCCCCAGTGTCAGTGGTTGAGATTACTGCATGTGCAACTCAACGGTCTTGATCTCATAGGGTGAAGTCGGGACGATGACGGTCGACTTATCGGCGGTCATGACGAGCGGATGCTCGGGCTTCTCCATGAGGTTGGTTTCTTCGGCGGAGACGACTCCGGCGGGCACCTTGAGATGGACGTCCGTCTTCTGGCCGGCCCACTCGTAGAAGCGAACGATGAGGTTGTTGCCGTCCTCGGACCGCTTGACGGCGGTGATGACGACGTTGCTGGCGTCCGTGCTGAAGAACGAATGCGACGCAGGCAACGGGCCACGATGAGGCTCCATGGGCACGGCGATGAGCGGGAAATTAAGGTCGCGCGCCTGCTGCACGGTGAGCGCCTGCTTCCAGGAGCCGCCGTGGGGATAGAGCGCGTAGGTGAACTCGTGGTGGCCCTGATCGGTGTTGGGATCGGGCCAGGTGGGGGCGCGAAGCAGCGAGAGACGGAGCACGTTGTCCTTGGCGTCATATCCGTACTTGCTGGCGTTGAGCAGACTGAAGCCGTGCGTGGCGTCAGAGAGATCGGCCCAGCGCAGGGCAGGCACTTCAAACTGCGCCTTCTCGCGTGGAGTGTTGCGAATGGTGGGACGTTCGATGGAGCCATAAGGAATCTCGAACGTCGCGTTGTCGTTGTGGGCACTGAGCGGGAAAGCAACTTTCAAAAGAAGATGCTTAGCGTGCCAATCGGCCGACATGCGGACATCAACGCGATCGATGCCGGGATACATGGTGATGTCCTGCACGAACGAGGAGCCCTCGTAGTGTTTCTTGACGCGAATGACGGCGCGGAGCGGTGAGTTTTCGACAAGCTTGACCTCGTCGGCCTGCATGAGATCCCAGTGATGGTCAATGAAATCGGCGTCAATATTCCATGCGTCCCACTTCTGGGGCTTATCGACAAAGATCTGAAGCAGGTTGCCGCAGGGCTTGCCGGAGGGCGTGAGCGCGGGAGCACCGGGGCCGGGAACGGCAGGGGCGAGAGTCTCGGTGTTGCTGCGCTTGTCGTAGAGACTAGTGATGCAGCCGGTCTGCGGATCGACAGCGAGGCGGAGGAATTCGTTTTCAAGCAGATCGGGCTTGGCGACGAGATCGGTCTTCACCGGACGCGCGACGGCAGAGGGCACGAGCTTGATGACTTCGTAGCCAATGGCCGGGACGTTCTCGGCAAGGATGCGCAGTTTGGCGCGATTAGTCTGCGGATCGTTGGAGAGAATCTCCACGGGCAGGGATTTGCCGTCGGGCGCGATGGCCGAGAGGTGTTGCACACGGCCAGGGAACTGGACTTCGGCGTCAACTTCATCCGAGCGAGCCCAGGAGAGCGGGTTAAAGACGAGAACGGACGTCGACGGAGTGTTGACGCGCGCGGCGAGATCGGAGAGGGCGGTGCGCTCGATCTTGTGGCCGATGAGCTTGACCTCTTCGTACTTGCGGGCGGCGTCCACGTAATTGACGGCGATGCCGGAGCCGGGAAGGATGTCGTGGAACTGGTTGAAGAGGACTTTCTTCCACGCGGTGTCGAAGAGCGGGTGCGGATAGGCGGCCCCGAAGAGCGAATCGATGGAGGCGAGCTTCTCGGCGTTGAGCATCAACACTTCGCTCTGGCGATTGCGGCGCTTCTCCTCTGATTGCGTGGTCTGCACGCCACGGTGGTATTCGAGGTAGAGCTCGCTGTCCCAGGTGGGAACCTTGAGCTCGGGCAGGCGCTTGTCGATGTCGCGGAAGAATTCGCCGGCGGTGCCGAACTTGATGTTGGGGAAGACAACGCCGGGTTTTTCCCACTCAGCGGCGGTGTCGAGATCGAGACGCGTGGGGCCACCACCGTGGTCGCCAACGCCGAAGAGATACATCATCTCCAGCTCGCCGGGCTTGGCGAGGTTCTTGCCAGCATCGAGTTTCCACATGGGCGGCGCGTACATGGCGACGTCACCGGCCATGCGCACGGGTTCGATGGGGTTGGCGTAGTCGTGCGGGAAATAGGTGAGGAGGCGGCTGCCATCGGGAGCTTCCCACCAGAAGAGCTTGTAAGGAAACTTGGTGGTGTCGTTCCAGTAGATCTTCTGGGTGACGAAGTAATCGATACCGGAGCGTTTGTAAATCTGCGGCAACTGCCAGTTGTAACCAAACGAGTCGGGGTTCCAGCCGATGTTTACGTCGACGCCGAAGTTCTTTTCGAAATAGCGCTTGCCGTAGAGAATCTGGCGGACGAGCGATTCGCCGGAGGGAAGATTGAGATCGGGTTCGACCCACATGCCGCCGACAATCTCCCAGCGGCCTTCCTTGACGCGCTGCTGAATTTCCTTGAAGAGGTCAGGATATTTTTCCTGCATCCAGGCATAGGTCTGCGCGGTGGCCATGGTGAAGGTGAGGTCGGGATATTCGCGCATGAGCTGAAGTGCGCTGGTGAAGGTGTTGCGCACGACTTCGACGGTTTCGGTCCAGGGCCAGAGCCACGCCATGTCGATGTGCGAGTTGCCGACGCAGCGAATACTGAACTGCTTGAGATAGGGGCGCAGGGCTTCCATGTCCTGCTGAGCCTGGCGAAGAGAAGCGTCGAAGGCGGCCTGGTCGCCACGGTCGAGCGCGGCGATGTCGATGGCCTTGACGACGGCGTCGAGCTGCCGGTCGCGCGCCTGCTTGCCGCTGTCATAGGCATCGATGACGGGACGCGCGGAGAGCACTTCAAGGCGCAAGATGCCGGGATCGGGACGGTTGGCGGCGGCGTGAATGACGAGCTGCGCGCGATAAAGACGCGTGGGCACGTTGTTGCCGACGATCTGCACGGCGATGACGAACTTCTGCCCGGGCTGTGCGTTTTCAGTGAGCGTGATGGGAAGCTGCGTGTCTTCGTCGGTGCGTCCGATGAGCGAGCCGTTGGAAAAAGTGGCGACATGGATGGCGTCGTTGCTGGTGAAGGCGAGGTCGAGATCGACGCGCGTGCCGCGCAGATCGTAACCGTTGAGCTGCTCGGGGATGACGATGGTGTGACGCATCCAGCGCGAGCCGTCAGACCAGGGCTCGTTGACCTTGGCAGCGTTCCAGACGGCGTCAGAGAGGTCGGGATTCTCGCCGTGCGGAAGATCGGCGGGATGGGTACGCCAATCGGGAAGAGGCACGGCGGTGATGGAGTACAGACGGTCAAGCACCGGCTTGTAAGGATCGCTGGCGGCTGAAGCGGAAGTTTGGGCCGCCAAGGAAACGGCAACAAGGGCAGACAGCAGGAGCACTACGAAAAGACGATGTCTCATGGCTTCTCCAGACAGCAATAGATAGAGACCCTGCGCAGGATGTCAGTTGCAGGATCGAACGGCACGCAGCAGGCAGTCATAAAGAATGGGCACGCTTGAACAAAGGAAGTGTACTCCAAGAACGCAACCTTCCTGCCTTCGAAAAACGCGCCAGTGCCGGGAAAGGCTTGCAATCCGTGACGCGAGAGGCTTCAATAGAGGGCTGCCGGAAACGAGTTACGGGCATACTTCCAGGAAAGGTCAAATTTCCCAAATCATGAAACCGAACCCCTACTTGATGAAGAGCATCGTTGTGGGCGCGCTGGGCGGCTTGCTCTTTGGATTCGACACGGCGGTGATCGCCGGAACGGCACACGCGGTATCCGCACTCTTTGGACTTTCCGCGGGACAATGGGGATTTACGGTTTCAGCGGCGCTGTGGGGAACGGTGATCGGCGCGATGTTTGCCGGCATTCCGGGCGACAAGATTGGCGGACGAGACACGCTGCGGATTACGGCGGCACTGTATGTGGTGTCGGCGGTGGGCTGCGCACTGGCGACGAACTGGCCGATGCTGGTGATGTTCCGGTTCATTGGAGGACTGGGAATCGGCGGATCGTCGGTGGTAGGACCGGTGTACCTGGCGGAGCTGGCCCCGGCGAAGGTTCGAGGGCGGCTGGTGGGAACGTTCCAGATCAACATCGTGGTGGGAATTCTGCTGGCGTATTTGTCGAACTACTTCATCGGCAGATTGCAACTGGGCGCGCATGAGTGGCGGTGGCAACTGGGAGTTGCGGGGATTCCGGCGCTGTTGTTCCTGCTGATGCTGTTTGGGATTCCGCACAGCCCGCGCTGGCTGGTGACGAAGAATCGTACGGCAGAGGCGGGGAAAGTACTCGGGTTGCTGGGCACTCCCGACGCGACGGCCGAGCTGCAGGAGATCGTGGAGTCGGTACATTTCACGGCGAGCGCGCCGACGGAAGCGCTGTTTTCGCGGAAATATCGCTTCCCGATCTTTCTGGCCGTGAGTATCGCGATGTTCAACCAACTGGCGGGGATCAACGCGATCCTGTATTACCTGAATAGCATTTTCATGCACGCGGGATTCAGCAAGATGTCCGCCGATCGGCAAGCCGTGGCCATAGGCCTGACGAACCTGGTGGCAACGCTGCTGGCGATGAGCGTGATTGACAAGATGGGAAGAAAGACGCTGCTGCTGATCGGATCAGTAGGCACGGCGATCTGCCTGGGCGGCGTGGCGGCGATCTTCCAACTGAACAAATATCAGGACAAGCTGCTTTGGCTGCTGGTGGCATACATCGCATTCTTTGCAATTTCGCAGGGCGCGGTCATCTGGGTGTACATCAGCGAGGTGTTCCCGAACCGGGTGCGCGCCAAGGGGCAGAGCCTGGGAAGTTCGACGCATTGGGTGATGAACGCAATGATCGCCTGGGGCTTCTCGCTGGTTGCGGCGAAGTCGGGTGCGTATCCGTTCATGTTTTTTTCGGCCATGATGGTGGTGCAATTCTTCGTCGTGCTGTTCTTCTATCCGGAGACGAAGGGCGTGACGCTGGAGCAGATGCAGCATAAGCTGGGAATCGAATAACGAACAGAGGTAGGGGCTCGCCCATGACAACAGAGAAGACGCGCGCATACGCAGCAGTGGATATTGGCGGAACCAAGGTCGCGGCCGGAATCGTGGAGACCGACGGGACAATCGTCTACCGGACTCGAGTGCCAATGGTAACGACGGAAGGGCCGGATGTGGCGTTCCGTTGCGTGAAGGACGCTCTACAAAATGCGATTGCACATGCCGGGGTACGAGAGTTGGTTGCCATCGGCGTGAGCGCGGCAGGCCCTCTGGACCCGCACACGGGAGTGGTGCTGAACCCGCCAAACATGCCGTGTTGGAGAAATTTTCCGCTGGGAGAGCTGGTGGCGAAGGGGTTCGAACTGCCGGTGACGGTGGAGAACGACGCGAACGCCGCAGGACTGGCGGAAGCGACGTGGGGTGCGGGCAAGGGATTCCGTAACGTGTTTTACGCCACGGTGGGCACGGGGCTGGGAACTGGCCTGGTGCTGGACGGAAAAATCTACAACGGCCGCACGGGACTGGCGCCGGAGGCGGGCCACATCACAATCGACTATCGTGGTCCACTGTGCGGATGCGGCAAGCGCGGATGCATCGAGGCGCTGGCTTCGGGAACAGGCATCGCAAAACGCGCGCGCGCGGCAGTGGCGGCGGGGCGCGGAAATTCCATGATGCTGAAACTGGCGGATGGCGACGAGACGGCGATTACGACGGAGATAGTTGCGGGAGCGTGGCGCGCGGGAGACGCGGAGGCGGCCGAAGTCCTGCACGAGACAATGGAACTGCTGACGGTGTGGCTGGGATGCATCATCGACACCCTGGAGCCGGACGTGATCGTGTTCGGCGGAGGCGTGGGAGAGTTGATGTCGGAGTGGTTCCCGCAGATTTCAGAACTCCTGCCGAAGTGGTGCATCAACCAGCGGTGCGGGGAGATTCCGTTGAAGTTGGCGCACTATAACGCGGACGCCGGAATTGCAGGCGCAGCGGCATTGTGCGCGGCACAGGGCGCGCACGCAATGGTTTCCGTGGATGACTAAACCTTCGCTGTGGCAGCGCTAAAACGGCGCCCTGCCAAAAGCAGCCGCTTATTCTTTCTCAGCCGGTAAAACCTGCCGCTTTTAACTTCATGCAATACGCCCTCTCGGTTCCGCTGATTACATCAGAAATATTTATCAAGACTGAAAAATTATAAGTTTGACTGATATTGCCATGACTGCGAGATTGGAAGTGTCGCCAGTGGTGACGAACGGCGCGGGTGGAAGGACGGCACTGCGGGAAATGAACAGCCCTGCGGGCCATACCAGACAAGAAGATGGCATCCAATATCAACAAAAGAAGCAGTGCACTTGTAGAAGGTCCGAACCGGGCGCCTGCCCGGGCAATGTTCCACGCAGTCGGGTTCTCCGACGAAGACCTGCGTAAACCAATCGTTGGAATCGGTGTTCCCCGTCAGCGAAAGTGGGACTGGTGAGACTGGTTGGTTAAGCTACGGTTTTAGAGTTTGAGTCACCCCAAAACTGGGGTTAGACTGCCGCAGCAAGCGAAGCGAGCGCAGGCAGTCTAACCCGGCGGCCATCGAGGCCGGAGAGGGTGACGATGAGCGACCAGGAAAGTCCACAAGTCCCGTCGGCGGGCACTGCCCGTTTGGCGGAAACCGCCCGCAGTAAATTATCGGAATTGAAGAGGATGGTGAGCGCGGAAGGAATCGAACCTTCAACCTACTGATTAAGAGTCAGTTGCTCTGCCAATTGAGCTACGCGCCCATCGATTCGGGTTGGACTGGAGTCTGCTGAAAGCGGCGAGACTGCCTTTACATTCGCTTCTGTATGGCTCAGAAGACTCGTCAATACTAACAGAGCATTTCGAATTGACGCAACTTGCGGAGCCGTCGAGAGTCACACTCATTCACACGAGGCTTCCGGAGAAGTTTGCTCGACGATGGAATTGCGTCAGTCGGTCTGGATCTGCACCAGGTCGGGGACTTCTTCGTTCTTTGGCTCGGGACGCAATGTCTGCGGAGCGCGCCAGAAATCCATGTAACTCACCTGGTGGACGCAGCTCACGGTGCAGTGAGGCGCGCAACCCTTCTCGGTGAGGAACTCGCGGCGGATATCGTCCGTCGTGTATTGCATCAGCGGCGTGCCCGGGTAGCCGCGCTGCTGCGAGCAGTAGTGGACGAGACCGTCTTCACAAATGTAAATGTAACGGGCACCGGCGCGGCACTTCCAATTGTTGGGTTTGCCCAACGCAATGTTGTCCTGAAAATAATTCAAGCGGGAATAATTCGTCCGCTCGAGCTGCTTCATTTTCAGGAAGACTTCACGCTCGTCAGTATTGAGAGGGCGCAACTGGCCGTCGCCGTCGTGGATGATTCCGATGGTGGAGGTGAAGCCAAGCTGCCGGGCGCGCCGTCCAACGACGAGGGCATCGTGCGGCGTGCGGATTCCTCCGCCGACAACGCTGTTGATGTTGACGTGGAATTCGGCGTGTTCGGAAAGAAGCTGGAGCTTCTTGTCGAGCACCTTGAGGCTCTTCTTGGAGACGTCGTCGGGCATGACGTTGTCGATCGATATCTGCATGTGATCGAGACCCGCGCGGTTGAGGCGCTGGATACGGTCCGCCGTCAGCAGATACCCGTTGGTGATCATGCCGGTGATGATGCCCTTGCTACGGATGTAAGCGATGATCTCGTCGAGTTCGGGATGAAGAATGGGCTCGCCGCCGCTGATGGTAACGATGGTGGTTCCCAGGGCAGCCAGCTTGGCGATCCGCTCCTTCATCACGTCGAGCGGCACCGGCTTGGAGTAGTCGTCGTACTCGTTGCAATAGGTACACGCGAGGTTGCAGCGGCGCATGGGAATAATGTGTGCCATGACCGGATGGTCGGTAGACGCAATCCCCTTGGCGATCATTGCCAGTTCGCGCAACCGGCGATGGAGTGCAATCGCTTTTCGACGAAGTCCCTGATTTCTCTTAGACATGCGGATTCATTATCTATTACAACACAAAACCGTTTACCGGATGAAAGCAGTGAACGCCGGAGGGCGAAAAAATCGCAGCCAGATGGGAAATCGTGCAGTGGGCAGAAAGGGGCGTCACCTTTCGGCTACTGCATTTCGGCCGATAACCGTGCCATATACAATCGCTCTACCTTGACACAAACATACCCAAATCCCTGGCGCCGGTTTGCACTTTCCGGCATGGTCATTTCGGAAGTCGTACTGGCGGTGGCGGTGGAATTGTTCATGCGCCGCGCCGGATTGTCGCTGGCTTCCGTGCTCTGGTATCGCTCGTCGACGGCGGTCGTGATGCTGGCACTCTTCCTGCGTCCAAGACGCGAAGAGTGGACGCCGCGCGCGCGCGGGTTGGCACTGCTGCGCTTGCTGGCCGGCGGACTGACATACGTCGGATGGTTTGGCGCGATTGGCACGCTGAGTGCCCGAGTTACCGCGGCGGTTCTGCTGCTGGACTCGCTGGTGCTGGCATACGTGCGCGGCAAGAGGCGGCCCTATGAAAAATGGACAATCAGCATCCTGGCCGCGGCTCTGGTGGTATTTGTGCTGCAGGGGATACGCGAGCCGGGGACGGTAACGAATCTCCATCTCGGTATCTTCTACCTGGTGCTGGCGATTGGCGCACGCGCCGCCAGTTACAAGATATGGGAAGCCTCGCAGAGCAAGCAGGAACATATTTTCTGGCTGATTGCGCCGTCGCTGATTGGCGGAGCACTCGGGGGACTGTTCCTCGGGAAAATGCGTATCGAGCCGATTTCGCCGGAGATCGGAGCGATGATCCTGCTGGTATCAGCGATCGGGCTGGTCGGCTACTTCTACATGAATGAAGTAATTGCCATGCTGGGCGCTTTCTACACGCGAGTGGTGGAACTGTGGCAAGTTCCGCTGCTGTGGGGCATCCATTTGTTTACCGACAAGGCGCGGCCGGACTGGATCGAGGGGGGAGCGTCACTATTGGTTTGCGTAGCGGCAGCCCTTACGTATGCCGCTCACCGGCGGAACCAGCCGCGAGAAGAGGCGAGCTCGTAGTTCGTCTGCGCGACTGGTGCAATCCATTGGTTTATAATGATGAATTCGCGCCTTGAAATCGGAGCCCTTGGACGATGATTCGATTCTTACAAACCCCTGGTCGACTACAGAAGACCCTTCTGGTCGGCTTCCTTGCCATTGTCTGCATCATGATGGTGGTCACGCTTGTCCCCGGAGGAATCCTCGGAGACACCTTCGGCGTGAGCGAAAATTCGGTGGCCAAAGTTGGCTCCCACGACATCACGGTTCAGGACGTGCAGCAACAGACCGACTCGATGCTGCGACAGCAGTTCCCGCGCGGAGCCCCGCCGCAGTTGCGGCCGTTCTTCGTGCAACGCGCGGTACAGTCGCTCATTCTGCAGAACGTGATGCTGACGGAAGCCGAGCGCCTGGGACTGGGCGCGACGAAAGAAGAGTTGCGCTACCAACTGCTGCATGGCCCTTATGCCGCGCGCCTGTTCCCGGACGGGAACTTTATCGGCGAGCAGGCGTATGAGAGCCTGATCTCCGACAATCTCCACATGAGCGTGGCGCAGTTTGAAGCTGGAGTGAGGAAAGACCTCGCGGTCCAGAAGTTGCGCGCGGCGATTGAAGGCGGTGTGACCGTTTCCAACGCGGAGATCATGGCGGAATATAACCGCGAAAACACGCAGGTAAAGTTCGACTACGCGACGATCACGGTTGATTCACTTGCGAAGCAGATCAATCCTACGGACACGGAGCTGAAGGCTTACTACGAGACGAACAAGCAGCAGTTCGTCAACAGCATTCCGGAACAGCGCAAGGCGCGTTACCTGCTGGTGGATGAGACCAAGCTTCCCAATCCGCCACAGGTTACGGCGGACGACCTCAAGACTTACTACCAGTCCCACCAGGACGAGTATCGCGTTCCGGAGTCGGTGACGGTTCGGCACATCCTTATTACGGCTCCCGCGCCGGGACCAAACGTCGACCAGAAAGCGGTGGACGCGGCTCGCGCGAAGGCCGAAGACGTGCTGAAGCAATTGAAGGCAGGCGGCAACTTTGCAGCCCTGGCGAAGAAGTATTCGGATGATCCCGGCAGCAAGGACAAAGGCGGAGAACTCGGCGAGATTACGCGCGGACGCACGGTGCCGGAGTTCGAACAGGCTGCATTTTCGGCTAAGCCGGGCGAACTGGTGGGGCCGGTGCGGACACAGTTCGGTTTCCACATTATCCAGGTGGAAAAGCACACGATGGCTCACCTGAAGTCGCTGGACGAAGTGAAGGCGCAGATTGAGCCGATCATCCTGCGGCAGAAAGAACTGGCGGCCGCCAACACCCTGGCGCAGGCCGCACAGACCGCGGCCCGCACGGACGGCATGCAAAAGACAGCCGCCAGCATGAAGCTGCAACTGGTCGACACGGATTTCTTTGGCCGTGGCGATGCGTTGCTGGGTATCGGAACTTCGCAGCAGTTCTCGGACTTCGTTTTCAACAACGATCCGAAGGCGCAGCCGACGTCGGTATCCGTGCCGAATGGTTTCGCGATTGTGCAGGTGACGGACGTGAAGCCGGCGGCGACTCCGACGTTTGACCAGATCAAGGCGAAGCTGACCCAGATGTACAAGCAGGACCGGGCGCAGTCGCTGCTGGCTCAGAAGACGCAGGAGCTCTCCGATAAGGCTCGCGCCGGTCACAACCTGAAGGCCGCAGCCAAAGAGATGGGGGCGGACTTCAAGACCAGCGACATGGTGAAGCCGGGCGACCAGGTTCCCGGAATCGGCCAGCTAAGCGGCCAGCTTTCGTCAATCTTCGACATGAAGCCCGGCGATATCTCCGGCGCGATGCAGGCTGACACAAGCGGCGTAGTGGTTGCCCTGGTGGACAAGCAACTGCCGTCGGAGGCTGACTTGGCAAAGTCGAAGGACCAGATTCGCCAGGCGTTGCTGGGCCAGAAGCAGGACGACGTGGTGAACGTGTATGTCAGCGCCCTGCAAGCACGCATGCAGAAGAGCGGAAAGATACGCATCAATAACGCGAAGCTGGCGCAGCTTACACAGACCACGGATAACCAGTAGTTCAGTTCCAAGTTGGACCAATTGCAGGGGAGCGAATGCTCCCCTGAACTTTTTTAGCGACGAATCGCGGCGGCCAGCCTGCGGTGTTAGTCTGGAAACGGTGGATGACACGGGCGGAACCCGAGTGACAAAACGATGCTGACCCAGCGTTCTACTGGAATTTTGCTGCACGTTACTTCGCTGCCGTCGCACGGAGGGATCGGCGACCTGGGACCGGCCGCGCACGAGTTTGCCGAATTCCTCGGCGCGGCGAAACAGTCGCTCTGGCAGGTGCTGCCGCTGGCGCCCGCAGGCATCGGAAACTCGCCGTACTCGGCGACATCGGCCTTCGCGGGAAATGCGCTGTTTATCAGCCTGGAAAGACTGGCAGAGCGCGGGTTGATATCCAAGGCCAAGGTTGCGGCGATGCACGACTCGGTTGGGAATGTCGACTATCCGCGCGTGACCGCCGAAAAAATGCCGCTGCTGAATGAGGCTGCGCGCAATTTCATTCGTGACGCCGCCGGCGAGGACCGCACTCGCTACGAACGCTTCAAGTGGGATAACGGATGGTGGCTCGAGGATTTTGCGCTTTATGACGTGCTGCGCCGCCGCTACAAAGGTGAGAGCTGGAACCGCTGGCCGCGCGAATTCGCCCACCGCGAACCGGAAGCGCTGAAGCGCCTTCGCGAGGAATCCGCCGAAGAGATCGAGATCGTACGCTTCCTGCAGTTTGTGTTCATGGAGCAATGGCGCGCACTGCGGGCCCACTGCAAGAAACTTGGCATTCACATCATCGGCGACATCGCGATTTTTGTCAGTTACGACAGCTCGGATGTCTGGACGCATCCCAGCCTGTTCCGGCTTGGAGAAGACCTGGAACCGGAGGTGGTCGCCGGAGTTCCGCCGGATGCCTTCTCGGATACGGGACAACGCTGGGGAAATCCACTGTATCGCTGGGATGTGCTGCGCGAGAGGGGTTACGACTGGTGGATTCAGCGCGTGAGGTTTGCGCTGCTTTACTGCGACATCATTCGCCTCGATCATTTCCGAGGATTTCACCAGTGCTGGGAGATTCCGGCGAGCGAACCGACCGCGGTACATGGACGCTGGGTCGACGGCCCGCAGGATGACCTGTTCCTGGCGATGCGGGAAAGCCTGGGCGATTTGCCATTCATTGCCGAAGATCTTGGATTTATCACGCCGGGAGTTCACGAAATGCGAGACCGTTTGCAGATGCCGGGCATGCGGGTTCTGCAATTCGGCTTCGGTGATCCGGGCGCACATATCTACCTGCCGCATCGTTATCCGGAGAACTCGGTCGTCTATACGGGAACACACGATAACGACACGACAGTCGGCTGGTGGGAGAAAAGCGACGATTATGTCCGCAGTCATGCCCGTGCCTACCTGGGCGAGCCTGGGGATGGAATTGCATGGGCGATGATTCGCGCGGCGGAGGATTCACCGGCTCGGCTGTGCGTGGTGCCGTTGCAGGATGTGTTGGGGCTTGGCTCCGAGGCGCGCATGAACCTGCCCAGCAGCAATAGCGACGGAAACTGGGCCTGGCGGGTGGATCGAGGAGCGCTGACGCCGCAAGTTGCAGAGAAGCTCGCGTTGCTGGCGGAGTCGAGCGATCGGCTTCCTGTCCGGCCAAGCAGTAATGGAGAGATCGCCGAGTATTTTGCCGTTTGAGCGGTGCTCATTGCGTGGCGGCATGCGGTGGCGCGCTTTACTAAATCGCGGGCAACGCCGAAAATGATTATTTGCGCGGACATTGTTCGCGCACTCAGCAAGGGCCGCGAGGATTCTGGCGGTTCATCTGCCTGCAAATGCAGTCAGCTTATTCGTTCCATATCTGACATCGGAGGCAATCATGGCATCCAGCGGCGAACTCATCCGAATGATGAACTACGTGGACGATATTTCCGCCACGTTACGGCGCATCATGACGGGGGCGACTTTCATCAACGCGGACGAGAAAAAGAAACTGGCCGAATACATGCGCAACTGCAACCCCAATTACGTCAAGATCATGGAAGATCTGGACCGGAGCGCCTGATGAGCGATGGGGTGCGGACGATTGCGGTGATTAGCGCCGGAGCCGCGGGACGTAGCATTGCGCACGCGGCGGCGCTGAGCGGTTACCGGACGATTCTCGAAGACATTCTGCCGGCGTCACTGCGGCGAGCCGAAGATGAGATTCGCGAGCGTCTCGACCGGGCCGTGGAACTTGGCACGGTCGGCGAAGAGGACGCCAGGGCTGCCGTTGGACGGCTGGAGTACGCCACCACTCTCGAAGATGCGGCGCGCGAAGCCGACATGGTCATTGAAGCGGTTCCGGAGGAGTTCGATTCCAAGGAAGAGATATTCCGTCTGCTGGATCGAGTCTGCCGGCCCGGCACGGTGCTTATCACCAACACATCGTCGCTCAACGTCGCGGAAATTGCCGCAGTGACGGAACGGCCACAGATGATTGCCGGGATGCGATTCGTAAAATCGACGCATGGCTTTGAGCGGATCGATGTTGTTCGGGCGCCGAAGACGGCCGAAGCCACGCTGGCGGCGGCCTTCGATGCGGCGAAGCGCATGGCGAAGGAAACCAGAGTCATCGACGAGAGCGCAGTGAAATAGCCGCCAACCTGCACGGCATCAACGATTACAATCCGGTTGTGTCCACTCCCGCTGAAACACGGCTCAATCGCGTTCGCCTCGAATTGAGCAAGTATGAGCATCCGCTGGCGGTGTTCGATGCCGAAGCGGCGGGCGAGTCCGTCCGCGTGAGCATACGGCTGAAGACGCCGGTTGCCGGGGTTGATCCGTACTATTTCGATCTGCACCCGCGCGACCTCGACGGCGCACAGTTTGCGTGGAACTTCCAGCGCCAACTCTATGATTGCCTGCATGACTATTTCATCGAGATGTTTACCCGCACTCCGCAAAGTCGCGACGAAGAGAATGGGAAATGACTGAGTTCAGTACCTTGCGTGAACGGATTACAGACGTTATACGGCGAGAAGGGCCCATCCCGTTTTCGCGTTACATGGAGATGTGCCTCTACGAGCCGGGGCTTGGCTTCTATGCACGAGAGCGCGAGGTGTTTGGCAAGGCGGGAGATTTCTATACGTCGTCCGACGTGCACGCGGTTTACGGCCGCCTGCTATGCCGTCAGTTCGACGAGATGTGGCGCGTGCTCGGGGAGCCGGAGACGATAGACCTAGTAGAGCTTGGTCCGGGAAGAGGATTGTTTGCGCTGGACGTGCTCGACTGGGCGGCAAAGAAGTTTTCAGGATTCGCCGCGGCGCTGCGCTACCGGTTGGTGGAGACGAGCGAATATCTCCGTAAGCGGCAGGCCGAGCGCCTGAGTCACCATGTTGCAGTCGGGAGAGCCAGCATTCACGCTTCGCTTGCGAACGCGGAGGAGAAGTGCGGCGCCGCACTGATCGTTTTTGGCAACGAGTTCTTTGACGCGCTGCCGGTGGAAGTCGTAACAGCGAAGGGACAAGTCTACGTGGACGTGGATGCGTCGGGCCGGTTCGTCGAAGTGACCAGGGCGGAGACTCCGGAGATTGCGGAATTTATCGATCGATACGGCGTGCGCCCCGAAGAAGATCAGCGGGTAGAGGTGGCGCTTGCAGGTCAAAGCTGGGTGCGCGAAATCGCTGCGTTGCTTAAGCCGATGCGCCGCGGCTTCTGCGTGTTTGTCGACTACGGTTACACGCGCAACGAACAGCTTGCGGGGCGTCATCTCGATACGTTGATGACCTATCGGCAACACGAAGCAAGCCCGGACCCATACGCGGCTCCGGGGGAGCAGGACATCACGGCACACGTTAACTTCACGGCGCTTCGCGCGGCGGCGGAGCAGAGCGGAATGCACCACGCAGGACTGCTGACGCAATCACAGTTGCTGCTGGGGATCGGCGAGAAGACGCAGTTTGGCGATGCGCTGGATGAGTGCCGCCTGCCGCAGGAGCGCGCCAAGGTGCTGCTGCAATTGAAGCACCTGGTAACGCCCGCCGGGATGGGAGAAATTTTTCACGCGATGATTCTCTCGCACGGCGTCGCACCGGAAGCTGCGCTAAATCTCAGCGGACTCTCCTTCACACGCTGAAAAAGAAACCGCACGACCGAAGCCGTGCGGCATGACTCTTGGCCTTGCGGCCGCTTCTCAGTTGCCATTCGTGAGCTGGTAGGGCTTCTGCAGGTACTGACGTGCCGCATCCAGCGCGCCCTGGGTGTTGTCGTTGGTTTGCAGCGCCTGGCGATACTCGTTCACCGCGCGTTCGCGCTGGCCGGTGAGATCGAAGATCTTGCCGAGCTGGATGTGGCTCCAGACTTCAGTCCATTTCGGATCGCCATCGCCATTCAAGGCGTCGCGGTAGGCGTTTGCCGCAGCCTGGTAATTGCGCTGCAGGTAGAAGACTTCCGCGATACGGTAATGCGCGAGCGAACTGTTGCGGTTGATGTCCAGCGCCTTCTGGAACTCGCGCAGGGACTCAGCCAGATTGCCCTGCTGGACCAACTGCTGTCCGCGCATGATGGCGGTGCGAATGCGCAGATCCGGCGAGTTCTTCAGCACCCAGTCGTTGGGGTCGATGGATATCTTGCGCGGTCGGCCAAACGTTGACACCGAATAGCTGGAGTTGGTGCCGACAACCTCGATCTTCTGGTTCACCGTTTTTCCGTCGGTGTCGATCCTTAATTCGACTGGCATACGGAAGAGATCGAGATCCTGAGAGATTTCGCCAACTACGCGGAATCCCTTGGCGGTGCGGAAGATGGTGTACTTGTTCTTGAACTCCGGCGCACCAGTGGAATCGAGCCACTGCGAGAAGAACCATGTCAGTTGTTCGCCGTAAACCTGTTCCGCGGTTTTCTGCAGGTCCGCGGTGGAGACGGGTTTGGTGGCATACTGCGACATGAAGGCGCGAATCGTCTGATCGTACTTCTCGTCGCCAAGTACCCAGCGCAGCATGTGGAAAATCATGCCGCCCTTGTCGGTGACCATGGACTGGAAGACCGGGTCGAAGACGTCTAGTGTGCCCGCCTGGCCCAAGGGAACGCTGTCGTAGGCAAGCGCGCCAACCGACATATCCTTGATGGCTTCCTGCTCGCCTGCCTTGCCTGCCGCGAATTCAATGTAACGGGCTTCGCTGTATCGCGAGCCGCCCTCGGTGATCCACCAGTCGTTGTTGGTTGCCGGACTGACCAGCACGCCCCACCACTGGTGCGCGACTGTGTCCGCCAGCAGGCGGTAGTCCACGGGGGTGCTGATGGCGCGGCTGGCCAGCGCGGCCAATCCAGGAGCCCAGGCGGTCGGAACCGTGTCGTCCGGCAATTCGACGAGGTTCAACTTGCTTGTCATCGGCACGCCGTAGAGCGTCGTAAAGTAGGCCATTTCCTTCAGCGCGGTGTCGCCGTAGGTCTGTGCGACTGCCTGATGCGCGGGCAGGAAATAGACGTGGGCCGTCATACCGGCTTCGTGCACCACCGTGTCGGTGAACTTGCCGATGACGATGGTTCCCGGGAAACTGGGTTTGTCCCACACGAAATTAAACGTCTGATAGTTGGGGCCCTTGGCGGCTTCCACCGGATTTTCAGGGGGAGTGGTCTTCTCTTCCTTTGCCGTTTTGCGCTTGCCGCGTTCGGTGCGCGATTCGGGCTTTTTCTTCTGTTCTTCGCGCCGCGCGAGTCGAGGGACTTCGCCCTGGCCGGCTTCCGATGCCTTGTCTGGAGAAGCCGCCGAAACGCTGGTGGAAATCGTCGCCGTGCTGCTGCCGGATTCCATGGCGCCGCTGCCGACTACGACGTATCCCTGCGGAACGTTCACGTGGATGTTCGCGGTGAAGCGATCAATCCCATAGCCAGTCACGGGGAACCAGCGTCCAGCATAGAGGAGGTAGGAGACCGGGTCGGAGATGGACGCCAGCTTGAGACCCGGAACCGGGCTGTCATCGACGGAAGAGATATTCCCTTCGTAGTCGAAGGTCAGCGTCGAGGTCTGGCCCTTGGTCATGCCATTGGGCAACGCCACGCGCACGGTGGAGTCCTGCGAAACTCTTTCGGCGGACAGTACCTGGCCGGTAGAGTCCACTACGCGGGTCGGTCGCAACGCGTTGTGAAGCTGGAAAATGGCGATGCTGATGTCGTCCAGGGCAGTGAACGTAACTTGCGCCTTGGCAACGAGTTGGTGCGTCTGCGGATTTACCGTCGCATCGATGACATAACTATTTACTTGAATGCGAGGCTTTTCCGCTGCGCCGACATGCAGCGCGATGGTGAGTGCAGCAACGATGGCCAGAACCACGAATACAGCACGCCCAGCGGGACGTCGTGCCTTATGCATGTAGAAATTGCTCCCTGCAGAGATCCACAATCTTACTTGATGTGACAACCGCCTCAAAAGGTGCTTGTCTTGTTCTGGTTACAGGTAGTTCTTTTCCGAAAACACGGCGTAAGACCGGAAGTTCCCTTGGAATCTCAATACTCTCATGGCCGCGCAACTTTCCAAACCATTGTGGCGGCCCTCTCGGCTGCAATGTGCCCTTCGCCGGCAGAGAGTTTCTGCCGAACTTCCGCTAAGTCCTTTAACATCTGTGAGCGCCGAGGGCCATCGGAGAGCAGCGGGAGCAACGCCTCTTCTACTGCTTCGGACGTAAATCGGCCCTGCACCAGTTCCGGGACAACCTCGCGTCCGGCAATCAGGTTGACCATTCCGAAATTGGACAGATTCACGAGACGCCGGCCAAGGAACCACGTCAGTGGGGTTACGCGGTAAATCATGACGAAGGGTGTGCCAATGACGGCAGCTTCGACCGTTGCCGTTCCGCTGGCGACGATCCCGGCGCGTGCCTGGGCGAGCGCCGTTCGTGCAGACGGTACGAACGTTATCTTCGTCCGTGGAGAAGCGACGCCTCGGAGTGTCTCCACCTGGGCTCGAACCCAGTCCACTTGGAGCGTCGACGCGACGGGCAGAAGATACTCGTAGCCCGGGCCGAGACGGTCTACCGTACCCATGATCCCCGGGAGATTGAGCATGAGTTCCTTGCGGCGACTGCCGGGCAGGATCGCGATCCACGGTTTGTCCGGGTCGAGCCGGTGACGGGCCGCAAACGCCTCGCGAGGCTCGACTGGCGAAGCGATCTCGGTGAGCGGATGCCCGACGAACTCGGCGTCCACGCCGTGACGCGCATAGAACCCGCGCTCGAAGGGAAAGATGATGAGCATCTTGTTGACGTAGCGCTGCACGAGCTTGATCCGCCCCTGCCTCCAGGCCCAGAGCTGAGGACTCACGTAATAAACAACGGGGATGCCTCGGCGATGAAGCTGACGTGCGAGTCGGAAATTCCAGTCAGGAAAGTCAATGAGCACAGCCACGTCAGGACGGCGGCGGTCCACCTCGCGCAACAGTCGATGGAACGCGCGATAGATGCCTGGCAGATGGTTGACGACTTCGGCCAGTCCGACGACCGCGACATCGCGGGCATCGATGACCGTGTCGCAGCCGGCTTCACGCATGCGTTCGCCGCCAAGGCCGAAGCACTCGATGGGGCCGGAACCACGCTCGTGGGCGAGCGCCTGTAATGCCTGCAGCAAGTCCGCGCCGTACATCTCACCAGAAGCTTCCCCGGCGGAGATCAATATGCGGACGGGAGACGTAGCTGGCGACGAGGCAGACATGTCGAAAGAGAAGAATAGCAGGCGGGAGAGGTCACGAGTAAGAACTACGGGGCGGGTGCAGGATCAGTCGTCGCCAACGCTGGCTTCTGCCGTGGCCGGTGGCTGGGCCATCCCGCCCGGCACGGGCATTTCCTGATCCTTGTACTGGAGCTGGTAGAGCTTGTAGTAGATGCCGCGCTGCGCGAGCAGTTGCTGGTGCGTGCCCATCTCGCGGACCTTGCCCTTGTGCATCACAATGATCTTGTCGGCGCGCTGGATGGTGGAAAGCCGGTGGGCAATGATGAGCGAGGTTCGACCCTCGACCATGCGGGTCAAGGCTTCGCGGACGCGGAACTCGGTCTCGGTGTCCACACTGGAGGTTGCCTCGTCGAGAATCAGGATCTTGGGGGCGTGGGCGAGTGCGCGGGCAAACGAGATCAGTTGTTTCTGCCCGGTGGAAAGCGTGCTGCCGCGTTCACGTACCTTTGAGTCGAATCCGTCGGGCAGGGAACGGATGAAATCCGCGACGTTGACTTCTTCGGCGGCTTTTTCCACGGCTTCATCGTCAATCCACTGAGTGCCGAGGCGGATGTTGTCGGCAACCGTGCCGGAGAAGAGGAACGGGTCCTGCAACACGACGCCGAAACGGCGGCGCAGTTCCTGCGCGTCCATCTCGCGGATATCGACGCCATCAATTTTGATGGCTCCCTGCTGAACGTCGTAAAAACGCAGCAGCAGCGAGATGAGAGTGGTCTTGCCGGCTCCGGTATGGCCCACGATTGCGACCGTCTCACCGGGCTCCAGAGTGAACGATGTGTCGCGCAGCACCCAATCCCACTCCTGCGTGGCTGCGGCCGCGGCCTTGCTTCCATTGGCGTCGACTGCGGGGTTTTCCGGCGGAGGCACGGTGCGATACGCAAACCAGACGTGATCGAACTCGATACGTCCCGGGCCGCTCGGTGTCTTTGGATTCGCCGGAGAAACAATCTCGGGCTTTGTGTCCACCAGTTTGAAGACGCGCTCGCTGGCCGCCATAGCCGACTGCAGGATGTTGTACTTTTCGCTGAGATCCTGAATGGGGCGGAAGAACCGCTGCGCGTATTGGATGAAAGCTACCAGGATGCCGATGGTCGCCACACCCGCCAGAACGGTGTGTCCCCCGTACCAGATGACGCTGGCGATGGCGATGGCCGAGAGGATTTCAACCACCGGGTAGTACAACGCATACGCCATGATGGCGTCCTTGTAGGCGCCCATGTGCGAGGCATTGATATCTGAAAATTTATCGAAGGCGCGCTCTTCGCGATTGAACAACTGGAGCGGCACGATTCCGGTGATGTGCTCCTGAAGATATGCGTTGATCTTGGCAATGGCCACGCGGATGCGGCGATAACTCTCGCGCACGGAGCGGCGGAAGACCAGGGTGGCAAAGAAGATGAGCGGCAGCACCGCGAACGCAACCAGCGCGAGTCGCCAGCTCATCTTGAGCATGATGGCGATAATGCCGCCGAGTACGAAGATATCTTCAAAGATCGAAACGACGCCGGAGGTGAACATTTCGTTCAGCGCATCCACGTCGGTCGTCACGCGCGTTACCAGCCGTCCGACAGGATTCTTGTCGAAGAAGCCAAGGTGCATGCTCTGCATGTGGCGGTAGATCTGGCTGCGGAGGTCGAACATGACTTTCTGGCCGATCCACTGCATCAGGTAGGTCTGCGTGAATTCGAGCAGGAAGCTGGCAGACATCAGCCCGACATAGATCAGGCCGATCTGGGCGATGCCGACGAGCGGTTGCGAACTGAGGAAGCGGTCGAGGAACGAGTGGGTTTCGCCGGCCTTGCTCGAGAGATACTTGTCGATCGCAATCTTGGTGAGGTAGGGGCCCAGGACATCCGCGGCGGCCTTCAGCATGATGGCAATGAGCGCCACCACGACCTGCCATTTGTATGGACGCAGGTAGGTCAGCAGCCTCCCCATGAGGCGGCTGTCGTATGCTTTTCCTAGTACTTCTTCTTCCTGGTTTGCAGCCATGCGTCGCTTGAAAGTCCTGCCCTGACCATTGTAAACGCCAGTTCTTAGTAGACGCGCGAAAGGGTGTTGCGGACGGAAATTATTTGTGAAAACGACTACTTGAGCGGGCGCGCCAATTGTGCCGCGCCGGCAAGGCGTGGCGAGAACTAAAATGAGAGAACAATGCCTCTCGGCCTGTACATCTCGGTGCCCTTCTGCCGGACGAAATGTTCGTTCTGTAATTTTTCCGCGGGCGTATTTTCCCGCAGCTTGTTCGATCGTTACGTGGAACACCTGGAGAGGGAACTGGCCGGAGCCGAACGGATCGCGAACGCCATGGGCGGACGATTCGAACCCGAGGTGGATTCCATCTATCTCGGCGGCGGAACGCCAAGCGTGCTTGCCCCGGACCAACTGGCGCGACTCTTTGCGGCCGTGCGGGGGAATTTCCACGTGCACGCTTCGGCGGAGACGACCGTGGAGTGCGCTCCCGGAACGCTGCAACCGGAGTTGGTCGAGACGCTTCTTGCGTGTGGAGTGAATCGGGTCAGCCTGGGCGTGCAGTCGTTCATCGACCGCGAATCTTCGTCAGTCGGGCGCCTGCACACGCGCGCCATCACACTGGCGGATATCGAACGTCTTCGTGCCGCCGGGATTTCCGACATCAGCGTAGATCTGATCGCCGGACTGCCCTACCAGACAAAAGGTTCATGGGCGGATTCGCTGCGCGAAGTAGTCGCGACGGAAGTGCCGCACGTCAGCGTCTACATGCTGGAAGTTGACGAGGACTCGCGCCTCGGCCGAGAGTTGATCGCCGGTGGCACTCGCTATCACGCACACCACGTTCCGGACGAGGATTTGACGGCAGACCTCTACGAGCAGGCAACAGAAGAGCTGAACATGGCAGGTATCTCGCAGTACGAGATATCGAACTTTGCACGAACGGGTAGGCAGTCACGACACAACCTGAAGTATTGGACTCGCCAGCCGTATCTCGGTTTCGGAGTGGATGCGCATTCCATGCTGCCATCGGCTGGCTCGACTGAGCCACACGCCGCAGTCCGCTTCGCCACTGTCGACAACCTCGACGAATTGCTTGCCGGGGCTCCACGCGAGCGCACCAATGTGGACCGCACCGCGGCTATCGAGGAGACTTTCTTCCTTGGACTTCGGCTTAATCGCGGAGTCAGTCTTGCGGAAGTACGCGGCAGGTTTGGGGACGATGCCGTGTCGCGCTACGAAGCTGTAATCGCTGATCTTGTCGAGGCAAAACTGGTCGAGCTTCAGGATAAAGTACTCCGGCTGACTCCGCGTGGACGGCTGCTATCCAACAATGTGTTTGAGCGATTCCTGTGCGATCGTTCGCCGGTTCGGGACGGTCCCGGAACGTAGGGGTGGTTGGCACTTTCTGCATCAAGAAGTAGTCCTCGCAGGCTGCCATCGCTGGTACACTCGGCGTGTACATTTTGGGATAAGGAATATTTCGATGGGCGATTCTTCCGCAAATTCTCCGAGCAAACCCTTCATTGATCTCCGCAGTGACACAGTAACGCATCCAACCGACGAGATGCGCCGCGCGATGGCCTCCGCCGAAGTCGGCGATGACGTTTACTCCGAAGACCCGACGGTCAACAAGCTGGAAGCACGCGCCGCCGAAATCTTCGGGCGGGAAGCGGCGATCTTCGTGCCGACCGGAACGATGGGGAACCAGATCGCGGTCAAACTGCACACGCGGCCCGGGCAGGAAATTTTGTGCGAGGAGCGCGGACATATCTTCAATTACGAAATGGCGATGGCAAGCTGGTTCAGCGGATGCATTGTTCGTCCCATTGCCGCTCCGCAGGGCATTCTGCGCTGGGATTTAATCGCACCGAAGCTTTCGCCTGGCATCTACTACATCGCGCAGACGGGACTGGTCGCACTGGAGAATACGCACAACATGGCCGGCGGTTCGGTGATGCCGGTCAGCGTGATGGAAGAAGTATGCGAACACGCGCACGAGAAGGGGATTCCCGTTCATCTCGACGGCGCTCGCATCTTCAATGCTTCCGTTGCCCTGGGAAAACCCGTGGCGGAAATCACGCAGAAGTTCGACTCCGTGATGTTCTGTCTCTCGAAGGGACTCGGCGCACCGGTAGGGTCGATGCTGGTGGGAAGCCGCAAATTCATCGCCGAGGCGCGTGCGGTTCGCAAGGCGCTTGGCGGCGGAATGCGGCAAGCCGGAGTTCTGGCGGCTGCGGGGTTGATCGCGTTGGAGAAGAGTCCGCTGCGGCTGCATGAGGACCATGCGAATGCGCGCTACCTGGCCGAGAGTCTGGCGCAAATTCCGGGCATCAAGCTGGACATGGCGACCGTGCAAACCAACATCGTAATCTTTGACGTGAGCGGCACGGGAATGCCGGCGGCGGACATTGTCACGCGCCTCAAGGAGCGCGGAGTGCTGTGCGGCGCAGTAAATCCGCAGACGATCCGCTTCGTGACCCACTGCGACGTCAATCGCGACGGCTGCGGACGGGCGCTCCAGGCGATGGAAGCGATCTGCGCTGCAAAAGCCGGCGCCTGACCAGGGCCGAGGCAAGCCTATGTTGCCTGTCATAGAAATTCGCCGGTGTTTCTATTGAACGGACCTGCGCCGCGCAGGTGCGCGACTCAAAGTCGAACTTCTGCGGCGCAGTATCACGCCGAAAATGTCAATGGCCGTCGGCGAGTTTGAAATTCTCATCGACGAAATTCGCCTCTACTCCTACAAAGCCGAGGGCAAGCTGCCCAGCAACGACGAACTTCTAGACCTGGTGATTGAGGCGCGGAGCAACCTTCTGCGCCGGGAATTGCTCTGACCACGCAGAGCTGGGCGATCCCGCCAGGGGGATGGCCGAGAGCGCGAGTTGGAGACGCAGATACGCTGCTTGTGATATAACCATCAGTTTTCCTAATCGACCGGCCGTCACTTGAAACCTGCTGTGCGAACTCTCGCCCGTCTGGTAGACGACGGATTTCGGATTATGCCCCCTTGGAGGACTTCTTGGATTTTCAATATACGGAAGAGCAACAGCAGTTACGCAAGACTGTGCGCGAGTTTGCCGAGCGCGAGATTGCGCCTCACGTAATGGAGTGGGACGAGTCCGCTCACTTTCCGCTCGAAACGATAAAAGAACTCGGGCAGCTTGGGCTGATGGGAATCATCTTTCCCGCCGAGTACGGTGGCGCGGGCATGGGATACGCCGAGTACGTCATCGCCATCGAAGAGCTGTCCCGCGTGGACGGCTCGGTCGGCATCATCGTTGCCGCGCACACATCGCTCGGCTCCAATCACATCTTTATCGCCGGTAACGAAGAGCAGAAGCGCAAGTACATCCCGAAGCTTGCCACGGGCGAATACATTGGCGCCTGGGGACTGACCGAACCGGGCAGCGGATCGGATGCGGGCGGTGCGCGCTGTTCGGCCGTGCGCAAAGGCGGCAAGTGGATTCTGAACGGCACCAAGACGTTCATCACCAACGGCTCCTATGCCGACGTCTACGTGGTCATTGCCGTGACCGACAAGACGGCCGGCACGCATGGACTTTCGGCCTTCATCGTGGAAAAGGGAACCAAGGGATTCCGTCCGGGCAAAAAAGAGAACAAACTCGGATTGCGCGCCAGCGACACCGCCGAGCTGATTTTCGAAGACTGCGAATTGCCGATTGAGAATCTGCTGGGACATGAAGGCGAGGGCTTTGTCGACGCCATGCGCGTTCTCGACGGCGGGCGCATTTCGATTGCCGCGCTGGGGCTAGGCATGGCCCAGGGAGCGTATGAAGCGGCGTTGAAATACAGCAAGCAGCGCAAGCAGTTTGGCAAGGCCATCAGTGAGTTCCAGGCAATCCAGTGGAAGCTCACGGACATGGCGACCGAAACCGACGCGGCGCGCCTGCTGACAATGCGCTCGGCGTGGCTCAAGGATAACCACATGAAGACGACGCTGGAATCCTCGATGGCGAAGCTCTACACGTCGGAGGTGGCGGTGAGAAACGCCAACGAGTGCGTGCAGATTCACGGCGGCTACGGCTTCATCAAGGACTACCCGGCGGAGAAGTTCTATCGCGACGTGAAGTTGTGCACGATTGGCGAGGGCACCAGCGAAATCCAGCGGCTGGTGATCGCCCGCCAGCTTCTGAAGGACTAGTTCCATCTTCGGCATTGGAGGTGCGGCCAAGGTCGCGCCTCCGTTGTCGCCCGTGCGAAGCCGCCTTAGCCCCTGTTACACTAATCCGTTTGCATACCGTGACTACGACAATTCAATCCTGGGTAGAAGAAATCCGTAGCGGCAACCTGCGCGCTATTGCACGCGCCATCACTGCGGTAGAAAACCGTGCGCCTGATTCGCACGCACTGTTGAAGGCGCTCTTTCCTTATAGCGGCAACGCGCGGCTCCTTGGGCTGACGGGCTCTCCGGGGGCCGGCAAGAGCACGCTGGTCGACGCGCTGGCTCGTGAATTCCGCAAGCAGGACAAGACGATCGGCATCGTGGCCGTAGATCCCACCAGTCCTTTCACCGGCGGGGCGATTCTCGGTGACCGCATTCGTATGCAGGCACACCACGCCGATCCCGGCATTTACATTCGCAGCATGGCGACGCGCGGTTCGCTGGGCGGACTCGCAAGCACCACCGCCGACGTGGCCACGGTGCTCGACGCCAGCGGGCGCGACCTGGTCATGATCGAGACGGTGGGTGTCGGGCAGGATGAAGTCGACATCGTGCGCCTTGCCGATATCACGCTGGTGATTCTCGTTCCCGGCATGGGCGACGATGTACAGTCGATCAAGGCCGGCATCATGGAAATCGCCGACATCTTCATCATCAACAAAGCCGACCGAGAAGGCGCCGAGCGCGTGGAACGCGAGATACGTAATATGCAGTCGCTGGCTCCCAGGCCGGATAACTGGGTGCCGCCGGTCGTCAAAACGGTGGCGAGCGACGGAACCGGGGTGGCGGACCTGGCACGCGCCATCGAAGAATACGGCGCATTTCTGCAGAGTTCGGAACTCGGGCGCAAGCGCCGCATAGAAAACTGGCGCACTCGCCTGCTGGAGATGTTGCGCGACGAAGTGCTGCACCGCGTGGTGCATGAGTATATGAACGGCGAGTCCGCGTCGCGTTATGCCACGGAGGTTGCCGAACATAAGCGCGATCCCTACACGCTGGTGGAAGAGATCGTCGCCAGCATCGCCAAGTAGTGAGCATCGACAAATGTTGATCTGTGCGATCGATACTTCCGGACGCGATGGCAGCCTGGCGCTGGCGCGCGGCGACGCATCCGGGTTTGAACCGGTTGCGGTTGCATCGATCGCCGGTGGCACTTACTCCGCGCAACTGATTCCCTGTCTTTCATCCTTGCTGCGATCCAGTGCTCTCGACAAGTCGGCAATTGACCTGTTTATCGTTGCCTCCGGGCCGGGCTCGTTCACGGGGTTGCGCGTCGGTATTTCGACGGTGAAGGCCCTGGCCGCCGCATTGCAGAAACCAGCGGTTTCCGTCTCCGTACTGGAGGCCGTGGCATGGGCCGCCGAACGGAGCGGTCGATTGCTGGCTGCGCTCGATGCGCAGCGCCAGGAGATTTACATCGGTGAATATGAATGCGGCCACGATGGCTCCGCTCGATCGCTCCAGAAACATCGCGAGAGCCTGATGACAGCCGCCGAGTTGATCGCGTGGCTCGCCGGACACTCTTCGCCACCGCTTGTAGTGACGCCGGATGCCGGAGTCGAAAGGCAGCTTCACGACGCAGGCCTGGCGGTGCAGGCCATTCCGCGCCCCTCTGCGGAAATATACGCGAAGCTCGGACTGCAGAAGTTCCTTGGCGGCGAGACCGTCGTGCTCGACGATCTGGACGCCAACTACATTCGCCGCTCCGATGCGGAAATTTTTTCCACGCCCAAGCAAAGCAATCCCGGACGCTGAACCATGAATATCCGTCCCGCTACGATTGCGGATGTGCCGCGAATGATGGAGATTGAGCGGCAATCCGCCATGGCTGCGCATTGGACGGAGCAGAGCTACATTGACGCCATCGCCAGGACGCAACCGCGCAGGGTTGTGCTGGTGCTCGAAGTATCGGATTCCGATCCATTTGTGCAATCCATCGGGGGATCAGCGCCGGAAGTCCGCGCATTTTCCGTAGCGCATTGCTTTGAGTCCGAATGGGAAATCGAAAACATCGCCGTGGATCTGGCATTTCGCCGGCGAGGATTTGCATCACAATTGTTGCAGGCGACTCTCCAGCAGGCACGTTCGGAGGGTGGGACCCATGTTCGCCTGGAGGTGAGGGAGTCCAACACGGCAGCGCGTAAACTATACGAAAGATGGGGTTTCCGGTTGTTGGGACGCCGTCGCAGGTACTATCGTGCCCCCGACGAAGATGCTTTGATCCTGGAAATATTTTTCGATCGCGATGATTCCGAAATCTCTTGAAGCGCTCCTTTCCGAGTGCTAGCCTTCTGTCACTTCAATTAGGTCAGGAGGTGCTGGATGGCTACTCCAGTACGCGAAGTGCTCCTGGCCAGCAACGGCGAATTTCGCCGCCTGGTTCAGGAACATCAGGACTACTCACATCGCCTCGAAGCCCTCGTTTCCAAGCCATACCTCTCCGAAGAAGAAAAAATCGAAGAAATAAGACTGAAGAAATTGAAGCTTCATCTGAAAGATCAGATGGAGATGATCGAGCACCACTTCCGACATTCGAACCCGGAACACGCTGCCTGAGAAAGAGTTACCGCGCCAACCTCGCCTCTATGCGTTGACGGTGGATTTGTGTCTGAAAAAGCAGGTTCTGCCCCGGCCATGCGCCGGGGCATACTATTTACACTCAAGTCTGCAAGGGGTGGGGTGAGCCACATGCGGAGATTCGTCACACTGGTGTTTCTGGTCACAGCGTTTTTCCCGTTGGCGTTCGGACAGGCGAGCGCCGGTAGCACTCATTTTGCCGGGAGATGGGATGCAACGATTCGTCCGGCGACCGACACGGGTGGCGGCGCCTACGACGTTCGCTTTGGCCTGACGATCAGCGGCGAGGCAACGTCTTTTCACGCGGTCGTCGACAACGGCACGGACGTGATGCCATTCTCGCGCGTTGAGTGGGACGGCAAGACGCTGACCATGCACTTCGACTCCTATGATGGCCGCCTGACTGTCCATTGCGCACAACCGTCGTGCATGTCGCTGGTTGGCGAATATTCGCGCATGACGCATGCCGGAGAAGTCCACTATCAATTCGAGGCAAAACGGCGCTCGGAATCGGCTGTACCCAGGAGGATGTTAAAAACGCAAGGACCGGCGCTGGCGGGGAAGTGGACATTCTCAATTTCATTCCACAAGGGATCGCCTGACAGCGTTGCCCCCGGAACGTTTGTTGAGTGTGGGCCTGAGGCCGGCGGCGATGGCGAAGGCAACGACGTGCAGGGAACGATTGCGCTTCTCAGCGGCGACCTTGGAATGCTGCACGGTTACATTTCAGCGAAAGGATCACTGCCAACATTCGTGCTGACTCGCTTTGACGGGATTCACGTTACGCGGATGGTGGGGAAGTTTCTCTCGGCGGACCACATAGAGGGGACTTTGCAGTTTGATCCCACGACGATCGTGCCATTCACGGCGACTAGAAGCGGAGTGAGTGCGGCCGCCGCATTGAATCCCGAGTCGGTCACGAAGGTACGCAACCCCGACGTGCCATTTCGCTTCCATGGCATCGATCCGTTGACCGGCCGCGAGGTGACCTCGGAGGACCCGCGCTTCCGGGGGAAAGCGATCATTGTCGATATTTTTGGAACCTGGTGTCCGAACTGCCACGACGAGGAACCCGTACTGGTCGATCTCTACAACCGCTATCACGAACAGGGCCTGGAGATTGTTGGGCTCGCCTATGAGTATACGAACGACGAAAAGCGCAGCGCGTGGATGCTGGCTCTCTATCGCAAGCAATATGGCATACCCTTCACTTTGCTGGTGGCGGGTTCCACCGATGACGGGCAAATTGCAAAGACACTGCCGCAACTGATTGGATTTGGCGCCTACCCGACAACGATATTTTTAGACCGTGAACATCGCGTGAAAATCATTCATGCAGGCTTCGAGAGCCCGGCCACCGGCATGTTTGACGCGGTAAAAGCCCGCTTCCAGCACAATGTCGAGGAGATACTGAATCGGCCGCACTGATGCGACTGGGAATGCGGAATTGCAGATGCAGGTTCGAAAGTCTCCGCTCTCCGATATAATTTCTTATCTCACATGGTTCGCGACGGAATTTATTACGGCCTGGCTTTCATCCTCGCTGCCGCACTGGTCGGCTGGTTCGTGCCGGTCCTGGCGGTCATTCCACTTTTGTTGGCGGCATTCTTTCTCTGGTTCTTTCGCGATCCCGAACGTGTCATCCCTGCCGACCCAGGTGCGGTTGTTTCCTGTGCTGACGGAAAGATTACGGATGTTTCGGTGATTCAGGCAGATGGGAAGCCGCGCACGCGAATCAGTATTTTTCTGAACGTCTTCAGCGTACACGTGAATCGATCTCCGGTATCGGGCGTCATCACTTCCCTGGACTATAAGAAGGGCCAGTACTTGAACGCGATGGATGAGGCGTCGGCGGAGTTGAACGAGCAGAACATCTGCACGGTTCGGACGGACGATGGCCATGATGTAGTCTTCAAGCAGATTGCTGGCCTGCTCGCGCGCCGGATCGTGTTCACCGGCAAGGCTGGCGACCGCGTTGCTCGCGGCCAGCGCATTGGCCTCATCAAGTTCGGTTCGCGCTGTGACGTTATTCTTCCCGCCGAAGCGGAAATCACGGTGAAGATTGGCGAGCATGTCAGCGGTGGATCGAGTATTCTCGCCAAGTTGCCTATCCATGCGGGCGGCGCAGTAGCCATGGAATCGGGGAGCGTGCGATGAATTTCGCCTTGAATGGGCGGAGGGACGATTCTCGTCCCCGCAAGATGCGCAAGGGGATGTACCTTTTGCCGTCGATGTTCACCACGGCCAACCTTGCAGCGGGCTTTTATGCCATCACCCAGGCCATGCAGGGAACGCCATCCGAGCCCTGGCACTTCGATCTGGCGGCCAAGGCGATTGGGTTTGCCGTTTTTTTCGACGGCATGGACGGCGCGATTGCGCGATTGACAAACACGACCAGCGATTTCGGCAAGGAATTGGATTCGCTGGCGGATGTGGTGACGTTTGGCGTGGCGCCGGCGGTGCTTGCCTGGACGTGGGGCTTCCGTCTCCTGCCGTTCGTGCTTGACGCGGACTTGCGCGGGAAACTCGTACAGTTTGGAGCCATTGCGGCCTTTATTTTTCTTGCCGCTGGAGCGAGCCGTCTCGCGCGGTTCAATATCCAACTGAACCCTCAGCCGAAAAATCCCGGACGTCCGGGAAGAAAGTATTTCGTCGGTATGCCGATCCCCGGCGGTGCGGGCTGCATTGCCGCCGTGGTTCACTTTCGCCTGGGAGAGCCAATTGGCGTCTGGTGGTCTTCCGCTGTCTGGATGGCCTATATCCTGTTGCTCGGGTTCCTGATGGTGAGCACGTGGCGCTTCTGGAGCGCCAAGAGTATCGACTTTCGCAGCCGGCGTCCGTTCCGGCTCATACTTATCTTCTGTGTCATCATTGCCGCCATCTGGTATTACTCGCGTTATGTCCTGGTAGCCATGGCGCTGGCATACATGTTCTCCGGTGTGCTGGCACGGCTGATGTATGCACTGCGGCGGCCGGCGCAACCGCCTTCACAAGAGGTCCCCGGCGTTTCATGAAAACACCTGCAAAATCCGGCGACGGTTCCAGTGCATCGGGATTGTTCCGTGTCGCCATCATCGGCGCCGCCACGCTTAAGGGTAAGGAACTGAAGGACGTTCTTGGCGACCGCAGCTTTCCTTCGCAATCGATCAAACTGCTGGACGACGAAGAGTCTCTCGGGCAGCTGGAAGCCGTCGGTGATGAACCGACCTTTATCCAGAACGTTCTGCCCGAGCACATGGAAGGAATCGATTTCACTTTCTACACCGCCGAACAGGCCTATACGGAAAAAACCTGGGAGATGGCTCGACGCGTGGGAAGCGAAATCATCGATCTTTCCTACGCGCTTGAAGGCCACGAAGGGGCCTCGCTGCGTGCCCCCTGGGTGGAACAGGAACTTGGCCAGGGCCGCAAGGCAGGACTGGCTTCCGCGCCGGTGGTGGTTGCCGACCCGGCAGCCGCGGTACTGGCGCTGCTGCTTGTCCGGTTGCAACGCACGTTTCCAATCAGCGGAGTCAACGCGACCGTCTTTGAACCGGCCTCCGAACGGGGAAGGCAGGGGATGGACGAGCTGCACGACCAGACGGTAAACCTCTTATCGTTCCAGCAGATGCCGACCGCAGTTTTCGGCACACAAATCGCCTTTAATCTTGTCCCAAACCTCGGCGAAGAAGCCGAACCATCGATGGCCTCGGTGGAAGAGCGGGTACTTCGCCATTTCCGCGCGATCACGGGCGGCAAGGCGCCGGTGCCTTCGTTGATGCTGTTGCAGGCGCCGGTATTCCACGCCCACACGTTCTCCATTCACCTGGAGCTTGAGTCCACGGCTTCGCTGGGCGACGTGGAAGCAGCGCTTTCCGGCGAGCATGTCCAGATTGCGCGGACGCCGCAGGACGATCCAAGCAACGTGAATGTCGCCGGGGCGTCGCAGGTGCAGGTGGCGGTGCGCCCCGATGCGCAGCGTGAAAATGCCTTCTGGATCTGGGCGGCATCGGATAATCTGCGTGTCTCGGCCTGCATGGCCGTGGAATGCGCGGAAGACATGGCGGCGATGCGGCCGCGCGGGAAGGTGCAGTGATCAATCGGGCGAAACCACTTCTGGCGTTGTGCGTTCTCATGCTGGCGCTGGCGGGATGCGGGTATCACGTGGCGGGAAGGGCCACGCAATTGCCCACGTATGTCCACACGATCGCCATTCCCACCTTCATCAACCAGACGCAGTCCTACCACATCGAGACAACGCTCACCCAGGCAGTGGTTCGCGAGTTCAACAGCCGCACCAACTACCGCATCGTCAGCGATCCGAAGGGCGCCGACGCTGTCTTGTACGGCTCCGTGCTGACCACGCAACTGGCGCCGGTCACATACGACAGCCAGACCGGCCGCGCATCCAGCGCCCTGGTCACCGTCTCCATGAAGGTCCGGTTGGTGGGGCGCGATGGCCGTGTCATTTACGAGAACCAGAACTATATCTTCCGCGAGCAATACCAGATTTCAAGCCAGCTTTCGAGCTTCTTTGAAGAAGAAGGCCCGGCATTGGACCGTCTCTCACGCGATTTCGCTCGCACGCTTGTCAGCAATGTCCTGGAGGCCTTCTAGCCGCCGTGAGAGCCTTTGCCCCAATTGAGCGGTTCGTCGCGGATGTTACTAACCGCAGTCTCAAGCTCGCATATATTTTCGTGGGAGACGAGGCATTCTTTCGCAAGCAATGCCGCGACGCCGTGCTCCAGGAGTTGATTCCCGCGGGTATGCGGCAATTCAGTTTCTTCGAATTCGACCTTGAAAGCATTGAGATACAGGAAGTGCTGGACCGCGCACGCACGCCTTCGCTGATGTCTCCGTTCCAGGTGTTCTTTGTGCGTGGCGTTAAGGCGCTCTATGGAAGAGGCAAGCACGATGCCGAGTTTGCCGCGATCGAAGAGTACTTCAAATCTCCGAATCCCGATGCGCTGATTATTTTTGTTGCCGATCACATCAGCATTCCGTCCGATCCACGCCGCATGGAATTGACCGACAAGGAGCGCTTCGAGAAAATCCGCGAAACCCTTGGCGACTATTGCACTGTGGTGGAGTTCGCACGTGTCGAAGAGGATGAAGCCGTCAAATGGGTAAATGAAACAGCCGGTCGGGAGCAGGTGAAAGTGGATGCCGATGCCTCCCGCGAGTTGGTGGACTCGCTCGGCGGCGACATGATGATGATTGCCGGCGAGTTGGAAAAACTCATTCTCTACACCGGGGAGAAGAAGAAAATCACGCTTGGCGACGTGGAGACAATGGTGCTTGCGGCCAAGCAACGCACCCTCTACGAACTCACGGATGCAATTTCGTCGCGGAACCGGCAGCGTGCGCTGGAGATCATGGACGCGATTCTTTCCACGGGCGACGGTGACGAGGCCGCCATTGGCCACCTCTACATGCTTGCCAAGACCTTCCGCCAGATGCTCGTTATTTCCGAGCACAACGTTCGCGACTCGCGCGCCCTCTGGCAGGTCCTCTGGCAGGGATTCCGCGTGCCGCCCTTTGCCGCCGAAGATGTGATTCGACAGGCGCGCCGCTATAAGTCCCGCCGCGAACTGACACGCGCCATCCGCCTGATCGCGAAGGCCGACCTCGCACTCCGCTCGAACGCGCCGAGTAAACGCCTCATCCTCGAAAACCTCGTCCTCGACCTCGCTTCCGAGCCGAAACCTGCGGAGATCGCCGGCTGGCAGCAAGAGGAATTGCCAGTATGAATGCAGGCGATATCGTCAGCCATACCGAAATGTGCATGAAAGAAGGGAGAATGCTTCAACATGGCATGAACTTCCGAACCGCACAGCGGAATTCGGTGATTCTGATGAGTCGTCGTAAAGGCGCACCATACCATGATCGGGTATTAGAGGAAGGACGAGTCCTGATTTATGAAGGACACGATGTTCCCAGAAAGCTCAATGTTGTGGATCCCAAAGCGTGTGATCAGCCTCGGAGCACTCCTTCTGGGAAACTCACGCCGAACGGGAAATTCGAACAAGCCGCACTCCTTTTCAAGCAAGATGGCAAGAACCCGGAGCTAGTGCGCGTCTATGAGAAGATCAAGACAGGTATCTGGACCTATAACGGAGTCTTTCGGCTAGTTGACGTGTGGATCGAAGAAAGCGAAAAACGGAAAGTCTTCAGATTTCGTTTGGAACTGACTGACGCTGATGTTGCGGATAAGCCAAATCAGGCTGATCTTGAACACAACCGATTAATTCCATCAGCTGTAAAACAGGAAGTATTCAAACGGGACAAGGGACGCTGTACGCTTTGCGGTGCTACCGACAACCTCCATTTTGATCATGACCTTCCGTACTCGAAAGGTGGCACATCCATAATGGTCGAAAATGTGAGGCTATTGTGTGCGCGTCATAACCTGCAAAAGCACGATCGAATCGAATAGTCAGCCATTATCTTCGACACTGTTTTTCGCAGAATTGCAAAATCAAAGACCTGTTCATTTCCTATCCTATTCCGCTCTGAATGTCTGGGCTGAGTTTCTACTCGCCAGAAAGTTTCGCGCCTCTTCCGCATACGGGCCGTTGGGCTCTTCGTCCAGGAAGGTCCGGTATTCCGCAGCAGCCTCATCCTCGCGATGAAGATTGATCAGTGCTTCCGCGGCGACCAGGTGAGAGAAGCAAAACAGGTGATGCTCCGCGCGGTGGACCTTCTGCGCCATGGCAAGTGCTGCTTCATAATCTCCACGCTGCAGTTGTGAAAACGCCAGGATGGCGAGTGCGCCAACGTTTCGTGGGTCGGGCGCGAGTGATTTCTTCAGAAATATTTCGGCTTCGGCGTACCGGCCCTCCTGCGTCAGTAGAATCCCCATACCCAGTTCGGCCAGGTAATTCCCCGGATTGATTTCGAGGGCCTTGGTGAAGGTCTCGCGAGCCTGCTCCGGTTGATTGCCCTGAAGGTATGCGATGCCGAGATCGTAGTAAGCCGAGTCGTATTTCGAGTAGTATTCGAGCGCTTTCTGGAAGTGCTTGATGCTGTCGTTCCACCGCCGGTTGTCGCAGTGGAGAAGTCCCTGATGCAATTCGGCCCGCGCCTTCTTCGGAGCGGCCAAATCGTTGACGGACATGATGTTCGAGGAAAAAACGCGATCGCCCGCCGGTGGCGATACGGCGTGGTTCTGTTGTGGTTGTTGTGCCCGAGCCATGCTGAAAAGCACGAGGATAAGAAGGAGTGCCAGTACTGCCGGTGGGGCAGGCGGCAGCTCTGAATGCTGCATAAGCGGCCTCCGCAAGAATGCCGCGGGTGAAGAACTTGCACCTCGCCCGATGCGGAGAGTTATACGCCACTTAGGTGTTATGTGTGTGTGATGGCGGTCACTGAAGTACTGTAGGCGAGGAGCAATGAAAAGCGGCAGGCTCTGAGACCTGCCGCCTGAATCTGCGTGCCGCTTGGGCTATTTGCTTGCAGTCTTGGTGACGCGAGCAGACAAACGGCTCTTGTACCGCGAAGCGGTGTTCTTGTGAATGATGCCTTTTTGGACGCTCTTATCCAGTACCGAAACAGCCTCGCGATACTTGGCTTCGGCAGTCGCTTTGTCGCCGCCATCCAGGGCAGCATCCAGACCGCGAAGCGCTGTGCGCATACGCGACTTATTCGCGCGGTTCACCGCGGTCTTTGTCTCAGTCTGCCGGGTGCGCTTCAGCGCCGAAAAATGATTTGCCATACCTTCCTGATATCCTCTTGAAAAATCTTCGGGTTAATGCCCAATCGATATTGTACGAGAACTGCCGTGGATTGGCAATTCAACGGCTCACCGGAGACTCCGGTTGGCCTCTGTACATGGAATATTCTTCCCCCGGATATTGACTCATGGCCAAACTCGGGCTACTCTCACGGCCAATGGGAAGTGTTCCACGCTCGCGAGAGCAACTCGGCCTGAAGTACCGACCCGTCTGCTGCGCGTACTCGTCACAACCAACGGTTTCCATGGGACATCGCCGTATGTTCCGTGGCCAGCCCGCGCACCAAGCGCTTGAGGTGATGTCCGACACTCGATGAAGAAAAACATCGAAATCAGCCAAAACATCGAAACCCTTTTCGGCACGCGCGACGAAAATCTGCACGTGCTGGAAGACGGCCTGAACGTAACCATCGATCTCAAAGCTGACTCCATCCAAATTGAGGGTTCCCCAGACGACGTTGCCCGCGCGGAACAGGTGTTCCTTGATTACTCGGGACTCCAAAAAGCCGGTCACCAGTTTCAGAACGGTGACCTGGGCACCATGCTGCGTATGCTGGCCGCCGATCCCACGGCCACGCTGAAGGGACTCGCCGAAGCGGGGCGCCAGCGCTCGTTCGGGAAGCGCCAGGTGCAGCCTAAGAGCGTCAATCAGCGGCGCTACCTGGAAGCCATTGAGCGCAGTGACATGGTGTTCGGCATTGGGCCGGCTGGCACGGGGAAGACGTATCTTGCCGTCGCCATGGCAATCTCGGCCCTGCTCAGCAAGCGCGTCAGCCGCATCATTCTTGCTCGGCCTGCGGTTGAAGCCGGAGAGCGGCTCGGCTTTTTGCCGGGAACATTGCAGGAGAAGGTCGATCCCTATCTCCGGCCGCTCTATGATGCTCTTTACGACATGCTGGAACCGGAGAAGGTTGACCGGTTCATGGAGAAGAACATCATCGAGATCGCGCCGATCGCCTTTATGCGCGGCCGCACGCTCAACGATTCGTTCGTCATACTCGACGAGGCACAGAACACAACCTCCGAGCAGATGAAGATGTTTGTGACGCGCCTCGGCTTCAACTCCAAGGCGGTCATCACCGGCGACGTTACGCAGATCGATCTTCCAAACGCCAGCCGCAGTGGACTGGTCGAGGCGATGATCGTTCTCAAGGGTGTCGAAGGCATCGCGTTCCAGCTATTCGACGAGAGTGATGTTGTGCGCCACCAACTCGTGCAGCGAATTGTCCGTGCCTACGACGATTACAAGGCGCGCAGCGAGCAGCAACTTTCGCTTCAACTGGACGCAAAACCATCCGTTGGGAACGGCGCGTCCGGCCTGGAAACAAGTCCCGACTATGCTGTCTTTCCTTCCGCGATTGGCGACAGGGCTGCCGGTGGCACTCGCGTATCCGAATAGCAGTTCGCTAGAATAGTCAGGGAGGGCCTGCGGGTCCTCCCGTTTCATTTTCGCTGCGCAAATGTTTCCTCGTATTGGAGTGCAAACGGTTTGATCGTCATTCGAAAGAAAATCCGGGGAGTAAGCGCGATTGCGCTCTCGCGCTTTGCCGCGAAGGCCCGCCGAGCCGCCGGTCTCGACGGCGAGGTCACGGTACTACTCGCGTCCAGCGAGGAGATTCGCGATCTGAACCGGCGCTTCCGGCATAAAGACAAGACGACCGACGTCCTCTCCTTCCCATCGGAGCACGATGCCGTATCGGGAGACATTGCAATTTCAGCCGATATTGCACGGGAGAACGGTGTGGCCCTTGGGCACGGTGCTCTCACCGAGGTGAAGGTTCTCATCCTGCACGGAATGTTGCACCTTGCCGGATACGATCACGAGTCCGACAATGGCGAGATGGCGAAGCTTGAAGGACGCCTTCGCAGCCAACTCGGTCTTCCGCACGGACTGATTGAGCGTACCGACGGCGGTTCAAGAAGGAGGCGCGTATGACGAGCATTTCACTGGTGATCGCGCTCGCCGTACTGGTGGCAATCCTCCTGCTTGTTTCGTACACATCGCGCCTTACGACCGAGTCCGGAAAGTTTCTCTCGCGCGAGTTCCAGGAAAACATAGAGTTTTTCGAGCAGCAGGTTGAGCCGCGCTTCAAGGTAAGCCACTGGCGGGCAGCACTTTCCATGGCGATCCTCGAACAACTCTGCACCGCTGCCATCGCGTTCATCCTCGCGTACTTCGTTTTCGTGTCGCCAGCCTGGAGCGTCAGCGAACTTGCGGAATCCGCGCTGTTGCTGGTTGTGATCGTTCTCATCTTTCATCGTTTTATACCGTTCCTGCTGTTTTCGCGGACGCGTGGCGAGTGGCTTCTCGGTGCGGTTCCCGTTCTCAGAATCCTTATTTATCTCGTGATGCCGCTTACGCTGGTGATGGGATTTCTGCAATCCGTTGCCGCGTTGACAAAGGAGCACTCGGGAGAGGAACCCGAGCACCCATCGGAGGCCGTCGATGCACTGATTGAAGCCGGACAGGACGAAGGCATTCTGGAGGAGAGTGATCGCGAACTCATTCACTCGGTGGTGGAGTTTGGCGATAAATCAGTTCACGATGTCATGACCGCCCGCCCCAATGTCGTGGCCGTGTCTACCGCCACCACGGTTGAGCAACTCACGAACATTTTGCGCGAACATCCGTACTCGCGCGTTCCCGTCTACGAAGGTGATATCGACCACATCGTCGGCATCCTGCTCACGCGCGATCTGCTGCAAGTTGCGGACTCCGAGGCGTCGACGCGCACCGTTCACGAAATCATGAAGCCGGATGTCTACCTGGTGCCGGAAACCAAGCGCGCCAGCGAACTGCTGGGCGAAATGCAACGCGCCAATGTCCGCATGGCGATCGTTATCGACGAGTACGGCGGATTGGCCGGCCTCGTGACGGTCGAAGACCTCGTCGAAGAGATCGTCGGCGAATTGCGTGATGAGCACGATCCGAAGAGCAAAATCGTTCGCGAGGGTGAGCACTCGTACATTGTCCCGGGCGCGCTCGACGTAGACCTTCTCAATGAATTATTCGGTGTGCGTATTGACGATCGCGATGCGACGACCGTTGCTGGCCTGGTCACCGAAACGGCCGGACACATTCCTCGTCCGGGAGAAATTATCGAATCCGACTCGCTTCGCTTCGAGGTTCTTGCGTCCACCACTCGACGTGTTGACCGGGTTCGCATTACCCCTGCCGTCGCCAAGGATACCGATACAGTTCACAAGACCGACGCGGCAGGGTAGGATTCAAATGTGAGATCAGGATTTGTATCCATCATCGGCCGTCCGAACGCGGGGAAGTCTACCCTGCTCAATGCACTCGTTGGAGAGAAGCTTGCGATTGTTACGCGCAAGCCCCAAACGACACGCAACCGCATCACTGGGATTCTCAATGTAAAACGCAAGGGCAGCCAGCCTGCGGCGCAGATCGTCTTCGTTGACACCCCGGGCATTCACAAGCCGCTCGACCAGCTCAATAAGCGGATGATGCAGGAAGTCTACGATTCGCTGGAAGGATGCGACCTTCTGCTGACGATGGTGGATGCGACGCAGAAATTCGGCAGCGGCGATGAGTTCGTTGTTGAGCTCCTGAAAACGCGCCAGAAGCGCAGCTTTCTCATCCTCAACAAGATCGATCTGCTGGATAAACAGAAGCTACTACCGGTCATCGAACACTGGTCGAACCTGTACAAGTTCGAGGAAATCATTCCGATCTCTGCCCAGACCGGCGCAGGGCTCGACGACCTGACGCGCGCTGTCAGCAAGGCGCTGCCCGAGGGGCCAAACTACTTTCCTCCCGACCAGGTCACGGACCAACCGGAACGCTTCGTCGTCGCCGAATATATTCGCGAACAGATTCTTCTGATGACGGGACAGGAAGTGCCGTATGCCACCACTGTCATTGTCGAAACCTATGAAGAGTTGGAGAAGCTGACGCGCATCTCCGCCGTCATCTATGTCGAACGCGAAGGCCAGAAGGCGATTGTTATTGGCAAGCAGGGCGCGATGTTGAAGAAGATTGGAAGCGGTGCGCGGAATCAGATCGAACGCCTGATCGGCACCAAAGTCTACCTCGAACTCCTCGTCAAGGTGCGCGCCGGTTGGCGCGAGTCGAGGCAGTTTGTGGATGAGCTCGATTGGCGCAAGCAGTTGGAGACACTTGCTGCGCGCAGGGGCCGTCCCGAAAAGTAGGCTGGCCCCTGCGGCAGGCAACGGCAACTAATTCTTGAAGCCGTGGTGTCCGCGGAATAATGTCACTTCCGCTCCCACGACCACGGTTCGACCGGGCATGCGCACGCCCTCGATCTCCTCATAGCCGGTGTTGGTAGCGTTGATGATCTGCACGTACGGTTGCACACGTCCAAATTGCCGCGTAATGGCCGTCTCCACCAGCGGGTAGGCATCGGTACCGTATCTCTGCACAACATTGAGTCGCGTTCTCATCTCCACGTGACCCGGCAGGAATCCCATCCAACTCGCGCTTGCCGAGTGGACCGGATAGTCGAACACGTAGCGCGACTGGACTCCCGGGGTTTCCTGTTGCGAAGCGTGGATGCCGGTGTAGCCAACCTCAATTCGCTGGCCGTGATTCGCATACATGCGGACAAGCGCTTCCACGCCGGTGAAGTTGATGTTGTCGACATTTACGGCGCGCCATACATCGTTCGGGTTGTCGAGAACGTAATCGATCCCGTTGCGCACCAACTGGTGGAAGACCGTAAGTTCTCCGATGACGCGCGCGCCAAGATTCCACTCGAGTCCACCTTCATAGTCCCACGCGTGTTCCGGCTTCAGATTCGGATTACCTACGTTCGCTGGATCGTGGTAGTAAAGATCGGTGTATGTCGGCAGACGGAACGCATGGCTTATAGAGGCGCGCAGCTTCAAGTGGCTCGAGATCCAGTAGCCGCCGGAAACGGAAGGACTGAACTGCGAGTGGTTTCCGCTGTACTTCTCGCCTCTCGCTCCCACCGAAAAAGAAAATCGCCGAAGTGCGCGCACGTCGTAATCCGCATACAACGCGCCTTGATTGCGTCCGTGATATCCGAGATTTGAGCTGTCTATCGTGTCACGATATGCTTCCACGCCGTAGAAAAACGTCGAATTCGTGCCGAGACTATCGTGTCTCCTGAGCGCCGCCTGCCAACTCTCCGTGATGTGGTTGTTCTCGTAGATCGAAGGGTCGTTGCGGAAGAGAATGAATTCGTCGGTGTGTCGCCGGTATCCGAACGCAGCTTCGGTATTCTTGCCCAACTGCTGTGTCCCGGCCGCGAACCACCCCTTTGTGCGCTCCCACGAATTGAAGTTCCCATAGAATTGGTCGGCGCCGAATGGCCGGTCGCTTGTGCCGAGCAGGACGGTGCTTGCTCCAAGCCCGGTCTCGAAGTGGGTTTCGGAAGCAATCGCGAGATTACGATAATCGCGGTCGGGTTCAAACCCGCTGGAGAAGTCGCGCGTGAAGCTCAACTGTTGCGAAAACTTTTTCGAAACGTAAGCGGCAGAGCCATCCTGCTCGTTGGTTCCGAAATTTCCCCCGGCAAACCCAAGCCTGAATTCGCTGGTTGCGGGCGGTCCCGTGATGAAGTTGACGGCACCGCCAACTGCGTCCGATCCGTAGAGAGTCGAACCGCTGCCATGTAGTACTTCCACGCGCTGCATCGATGCGAAGGGAATCGGCAGGTCGAGATTATGATGCCCCGATTGCGCATCGTTGACGCGCAATCCGTCCACCAGTACCAGCGTCTGGCCAAACGTGCTGCCGCGAATTGAAAGATCTGCCTGGACTCCCGGTGCCCGCTGGCGAAGATCGAGTGACGGGTCGGACTGCAACGCGTCAGCCCAGTTGCGATAGAGAACGGGCGACTGCTTGATTTGGATTACATCCACGGTGCGGTCCGATTCGTTCAGCGGTACTGGTTCGTACGTGCCGGTTACTACGATGGTTTCCTTGCGGGTCGGTGGCGCGGTCGCTTTCTTCTTCTCTTTCTTCGCCTGTTGACCATAAGCAAATGTGGCTAGAAGTAAAATGGCGACACTTGTACGTCGAAAAAGCATGGCATCCTTTCGAGATTGACAGGTGGGCTTGCTTCAGGTTGGTGGTACGGCCGGGGCGAACCGCATCCACAACAACAAAAAATACTATTCCTTCACGGCGATTCCGAGTGCCTTCATCTTGCGGTACATGTGGCTGCGCTCCAGTCCCAGCACTTCGGCCGTGCGACTGATATTGCCGTGGTTCTCGTCAAGCTTCTTGAGAATGTAATCGCGCTCATATGCCGCACGCGCCTGGTGCAGGCTTGAGAACTCGCCGGCTGTCCGTCGCGATCCCTCGCGGTAGAGCAGAGGCGGCAGATGTTTTCTGTCGAGCTTATGCACCGTCGGATTCATGATGACGATGCGCTCGATTACGTTGCGGAGTTCTCGTATGTTGCCTGGCCATGAATAGCGGCTCAGTAGATCAATCGCATCATCCGATATTTCCTTGGCGCGCCGGCTGTATTGCCCGGAGAATTCCTTGAGAAAATGCCGCGCCAGCAACGGAACGTCTTCTTTTCGTTCGCGCAGCGGCGGAACGAAGAACGGAATCACGTTCAGGCGATAGAAGAGATCTTCGCGGAAATTGCCCTTGGAAATTTCGTCTTCCAGATCTTTGTTCGTGGCTGCGATAACACGCGCGTCCACGCGAGTGGGCTCTTCGAGTCCGACCGGCACAAAGCGTCCTTCATCCAGTGTGCGCAGTACCTTCGACTGAGTTTTGAGACTCATATCTCCGACTTCGTCAAGGAACAGCGTGCCTCCGTCAGCTTTCTGGAATTTGCCTTCCTTGTCGGCTGACGCACCGGGGAAAGCCCCACGGCGATGTCCGAAAAGTTCGCTTTCGATCATGTCTTCAGGAATAGCCGCGCAATTCACTTCCACGAACATCGCGTCTTTTCGCTGGCTCTGCGCGTGGATGGCGCGCGCAACGAGTTCCTTGCCAGTGCCAGATTCGCCATAAATCAACACGCGCCCGTTCGTAGGAGCCATCAGATTGATTTGCTGACGCAGGGCCTTCATCGGAACGCTATCGCCGACAATCTCGCTGCGCGACAACGCCTGTCGCTTGAGCTCTGAGTTTTCACTGCGCAGACGGCGCGCCTCTGCTGCGTTCTTTACGACGATCAGCGTCTTCTCCAGCAGGAGCGGTTTTTCCAAGAAGTCGTAGGCGCCGAGCTTGGTCGCACGCACGGCGGTCTCGATGTTGCCATGGCCGGAGATCATCACGACTTCAGGGCGGTCTGCTGCTTCCCTGATCTTCTCGAGCACCTCGAGGCCATCCATTCCAGGCAGCCAGATGTCGAGCAGCACAACGTCGAAGTGCTGATTACGAACCAGTTCAAGGCAAGCCTCGCCGTTTTCCGCAATGCTCGTGCGGTAGTTCTCATCCTCCAGAATTCCCGTCAGGGATTCGCGGATGGCGGATTCATCGTCAACGACAAGAACGTGAGTCATGGGTTTCGTGGTACGAACGACCTAGTAGTAATGATTGTAACGCGACAGCTACGAGTTGTGGTCAGAAGCGATGACACGAACAGAATCGCCGCCTGCTGGCGAACTGCGATCGGCGGTATCCGTGGCGAGCGGCAACTCAACGATAAAGCGCGCTCCAACCGGCGAGTTCTCCTCGACGCGAATGTTGCCATGGTGATCTTCGACGATGCGGCTGACGATTGCCAGTCCAAGGCCAGTGCCGCGCTGCTTGGTAGAGAAGTAGGGCAGGAACAACTTCTCCTTCAGTTCCGGCGTTATGCCGTGACCGGTGTCGGAGACGACGAGTTCTACAGCATCGCGTGAGCTGAGCACGGCCGTGGAGATGGTGATCTCGCGGACGAGTGCATCCTTCATGGCTTCGGCGGCGTTGTCCATCAGGTTGGCGACGACGCGGCGGACGGCTTCCGGATCAGCCATGACGGGCGGAAGATCGGGGGAGAGAGCGCGGCAGATGGTGATGCCTTCGAGCCTTCCGTCGAACATCGCCAGGGAGTTTTCCACGATGGCGTTCAGGTTCGCAGGTTGCAACTGCGATTGCGGGAAGCGGGCAAGGGTGGCGAACTCGTCGACGAGGGTGCGAACGGTTTCGGCAGCCTCGGCAATAGTGGCTGCGCAACTATTGAGGACCGCGACGGAAGCCTCGTCGGGGAAGCCGCGACCGAGGTGGCGACGGATTCGCTCGGCGGAGAGCGTGATGGGCGTGAGGGGATTCTTGATCTCGTGGGCGATGCGTCGCGCAACCTCTCGCCAGGCCGCTTGCTTCTGAGCCTTGAGCAGGTCGGAGAGGTCCTCGAAGACGATGACATAGCCGAAGCGCTGCGCGCGGTCGCGGTGCACGGAGTCCATTGAGGCGACGGTGACTCCGACGTTGAGCATCGCCGCGCCGGAAGGGATCTCCATCTGCGCGATGGTTGTTCCCATGCGATCGGCCTTGCGCATCATGCGCTCCAACTCAGAGGCGACGTCGGCGGAGAAGAGGTCGCGGAGTCGAACGCCTGACTGGAGGTTCGACTCGGAGAACGAGTGCGGATGGAACATGCGGAGGAGCGCGGCGTTGACGCGAGTGACAGTGCCTTCGGCCTCGACGGAGAGAACGCCGGAAGGAATGCTCTCCAGGATGGTTTCCATGTATCGGCGACGCTGCTCGAGTTGTACGTTGGCGTCGGAGAGTTGCGCCTGACTGGATTCGATCTGGTGGCGATTCGACTCCAGTTCTCCGGCCATGGTGTTGAAGGAGGCGACGAGTTCGGCGAGTTCATCGCCAGCGGCGACTTCGACGCGATAGTCGAGGCGACCGCGGGAGATTTCATGCGTGGCTTCGGCGAGCGCGGAAACCGGCCGCGTGACGAGTTTGGAGAGCGTGAGCGCGAACCAGGTGGAAGCGAAGAGAACGAGAAGCGTGATGAGAAGAAGGAACTGAACGTAATTGACGCGAATGATTTTGTTTTCGCTGCGCAACTGGAAGTAGCGGCGCTGGCTGGCGTCAAGGGCCTTGAGGGTTTCGGAGTACTTGGAGGGGAGGGGCATGGCGACGACGATGCGCCCGGTATCCCCCACCGGGGTGGCGGCGAGCATGTACTCGCGTCCGTCCAGCGCAAAAGGACTTGGATGTCCCGTAACGGCGGCCACGAGAGGCAACTTGCCGCGAAGCTGGTACCAGGGCTGCGGCGCGTGGAAGCTGGCCTGCGGCTCGCTGCCTTTCATGGCGAAGGCAAAGCCGTCCTGCATGGTGACTTCGCGGCGACGGAACTCCTCCATGACGGAGCCGAAGCTGCCGGTGACGAAGGCGCGTTGCGTGTCGGGCGAGGAGGCGATGGCGCGGGCCTCGGCGAGCGCGTTTTGCCCGGCGTAGTTGGAGAGCAGCGAAGTGACGGCCTGCGTGTGTTCGCTGACTTCCTCGACGGGGCGCGAGAACCAGGTGTTGATGGAGCGGTTCATCAGCCCGTAAGAAAAAAGAAAGAGCGCAATCACCGGCCCGAAGGAAAGTACCAGCGCGCCGAGCACCATCTTGGTGCGGAACTTGTAACCGAGGACTCCTGCCTGTTTATCGAGGTAGAGCTTGACGATCGTGCGCAGGAGCACGAAGGTCAGGGCGAGCAAGCCGAGAAAAATAATTGCCGAGAGCGCAGCGAAAACGAATGTCTGTTGGAGCGTTTCCGGCCGCAGCGGCGCAAGGTTGAACGCCTGCTGCGAGGCGATGACGACGAAAAGCAGAAACGCGCCGATGGCGGATAAAACGATCCGTCTGCGGCGTACTCGAGTTGTGTCGCTGGAAGCCAAGAGTGGAAGCGCAGAGCGCCTGGCTCATTGTACCGATTGGCCGTTAGCAATGAATAGGTTGCGATTTACACGCCCGGATCGGGAGGCACCCCCTCCCCCTATTTTTAAATATTCTATTTTCAAACAGATACGAACTTCCTCCTCTAAATATTACAAAACAAAGGGGTTAGTGGTTAAATATTTCAAAAGAAAGCACTTAGGGAAGGTCCCAGGTGCTGGGTATTAGGTACTAGAAGGAACAAGACCCGCTCAGGGCGGGTGTAACGCTGTTGGCGGTTGGCTCTTAGCGTTTAGAAGGCAAAGCGGAACCCGCCCTGAGGCGGGTTTCGTTGGTTTGTCTCTATATCTATTTTGACAGAGCGGAGGGGGAAAAGGTGACATCGAAATGGAAACTCTATTTGCTTTGTTTTGAAATAGCTGGGAGAAATGTGTGACCGGCGTCCTATTGACAAGTGATGAGATGGTCGTCGACCGATGGTCGTTGGTAAGTAGTTTCGAGTTTCCAGTTTCAAGTTTCGAGAAAAGCAAAGAGAACAGCAAGGGAAAGAAAGATAGATGGCGACGGGTGGGAGCGGGCGGTAAAGTGGTCGGCGCGGGAGTGGTGTGTAGTGTCGCTGTGGAATGAGGAAACTCTATGCTGCCCAACGCATTTATCGACAAAGCAAAACAACCTACCGAGAAAGAACTGACGCGGGAACTGGGCGAATCGAAGGCGCTGTGGGACGCACTGCTGGATGGTCTTGCGAAAGAACAGGGTATCGACGCGCGGGAGTGGAATTCGTATTCAAAGAAGGCGGGATGGTCGCTTAAGCTGAAGCGCGGCGAGCGAACCATTGTTTATCTTTCGCCGTGCAAGGGATCATTCCGGGCGTCGTTTGCACTGGGAGAGAAGGCCCTGAGCGCGGCCCGCAAGAGCGGATTGCCGGCGCCCGTGCTGAAGATTATGCGCGAAGCAAAACGCTACGCGGAGGGGACGGCGGTGCGCATCGAAGTCAGCACATCGGAAGATGTAGAAGTGGTGAAGAAGCTGGCGGTGGCGAAGGTGGGGAGGTGAAGAGGTGGATGTGGGAGCCGGACTACTGAAATTGCAACTGATGCGAACAGCGCCGACAGATGACCGCGAATAATCTGCTAGACAATGAAGTATGATCGCTTCGCACTAAACAACTCAATTTTGACTGGTTTTATTCGAATACGACCATGTTCGGAATTCCCATAGACACGATTGACTACTCTGCCGTCGTCCGTTTCTTGGCAACGGGAGTTCGAGAAGGATTCGCTTTGGAGTTTAAGAGCGAGTTTCCTCCACGCTTCGAAAAGTTCCTGGCTGCATTTGCGAACACATACGGCGGCATCATTTTGATTGGTGTCAATGAGACATCGACAGGTGCTGCTCAGGTCCCTCTGAAAGGCATAGAGTTGCGGCCCGGCCTGCGAGAGAGAGTGTTGCAAATAGGGCTCGATTCAGTTTATCCGCCAATTCTGCCCGAAGTTCGTGTAGTGGAATTCAAAAGTACGGCTGAGCTCGCCGAACCAGACAGAGCTGTAGTTGTGATCAGGGTGATTGAAAGTGATGTCGCTCCACACGCAGTGGATCAGCGCACGACGGTATACTTGCGGGCCGACAATACTTCCAAAGGAATGGAACGGAAAGCGACTTTGGAAGAGTTGGAATGGTTCTTGAACAAGCGGCAACGTTCCAGAGAGGAAAAGTCAAGATTGATTCATGCGGCGACGGAGCGAGCAAAGGAACTTCGTCCACGGCGCCGGAGCCGCAAACAAACCGAACAATATCGAGACGAAGGCAGTATGATGTCGCTGACTGTTCCAACATTTCCGCGCGGCCCGCTTCTCGATGCGAAAAAAATGGTTTGCGTGGTCCAGAACTCCAAACTAGATATTCCCACCACTCCCAATACTTTGCCTGTCGGCCGCTTGCAGCGGGTTGCCGGTGGCGTTGTTTTTGATGGGGACTACGGCTCGTCGGAATTTCAGAGTCAAGGCCTATTTCTGCACGAGTTTGATTACTGGTGGGACTACTACGGTCGTGCTGTCCAACCTGGTGGAAGGGTGGTCTATCCAAGCTTTACCGCAAGTGCGATTTTTGGAACTCTTGAACTCAGCAGACGGATTTACAGAGAGATGGGCTACGCGGGGGTGTTAGATTTTCGTTTTCAAGCTGATGGCCTGAAAAATGCGGCATTTGCAGAGCCGGGGCGCAAGTACACAGGTGAAGTACCCAGACTCCTCGAACCAGAGGTCGTCGTGCAGCGTCGGTTTTCTGTGGGGGAGCTCGAAGAAAATCTTCTCAACATTGCAAGGGACTGTCAGAGCGAATTGTATTGGGCATTTGGGATGGACGCGCCGGACCAATGGCTCGATCTCGATTTTCCGAACCTCCAATGAGCTGGTAGGTGTTGGGATGCTTCGTCGCTGCGTGACGAAGCATGACATCCGAAGAAAGCTACTGAGCTACTGAGTAAAGGCAAATGCATAGATCCTGAGCCCAAAAGCGGCTCAGGATGACGGCGTCAAAAATAACAGCAACGGCAACAACCAAAACGAACTACCCCGCCCTAGCGGAGCTAGGACGGGGCACCCGCGTGGTCTCCGTCTGTATCGAATCCCACCCTTCGCGTTGCTCAGGATGGGGCACCCGCGTTCCATCAGCTTCCATCCAAAAACAAAATCGGCAAAGACAAAAGCGAATAACCGCGGGCGAGGGCGATCCCACGTTATCGGCCAAAAGAGGGCCGCGAACGTGGGGCACCCGAAGGTCATCGTTTGCGTTACTTCTTCTCCACTTTATTGAAGATTGCGGTCACTTCCGTAGCCCCCTGGTCGTAAAGCTTCATCTCTTCTGGGGCAAGGTAGTGCAGGAGCTTCAAAAACTCTCCCGCATGGATGCGCTCTTCGTCGGCAATATCCTTCAGCACTGCCATGGCTAACTTGTTGTCAGTGGATTCGGCAAGCTGCACGTACAGCTGCACAGCCTCGAACTCCGCGGCGACCATGAAACGAATGGCACGCACCAATTCTTCATCAGTCAGTTTGCGATCATTGGCGAGACCGGAAAACGGTGCTCCAAAGCTTGGCATGACAGGAATCCTCCATGAAAAAGTATTAGGGAAGAATGCTCATCCCTCTTTTGCAAAGGCCATCAGTTCGTGGTTGAACTTTTCTTTTTCCTCCAGGAACAGACCGTGCCCACTCTTTTCGAAGCGAATGATCTTTGAGTTCTTAATGCCGCGAGCCATTTCCTGGGCAAAAACAAACGGGCAGATTCTGTCACCGGCGGAGTGAAAAATCGCGGTGGGAACAGCAATCATTGCCAGTTCAGAGCGCAGATCGGTATCACGCAGAGCGGCGACACTCTCCGCGATGGCGTATGGCGACGCCTGCATTCCCATGGCGTGAAACCAGGCGGCAAGGCCGGGGTTGATAGACGTTTCCGTGAGGCCGAAGAGTTTGCCAAAATCGGCAAGCAACTTAGGCCGGTCAATATCGACGGCTTCCATGAGCGCGTCTGCCTCCGACTTCGGCAGGCCGTAGGGGTAATCGTCCCGCTTTGTCCAGATCGGCGCCGCAGCACCAAAGAGAGCAAGCCTGGAAACGCGGCTTCCCTTGTGACGGGCCATGTAGTGGATGACGATTGCGCCGCCCATCGAGTGGCCGCCCAGGGTCACGCCGTTCACATCGAGACGATCCAGAACAGCCTTCAGGTCGTCGGCATAGACGTCGTAGTTATATGGCCCCCAAGGCTTACTAGATTTACCGAAACCCCGCATGGAAATGCTGATGACCCGAAAACCTTTCCGGGCCAACTCCGTCATCTGGTAGTCATACATATCGTTCGAGAGGGGCCATCCGGGAATGAGAACGATGGGCCGGCCCTTTCCCCAATCGCGGATATGCAGACGGACGCCTGGAGCCACTTCAACGTACTCAAGACAAGCTGGTTCCACTGCGTTGTCGCGATCGGACCCATGCCGTGTGACAGTCATGGTTTCCACCTTTCTTAATACGAAACTATTTTTCGACGCAGCCGGCCATCTTCTGCATGCGATCCGTCATGATTTGTAAGTGGGCGAGCACCGCCGGCGGCAGTTCCATCGGACGGTTCAGGCTGGCTTGTCGCGTTGTCATGGCGTTCTTCATGGCGGCATCAGCGGCAGCCATTTTTGCCATGATGTGATTGATCATGGTTTGTATACGTTCCATCTGCGCACGCCTCTGCTCGATTTGGGATTTCATATTCCTCGTGTCCATGCCAGAACTCCGCTACAACGGCCACATCTGGTTCCAAATCCGCCGGAGCGAAGCCAAGTTACCAAGCGGATTAGTGGCTGATCTGTTCACAATTGCTCATATCCCCACTGGCGAATAGGAAAAAAGGGGAGCGGATGGAAGCGGAGAATTGATTGGCGGTTGCGATGGGAGAAGCGGCCAGGGCGCGGGATTAGGTCGATCAGCCGACGCCGGAAAACCCCATATCTGCTGACTGCGGCAGACGTGGAGCACCCTCAGCAAATTAAATCCGGCGAGATGCCGAGCGTCAGGCCTGAGCGCGCAGGTGTCACCCGCGTCCGCGCCGCCGGAATATCAGAGCGAGCGCGATGATCACGACTGCCGTCAGCACCCACATCCAAACCATGTTCGAACCCATGTTCCAACCGCCCATACCATATCCGTTCATAAAAGCTCCCCTGGAATTATCGGATGGAGACACGGACACTATCAGAATCAGACTTATTTCTTCTGATCGTCCGGCATCCCGTTATTCTTTTGCATCATGGCGCCGCTTTTCTTTCGCATGTTCATTGCGTTCGGCATCATGGCCATGTGTCCGGCCATGGCCTGCATGTGATCGGTCATGGATTGCAAGAGACTGATGATCGACTGCTGCAATTCCATCTGGCTTTTCATGCTGGCCTTCGCCGTTTCCATGTGATTCTTCATGGCAGCATCGGCGGTGGCCATTGTGGCCATGGTGTCCTTCATCTGGGTCTGTATCTGTTCCATCTGTGTGCGCATCTGCTCCATCTGCGCACGCATCTGTTCGCGCTGGGCTCGCATCTGCTCCATCTGCGAGTTCATGCCCTTGGCTTCCATGCCGGAACTTTGCGTGGCGTTCTGGGCATGGAGTGGAGCCATTAGCAAGAATCCAAGGATCGATACGAACAACAGTTTTGGCGTCGTCATTTTCATTGCTGTATCTCCCATGTGTTCCAAAGTCGATTGCTGATAGAAACTGGATTGGCACTACTCCTGCAATACGCCGAACCAAATTAGCAAGCTGCCGGATGACTGATCTGTTCACAATTGCTCACATCGCGATTTGCGAATACAAACAGCGAGGGAAGATGTTCGAAGTGGAATGACGAAGGGCTGGATGGGGGCAGCAGTTGGGGCCGAACCGGCTTACATCGGCAAACCGCGTTAGCTGTTGAGCACCAGGCAATCTACACCACGAACATGGCTACTCCGGCGGCGAACATTGCCAGGGTGGTGATCACCACGACGGACAATCCCAAGCGTGAACTTGGTTGGCCCTGCATGAGTTTCCTGTCCGAGGCGATGACGAGAATTGCGACGAGAAGGAAGGGAGCCAGCAATCCGTTGATGATGGCTGTCCAATAGAGTGCCTTCACTGGGTTGATGCCGACGAAGTCGAGTCCGACGGCTACGGCGGTTGAAAGCAGAATGAGCGCATAAAACGCGCGTGCCTGTTTCAATTTCTTGTCCAGTCCCTGGCGCCAGCCCAGCGTTTCCGCGAATGCGTATGCCGCCGATCCGGCGAGGGTCGGAATGGCAAGAAATCCGACACCGACAATGCCGGCGGTAAAGAGGGCCGTGGCAAACCTGCCCGCGAGTGGCCGCAGGGCTTCGGCGGCCTGGCGAGTAGTTTCGATGTGCGTGATGCCGTGGCTGTTGAGGGTAATGGCGGTAGTCAGGATGATAAAGAACATGACCATATTCGAGAAAAACGTGCCGACGCCGACATCCATACGCCTCATCTGAAGTTCCTTGTCGGTTGCTCCTCGCCGTTGCGCGAGCGTAGTGAGACCGGCCTCCTTATTCTCTTCAACCTCTTCACTCGCCTGCCAAAAGAACAAATACGGACTGATCGTGGTGCCGAAAATTGCGACGAGCATCGACCATTCATCCCTGGAATGCGGAATCGACGGCAAGAGGGTGTCGCGCAGGACCCGGCCCCAGGGAGCGCCCACGACAAACGCGGTGATGGGGTATGCGAAAAGGACGAGAACCAGCCATTTGAGCACGTTCGCTATCTGGTGATAACGGAGACGAACCGTTGCCCACGAAATCACAAGTGCGAACGCCGCTACCAACAGGCGCGAATTGATCCCGGACAGCATTTCAGCCGCATCAGCCATGCCGGCAAGATCTGCCGCGATGTTAATGGTGTTTACCACGAGAAGGGCCAAGACGAAGCCGCGCAACAGCCAAGCTGGAAATCGCCGCTTGAAATTTCCGGCCAAGCCCTGCCCTGTCACCATTCCGATGCGGGCACACATGACTTGAACGGCGGCCATCAGCGGCCACGTCAGAAGTGCAGTCCAGAGAAGCTTGGTTCCAAGCTGTGCGCCGACAACGGAATATGTGGCAATGCCAGATGGGTCATCGTCGGCAGCGCCGGTGATAACGCCGGGACCAAGCGACTTCAACAGCGATCGCGTCCATCGAATTGGGTTGGATGTGGGCACGAAAAGCCGGAGCGGAAACTCAGTACCAGTTTTGTCGCGGGTTTCGCATGCATCCCTGAGTTTTGCCTGCGCAGGACGCCCGGCCAGTAGGTCTGGATGTCCAGACGACCAGCCTCACATCCGCTGGCTACGGCAGATGTGAGGCACAGTTAGCAAGTTGCATCCAGGGCAGGCCTCTATATCAATCGAACAGCCTAAGTCCTGCATTTCACGGTTCTAAGTCCACCGCAACCTAAGCCTGCTTTTTCGTCTCGTGCTCGTGTTTCTGGTGCTCCGGTTGGGGATTCTTGGGCTGTCCGATCGGAACCGGCGGTTTCTGCTGCACTGGCTGGTTCGGCTTGTTTTCATGTTTCTGCTCAGAATTGGGCTTCTGCGGATCGCTATGTTGCGGGTTGTGACTTTCCTGATGTGACATTTTACTTCTCCTTTTGCAGATATTTCGGCTGTTGGTAAGTTGCTGCAATCGCGTTAACCGTATTCAGACGTTTAGCGAAAAAAGCAGCGCGGATTCGTGCAAGAAAAAGTGCCTGGTCCGTGGGCATGACATGCGTGGCCTGCTTCAACACGCAACCACGAGGCCAAACTGATGTCCGCAGGGCCTGCTTGCAGCACTGAGCAGGTAATAGCAGCACATCAGCTATTCCGAACGCAGAAGAACTTTTGCGACAGAGCCGCCTACATTACTTTCCGAAAATTTTCTGAACCTGCCCAAGCTTTTTTTCAACTTTGCCGGCGTTGTGTTCGAGTTTGCCTTTGGCGGTCAAAGTAGGATTGTTCGTGATTTGGCCTGCCTTCTCTTTGACTTTGCCTTTCGCTGCGTGGAAATTGCCCTGCACCTCATGCTTCGTGCTTGGTTTCATATGTACTCTCCTTAATCATTGCGTTGTGTCTGATTCAGGAACGAGACTTCCGTTACCAACCCCGGGACGGCTATTTCCAAACCCGAAGAGACCGCGTTAACGGCGTCCGCGTCCCCAGTACCAACCGCCTCCACCGAGCAAGAACACGATCAGGAGGATGATCAAAATGGTTTGCAGACTCATTGAAGCTCTCCTAAACGCTGACTTATGAACTTGGCGGCAGCCTGCACGGAACGCCGTGACAAGTTGCCGCCATCCACGCCATTTTATGGAGTGGCACTGGATCTACGTAAATCCACGTCTTGGGAGAGATTGACAGGCCAAGGTTTGAGCAGTCTGTTCAATAGTGAACACATCTGGACATAACGGGCGGCTGACGCGGTTCATCGTTAGGATGCTTCGTGGCTGCGCGAGTCAGCATGACATCCGAAGAAGGCTACTGAGCAAGATAGTCGCGAGACACGAGTCGCGAGTCGCGATTTCGAGCCGCAAGCTACAAGGTGCAAGCAAACCAAAAGCAGAACCAAAATGCATGGATACTGAGCCAAAAAGCGACTCAGGATGACGACTTCAAAAACAAAACTCAGAGCAAGAGCACGGGCAACTGCAACGGTACCGCCTTGGCAGAAATGGCCTGAACGTGGAACACAGGGAGGCTCATTTGCCAGTCAATATCCCATCAAAGTGCTAGTTTTGCCTTCGATTTGAGCCGGAAATGGCGTTCTCACAAAACGACGTGAGCCAGCGCACGGAATGAAACGGGCGCATACCGCACTCTTCATGACCGTGCTGCTCACTGTTACAGGATGTCTCTGCACACAAGCTACATTCCCCAGTCGTTTACCTATTGGTCACGGGCCAGTTTCCACAACAACTATTTTGCGCTTTTCGGAGAAGACTTCATGCTGCACCTCGATACCGGCAACACTGCGTTCATGCTTCTATGCACAAGCCTGGTGATGTTAATGACGCCCGGGTTGGCATTCTTCTACGGCGGACTCGTCGGCCGCAAAAACGTCCTGGCCATCATGATTCAGAGCTTCGTCTCAATGGGCTGGACCACCGTGATCTGGTACCTGTACGGGTACTCGCTGTGTTTCAGCGGAGATTGGCACGGCATCATCGGCAATTTTCATGCCGCGTGTCTCAATGGCGTGAACCTGACGAGCGCGTCGCCAAACAACACGATTCCGCTGCTTGTGTTCATCGCGTACCAGATGATGTTCGCGATCATTACTCCAGCGTTGATCAGCGGAGCATTCACGAATCGGGTGACGTTCAAGGCATACATGCTGTTCCTGACGGGATGGCTGACATTCGTGTATTTCCCGTTCGTCCACATGGTGTGGGGAGGCGGAATTCTACAGCGACACGGAGTTCTGGACTACGCCGGCGGAATCGTGGTGCACAACATTGCCGGAATGGCAGCGCTGGCTTCGGTGCTGTATGTTGGACGCCGCAAAGTCCTGGATCGCGGTCCGCACAGCATTCCCCTGGTGGCGCTTGGAACCGGCCTGCTTTGGTTTGGATGGTATGGATTCAATGCAGGAAGCGAATTCCGCGTGGATTCGGTTACGGCGAGCGCATTCCTGAACACGGATATTGCAGCTTCGTTCGCGGCGTGTGCATGGATGCTGGTTGGATGGATGAATGAGAAGCGGCCGAAGTTTCTTGGCTTGCTGACGGGTGCAGTTGCGGGACTGGCAACGATCACGCCGGCGGCCGGATATGTTTCTCCCAGCACGGCAGCGCTGATAGGCATTATTGCGGGCGTGGTGTGCTATTACGCGGTGGAACTGAAGAACAAGCTCCATTGGGACGACGCACTGGATGTGTGGGGAGTGCACGGAGTCGGCGGAGCGCTGGGGATCGTGTTGTTAGGAGTGTTTGCCGACAAGGCGTTCAATCCAACGTCAGGAACTAATGGGCTGCTCTTGGGAAACACACACTTCTTCATGATTCAGCTTGCCGCGGTAGCGTTCTCGTCGGTGTGGGCGTTCGCGTTCACGTACGGCATGTTGTACCTGATCAACCTGGTGACGCCGGTGAAGGTGGAGGACGGCGTGGAGGAAATAGGGCTCGACGAGGGACTGCATGGCGAACGTGCGTACGAGGACTTCGTGCGTGACGAAAAAGTGACGGCGGCCGACAGTATTTAACGATGGCCTGTCAGCGCGCCAGGGGCGCGATCTTCACGCGGGCAATCGCGGGGGCGTTCTGTTTCACGTCCCCGCTGTCCGGCATGACATCAATGGGAAGCTACTGAGCAGCTAAGCTACTAAGCAAAAGCAAATACACAGATACGGAATCGCAGAAGGCTCGATTCAGGATGGCGACTTCAAAAACAACGGCGACAGCAACCGCAAAACAAAAGCGAACAACCGCAGTCGAGGGCACCTCCACCCCGGCCAGACGACCAAAAGCAACGGCAAAGGCGGCTTGAGGTAGAATTCTCAAGGAACCTTTGTCACTGTTGGGGGTTCATACCCTCGCAATAGTGTGCACATTCCAACCTTATTCGTCCCGGGAAACGCCCGGCAGGGCTCGATGGGCGACAAAGCTAAGGCAGGCGCATGTCATACGTAAGATCAGGAGTGTCTCTTTTTGCCGCAGTTCTGCTAACCGTCGCAATGACGGCATGCGGAGGAGGGGGCAGCAGTTCAAGCTCCAGCGGAACGAACGGCGGGCACTTTGCCTATGTGGCCGATAGCGGCGGCGGGCAGTTCTCGATTTACTCGGTGAACAGCGACGGAAGTTTGAAGGCCGCGTCGTTTTCTCCATACGCGGGGGGAATCAACCCGCGAGCGATGGTGATCTCGTCGGACGGCAGCCATCTGTTCGCGATTGATACGGGTGGAGCGCGAGTTGCGACGTTTACGCGGGATGCGTCGACGGGTGCGTTGACGGCGGGAAATGTGTACGTTCCGGGCGGCGTGGGGCCGTCAGCGCTGGTGCTGGACACGGCGGGGAAATACCTGTACGTGGCCAACAGCGTGAGCAACGACATCACAACGTTCAGCGTGGACAGCAGCGGAAATCTGACGCAGGTTGGGTCGCCGATGGCATCCGGCTCGGGAATCTCGAGCATGGTGATGACGTCGTCGGGCAATTTTATTTATGCAGCGTCGGCGAATGACGGCGCGATTGATGCATACCAGCAGAACACGAGCACGGGCGCACTGACGCCGGTGCCAGGTTCGCCATTTGCGGCTCCGGGGCGGCCAAACGCATTGGCGCTCTCACCAAACGGGGCCTACCTGGTGGCGACTGATCCACAGGGCGGGCAGATCTACCGCTTCCTGGTCGACGCGAACACGGGCGCGCTGACGGCAGCAACGGGGTCTCCGCTGAACGTGGGCGGACAGCCGAATGCGGCGGTGGTGGATTCATCGAACAACTACATTTACTGGGCCGACCTGGAAAATGCCCAGATCAACGTGGTCACACTGGATTCGACCGGGAAGATGACCAACGGAGTGACACCGATTACGGTGGGCAACGCACCGGTATACCTGGCGCTGTCTTCTTCGGGCGGGAACCTGTACGTGGTGAACAAGATGGACGCCACGGTGTCGCAGTTTACGCTGGCGAACGGGGCGCCAACGGCGATGACCACGGCGACGGTGTCCACGGGCACATCTCCGACGTCAATGTTGATCAAGTAAAAGGAAAACGAGAAGTACGCAAGCGAGGGGGGCGCAAGCCCCCTTTTCCATTGGGCGCGACGAACGGGGAAAGTGGTTGCCGGTCACTGCGGAGAGCGAGGGAGTTCCAGACAATGGAACGAACATCTCGCCGGGGCAAGACCTTAGTAACTGGCGAGATACGAAGTTTGCCATTGTAATGTGCGTGGCGGCATGGCCCGGCACGCAGGGAAGGTCGAGATGGAATTCCAGGAAGCGGTGCGGGCCAGGCAGTCGGTGCGGGTGTATGCGGACCGCATGGTGGAAGAAGCAAAGCTGACGGCGATTCTGGAGGCGGCGAACCGTGCGCCTTCGGCGGGAAACTTCCAGGCATACGAGATTTACGTTGTCCGTGGGCAAGCGAAGCGGCAGGCGCTGATGGAGTCGACGTTCGACCAGAAATTCGTCGGGCAGGCGCCAGTGTCGCTGGTGTTCTGCACACACGCCGGGCGGTGCGAGTATCCGAGTCCGGAGACATGGGCCCTGGAGGATGCGACGATTGCCTGCACGTTTGCGATGCTGGCGGCGACCGACCTGGGGTTGGCAACGTGCTGGGTTGGAGCGTTTAGTCCGGATCTGGCGACGAAGGTGATTGGCGCGCCCGAGGGAGTGACGCCGATGGCGATTCTGCCGATTGGATATGCAGGAGAAACGCCGGAACGGACATCGAGACGGGCACTGCGGGAACTGGTACATGAAGGGTAAACGGCAGACGGTTCCCAGATAACAGAAAAGCAGTCACTTAGGTAACGACTCCTGTGACGGTTCTGGATTGACAATATTTGTCACTCCTAATACGATTCGCGCTGAACTCCAGTCATTTCTTTTTGTTAGGCAAGGTACCTGCGGGATATGAGTGCGGGACGAACAAGCAATCTGACAGGTGTGGAAAGTCGGGCGATGTCGCAACGGCTTGGAGACCTGCTTGTCCGGGAGAAAGTGATCTCGGCGGAGCAGCTTGAGCAGGCCCTGGCGACACAACGTCAAGGCGGCGGACGGCTCGGATCCGTACTGGTAAGGCTCGGGTTCCTGACCGACGAAGATGTAACGAATTTTCTTTCGCGGCAATATGGCGTACCAGCCATCAACCTCCAGTATTTCGAGATAGATCCCCAAGTCGTAAAGCTGATTCCATACGAGACGGCGAAGCGATACCAGATTCTGCCGCTGAGCAGGGTGGGCGCGTCGCTGACGATCGCGATGGTTGATCCGACGAACGTGTTTGCCATCGACGACATTAAGTTCATGACCGGCTTCAATATTGAGCCGGTAGTGGCATCGGAGACGACGATCCTGGACGGGATCGAGCGGGCGTATAACTCGGCGCCGCCGGAAGAGAGCCTTGAGTCGGTGGTGGCGCAGTTCAGCGAGGACGAGTCTGCCGTCGAACTGCAAGAAGAAGATGACGATTTATCGCTTGGCGACCTGGAGAAGGCAGCGGACGAAGCGCCGGTGGTGAAACTGGTAAACATGATCCTTCGAGAAGCGGTGAAGCGCAAGGCAAGCGACATCCACATAGAACCCTATGAAAAGGAATATCGGGTGCGCTACCGCGTGGACGGCATGCTGGCGTCAGTCATGTCACCGCCAATGAAGATGAAAGACGCGATCACGTCGCGCGTGAAGATCATGGCGAAGCTGGATATCAGCGAGAAGCGGTTACCGCAGGACGGCCGCATCATGCTGAGGATGGTGATCGACGGGAAGAAGAAGCAGCTTGATTACCGCGTGAGCAGCCTGCCGACGCTGTGGGGCGAAAAGATCGTACTGCGGTTGCTGGACAAGGAAAACCTTCGTCTGGACATGACGCAGCTGGGATTTGAAGCGGAGTCGCTGGAGAAATTCCAGAAGGCGATTCTGAAACCGTACGGGATGGTGCTGGTGACGGGGCCAACGGGATCGGGCAAGACGAACACGCTGTATTCGGCGATTTCGCTGCTGAACAAGCCGGACACAAACATCATGACGGCGGAAGACCCGGTGGAGTTCCAGTTGGCGGGCGTCAACCAGGTACAGATGAAAGAACAGATCGGGTTGAACTTTGCGGCGGCACTGCGGTCGTTTTTGCGGCAGGACCCGAACATCATCCTGGTGGGCGAGATCCGCGACTTTGAGACGGCGGAAATCGCGATCAAGGCGGCGTTGACGGGACACCTTGTGCTTTCGACTTTGCACACGAACGGCGCGCCGGAGACGATCAGCCGGTTGATGAACATGGGCATTGAACCATTCCTGGTGGCGACATCGGTGCACATGATCGTGGCGCAACGACTGGTGCGGAGAATCTGCAAAGATTGTCGCGAGGAAGTTCCGCTGCCACCGCAGGCGATGCTGGAGGCCGGGTTTACACCGCAGGAAGTGAAAAACGGAGCGAAGGTTTTCAAAGGCAGAGGCTGCTCGACGTGCAACGGTGGCGGATACAAGGGACGCGCCGGACTCTACGAAGTGATGGAAGTGGATGACGAAATCCGGGAGCTGATCCTGGTGGGCGCGTCGGTAGTGGAGTTGAAGAAGAAGGCGATTGAGCGCGGGATGATCACGCTGCGGAGAAGCGGGCTGATCAAAGCGATGGACGGCGTGACAACGCTGGAAGAAGTGGCCAGAGAGACGGTTCACTAGCGCGCGAGGATCTGGCGCGGCAATACAAATGAAGATTTGGACGAAGCGGCCGGAATAACGGGCGGCTAGAACGGGTAAGATGCGCAGATGCAAGTCACACTGAGCGATTTGTTGAAGAAGATGCTGGAGTTAGGCGGAAGCGATCTTCACATCACGACGAACTCGCCGCCGCAGGTTCGCGTGCACGGGCACCTGCACCCGCTGGAACTGCCTCCGCTGACGCCGGCGGAGACCAAGCAACTGGCGTACAGCGTGATGACCGACGCGCAGAAACATCACTTCGAGGAAGACCTGGAGCTGGATTTTTCGTTTGGTCTGAAGGGACTGGCACGCTTCCGCGCGAACTGCTACAACCAGCGCGGCGCGACCGGCGCGGTCTTCCGCGTGATTCCGTATGAAATCAAGGGCTTCAACCAGTTAAACCTGCCTCCAGTGGTGGCCAAGCTGTGCGAGAAACCGCGCGGACTGGTGCTGGTGACGGGACCGACAGGATCGGGCAAGTCAACGACACTGGCGGCGATGATCGACAAGATCAACAACGACCGTCATGACCACATCCTGACGATTGAGGACCCGATTGAATTTGTTCATCCGCACAAGAACTGCCTGGTGAATCAGCGTGAAGTGCACTCGGACACGAAGAGCTTTGCGGCGGCACTGAGAGCGGCACTGCGCGAAGACCCGGACGTTGTGCTGATCGGCGAAATGCGCGACCTGGAGACGGTGGAAGCGGCGCTGCGAATTGCCGAGACGGGCCACCTGACGTTCGGCACGCTGCACACGAACTCGGCGGCATCGACGATCAACCGCATCATCGACGTATTTCCGTCACACCAGCAACCGCAGATACGGGCGCAGCTCTCGCTGGTGATGGAGGGAATTCTTTGCCAATCGCTGCTGCCGAAAATCGGCGGGCAAGGACGCGTGATGGCGATGGAAATCCTGGTGCCGAACCCGGCCATTCGCAACCTGATCCGTGAAGACAAGATTCACCAGATTTATTCGTCGATGCAGTCAGGCCAGGACAAGTACGGAATGCAGACCTTCAACCAGGCGCTGGCATCGCTTTATCTGCAAAAGCAAATCTCACTGGAGACGGCGATGGCGCGGTCATCGATGCCGGATGAATTGCAGGAAATGATCAATCGTGGTGCACAGTTTACCCGAGGTTCTTCCGCGCCGCCGGCTCGCAAATAGGCGAAAGGCGCGGCAGGCAGGGCTCTAAGGAGGCAGCAAGATGCCCATATTTACATACAGTGGCACGAACGCAGCGGGCGAGAAGGTACAGGGCGAGCGCGCAGCATCGAACAAACAGGTGCTGAAAGCGACGCTGACTCGCGAACGCATCACCGCGACGGCAATCAAGGAGAAAGGCAAAGAGTTTGCAATGCCAACCTTCGGCTCGGGGCGGGTTCCGACGAAGGACATTGCAATTTTCTTCCGCCAGTTTTCGGTGATGATCGACGCCGGCTTGCCACTGGTGCAGTGCCTGGAGATCCTTGGAGGAAACCAGGAGCACCCGGGATTCCAGAAGACGCTGAACGGCGTAAGGCAGTCGGTGGAGGGCGGCTCCACACTGGCGAACGCGATGCGGCTCTATCCGAAGGTGTTCGACGACCTGACGACGAACATGATCGACGCGGGCGAAGCGGGCGGCATCCTGGATACGATTCTGCAGCGCATTTCGACGTATGTGGAAAAGAACGTAAAGCTGAAGTCGGCGATCAAGTCGGCATTGATCTACCCGGTATCGGTGGTCAGTATTGCGGTACTGGTGGTGGGAGTGCTGCTGAAATTCGTGGTGCCGATTTTCGCAAACATGTTCGTGGGGTTGGGCGTGGCGCTGCCAATGCCGACGCAGATCGTGATCAACCTGTCGAACTTTGTAGGACGGTTCTGGTGGGTGATGATCGGCGGCGTGGTGGCATTCTTTGTCGGGATCGGGCAGATCCGTAAGAATCCCAAGGGCAAGTTCATGGTGGACAAGGTGATGCTGAACCTGCCGGTCTTCGGCATGTTGCTGCGGAAAATTGCCGTGGCGCGCTTCACGCGAACACTGGGAACGCTGATTACGTCGGGCGTTCCGATCCTGGAAGGGTTATCGATCACGGCGCGCACGGCTGGAAATGCAGTGATCGAACAGGCATTGATGAAGGCGCGCAAGGGGATCGAAGAGGGCCGCACGATCGTGGATCCGTTGAAGGAAAGCGGCGTGTTCCCGAACATGGTGACCCAGATGATCGGCGTGGGCGAAGCAACGGGCGCGATGGACGCGATGCTTTCGAAGATTGCCGACTTCTACGAAGACGAAGTGGACGAGGCGACGAAGAACATGCTGACGCTGATGGAGCCGCTGTTGATCGGATTCCTGGGCGTGGCGGTCGGCGGCATCGTGATCTCACTGTACATGCCGCTGTTCTCGATGATCAGCAAGCTGTCTGGCGGCGGCGGTTAAAGACTTCCGAGAAGTGAGCGGGTAAGGCACATCCGGGAGCGGGGCAAGAAGTTCCCGGCAAGAATCTCTTCGCCAGCGGCATGGGGCCGCGGGCAGACGTGCGCCGCGCCGCGGGACGGAAGTTCCGCGCTACGCGTTGCGCCGCGAACGGTATCCCGGTGAATACAGGATTCAACGAACGGACGTGGCTGGAGTGGCTGGTCAAAGTCCGCGTCATCGTCGTCACGTTCCTGCTGGCGATCGAAGTGGCGATCACGACGCTGACGTCGACGAACGTCAACAAGCGACTGTTCGTGGCGGTGATCCTGCTGTGGTACGTTGCGTCGGGCCTGCATATCTGGATGCTGAGCTGGTCCGAGAGGCTGCGGTCGCAGGCCAAGACACAGGTGCTCACGGACCTTGTGTTCACCACGCTGGTGATCTTCGTTACCGGCGGCATCGACACTTCGTTCAACTTCCTCTATCCGCTGATCATCATCATCGCCAGCATTCTGCTGTCGCAGGCGTGGGCGTACCTGACGGCAGCGCTGTCGTTCATCCTGCTGGGCGGCACGCTGGAACTTTCGTTCTTCGACCTGATCCACACGTACCAGACGACGCGTCCGGACCTGAAGTCGTTGCAGACGGTGATTTTGATCAACGGCTTCGCGTTCCTGACGATTGCGTACCTGGCCGGCAGGTTGAGCAACCGGTTACGGCAGGCGGACGTTGAGCTGCAGGACAAAACCGGCGCACTGGAAAACCTGCAGGCACTGCACGAGAACATTGTGAACTCAATCTCCGGCGGGTTGATCACCACTGACCTTCATCGACAAATACGGCTGGTGAACTTTGCCGGACAACGACTGCTGGAGCGCGACGAGGAGGAATTCACGGGGCGCCGTGTAGAAGACTTCTTTCTCGACCCGCTGCCGCAAGTGGGAGTTCTGCCGACACAACTGGAAGTGAGAGCAAAGACGCCGAGCGGAGTGGAACGGACCTTTCGCGTGACGGTGACGGCGCTGTTCGTGCCGGAGCGCGGCGTCACTGGCCACGTTTACACGCTGGATGACCTGACGGAGCTGAGGAGGCTGGAGCGCGAGGTGCGAATGCGCGACCGATTGGCGGCGATCGGACGGTTAGCTTCAGGCATCGCGCACGAAATCCGAAACCCGCTGTCGTCGATTGCGGGCTCAGTGAAAGTGTTGTCGGGAATTTCGGCACTGACAGACGATCAGCGTCTGCTGGTGGAGATCGTGACGCGGGAGTCGGAGAGGCTGAACGCAATCATCACGGACTTTCTGGCGTATTCGCGCGAAAAGAAATACCAGATGGCCCAGGTGGACCTGTGCAGACTGCTGGACGACACGCTGACGCTGCTGGCAAATCGCTCGGAAAAGATAAGCATTGAACGCCGGTTTGCAGAAGAGCCAGCCTGGGCGATAGGCGACGGCAACCGCTTGCGGCAGGTGTTCTGGAACCTCTGCGAAAATGCGGTGCGCGCGATGCCCGACGGCGGAACTCTGACGGTGACGCTGGAACCGGCGGAACAGGACTGGAAGATTACGATCCGCGATACGGGGATGGGAATTAAACCGAGCCAGTTGGAAAAAATCTTCGAGCCATTCCAGTCGGACTTCGAAGGCGGTACGGGGCTGGGGCTGGCAATTGTCTACCAGATCGTGCAAGCGCACCAGGGGAAGATCGTCGCGCACTCGGGGCCAGGGAAGGGCGCGGAGTTCTGCCTGAGCTTCCGCAGGTCAGAACCGGCGACGGAGAGAGCCGGAGCAACGACAGCCTCGCACGCGGGCAATATTCCGCTGTAGCAGCAGAGAGACGAACATAAGGGTTCTGAGGTGAACGATGGGAAACATCCTGGTATGCGATGACGAACGCTCGATCTGCCAGATGCTGGAGATAGCGTTCCACAACCAGGGACACCGCGTGGAAACGGTGACCGGCGGCGATCAGGCGAAAAAGAAAATCGACGCGGCACTGTACGACGTGGTGATTACGGACGTGCGCATGCCGCATACGAACGGCATGGAGGTGCTGCAGCACGCACGCAAGGTGTCGCCGGATTCGCTGGTAATGATCATTACGGCGGTGGACGATTCGGAGACGCCGATCGAGGCGCTGAACGCGGGCGCGTTCCACTACATCCGCAAAGGCCCGAAGCTACTGGAAGACGTGATGAGCGCGGTGCAACTGGCAATGGACAAGCAGGCACTGCGGCAGCAGAACGCGGCGCTGAAACGTGACGCGGCAGCGCGGAACTCGCTGGACAACATCATCGGCGAAAGCACGGTGATGCAGGAACTGAAGAAGACGATCCGCACGGTGGCCCCGACGAGCAGCACGGTGGTGGTGTCAGGCGAGAGCGGGACGGGCAAGGAACTGGTGGCACGCGCGATTCATGCGCTGTCGCCACGCATGAATGAGCCATTCCTTTCGGTGAATTGCGGGGCGTTCCCGGAGACGCTGCTGGAGAGCGAACTGTTCGGCTACGTGAAGGGTGCATTCACTGGCGCAACACAGAACCGGCGGGGGCTGTTCGAGATGGCGAACCAGGGCACGCTCTTCCTGGACGAGATCAGCGAGATGCCGCTCTCGATGCAGGTGAAGTTGCTGCGCGCACTGCAGGAACGGTGCGTGCGGCCGGTGGGCGGAGGGCAAGAGATCCCGGTCGACGTAAGACTGATTGCGGCGACGAACAAAGACCTGTTGAAACTGGTGGGCGAAGGAGAATTCCGCGAAGACCTCTACTACAGGTTGAGCGTGATCCCCATCGAAGTTCCGCCGCTGCGCGACCGCGGCGATGACGTGGTGCTGCTGGCGAACTACTTTCTGAAGAAGTATGCGGTGGAGATGGGGAAGAGCATCATGCATATCGTGCCGGATTCGATGGAGATGCTGAAAGGGTACGACTGGCCGGGGAACGTGCGCGTGCTGGAAAACACGATTGAACGCGCGGTGGCCATGGAACAGGGCGACGAACTGAAAGTGGAGTTGCCGAACTCCGTGTCAAAGCCGAGAACGATGGTAATGGCAGGCGCCGGAGGCGCGCCAGGAGTGGCGCTGCCGGCTGACGGCATCGACATGGAACGATATATTGCGGAAGTGGAAAAGTCGTTGCTGCAATCGGCGTTACGGCGGTCAAATGGCGTGCAGACAAAAGCCGCGGAAGTGCTGAAATTGAGTTACAGGAGCTTCCGCCATTTGATGAAAAAGTACGAATTGTAGGATAGACGCGAACGGCGGATATACTGGAATGGCATGCGCTATATTCTTCGATTCTTATGGAACGCAACACGAGGCCATCACGTGACTCCATGGAGGAGTCCGTACCTGAAATGGCGGCTGGAGACCTATACCGGCGTGAAGGTGCAGGCGATCGGGTTCTTTGAGTTCTGGGGAATCATGTGGCGCGAACGGCGCGAGATGGCGCACTTCCTGGGCTGGACGGCGGAGATGGAAAATTACGCCAGAGTGAAGCCGAAAAATCCGTAATAGAAAAAATGAAGGCTGAAGAAAGGGCGCGCCGAGACGCGCCCTTTGCATTTACAGAGAGTCCCTATTGCGCCGCGGGCGTGGCGGAGAACTGCGGCTGGGCGAAGATGAGCTGGACTTCCGCACCGCGGTTGGCTTGCACGATCTGCGCGGCGTAGGCGCGGTTGGCGGAGAGTTCGAGGAAGCCCGTGCTTCCGAGGATGCCGAAGACTTCGCCGGGAGCGGCGAGCCCGTACGCTTCCCGGATGCTCTTGATCTCGGCCTTGCCGACGGTGAGCGTGAATTCCGGCGGAGTGGGTTCGAAGAGTGCGGGAGCATCGAGAGGAGTGATGTTGGTGATGAGGTTGCCGAACTTATCCATCTTGAGCACGACGCCCTTGAGCGTGGTGGGACTGAGTACCTTTGGCTTCGGCATGGCGAAGCGAACGAAGTCGGTAATCTCGTCACCGAACTTGGCGGGCTCCACACCCTTGGAGAGCCAGCCGGCGACGGGGGAGAAGATGTCGCGTCCGTGGAAGGTGCGGCTGACGGGCTGAAGGAAGTAGTGCTCGGAAGTAATGTGGCGGACGCTGAGCCGCTCCTCGCGTTCGTAGACGAGCGAGAGCACGCCATTGTCCGGCGCCACGAAGATGTGCTTCTCCGTGGTTGCGATGATGGGGCGTCGCGCGGTGCCTACACCGGGATCGACCACGACGAGATGAACGGTGTCCGAGGGGAAATACCGATAAGCCTGTGCGATGGTGAGCGCGCCGTCGAGGACGTCAAAGGATTGCACGGCATTGCAGATGTCGGCGACCTGCACGGTGGGATTGATGTTGAGAATGACGCCGCGCATGGTGCCGATAAAGTGATCGTTCAAGCCGAAATCGGTGGTGAGCGTGACAATTCGCGGTTCTGGCACGGTAGTCTCCGCGCTGAGGTAGCGCTGCTGGGAAGGTAACGCGCTGCATCGGCATAGTCAAGGCGATGGAGCCGTGACAGAGACAGGAAAACGGAACGGCGGGGAAACGAAAGGGAATGTACCAGCGCAAAAAGAAAGGCTCCCAGCCCACGAGAGGCCAGGAGCTTGTGACGGTGAACAGGCACCAGAAAAAAGCTATTGCACGCGGATATCTCCAGAGGCGGTGTGGAGCATGAGCGTGGGGCCACCACCGCCGACCTTGCCTTGGACGTGATGACGATTGATTTCGCCCTGCATGGTGACTTCGCGCTCGACCTTGATGGTTCCCGAGCCGGACCTGGCGTCGATATCGAAGCCTGAGCCGGGGGCGAGGTTGACGACGATGCCGCCGGAGCCGCTGCTGGCCTCCCAGGCGGAAGTGATGGCGCCACTGGCGCGAATGTCGCCGCTGCCGGTATGAGCGCGGAATCCGCCGCGAACACTATCGATGCGGATGCCGCCAGAGCCGGTGGATACATCGGCATTTGTCAATTGACTTCCGACGACCTCAATGCTGCCGCTGCCGGTGCCGGCGTGCAGGCGTCCGGAGGCGCCGGTGATGGAGATGTCCCCACTGCCGGTTTCGGCGCGCAAATCGCCGCCGCTGCGGGCGATGCGAATGGAGCCTGAACCAGTGCGGGCCTTCAGCGAAGCGCTGACTCCATCCACGGTGAGGTCACCGGAACCACTGGTGGAACGCACGGTGGAGTTGGCGGGCAAAGTGATCTCGTAGCTGATGGAGATGTTGCGCTGCAGGCTGGGGTCGTCAAAGTGGCCGATGCGAATGGCGTTGCCGACCTGAACGATGGGCGGATGCTGCTCAATGCGAGTGACGCGGTCCGAGGCATCGCCGCCGAACCAGTTGCTGCTGCGAATGTGGCCGACGATGTGGATGCTGCTGGAATCTCCCGCACGAACGGTGATGCTTCCGGAACCGGTGGAGACCTCGACATCGGGCGCGCCGGTAACCTTCAACGTGCGTTCGAACCGGCCTTCCGCGGCGAATGCGACGGAAGGAAGAGCGGCAAGAAGCAGCAGCAGAGAAGCAAATCCGAAAAACTTTTTGTACATGGATCCTCCGAGAGAAGTTTGCGCGGGAATGCAGGGGGAGATAACCCGCGAACCAAGCAATATCAAGATGCCAGCGGACCTCCCGTGAGGGAGGTCCGGTTGTGCGTGAGCCGTTGATCCCGTTACTGCAGGACGACCTGCTGGCCTTCGTTCAAACCGCTCAACAACTCCGTCTTGGCGCCGTTGGAGATACCGATCTGGACGGAAACTTTTCGCATGCCGGTCTTGCTCTTCGGATCGGGAACGTCGACGGAGGCCTTCTTGTCCTTATCGTAGATGATGGCGCTCTCGGGAATCATCAGGACGTTCTTGTGTTCGTCGAGAATGATCTCCGCGTTGGCGGTCATCATGGCCTTGAGTTCGCCGCCTGGGTTGTTGATGGAAACGCGGACCTCGAAGGTCGTGACATTGTCCTTCTCAACGCCCATGGGCGAAATCTTGGTGACCTTGCCGTAGAAGGTCTTGTCCTTGAAGGACTCAACCTTGATGCGAGCAGGCTGTCCGAGGTAAACCTTGCCGATGTCGCTCTCATCGACCTTGCCCTTGACGTAAACCTCGTTGGTATCGCCGATGGTCATGACGAGCGTGGCGGCGGAACCCATGACGAGGATGGAGCTGACGGCATCACCCATTTCGACATCGCGCGAGAGAACAATTCCGTCGATGGGGGAAGTGATAGTGGTGTAACTGAGCTGTTCCTTCTGCTGGGCGAGCGTGGCGCGCGCACGCTGCACATCGGCTTCCGCCTGCGCGACCTTGGCGCGATTGACGACAACCTGCGCCTGGGCGACATTCTGCTTGTTAGTACCGAGATCGTAAGCCTTCTGCGCATCGTCGAGCGCGGCCTGGGAGACAACGCCGTCCTTGGCCATCTGCTTCGCGCGATCATAGGCGCGCTTGAGCATGGGGACATCGACACCCTCGGCATCGACCTTGGAACGGATGAGATCGGCCTGCGCGGAGCGGAGATTGGCCTCGCTGGATTGCAGGTTGGCTTCGCCCTGACGAACCTGGGCGAGCATTTCGTCGCGATCAAGCTCGGCGAGAAGCTGGCCGGGTTTGACGTGGTCGCCGGCTTCGACGTAGAGCTTCTTGACGATGCCGCTAGCCTTGGATTTGATTTCGACCTTGGTGATGGGTTCGATCTTGCCGGTGGCAACAACACTCTTGGCGAGATCGCCGCGCTCCACCTTGGCGAGCTTGCTGGGATCGATTTTTGGGGCGCCGCTGTTGGCGATCACAATGCCAACGCTGGCGACGAGTACGATTGCGATGACTCCAAAGATGATCCAGCGCCGAGTGCGCTTGCGTTTTCCGTTTCCATTTCCGTTGGCCACTGACGTTCTCCTCACTCGGGTGAAAATGCGCGGGCCCAGTTGCAGTCCCCTTCTACCCTTCACGGATAGATACGAAGAGGGCGTGCCGAGGGTTCCATAAAAAGCGGGAAAAGTACCGGGTGATCCCAGAACCTACATTCATCGATTTAGACACCGGAGCCGGTGATTCGTGAGCCACGGAAAATGGAAATGGTTGATGACGGGCGGTGCGTGTGCCGAAACGAACCTCAGAGGAAATCGAGGAGAAGAATTCCACGTGGGGCCTGCCCGGCGGCCTGAATGCTAAAATTCTGGCTGCATGTTTACCTTCGTGGCGCTGCGGATCATCGCGGTGGTGCTTCTGGTGGCCGCCAACGCCTTCTTTGTGGCAGCCGAATTTTCGCTGGTCAGTATACGGGACACGCGGATTGCTCAACTGATTGAGCAGCGGCGAGTTGGTGCGCGCACGGTCCGGAAGCTGCATGAGCGGCTGGACGAAGTCCTGAACGCCGTACAGTTCGGCATTACGATGGCAAGCCTGGCGCTGGGCTGGATTGGCGAGGCAGCGCTGGCGCATCTGCTGACACCGGCATTCGGAGCCATCCCCTATGCGAAGATTTATGCCCACTCAATAGCGGTGGCGGTGGCGTTCACGCTGATTACCTACCTGCACGTGATCCTCGGCGAGGTGGTGCCGAAATCAGTGGCGTTGCAGCAGGTGGAGCGCGTGGCGCTGGCGGTGGCCGGACCGATGGACGCGTTCATGGCCGTGGCAAAGCCGTTCCTGGTGGTCATGAGCCGGTCGTCGCGAATGGTGCTGCGGCTGTTCGGGGCGCACGCGGTTCGCGCGGGCGGCGTACATTCGCCGGAAGAGCTGAAGTTGATTGTGACAGCGAGCCGCAGGCTGGGCGTGATTCCTCCGCTGCAGGAAGAGATGATTCATCGCGCGCTGGACCTGGAGACGGTGACGGTGCGCGAGGTGATGGTGCCGCGCCCGGATATTTTTTCGCTGCCGGGAAACATGCCCGTGGAGGAAGCGGCGCAGAAAGTGGTGGAAGAGCAGCACTCGCGGGTGCCGGTGTACGATGCATTGCGCGGGCCAGAGGCGATCATTGGAGTGCTCTACGCCAAGGACATGATGCGCTGGATGCAGGCGCAACTGGTGGGGCACGAACGAGACGAAGCGGTGCGGCGTCCGGTGACGCCGCTGGTGCGCCACGTGATGCGCGAAGTGCTGGTGGTGCCGGAGACGAAGCTGTTGCCCGACCTGCTGGTGGACTTCAAGCAGCACAAGAAACACCTGGCGGTGGTGGTTGACGAGTTCGGTTCCACGAGCGGAGTGGTGACGGTGGAAGACGTGCTGGAACAACTGGTGGGCGAGATTGAAGACGAGTACGACGTGCCGCAGCAGATCGCAATCCTCGGCGCCAGGTCGTTCACGCTGGACGGGGCGACGAATATCCGCGACATGGAATCGCAATTCCACATCCACCTGCCACGCGACGAAGGATACGAGACGCTGGCGGGATTCGTCATTACGCGATTGCAGCGCATCCCGGCGGTGGGAGATTCGCTGATGCACGAGGGACGGCGCTACACGGTGGAACAAATGGATCGTTACCGGGTTGAGAGCGTAAGGATCGAACTGCTGGAGACTTCGACCGAGGACAACGCATGAAGCGAAACTGGGGACGCGGCGCATGGATCACGGCGACGAACGGAATCGTGATCTGGCGATTTCTGAATGGCCTGTTGAACTCGGCCTACAAACAACTGCGGCTGGCGATTGATCCCTCGTATAACCCGACCTTGTGGGAACAACTGCGCGGACAGCCGGTGGTGATGGCGATAGTGGCCGTGCTGATCGTGGGGATTGTGCTGGAATGGGTGCGGCCAAAGTGGGCGATGTGGGTGAACTGTGGCATATGGGTAATGATTTCGGCTGACATGGTCGGGTCGATCATCTACGGATTGCGCACCGGTTATCCGCGAGAACACCTGATGCAGGCGGGGATCTATATCCTGCTGCCTGCGCTCATATTTATGATCGTGAATGTAATCCTGTATCGAAACTACTGGAAACCTTCCGCCGGGGCGCAATGATCCGTTACCTTGCAACCCGGCTTGCGTACATGCTGCCCGTGCTGTGGCTGGTGGTGAGCGTGGTGTTTCTGCTCATACACCTGGTGCCGGGCGACCCGATCCAGCAGATGCTGGGCGAGGGCGCGGCGGCCACGGACATACAGGCGGCACGGCACGCGTACGGGCTGGATGTGCCAATCGGCACGCAATACGTGAACTACTGGAAAGGCGTGCTGCACGGCGATCTCGGCAAGTCAATCCGGCTGAACGAACCGGTGACGAGAGTGATTGCACGGGCGTATCCGGCGACAGTGGAATTGACGCTGGCGGCATTGTTCGTGGCGATCCTGCTGTCGATTCCGGCGGGCGTGCGATCAGCGCTGCGACGAAATCAGTGGGACGACCGCGTGCTGAGTTTCGTGAGCCTGCTGGGATTGTCATTCCCGAACTTCGCACTGGGGCCGATCCTCATCTTATTTTTCTCGATCAAACTTGGCTGGCTGCCGGTATCGGGCGCGGGCGGACTGTCGCACCTGGTGCTGCCGGCGATCACAATGGGCGGATCGCTGGCGGCCATCCTGACGCGCATGGTACGGACGTCGATGCTGGAAGAGCTGGGGCAGGATTACGTGCGCACGGCGCGCGCCAAGGGGCTGCCGGAGCGGACGGTAGTCTACAAGCACGCGCTGCGCAATGCGATGATTCCGATCATCACGGTGATTGGATTGCAGTTCGGCGCGCTGCTGGCGGGCGCAATCGTGACAGAGACGATTTTCTCGTGGCCGGGGATCGGGAGGCTGACGATCACGGCGATTTCCAATCGCGACTACTACCTGGTGCAGGGATGCATCCTGTGCATCGGGCTGACGTACGTAGCGGTGAACTTTTTGACGGACCTGATGTACACGGCGCTGAATCCGAGGATTCGGCAGTAGAAGATTTACATATGCAAATTAAATTTGCATGAGGCGGAGCAGGAAACGGCGATGGCGAATGGCAACGAGGTAACGTTCGGCAAGGCGATACGGCAGAACCCGCTGGCGACGGCGGGAGTCGTGCTGGTGGTTATCTTCGCCGTGTTCGCCATCTTCGCGCCGTGGATTGCGCCGCAGGACCCGTCGTACATCGATCTTTCGGCGCGGCTGGCTTCGCCATCGTGGCACCACTGGCTGGGCACGGATGAACTCGGACGCGACATGCTCTCGCGAGTTATCTATGGCGCGCGCATCTCGATGCTGGTGGGCGTGAGCGTGGTGACGGGATCGCTGCTGCTGGGAACAATCGTCGGAGCGATTGCCGGGTATTACGGCGGAATGGTAGACCGGTTTGTGAACGTGATCGTAATGAACGCGTTCATGTCATTCCCGGGAATCCTGCTGGCGATTGCGTTCGTGGCGTTCCTCGGGCCGGGACTGTTCAACCTGATTTTCGCGCTGGTGATTGGCGGATGGGTGGGCTATGCGCGACTGGTGCGAGCACAGGTGCTGGCGGCGCGAGAAAAAGAATACGTGGAAGCGGCACGGGCGCTGGGCGCGAGCGACCTGAGAGTGATCGTGCGCCATATTCTGCCGAACATCATGCAGCCGGTGATTGTACAGGCGGCGATTGGAATGGCCGGGGCAGTGCTGGCCGAGGCGACGATGAGCTTCCTGGGGCTGGGCGTTCCGCCACCGGTGCCGAGTTGGGGGTCGATGCTGAACGACGGTCGCGTGCACCTGTTCGATTCGCCACACCTGGTAATTGTTCCGGCAATCGCGGTGATGCTAGCGGTGCTCTCGTTCAACTTCATTGGCGACGCGCTGCGCGACTATCTTGATCCGCGTTCGCGGATGGAAGCTGGGCTGTAACGGAAGATTGCACGAAGAAGCCCCCGTGAGGCGGGGGCTTTTGTGTGCGCGAAATTATCAGGCTTTGTCGCTGTTGTCGCTGTCGGCGCCATCGCCGCCGGACCAGTCGGGCGCTTGCAGGATGCGTGCTGTTTCGTTGCGCTGCTCGAGTTCATCGATGGTCTCTGAGGCGCTGACACCGAGAGATGGCATGCGGCGCGCGGCGGGCAGCACACTGCGTTCGAGCGATCCGACAGTCTTGTTATAAGACTTGAGAGCTTTTTCGAGGTGGTCGCCGACATCCTCGAAGTGGCTGGACATGACGCGGATGGCTTCGTAGATGCGCTTGCCGAGATCGCTGATGCGCTGCGCATTTTCCGCCAGTTGCGTCTGCTGCCAACCGTAAAAAGCGGCGCGCAGCAGAGCGATGAGCGTGGTGGGCGAGGCGACAATGACTTTCTGCTGCACTCCCTGCTCGATGATGCCGGGGTCCTGCTCCAGAGCGGCGCTGAAGAAGACCTCGCCGGGCAGGAACATGACGACGAATTCGGGCGTCGCGGAGAACTGGTCCCAATAACCCTTGGCGCTGAGCTTGTTGATGTGGTCGCGAATCTGGCTGGCATGGGCTGCCATGCGCGCGCGGCGCGTATTTTCGTCGGGAGCCTCAATGGCGTCGAGATAGGCGGAGAGCGGCGCCTTGGCGTCGACGATGATGGTCTTGCCGCCGGGAAGCCGAACAATGAGATCGGGACGCAGGCGGCCGTCGGAGGTGGTGACGCTGGCCTGCTCCTGGAAGTCGCAGTAGTTGACCATGCCAGCCATCTCGACGACACGGCGAAGCTGGAACTCACCCCAGCGGCCACGGACGTGGGGAGCACGAAGGGCCTGGACGAGCTTACCGGTTTCCGACTTGAGCAGCTCCTGCGTGCCGACGACGGACTTGAGCTGTTCGTGTAATGCGGTGTAGGCGCCGACACGCTCCTTCTCAATGATTTTCACTTGGTTGTCGACGGCTTTGAGCGATTCTTCAATCGGTTTTACCAGCTCAGCAATGGCCTGCTGTCTCGCCTGTAACTCCTTCTCGGCAAGCTCCTGGTAAGTGCCAAGGCGGGTTTTTGCAAGGTCGAGGAAGGACTGGTTGTTGCCGGAGAGGGCATCAGAGGCGAGCTTCTGGAAGGCGTTCTTCAGCTCTTCCGAGGCGCTGGCGAGCAGGGCGAGCTTTTCGTCGGAGCTCTTGCGCTCCTGGGTAACGCGCTCCTGTAGTCGGGCGTTTTCCGCATCGGAAGCGGCCTTTTGAGCGGATAGGGCTTCCCGTTCGGAGCGCAAGGTTGTAAGCTCTTGAACACGGATAGCGAGCTCTGCTTCGGTGGCGGTGAGCTTTTTCATCAGTCCGGACGAATGGGTGCGTCCGGCAAGCCAACCGCAGAAAAGTCCAACTGCAAGAGATATCAAGGCGACAGTAAGAATCGTAATCATGATGTGACCGATTTGGGGGCAAGCGGATTGTATCCCAAGCGGCGCAGCTTGCGTTCCGAATCGCCCGGGGAAATGTTAGAGGATGGCACGACTGAATCGGAAACCCAGCCTGGAAATTTTCAACAAGATTGAAGAAACACTCAAGATGGCGTTAGCATCTGAGTCAACTATGCGTCGAGCATTGATGCTTTGTTGTGCGCTTGTTCTGAGCGCGGGGATAGCCGCGCACGCGCAGGACGGCCCTGCGCCGTCGGGCGATCCCGGTGCAGCGGTCGCACAGGCACTGCGTCCGGTTCCCCAGCAGGATGCGGCGGCCATCGCGGAGGCGGAAGACAGGATCTTCCAACTGGTCAACATAGACAGGATCAGGCTGGGGCTGAAGCCGCTGAAGCGCAATCCGAATCTGGACAAGACAGCGACGGCACACTCGGTGCTGCTGGCCGAGCACCAGGACCTCTCCCACCAATTCGCGGGCGAACCGGAACTGGTGGACCGCATGGTCGCAACCGGGATGCGATTCCTAAACGCGGGCGAAAACGTTGTAAGCGCGCGGGATGCAGTGAGCGCACACGATGCACTGATGGGCTCCTCGGAACACCGGGCAAACATCATGAATCCGGCGTTCAACTCGATTGGCCTGGGGATTATCAAGAGCAATGACCTGCTGTGGGTGACGGAAGATTTCGCGAAGGTGATGCCGAAGGTTTCAGACGGCAGCGCGGAAACCGAGCTGGTGAAGGAGTACAACCAGCTCCGGGCGGCGGCGGGCATGCCTCCGCTGGAGGAAATCCCGTTGCCTGCACTGCACCAGGAAGCATGCGGGATGGCGCAGCGGGACAAGCTGGACGCCAGCCGGATTCACGTGGATGACGCTAAATACGTGGTGGCATTCGCAACCCTGGATTTGCATAAGCTTCCGGCTGGAGCGCAGAAGCTGGCGACGCAAAAGATAAGGGGGATGTCGGTTGGGGTGTGCTTTACGACCTCGGCCACCTACACGTTCCCGATGTACTGGGTAATTGTCGCGGCGTATTTCTAAGAGACACATTGCAAAACAAATTTGTGCTAACCTCGGCTCGATGGGCGAAGGAACGAACATCAGGATTGGACCAGCGGGCTGGGCTTACAAAGACTGGGAAGGCGTGGTGTACCCGGGCTCGCTGAAACGCGAGCAGCACCCGGTGGAATACCTGGCGCGATACTTCGACACGATCGAGATCAACAGTTCGTTCTATGGCCACATCAAGCCGGAACACGGGCTGCTATGGTGCCGCAAGGCGCGCAACGTCAACCGGAATTTTATCTTCACCGCAAAATTGAACCGCGCATTCACGCATTCGCCGATGGCGGTGGTGGAGTCGACGTCAGCGTCCACGATTCGCCCGCACGACGATGACGAGCAACTGGCAAAGCAGGGGCTGGATGCGATTGCCGGAGAAGAAATGCTGGGCGCGCTGCTGGTGCAGTTTCCCATCTCATTCAAGAATTCAAATGAAAACCGCGATTATCTCGACACGCTGGTGCAGCGGTTCCGCGCGTATCCGCTGGTGGTGGAAGTGCGCCACGCGAGCTGGAACAACGAAGGGACGCTGAAGTATTTTGCCAGGCAGGACGTGGCCTTCTGCAACATCGACCAGCCGCTGCTGGGCAATGCAATTGGACCAACCGAGCACGTGACGTCGGGCATCGGGTATGTCCGCCTGCATGGCCGCAATTACAACGAATGGTTTGCGGAACGCACGTCGGAAGACGGGCTGAAGACCGAACGGCGCGACGCGCGCTACAACTACCTTTATTCCGCCAGCGAGTTGCAGGACTGGAAACGGCACATCGACCGGATTGCCGCAAAGTCGCAGGTGACTTTCGTCGTCACGAACAATCACTTCGAAGGCAAGGCGGCGGTCAACGGGTTGCAACTCAAGCACATGATCGACAGCATCCCGGTGAAAGCGCCGGAGACGCTGATCAAACGCTATCCCGACCTGGAATTGATTGCGGAAGCGGCAGTCGATCGCCTGTTCTAAAATTCCCGCCTGTCTGAACCTGTAACTCCAATTTTCTAAACAATCCTGGAAATAATGGAACCGCTGCCGCGGGAGATTCGTATGAGTGATTGTGGGACGAACCGAGCTAACGAAATGACGAGTGGCTCGTCCGATACCTACGAGGGCAGAGAAGGAGTTCAGTATGGACAGCAAGTACAACTGGTTGATCGATAACGTGTCCTTCCGGGTGGCGGTGAACACGCTCGTATTCGGGCTGTGGCTGGCGACGGCAGTGGGACTGCTCGCGCTCGCAAATGTCTGATTCTTGATATTTCGGGACAATTGCAGGAGGCTGAGTCGCGACACGTATCTCCGCGACACAGCGATCAGGCAAGACTTCCGCTGGGGCAACGCGGAAGACTCCAGTCCCGAACAGGTTGAGCGACGGGAGATGCCACCTTCAGAAAGTCCTGATGGACTCGAGAAGGAAACCGGGAGCAGGCATCGCCTGTCGCTCAGCGGTTCTGGTGCCCGGCGAGAAACGTGCACAAGAACGAACGCCGCGCGAAATGCGCGGCGTTTTCAATTGCGTGAAGGTGCGTTCTACGCTTTGACCGCGGCCTCGACAGGCTTGCGGCTGTAACGGTTCTCGACGTAGTCGTTGAGGATATGGGTGAACTCCTCGACGATGTGGTCGCCCTTGAGCGTGGTCACGAGGCGGCCGTCGATGAAGACCGGCGCTTTCGGCTCCTCGAACGTACCCGGCAGGGAAATTCCAATATTTGCATGTTTCGATTCACCGGGGCCGTTGACGATGCAGCCCATGACGGCGAGCTTCAACTCCTCCACACCGTCGTATTTCGTGCGCCACTCCGGCATCATTTCGCGAAGGTAGCCCTGTATCTGCTGGGCCAGCTCCTGGAAGTAGGTGGAGGTGGTGCGGCCGCAGCCGGGGCAGGCGGTGACCTGCGGGGAGAAGCTGCGGATTCCCATGGATTGCAGAATCTGCTGGGCGACGAAAACCTCTTCAGTGCGGTCGCCATTGGGCGCAGGCGTGAGCGAGACGCGAATCGTGTCGCCGATGCCTTCCTGAATGAGCACGGCAAGTCCGGCGGTGCTGCCCACGATGCCTTTTGCTCCCATGCCGGCCTCGGTGAGGCCGAGGTGCAGCGCATACTGGCAGCGGGCAGCGAGATTGCGGTAAACGTCGATGAGGTCCTGCACGCCACTGACCTTGGCGCTGAGAATGATGTGATCGGCGGGAAGGCCGTACTCTTCGGCGAGTTCCGCGGAACGAAGCGCGCTGACGACCATGGCTTCCATCATCACGTCGCGGGCTTCCAGCGGATGGGCCAGCCGCGAATTCTCGTCCATCATGCGGGTGAGCAATTGCTGGTCGAGTGACCCCCAGTTGACGCCGATGCGTACCGGGCGGTCGTTCTCGATGGCAACCTCGATCATGGTACGGAAATTGTCGTCGTCCTTACGTCCGATGGAGACGTTGCCGGGGTTAATGCGGTATTTGGCGAGCGCACGCGCGCAATCCGGATACTTCCTGAGCAGCAGATGTCCGTTGTAATGGAAGTCGCCGATGATGGGGACATGCACACCCTGGGCGGCGAGTTCGTCGACGATGGGACGGACGGCCTGGGCAGCGGCGTCATTGTTGACGGTAACGCGAACGACCTCCGACCCGGCGCGCGCCAGGGCCGCGACCTGCTGCACGGTGGAGGCGATGTCGGCGGTGTCGGTGTTGGTCATGGACTGCACCATCACTGGAGCTCCGGAGCCGACAAGCACGTTGCCAATGCGGGTTGTGTAGGTCTTTCTGCGTTGAATCGTTGCCATGGCTATGCCTTCAGTTTAGCACGATGAGGCCCCCGGAATGGCATCACAATGGCCTGTGACGTAAGTGGCGCAAGCCCGCGCGAACAGCGAACGAGAAGCATATTTTTTCCTAAATCGGGGCTTGCATCGGACAGCAATTGTACATAGACTCTGCGGCAAAACCAGCAACACATTCACTTTCCCAAATTGCACCCGGCCCGCAGGGAGGGTACCGCTGTCCTTATAACGAAATAACGAATGCCGCAGTGAGCTGCAGCAGGGTTTACGGGGAGCCGCGAGAAGCGGCACTTCGGTGGGGCCAGCGAAGCCGGTTACTGGCAGGGCTTTTGCGTGTGAGCAAATAATATTCATCGGATTCGCAACCAGCGCATCTGAGCGAAACATTTACATATGTATTTGTATTGCACCGCTTCACGGGGATGAACGGCGCAGGGCCAACGAAGGCAAGCCGCGGCAGGGGATGGTTGCGGCAGGAGGGTATGAGGTTGATGCGAACCTTGGGTCTTCGTGCAGCATGTCTAGGTGGCATGATCCTCTTCGGAGCTTCATGCGTGGCGCAGGTTGGCGCAGTACGCGTGCTGAACCTGCTGAAGCTTTCTCCGGAAGAAGCGCGTGGTATCGAATTATCGGCGCGACGAGGCAATCCGCGGTCGCAGGCAATCCTGGGCATCATGTATTCGGATGGCCTGGGAAAACCGCAGGATGAAAGCGAAGGATTACGCTGGCTGCGAAAGGCCGCCAGCAAGAAGGACGACGTGGCAGCGGACCGCCTGGGGGTTGCGTACCAGCAAGGTCTCGGCGTGGAGAAGAACGGGGCCGAGGCGCGCGTTTGGTACCGGCGTTCGGCACACGATGGCAACCTGCACGCGCAGTACAGCCTGGCCACAATGTATTTCAACGGACAAGGTGGAGCGCAGGACCTGTCGAAGGCGGCAAAGTGGTTTCAAATCGCCGCGCAGCAGGGTGATCCCATGTCCCAGGAAATCCTCGGCCGCATGTATCAGAACGGCAAGGGCGTGGTGCGCGATCCGAAGCAGGCGCTGTATTGGTTCCAACGCGCCGCGGAACAGGGATATTCACCCGCGGAGCTGAGCCTGGCGATGCTGTATCTTGGCGGACAGGGTGTGGAAAGGCATCCGGAGCAGGCGTTGGAGTTGCTGCAACGCGTGGCGGAAGGGGGCGTGCTGGGAGCGCAGTACACGCTGGGGCTTGTCTACTGGCGCGGCGAGGTTGTTCCGCGCGATCCGACGCAGGCATGGAAGTGGCTGAAAATCGCCGCGATGAATGGGAGTTACGATGCTCCACAGCTGTTGAACAAAATCAGCAAGGCGATGGATGAAGGGCAACGCACGGAGGCGTTGAAAGCGACGAACGAGTGGCTACAGGAACATGCGCAAGCGGTAAACGTCGCGCTGAAGTAAGCCGAAAGCGGGCAAGAGGTTCGCGACTAATGAAAACGGGGCGCATGAAGCGCCCCGAATCTTTTGCGCGCTTTCCAGCCGCGCGGAATGTCTTACTGAATATGGTGCGTGATTCCCGGCAGCACCTTCATCACGTCGTTGAAAATCACCAATCCGGCGAAGAGCACCAGGCAGACAAAGGCGGCCTGGTAGATACGCTCCTTGAAAGTCTGGCTTATATCGCGCCGGATCAACGACTCGATGAGCAGGAGAAGAATCAGTCCGCCATCGAGAATGGGGATGGGGAAGAGGTTAAAGATGCCGAGGTTGAGACTGATGTTGGAGATGAGAGCGAGCAACGGAGTCCAGCCCTGCTGTTGCGCTACTTCCCCGGAAACTCGCGCGATGCCAATGGGGCCTTCCATCTGCTTGATGGAAACCTTGTGCTCGACCATGCGCTTTACGAGCTCAAGGATGAGCATCGAGTTCTTTTCATTCTGATCGATGGAACGGCTGAGCGCCTTGCCGAACGGCAACTTGTCGACCTGCGTGGGTTCGGAGGCGAAGCCGATGCGATATTCCTTTTGGTCGCTGTCGAAAGCTGGAGCCACTTTCAGCTTGATCTGGTGTCCATCACGCAAGATGGTGAGTTCGACGGGCGCGCTCTTCGTTTCCTGCAACAGGCGCTTGAGAGAGGATGTTGATTGGACGCGCGTGCCGTTGACGGCGAGGATCTCGTCGTCAAGCTTGAGGCCGGCCTTAATGCCCGGCATATCGCTTTCCAATGCGGTGACGATGAGCGGTTGTTCAGGGATCCATCCGGCGGAACCGATCTCGTCGCGTCCCACGGTGTCCGGGGTTACCGTCGTGTGAAGGACTTGCGCGCCGCGCTGGACGGTGAGCCGCAGAGGTTGTCCGGGACTGATGACGGTGCGTGCGATCAGGTCTTCCCAAGTGGGGTTGTTGATGCTCCCAACGGCAGTGATGTGGTCGCCGACTTCAAGCCCGGCCTTGGCCGCGGGACTGTTCTCCATGACCCATCCGATGACGGCGGGCTTATTGAGAAAGATGGGATGCTCGTAGTGCACCATGAAGACGGCGGTCAGCAGTACCACGGCGAGCAGGATGTTCATCGCGGGGCCGGCGAAGGCGATGATGAGCCGCTGCCAGCGCGGATGCGACACGAACTCGTCGGGCGACCCGGTACGCGTATCGACGATATTTTCACCGGCCATCTTGACGTAACCGCCAAGCGGCAGCGCGGAGATGCGGTAATCGGTACTACCGACTTTACGAATCGGGAAGGCGCGTGCGGCCGGCGTGGCGAAGTCCGATTGGCTCGCGATGGGGCGCTGCGGCTGGCCCTGCTCTTCGAGCAGTGGGCCAGTGGAAAACTTGCCTTCGTAAACGCCGAAAAGACGCTTGCCGAATCCGATGGAGAAAACTTCGACGCGAACGCCGAAAAACTTGGCGGCAGCAAAGTGTCCAAACTCGTGGACGAGGATCATGATCCCGAGAACCACGACGACGGATACGATGCTGTACAGAAATGTGACCATAAACCTCTTCGACGCTTCCGCTACGTATTCGTAACGGATCTTTTCGTGACGTGTGTGCGAATTACATCGCTTGCCAGGGCACGCGCCTCGGCATCCTGAGAAAGAACCTGCTCAATAGATTCCGCGTGCAGGGCAGGCGTTTCTTTTAAAACTGCCTGAATTGTAGACGCAATGCCCAAAAAAGGGATACTTCCTTCGAGGAATGCGGCCACGGCGACCTCATCGGCGGCGTTTAAGGCTACCGTTTTGGCACCGCCTTCCGCCACCGCTTCATAGGCCAACTGCAAACATTGAAACTTATCCATGTCCGGAGGACAGAAATCGAGCTGGCGCAAGCCATTGACGGAGAAGCGCAAGTCGGACTCGACGCGGTCGGGATAGGTGAGAGCGTAAAGAATAGGCAGGCGCATGTCAGTTACAGAAATTTGCGCCAGGAGACTGCCGTCCACGAATTCAACCATGGAATGCACGGTGGACTGCGGGTGGACGACCACTTTCACCTGCTCGGGAGGAAGATTGAACAATCTACATGCTTCGATGACTTCGAAGCCCTTGTTCATCAGCGTCGCTGAGTCAATTGTGATGCGACGTCCCATCTTCCAGGTTGGATGGTTCAACGCCTGCTCGACGGTGATGGACCCGAATTGCGACTTAGGTGTATGCAAAAAAGGACCGCCCGAAGCGGTGAGCCATACGCGCTCAACTTCGTGGAGGCGGCCGCCGCGCATACATTGATGAATGGCATTATGTTCGCTGTCGATGGGCAGGAGCGGTTTACCCTGGCGGCGCGATTCGGCAGTGATGAGCTCTCCGGCGGCAACAAGACACTCCTTGTTCGCCAGGCCGATGGTCTTGCCGGCCTTCACCGCTTCATACGTTGCTTCGAGTCCGGCGACGCCAACAATGGCGCTGACCACGAAATCGACATCAGGATGGGTGGCGACCTTCACGGTTCCGGCGGCGCCATGCGTGACCTCGACGCCCTCCACGCCCGCGCGCTCCAATCTTGCACGGAGTTGGGCGGCGGATTCCTCGGAGGCGATGGAGACGAGGCGAGGGCGCCAGCGCACCACCTGTTCAAAGACAAGATCCGCGTTATTGCCCGCAGCCAGAGTGGCCACGGCAAAGCGATCGGGATACGACTCTACGATCTTCAAAGTGCTCTGGCCGATGGAGCCGGTCGAGCCAAGAATGGCAATTCTCTTCATCAAGAAACCTATCTTGATCTAGGATACAGAACCCGCTCAGGGGAGTTGAAGGAATTTATCGGAAAAGAACATAAAGAGAACGAGCGCAACCGGGGCGGCGAAAAGCAACGCATCGATGCGATCAAGAATTCCTCCGTGTCCCGGAAGTATGGTGCCGGAATCCTTGACGCCGCCACCACGCTTAATGAGCGACTCAAAGAGATCTCCCAATTGTGCGGCGACATTGATAATTGCCGCGAGCAACGCCGGAATCCAGATGGGAGGTGCAATCAGCAATTCACGGGTCGCGCCCGAATCCATCGAAAGATAAACGGAGCTTCCGGCAAGCACGTGGATGTCGACCAGGAAACGCCCGATGGGCTGGATGTACTGGCTGAAGAGAACTCCGACGACGACCGCGCCAGCGATGCTGGCAATGGCGCCCTCCCAGGTTTTCTTGGGACTGATGCGCGGGGCGAACTTGATTCGACCGATGGAGCGCCCGACATAGTAAGCCGCGGTATCACCGGCCCAGACGGTGAAGAACGTGAAGAGTACCTGGAACCATCCGAAGGGGCCAAAGTGCAAGAGCGCAAGGCAGGCTAGCGCCATGCCGATGTAGGGAATTCCGAAGTAAGAGACCGCGACGCCCGGAAGAACGGTCCGCAGATCCTCGGCGCGCATTCCGATGGCGAGATAGATGGAAGCGCCGAAGAGCAGCACAACCAGCGGCGCCAGCAGCAGGGTGATGACCTCGGCGCCGGTGTACACGGTTACGGCAAGCACGGCGTAGATCAACGCGTTCAGGCCGAAAGTCAGCGGACGATAAGACGTAAGGCCGTAACTCTCGACGATGGTCAGGTACTCGGCGAGTGCGAAGGTGGCGACCAGGCCGACGAGCACGGCGAAGAGCCAGTCCGGTGCGCGAAAGACGGCGAGCAACACGAGCGGTATCAGGACAAGAGCGGTAGCGAGACGTTTCATCTGTAGTTGTGAGTTTCCAGTCGCGCACGGCCGGGCCACCACGTTGTTACTCGCGCGACGGAACGATCATGGGACATGTAAGTGTAACGCAGGGAGCCGGATGGCGGGGAAAAACGGCAAGACGAGCGTTACGGGAGCTGGTGAGCCGTGGATCCCAAGCCGCCGTAGCGGCGCTCGCGCTTCTGGTACTCCTCGATGGCCGAGAGCAGATGGACGCCATCGAAGTCGGGCCAGAGAGTCGGGGTAACGTAGATTTCCGCGTAGGCAAGCTGCCACAGCAGGAAGTTGCTGAGGCGCATTTCGCCACTGGTACGAATGACGAGGTCGGGGTCGGGAAGGTGGCTTGTATAAAGGTGCCGGTTGATGAGCGCCTCGTCAATCTTGAGGTGCGAGAGGCCGCCATTGTTGAGTGCAGAGCGCACGATGGATTCGAAGGCATCGACGAGTTCGGTGCGAGCGCCATAGTTGAGCGCCAGCGTCATGATCATGCCAGTATTTTTTGCCGTTGCCTGGCGCGCCCATTCCATCCGCTCCTGCACTTCTGGGGGAAGCTCATGCTGCCGTCCGATGTACTCCATGCGGATGTTGTTTTCGTTCATCAGAGGCACTTCCCGCTTCAGATAAGTGCGAAGCAGGGCCATCAGGAAGCTGACCTCGGTCTTTGGACGGCGCTTCCAGTTTTCGACGGAGAAGGCATAGAGGGTGACCGCCGGAATATGGATGCGGGCGGCGGTCTGAATGACATCGCGCACGGCTTCCACGCCGCGCTTATGGCCGGCAATGCGCGGCAAATGCCGGCGCTTGGCCCAGCGGCCATTGCCGTCCATGATGATGGCGATGTGTTTTGGCAGCCGCTCCGGGTCGAGTTGGGAATAAAGCTCGAGTTCCTTTCGACTCAGGCCGGCGGGCACGTTGTTGCGCAAGTTCAGTCCTCTAAGGCAATGAAATTAACATAAGAGACTACTTTGTGCAATAAAGTACGTTGGCGCGCGAGGTTCAGATGGGGTGATATGGGATGGGTTGGAGATTCCCATTGAATTTTCTTCTAAACTTCCGGCAACTTTTGCCGCACCAGCCTGTCAAAGTATAAAGGAGAAGTGTCTTCCGGTGCAGAAAGCGCCGGGAGCGGTTCCTTGATCCCAAACGAAATCCTGAAACTGACTTCTGTATGAAACGACCACACCAATACCGCACAGGACTGCGCTATCCACGATGGCTGGTGATCGCGCTGATCGTGGCAGTGTTCGTCATCACCGGGGTGAAGGTCGCTCACATCCACAAGAGCTACATTCTTGAGGCCGGCAAAACGGTGCATGCGCAGTTCGGTCCAGACACGATATGCGTGCTCTGCGCGATCTCGCTGCATTCGATTCCGTCCATGCTGGTCACGGAAGCCCCCGTGGCTCCGCTGGAGAGTGAAGCGACCGTTAACACCCTCCCGTCCTTCCATCCGGTACTTACCTCGTTCAGCTACTTCATCCGTCCCCCGCCCGTCGCGTAACTGTTTTTCCTTAAAAATCGATCCACAAAAAACAGACTCAACGCGACGGAGGGCCTATGTATCGCGGATTGAGAACGCTTGCCGTTCTTCTATTTCTCTGTGTCTTCAGCCTGATGAGTTTTGCTGCCGGAGACCCGGCGCAGACTCTTGGCGGAGGCGTGTTGTTTGGCGTAATCACCGATCCAACGGGAGCAGTGGTACCCGGTGCAACGGTTTCAGTAAAGAATCCGATTACGGGATTCCATGCCGAGGCGGTATCCGACAAGGCAGGGAACTATCGCATTATCAATATTCCCTTCAATCACTACCATGTCACCGCAACGGCCAAGGGGTTTGCGATCTACGAAGGCGACGTGGAGGTGAGAACAGCGCTTCCCATCGACCAGGCAATTGGGTTGCAAGTAGCCTCCAGTTCCACGCAGATGACGGTGGAAGGCGGTGGCGAGGATCTGGTGGAAGTCAACCCGATTGCGCATACGGACGTTGACCAGTCGCTGATGAGTCGTCTGCCGGTGCAGAGCGTCTCGTCGCCGCTGAGTTCGGCGATTACGATGGCGACTCCGGGGGTTGCCGCCGATTCGAACGGGTTATTCCATCCGTTGGGCGAACACGCGGACACATCATTCTCCGTGGATGGGCAGCCGATCACCGATCAACAGAGCAAAGTATTCTCCAACCAGATCCCAGAGGACGCGATCCAGTCGATGGAAGTCATTTCCGGCGTTCCCCCGGCGGAGTACGGCGACAAGACAAGCCTGGTGATTCAGATCAACACGAAGAACGGACTGGGTGTGAAGAAACCGACTGGCAGCGTCATCACCAGCTATGGATCGTTCGGCACAACGAATACGGCGCTGACCCTGGCCAATGGCGGAGACAAATGGGGAAACTACGTGGCGCTCTCCGGCCTGAACACGGGGCGATTCCTCGACTCGCCGGAGTTCGTGGCGCTGCATGACAAGGGCAACTCGCAGAACTACTTTGATCGGATCGACTTTCAGCCGGACGCGAACGATCAATTGCACCTGAACCTGCTGTACTCGCGTTCGTGGTTCCAGATACCAAACCAGTACGACCAGCAGGCCGCGGGACAGGACCAGAGGCAGTTGATGAACACGTTCAACATCTCGCCGGCATGGACGCACGTCTTCAACAGCCACATGCTGCTGAACACGAATGTCTTTGTGCGACAGGATCGCGTGCACTACTACCCGAGCGCGGACCCATTCTCGGATCAACCGGCGACGCTTGCGCAGAGCCGGCGGCTGACGAATGCCGGTTTGAAGCTGGACCTTTCATATGCCAGGGGGCATCACAACGCGAAGTTCGGGTTCGACATCATTCACACGTTTCTGTCGGAGAACTTTCGGCTTGGACTGACCGATCCGGCGTTCAACCCGGTGTGTCTCGACGCGAGCGGAAACCCGGTTTCCGGCGGGGCGATCACCGATCCGAATGCGTGTACGGGAGCGGGCTACACGGCAAACCCCGGCTTCCTGCCTGGACTGCTGCCCTTCGACCTGACACGCGGCGGACAGCTCTTCCAGTTCAACGGGCATACGGATATCAAGCAGGAGGCATTCTACGCGCAAGACTCGATCACGCTGGGCAATTGGAACATCAACGCCGGAGTGCGAGGCGACAACTACAACGGATTGAGCAGCGGTTCGGCGATACAGCCGCGCGTAGGGCTGGCTTACAACATCAAACGCACGAACACGGTGCTGCGCGCGTCATACGGACGGATGTTTGAAACGCCATACAACGAGAACCTGGTGCTTTCGAGCGCAACCGGATCGGGAGGTCTGGCTTCGTCGGGAACGGGATCGTTTGGCGATCAGCCGCTGAAGCCGGGCACTCGCAACCAGTTCAACGTGGGCTTCCAGCAGAGCCTCGGACGCTTTGCGGCGATCGATGCCGAGTACTTCTGGAAGTTCACGAAGAACGACTACGACTTCGACACGCTGTTCAACACGCCGCTGGCATTCCCGATCCAGTGGCGGAAATCGAAGATCGACGGACTCTCGGTGCGGGTGAACCTGCCGGCATGGAAGGGGCTTACGGCGTTCACCGTGATGGGACACTCGCGGGCGCGCTTCTTCGGTCCGGAGAGTGGCGGGCTATTGTTCAATTCGCCGCTCGAACAGTCGGTCTTCCGCATCGATCACGACCAGGCTTTCGAACAGACGACAAACCTGCAATACCAGCCGTGGAAGCGCGGACCGTGGTTCGGATTCGCTTGGCGCTATGACAGCGGACTGGTGGCGGGAGCGGTGCCGGACCTGGCTTCGCTGCTGGCGCTGACGCCGGATCAGCAGGCGCAGGTAGGATTTTTCTGCGGCAACACGTACGCCACACCGACGCAGGGTATTTCAAACTGCACGCTGCCGTTTGGACAGTGGGGAGCGACGCGCGCGGTGATTCCGGCTCCGGGGACGGAGAACGCCGACACAAACCCGCCGCGCATTGCGCCGCGACACCTGTTCGACGCCTCGGTCGGGGACGACAACCTCTTCCGTGGCGACCGATACAAGTGGAGCCTGCGGCTGACGGCGACGAACCTGACGAACGAGTCGGTGCTCTACAACTTCCTCTCGACCTTCAGCGGAACGCACTTCGTTCCTCCGAGGGCGTACACGGCGGAGGTTGGGTTCCACTTCTAAAACCAGTTTTGAAGGTTTCGGACGTTTCGAAAGGCAAAAGCAAAACAGAGACTCTACCCTGTCGCGAACGGAACAAGATAAGGGCAGGGCAGTGGCGAGTCACCGGCAAAAAAGAGGGCCAGCCCGAGGGCTGGCCCTTAACGTAAGGCTTCACGCAAATGGCTAGAAGGAGTACTTCAACCACATGCGGATGCTGCGGTAGCCGCTCAGCGAGTAGTTATAGTCGCCGAAAGTCGGGGTGATACCCGGCTGTATGCCGCTCTGCAACGTGAGGTTCGGTATGCCAGTGTTCGCGTGATTGAACGGATTGAACATTTCCATGCGGTATTCAATCTTCTGGTGTTCGGTAACGTTCACGGTCTTGGCCAGGGCAAAGGTCCAGTCCTGGCGTCCGCGGGTAAGGAAGGAGTTGCGTCCCACCATGCCCTTGGGTGCGCCGGCGGCAAAGAGTTCACCGGCGATCCAGTGCACGGAGTTGGGATCAACCGGGACGCAGACTCCCGCGTTGCTTCCTGTCGTATACGCCGGTCCGTTGCAGACCTGGTTGCCCTCTCTCACGCCAAAGGTCGTGATGGGAGCATTGGGGTTGCCAAGGGCCGGACGATCGTTGCCGATGCTGTCCCAGTTCCAGTCGTAGCTGCCCAGCCAGTATCCGGTTTCCACGTTCGCCGGCGCGCCGCTCTGGAAGGAGGTGGTGCCGGAGATCTGCCAGCCGTTGTAAACGTTCCCGAGGAACCCAAGGGCCTTATTGTCCTTGAAGGCGACGGCGCGCAGTTTTGGAATGGTGTACACGTAGCTGATGGCGACACGGTGACGACGATCCATCGTGGATGGACCGCGATCATATTGGCCACGCGACGCCGGATACTGAACGACCGGGTAGGTGGAGTAGTTGCCGCTGGTGAAGACTTCCGACACGTCATCAATGGCGTGCGACCAGGTATAGTTCGCGCGCAGTTCGAGGCCGTGCGACAGTCTGCGGTGCACTTCCGCCTGCATGGCGTGGTAGATGGAGTCGCCAGTATTGTCGCGGATACCGATGGAGCCGCGATTGGAGTACTGACGGCAATAGGTTGCGCCACCGCAAACCGCCTGGAAGAGCGGATTGTTCGGGTCGTTGATGTAGGGGTTCAGGAGATCCGTGCCGTAAAGACGCACGCCACGGGTACCCACATAGCCGACCGACGCGAGGAACGAACCAGGCAGCTCACGCTCCATGGTGACGTTCCACTGGTAGATCGTCGGGTCCTTGAGGTTGGCGTTGATGCTGGTCACGCTGGAGTAGGGGTTGAGCACCGGCGAGAGCCGCGGCTTGGCGTATGTCCAGGACCATCCCGCAACACCGCGCGGATTGGCTGCGCTGGGCCGGTTGGTCAGAGTGGCCGGAACATCGTTCGGCGCACCAGCCAGGTTGTTGTCGAGGATGTTGGTGAAACCATGGTCGTAGAAGATGCCTGCGCCGCCACGGATCACGGTCTTGTTCTCACCGAACACCTTGGTCCAGAACTTCGGAGTATAGGCGAAGCCGGCACGCGGACCCCAATCGTTGTAATTCGCTTTCTGCGTGATTCGGGTCGGATAGCTGGACGGCGCCGGATCCGAGATGTTCATGGCCGGGTACGGAATTTCGTTGGCAAACGGGCTGTTGTATTCGTAGCGGAGACCCAGGTTGATAGTCAGATCCGGACGGAGCTTCCAGGTGTCCTGCACGAAGTAGTTCTGCGACTTAATAGGCGCACGAGCCTTGTTGCTGCCGAAGGTCTGGCTGGCAGAACCGCTGCCCGAGTAGCCGTCGATGAAGTTGGCAAGGCCGCTGTAGGTGACACCACCGACACTGCTGTCGCTGTATCCGATGGCGCCGTAGTAGTTGCTGAACGGAATGGTGTCTACAACGCGGATGTCCGCCATGTCGAACCCGAACTTAAGGGTATGACGGCCGACCGTCCAGCTCACCGAGTCCTGCAACTGGTAGGTGTTGTGGAAACGGCCCTGGGGCGTTCCGCTCGGAGGTCCATAACCGGTGAGGGCATAGGAACCGCCGATGCTAACGGCCGGCATCGTGCCATTGGCCACGTACGGATTGGCGTACGTATCCGGGCGCCAATCGAAGGTGAAGCCGATGCGTCCGTAGGAGAGGCGTAATTCGTTGAGCAGGTTCTGATTGAAGACGTGGGTGTAGGTGATGCCCGCATTGTAGGCGGGGCCGTTCTGCATGGTGTCAAAGCCAGGCAGTTGGCTGCCGAAGTTTCCGAGATCGTACGGGCTGGTGTAGGAGGTCCTGATGAGGCGCAGGCCGAGGGTATCGTTCTGCGTAATCAGGTAATCGCCCTTGAGATCCAGTTCCGGCGAGTCGGAGTTGGCCGCAATGCCGGACCGCATCATGGTACCGATTTCGACGTTGCCGCGGTTCAGGCCGGAAACGGGATCGATGCCGAGCGGAACGTTCTTGATGTTCGTGAACGGCCCCTGGAGGCCGGGGTTGTTGTAAACACCCAGCAGATTCTTGATCTGTGCCTTCTGGGCGGCAGTGGCTGTTCCCTGCAGAGCCTGCAGAGCGGCGATGCCGTTGGGAGTAATAACGGTGATGGGCGAACCGTTGCTGGAGGAGCGGTACTTATCCCACTGGTACGAGGCGAAGAAGAAAGCCTTGTCCTTCACGATCGGGCCGCCGAGGGAGAAGCCGTAAGTGTTCTCGCGGTACTTGCCCTTTTCCGTGCCATAGAAGTTATTCAGGTGGCTGTTGGCGTCGAGGGCGGAGTTGGCGTGGATCTCCCAGAGGGAGCCGTGGAACTGGTTGGTGCCGCTCTTGTAGATCAGGTTGTTGACGGAGCCGCCGCCATGACCGAATTCGGCCGAGTAGGCGTTGGTCATGATGCTGACTTCCTGGACGGCTTCGAGGTTCGCAGGCTGCATGCCCTGACCGCCGATGCCGGCGTCGTTGTTGTCCTGACCTTCAATGAGGAAGTTGTTGGAACGCGAACGATTGCCGTTGACCGAGAAGTTCTGGCCGTTGCTGAAGTTGTTGCCGGCGCCAGTGACGACACCGGGCAGCGTGGTTGCCAGAGCGTAGGCGCTGAAGCTGGCGATGGGCAGATTCTGGATGGCGGTGGTGCTGATGGTGCTGCTGACTTCGCCGCTCTCCGTCTGAAGGGTTTCGGCCTGGGCAGAGACCTCAACAGTCTCCGAGGCCTGACCCACCTTCAACTTGATGTTGAGAGAAGTGACCAACGAGCCGACTACCTGCACGTTGGACAACTTGGTTGAAGAAAAACCCGCGGCAGTGGCACTGACGACGTAAGCGCCAGGCAGCACGGACTCAAACCGATAGGCGCCCACGGAGTTCGTTGTGGATTCGCGCACATCGCCGGTTTGAAGGGAGGTAAGTGTCACCTTTGCCGTGACAATCGCCGCGCCGCTGGGGTCGGTAACGACGCCAGCGATGGTGCCGTTACTGGTTTGTGCGAATGCAGCGAACGCACTGAAAAGCATCAGTGCGACGAGGGCAGTCGCCAGAAATGTTCGCTTCATGAAGCCTCCAAAGTAACGCGCATGTTACAGAGTTCCGAATTGCGCGAAGTCCCGTTTTGAAATCAATGGCGTGGGGAACGGGGCAACCACTAAAGTGCAATTTTGTGGCCACTTTGGTGTCACTTGATGGCACCTTTAGGATCAATTACTTAAAACTAAAGTTGAATTTTTGAATCCATAACTTGGAAGATAAGTCGTATCCAAGCTTCCGAAAACAGTAGTGATGTGCCTCACAAAGGCGCACGAGATGGGGGCGGACTATGCTTTCGGTGAAGGGATCTAACTGGAATCTGGAGGGGTTTTCAGGGGGTGGTAACGCGCGATACGGATGGGGTGTTTGCCGGAGGTATGGACGCAGAGACATGAAAGCCGAAGCGGAAATGCCTCGGCTTGTTTTTCGGTGGATGTAAGGGCCGCGTGGGGGAATGAAACGCAGCCCGCCTGTCGAGCGTGAACTTACGCGGTACGGCGCGGCATCACCGTCATCTCGCGGACCTGGTTCAGGACACTGGTCCACTGCATGGGGTTGAGCTTGCGCAGAAACGGAATAAGCTCGCTGATGAACTCGTCGTGCTGCAACTCACGGATGTCGTCTTCCAGCGTTGGGCCGTTGGTGGTAAGCAGGTCAGGTACACGGACATTGAGTGCATCCGCAAGGCGCTCCAGCGAAGAGAGCGTGGGGCACGCCTTCTCGTTCTCAATCTTGGAGACGTATGTGCGCGGTACGTGCATGCGTTGCGCAAGCTGGCGCTGGCTGAGACCGGCGCGGGTGCGGAGCATGCGAATGGCGGTTGCCACGGGCAACTGGTGGTTGCTATGTTGCACCGGCATGGGAACTTGTAAAACCGGAGGTGCAGCCACGGGCTCGGGCTCGTCATCAAGAGAAGTCTTGCAGCGACGGCACAGATTGTTATTCGTCCGGAACTGGACGAGGTGGCAATGGTCGCAACGTACCACTTCCCGGGAGTCAACTGGGGTAAGAGTCGTGGCCATTCGATTTAACGGAGCTGCCAGAGCGGGCACTCCGCCTCGGTGTCAAGCAGGTCTGCACCAACTTGGTAACCCAGGCTGGGCGTACTTTGCGGCATGGATGGATTGGGTGTCAATAGGAAAATGCGGGTAAAGCCGGGTAAAAGACTCATGATTTCCACAATGAATCAGATAATATCAGAAGAAACACGGCGAAAGTCAGGAGAAAACACGGATGGATCGAGAACAGGCGTGGTGTTTACTAACTGAGTTCACCCAGTCGGAGAGTTTGCGAAAACATGCACTTGCAGTGGAGGCGTGCATGCGTGCCTATGCGCGGAAATTTGGCGAGGACGAAAATAAATGGGCCGTCACCGGCCTGCTGCACGACTTTGACTACGAGAAATTTCCGACTGCCGAGGAACATCCGTACAAGGGCAACGAGATCCTGCGCGAGCGCGGTTATCCGGAAGACGTGCTACGGGCGATCATGAGCCACGCCGAATACACCGGCGTCACCCGCGAGACGCCGATGGAGAAGACCCTGTTTGGCTGCGACGAACTGGCAGGGTTTATTACCGCCACGGCGCTGGTGAAGCCCAGCAAGTCGCTGGCGGAAGTGGATGCGAAGAGCGTGCGCAAGCGGATGAAGGACAAAGCATTCGCCCGCTCGGTGAGCCGCGACGACATCATCAACGGAGCGGCGGCCATGGGCGTGGACCTCGACGAGCACATCGTGTTCTGTGTGGAGGCGATGAAGACCGTGGCGGACAAGCTGGGGCTGGCAGGCGTGCAGCAAAACGGGTAGCCGATTTTGCGAAGCGACAAACATGGCCAGCCTTTCGGCTGGCCATTGTGTTTCTGCTCAGCGCATGGCGGCGGCGAGCTTGCCGGCGGCGATCACGTCAGCGACTTTTACGAAATCGGGCGCGAGCGAGCGGTCGTGGTCCATCATCGCCGAAACGGCCCGGATCTCCTTTACCGCCGCCTGTGCCCGCTTGCTGGGCTTGAGGGGGGCAAGGATGTCGACGGCCTGTGCGGCGGCCAGGGCTTCAATGGCCAGCACGCTGGTCGTATTGGCCAGCACACGCTTCAGCTTGAGCGCGGCTGTCATGCCCATGGAGACGTAGTCTTCCTTGTTTCCCGAGGTGGTGATGGAGTCGGCCGAGGCGGGATGCGCCAGCACCTTGTTCTCGCTGACCAGGGCGGCGGCCGTCACCTGCGGCATCATGAAGCCCGAGTTGAGGCCGGCGGTGGGGGCAAGGAAGGCCGGCAGACCTTCGCTGAGCGCGGGGTTGACCAGGCGTTCGATACGGCGTTCGCTGATGCCGGCCAAGGCGGTCAGCGCGATGGCGAGGAAGTCGAGTGCGAAAGCCAGCGGCTGTCCGTGGAAATTGCCGCCGGAGAGGATATCGCCAGTTACGGTCTCGCCCATTTTCGGCTGCGGCGCGCCGACTTTCTTTGCCGCCGCAAAGACCAGAGGGTTATCGACGGCGGAGTTCACTTCAATTTCAAAGACGCTGCGGGCGTGGGCCAGGGTGTCGCGGATGGCGCCGTGCACCTGCGGCATGCAGCGTAGCGAGTAGGCGTCCTGCACGCGCTTGCAGTCGCGGTGACGCTCACGCAGTTGCGAGCCCTCCATCATGCGGCGCAGGTTCGCAGCTACAAGCAACTGGCCGGGATGGGGACGGGCCTTATGGATGCGCTCATCGAAGGCGACATCGGTGCCCTGCAATGTATCGAGAGATATCGATCCAATGACATCGGCGCTGTCGGCCAGGGTTTCAGCGGCCAGCAGTGCGAGCGTGCCTACGGCCAGCATTGCCTGCGTGCCGTTAATCAGCGAGATGGCTTCCTTGGCTTCCAGGGTGATGGAGGCGATGCCTGCGGACTTCATGGCCTCAGCGCCGGTCATGCGCTTGCCCTGGTAGACGGCTTCGCCTTCGCCAATCAGTACCAGCGCCTGGTGTGCCAGCGGAGCCAGATCGCCCGAGGCTCCGACCGATCCCTGCGAGGGGATGACCGGATGCACGCCGCGATTGAGCATTTCGCAGAGCGTGTCAATGACGACGGCACGCACGCCGCTGAGCCCCTTGGCGAGCGAGTTGGCGCGCAGCAGCATCATTGCCCGCGACTCGGCTTCGCTGAGCGGTTCTCCCACACCGACAGCGTGCGAGCGCACAAGGTTGATCTGCAACTCACGCGCCTGGTCGGCCGAGATGCGGACATCGGAAAGTTTGCCGACGCCGGTGGTGATGGCATACGCCAGGCGATCACCGTGCACGAGGTCGTCGACGACGGCGCGAGCTTTATCGACCGCCGCTCGTGCCGTGGGTTCCAGCAGCACGGGCCGCCGTTCATGGACAACCTGCGCGAGGTCATCCAGTGTCAGATCGTTTCCGTTGAGATGAAGTGCGACCATAAGAAGACAGTTTCCAATTCCCAGTCCAAGGTTCCGGCGATGGGCTTCAGCCGTCTGGACTGTGTCAATTCGAATGAATATGCAAACTGGCTATTGTAGCCGCTGGGCGTACGGCCGGAAAACTTTCGCTACGGCGTGCCCATGGCGCGCTGGAACGGTCCCATGTATTTATCCGAGAGATTGATGGGCCGCATGTCGGGACCGACAACGACGTGCGTCGAAGATCCCTCGGCCAGCAGCGAACGATCCTCTTCGCGCAATACCTCGTAGGTGAACTGAATGTACGAACTGCGCAGGCCGGACATATAGGTGCGAATCAGGATGGCGTCGTCATAGCGCGCGGGTTGCTTGTAACGGCATTTGACCTCGACGACCGGCAGGTGATAACCGTCGGCTTCCATTTCGCGATAGGTGAAGCCGAGGGTACGCAGCAATTCGACGCGTCCAACTTCAAACCAGATGATGAAGTTGGAGTGATAGACCACGCCCATCTGGTCCGTCTCGGCATAACGGACGCGCAAACGCGCTTCGCCGACAGTTCCGTTGGGTTCGAAATGAGGGGACAATGTGTGCTCCTTGGAGGTACGAGGCGTTAGGTAATGGATATTAAGTCTGAGACATACCTCAGGGGTTGAAGCCCCGTTTTGATGCACCCGGCAACGCCGGGCTAAAGCCCGGCTCTACCTAATACTTAATACCCACCCCACTTCGGCTTCCTCTTTTCGAGAAATGCCGTGATGCCTTCGCGGAAGTCTTCCGTCTGGCGAATGCGCGAGTTCGAATCGACGGCGGCCTCGATCTGCGAATCCAGCTCTTCGCGCACGTAGCTGTTGAGCAGTTGCTTGGTGGCGGCCAGCGACATTGGCGAGTTTTCCATCAACTGTGCCGCGATTGCCCGCGCACGCTGCATAAGGTAGTCGGGCGCAACGATCTCGGTGACGATGCCGATGCGGTACGCCTCTTCGGCATCGATAATGCGGCCCGTGAGCAGCAGATCGCGCGCCTGCTTCTCTCCCACCTGCCGAAGCAGGAACCACGAGACAATTGCCGGAACGAATCCGATGCGGACCTCGGTGTATCCGAACTTTGCCTCGTGCGAAGCCAGTGTGAAGTCGCAAAGCGTGGCGATACCCGTGCCGCCCGCGACGGCCGCTCCGTTGACGGCGGCGATCGTCGGTTTGGGGAACTCGTAGATCGAGCGGAAAAGTCGACCCATGGTTTCCGAGTCCGCGCGGTTCTGCTCGGGAGTGCGTCCAATCAGCGACTTCAGGTTCTCCAGGTCCATGCCGGAGCAGAACGCCTTGCCCGCCCCGGTCAGGATAAGCACCTGCGCGCTGGAGTGTTCGACCTCATCGAGTGCGCGCGTCAGGTCGTCGATCAGTTCGTAGCTGATGGCGTTGCGCTTCTCGGGACGGTTGAACGTGATGAGCGCGACGTTGTCCTGCTGCGTGAGTGTGAGCGTGTTATATGCCATGTCGTCAACCTGCGTGCGAGAGCAACCTGTGAGTGTAATCGCAGCCGCCGGACGGGGGAAGTCCCACCGTGCGCGGGGCCATCAGTCTCCGTAGTGCGCGGCAATGCCTGCGTTGGCGGAGATGACGGCGCCCAGGTCGCCGCGAATCGGCAGTTCCGCACCGCGCTGTTTCAGAGCCTCAAGGACACTCTCGGTTGGAATGTTGCCGATGAGCGTGTCCTGCGCGAAGGGGCATCCGCCGAGGCCGCCAATGGCGGAGTCAAAGCGGCGGCATCCGGCATCGTAGGCGGCGAGGACTTTTGACAGGGCCAGGTCGGCACGGCTGTGCATGTGCGCGCCAAGCTCGAATCCGCTGAAGCGCGAGGTCGCGGCGGCCATTACTTCTCCGATGTGCAATGGAGTGGAGACGCCGACGGTATCGGCCAGGGAGATTTGCACGACACCGCTGTCGGCGATGTTTTCGATGGCGAGCAGGACTTCTTCGATGCTCCATGGATCGCCGTAAGGGTTGCCGAAGGCCATCGAAATATAAACGACCATGTCGAGTCCGGCCTCGTCTGCCTTCTTCTTGATGGCCTCCATGGCCTCGAAGTTTTCTTCCGGCGTCTGGTTCTGGTTGTTCTTCAGGAACGTCTCGGAGATGGAGTAAGGGAAGCCGAGAGTACGCACGACGCCGGTGCCGATCGCTCGATCCGCGCCTTTTTCATTTACCACGATGCCGATGATCTCGACGTCTTCCGGCAGTTCCAGTCGCTTGAGCACGTCTTCGCTGTCGGCCATTTGCGGCACGGTGCGCGGCGAAACGAACGACACCGCATCGATGTGGCGGAAACCGGCGGCGATCAACGCACGCAGGTATTCAGCCTTGGTTTCGCTGGGGATCTGGCCCTTCAGGCCTTGCCATGCGTCGCGGGGACACTCAATCAGTTTCACGGTCTCGGACACGATTCCACTTCCCTCCGTGGTCAGTGCGGCGAACACACCATTAAACACGAAGGGACAGCGATTCGTCCGGTGGGGTTAGGGATTCGCCTACCGTTTTTCCAGGCGCGCCAAGCCTCGGACCGCCATCGACTGGCCCACCAGATCGTTCGATTTCTTTAGATACTCGCGATATTCCTTCGCCGACTGGGGGTAGTCGCCCTTCTTTTCCAGTACCATGGCGAGTATCAGATGAACGAACGGGTATTTTTTAATATCCGATTTGCTGAAGCGCTTTGCAGTGGCCAGGGCCGCGTCGTAGTGCTTCATCTGGAGCTCGGCATAGCCGAGCAGCGCCTGGCTTTCCAGGTCGAGCGGATCGAGCGCCGCGGCCTTGCGCAACAACTGCTCGGCATCCTCCGTCTTGCCTTCGCTCATCACCAGGTACGCCAGGTTGCGCAACGCCATGATGTTGTTCGGATTCAGCGAAAGTGCCTGTGAAAAGGCACCGTGAGCGCCCTCATTGTCATGTTCCTTCAAATAAGTGGTCCCGAGCATGGCGAAAGCTGAACTGAATGGCGGATAAAGCTCGGCAGCCATGGCAAAGTGCTCCTCTGCCGCCTTGTACTTATCCTTCCCGATGGCATGCATGCCGGCCACATACTCCTTCCGGGCCGCGTCGGGAATCTTCAGTTCCGGCGCATACAGTGTCCCGACTCCCGGTGGCGCATTCGGCTTCCTCTGCGCGTCGGACGTGGTCATGTTGCTCCACGTGTAGGGATTGATCGTGTACTGCGGAGCATTGGGTTGTTGATTGGGAGAGCCCGGCCATTGATTGGGTGGAGGAGTTGGGCGACCTAGCGGAGGCTTTGTTCCCCGCTGCGCCAATCCAGGTTGGAACCCCAGTAAAACAGCGACCAGGGTAAAGATCGCCCGGCGGAATGCAGCTCTGTCATGCAACATGGCGGGATCTCCTCTCGCGTACAAGCTCGAGACGGCCCGATGGAGGAACGCATCATCGCACAGTTTCCGCACAAAAGAGCCATAAATTGCGATGAGCGCGGTCCCCCGTCCGCGCTACAACCGAGGGAATTCGTGGTTCCAGAATCGCGACGAGATATCCGAACCTGTTGACGAAAGTATTTGACATAATATTGTACTAGTACAACAATTTGTCTCGTGAGCCCGAAAGACCAAGACGCCCGCAACGGATCGCAGCTCTATAACCGTATCGCCGTTTTGCGGGCGGAGCGCGGTTTGAGTCGGCAGGAGCTGGCCGATGCCGTCGGCGTGAACTACCAGACGGTGGGCTACCTGGAGCGAGGCGATTACAACCCGAGCCTTGAACTGGCTTTCCGTATCAGCGAATTTTTCAAGCTGCCGGTCGAGGTGATCTTTTCGCGCGAGCCATTCAAGCCGCTGAGCGAAGAGGTCTACGGGCACACGAATGAAGCTTTAAAAAAGGATCGGTAGAGACGGAGGGAGAAGTAGCCATGTTTCGCAGCACCAAATTTTGGCATTTTTCCATGGCGCCGCGGCGTAACCGTCGCGTGATGGTCGTCGCAGTATATCTCGCCATTGCGGCAATGCCCCTGGCGCAGGCGCTGACTCATCCGACGGAACTCTATCGCAATGTCGGCTTCATGGTTCCGCTGATACTTCTTCTGGTTGCGCGCAACGTTTTCGGCGCCATCGTACCGGCTCATACCTGGGACGACCGGCGGTTCGAAATGGCGGACACTCGGGGTGTCGATATCGTCAGCGTCACCAATCCGGAACGAAACCAGAAGATCAAGCAGATCCCCATCGATCCCGAGCCAGACGAACGCGACATCGCGGTGCGCAACAGCATCTTCTTTACGGCATTCAAGGGGATCGCCGCCTACAGTGTGCTTCTCTGGTTGGCGACAACGGCGTTTCTCAATCCGCACATGCCTTATGGAATCTACGGCATGGTCATCATCCAGTACGCCATGTTTCCGCTGATGGTGATGGCCTGCACGCTGCCGCAGGCGATGATCCTGTGGGATGAACCGGACCTGCCGGAGGAGGCGTAGCCATGTTTTACAGCGAACCGAAGATCCTTGGCATCTCGATGGCCTCCGGGAGAAATCGGAGAAGACTGGTGGTGGCGACCTACGCTTTCCTCACCATCGTGGTCGCCGCACTCGTGTGGAAGCCCTGGGGCAGCGTACTGCAGGGACCAGTGTACTTCCTGGTGATTATCTTCTCGGGTGTCAGCAACGGCACGTTTGGCGCAATCGTGCGCCAGTTTACGTTTCCGGTGCGGCGCAACGTTATCGATCCCGGACTCGAACTAGAAGGGCACAACCCCACGGTAGACCTTGACCCCGAGCCGGACGAACGAGACACGAAGATCCGCGACCATGCCTATTTCATCGCCTTCCGCGTGATTGCCGCCGGATTGATTATGTCTTTCCTCATTCTCGTGATTGTTGCCCGGCCCGATTTTCCCGCACACTCACTATTCACCGTAGCGCGCTGCATCGACGGTTTGCTTATGCCACTGGCCATCTTGGCCCTGACGTTGCCGCAGGCGATCATCCTCTGGCAGCAGCCGGACTTGATCACAGACTGATTTTCGGCAATAAAAATGGCGCGCCGCAGCGCGCCAGACTTTTACTTCGCAACCGATCTCTACGTCTGCAAGATCCCCACGGTGAACTTCGGCACGTCGGGGTTGTGCGAGACGGCTTCGAGTGCCTGGATGAGCGCGTCGCGTGTTTCCATCGGGTCGATGATCTTGTCGATCCACAGGCGGGCGGCGCCGTAGCGCGGGTCCATCTGCTCGTTGTAGGTATCGCGCACGCTGTCGAAGAGTTTTTTCTTGTCCTCTTCGGTCAGCTTCTGGCCCTGGCGTTCTAGCTGCTTGATCTTGATTTCGACCAGCGTGCCGGCGGCGGATTCGCCGCTCATGACGGAGTAGCGCGCCGTGGGCCATGCGAAGACGAAGCGCGGGTCGAAGGCCTTGCCGCACATGGCGTAGTGTCCCGCGCCGAACGAACCGCCGACGATTACAGAAATCTTCGGGACGACCGAGTTCGAAACGGCGTTGACCATCTTTGCCCCGGCACGGATGATGCCGCTCCACTCGGCGTCGCGTCCCACCATGAAGCCGTTAACGTCGTGGAGGAAGATGAGCGGGATGAGGTTCTGGTTGCAGTCCATGATGAAGCGCGCGGCCTTCTCGGCGGACTCGGTGTAGATGACACCGCCGAACTCGATGCGACGGTCGCCGTTGTGATCCACCTGCTGCACGTGCGTCTTCTGGTTGGCCACGATGCCGACGGCGAAGCCGCCGATGCGGGCGTATCCGCAGAGCAGCGTTTCGCCATACTCCGGCTTGTACTCGTCGAACTTCGAGCCGTCGACGATGCGCCCGATGATCTCCTTCATGTCGTACTGGTGCGAAGGGTCGGCGTCGTAAATGCCATAGAGCTCTTCCACCGCATGTTTCGGCGCTTCGGGCTCGGCACGATGGAACGGGGCTGACGGCCGGTAGCCCATCTTCTCCACCAGCGAACGCACGCGCTTGATGCAAGCCTCGTCGTTCGGCTCGCGGAAGTCGACAGTGCCGCTGATGGCCGAGTGCATCTTCGCCCCGCCGAGGTCTTCGGCGCTGACCTTCTGTCCAATGGCGGCCTGCACCAGCGCGGGTCCGGCGAGAAAGAGTCCGCTGCCGTCGGTCATCAGGATGTGGTCGCACATGACGGGCAAATACGCGCCTCCGGCGACACACATGCCCATGATGGCCGTGATCTGCGGGATGCCCATGGCGGACATGACGGCATTGTTGCGGAAGACGCGCCCGAAGTCGTCCTGATCGGGGAAGACATCTTCCTGCAAGGGTAGAAATACTCCGGCGGAGTCTACGAGGTAGATCGTCGGGATGTGATTGTCGATGGCGATGTTCTGCGCGCGGATGACCTTCTTGGCCGTCATCGGGAAGAACGCGCCGGCCTTCACCGTGGCGTCGTTGACGATGAGCATGAAAAGGCGGTCGTGGACGCGACCCAGTCCGGTGACGACACCTGCCGCCGGAGCTCCTCCCCACTCCTCATACATGGCGTAGGCGGTGTAGATGCCAAGCTCGAAGAACTCCGTGCCCGGGTCGATGAGCTGCGCGATGCGCTCACGGGCTGTCATGCGTCCCTTCTTGTGCTGCGACTCAATGGCGCGCTCGCCGCCACCCTGGGAGATCTGCTCTTCCTGGTTGCGAATCTCGGCGACAAGATGCGCCAGCTCGCGCGTGTTCTTTTCGAAGCGCGGATGCGAGGTCTGAACTTTGGTAGGCAGTACGTTCGAAGAAGCTTCTACGGTAGTTTTGCGATCAGCCATGGATCACCTATAGGCGCACCAATCGTGGGCGGCGGGTATCAAGAAGCAAACACCCAAGCCTAAACGACTCGGCGCGGCGAAGCAACGGAACATAAACGGAGAATCGGAAGATCGGAGAATCGGAAAACGAAAAGCAGCCGCGAATTACGCGGATGAACGCGGATCTTGATTGGGTGAAAGCAAGACCGAATTGCCACGGATGGGCACGGATTTACACGGATCAAGGCAGGGCATGAAAAAAGACTGCCAAAGCAGGTGCGTGCGTTAGCGAGCCACGCAGCGCGCGAGCGCGGCCGCGAGCGGGTCGCCGGCGATTTCGTCGATGAGGCCGATTTCGAGAGCCTTGGGAGCGTGGAGTTTTTCGGCGGCGAGGAACATTTCCAGCGCGCGAGCCTTGCCCACCAGTCGCGGCAGGCGCTGTGTGCCGCCCCAGCCGGTGATGAGGCCGAGTGCTGCGCCGCGATGTCCGAAGACGGCGTGTGGCGCGGCGATGCGCACGCGGCAGGCCAGCGCCAGGTCGAGCCCGCCTCCCATGCAGTAGCCTTGCACGGCGGCGATGGTCAGGGCAGGGAACCCGGCAACGGCGTTCATCAGCGCCTGTCCCATGGCGGAGAAGGCATACGCTTCCGGGCCGGTGAGGACGGCGATCTCGTTGAGGTCGGCCCCGGCGGAGAAGAATTTTTCGTTGCCGGTGAGGATGAGCGGTCTGGGATTCGATTCGTGTGCGAGCGAGCGAACGGCTTCGGTCAGGGCCAGGACGCGGGCGCGCGACAGGGTATTTGTCGGCTCTCCGCCGCAGAGGCGGAGCACTGTTGCCGTTTCACGAGGGTCGATTTCGAAGTACACGCAAAGAGATTATGGCAGAGCCCGCCGGACTTTCGCGTCGCCCGCTACAGCCAGCGCAGGAAGTCGCGTCCGTTGTCGGCCAGTTCGAAGGTGCCGACCTTGGCCATTTTGCCCACGATGCGGTGCGACTGCGGATCGCGTGTCACGCGCGTGATCCAGTTGTTGCCAATGTCGTGGGTGGCTTGGGTAATCCAGTTCTGTGGTAGCACTTCCACCAGTCCCGCCTGCATATAAACCACGAAGATAGCGAACGCCGGATCGTTCTTGCCAAGCGCCTTGTAGCTGGTGGGCACCAGCAACTCGTCCACCTCGCGGAATTCCTGCGGCACGGTGATCGGGTGCATGCCGGCCTTGTTGGTGGCGTCGATGGTGAACTCCATCAGCGGTTCGGTGGCCGAATAAATGCGCTCGCTCGAATTCTTGAACCAGCCGACGACTTCAATGAAGTCGAACGCCTTCAGCGTGTCCGGATCAAAGGCGACAAAGCGCAGGTTTTTGCCCTCCGGACACCAGATGCCGAAGTGGTGATTGCCGATGAGGAACGGACGGCAATAGGTATTGAGGGCGAGGCGCGGCTGATTTGGTTCGCCCGGAAGATGCAGCGTCACCAGGTAGGCGAGCTCTCCCTGTTGTCCGTGGAATTGCCACTCGAAGGTTTTCCCGCTGGCGCCGCGAACGGAAGGGAAGGTCTCCCAGAACCACGGCGCGGGGCCGGTGGCTTTCGAAACAAGTTCATGCAGAGGCTGTTCGGTCATGGGAAACACTTCTCACTGCAAACGGCGGAACCCGCTTGCAAGGCTGGCTTACTGCTGGTGACTGGCCAATCGTTTACGCTGCCACGCCGCGCGGCTTCACGTGCTCGCGGATGAACTGGACAATATCGTCCATCGGCGTGCCGGGCTGGAAGATGCCGGAGACGCCCGACTTCTTCAACCCCTCGACGTCCTGGTCGGGAATGATGCCGCCGACCAGCAGCAGCACGTCGTCCATCTTGTTCTGCTTCAGCAGGTCCACCACGCGTGGAACAATCGCGTTGTGCGCGCCGGAAAGAATGGAGAGGCCAATCACGTCGACGTCTTCCTGCAATGCGGCGTTGACGATCATCTCGGGCGTTTGGCGCAGGCCCGTGTAGATCACTTCCATGCCGGCATCGCGCAGCGCGCGCGCAATGACCTTGGCGCCGCGGTCGTGTCCGTCGAGACCGGGCTTGGCAACAAGTACGCGGATTTTCTGTTCAGTGGCCATAAGTTGGACAATCGTTACGCAACCGTTATTACCGCACGGCGCAACTGAACATGATACCTCAGGCGGGTTTCGGGAGGAAGAAAAGGCCCGGAGCGCGTCCGGGCCTTCCCGCATTCGCAGGGTATGTCTACGTGTTCTTCGTCTTCCACGCCGCCCACGCCTTCTCCATGAAGGCGCGGACCTCGACGCTGAAGGGACGCTGGGGGTTAAATGACGCGGGCCAGTTGGCCCGGTCCTTGTACATGCGCATCAGGCTCTCCAGCACGCCGGGATCGCCGCCGGTGAATTCCAGGACTAGCGCTCTCCACCGGCGCACGAACTCCGCGCCCTTCGGTCCGGCAGGGTCTTCGTGAAGGTTGGTTTCAATTTCGGCAAACAACTCCAGCCACGCCTGCTGGCCTTTTTCGCGGCGCTCGGGGGTGTCGCGTTGGCGGATGATTTCGCGTTGTTCCGGCGTGTAGTAGCGCTCCATCCAGCTATTGTCCTGTTGCTGTGACGCCTTGTTTTGTTCCTGCATCTTCATCACCTCGATCAGTTTCCTCAGGTCCTGCCAATCGGGCGTTTGTCCCGCGACGGCCACTTGTTCCGCCTTCTCCAGCGCGGCCAGGGCGAACTTCAGCTCCCCCTGCCGCTCCTGCAGGATCTTTCTCTGCAGGCGAAGTGTAGCCGTCAAGTCGAACGCCGATTGATCGAGCAGTTCCTTGATTTGCTTCAGCGGGAAGCCGAGGAACTTGAGCGTGGTGATCTGCTGCAAGCGTCCGAGATCGCGGCTGCCGTAGAGACGATACCCTGCGTCTGTACGCCCGCTCGGCGTTAATAGCCCGAGCTGGTCGTAGTGATGCAGCGTGCGCACCGTCACTCCGGTAAGCTTTGCGAACTCCTGGACGCGATAGAGCCTGTCACTCATGCTGCCGTTCCTCATTCCCATCGGGATGATCGAGGCTGACGCAACGTAAGGGTCAAGAAGATATTACGAAAAATTACGGGAAGACGCGGAAGTGCTTTCAGGGATGCCCTTCCGTGAAATTGATTTTGCGGATGTGTTCAGCTTGCGTCGCGAGCTGCCGTCACGATCTTCGTCGTCGTGATTGCCTGTCCCACGTGGCGCTGTGCGTGGTCGGCCACATGGACCAGCAGTCCCCCGATGGTGGTGGGCAGTTGTTTTTTTCCAACGCCGCGTTTCTTGTCGAACAGCGTGGGATACAGCGCGCGCACGCGCACTGCACTCTTCTCCAGTGCAGCCTTGAATTCGGCAAACACTTCCTCGCGCGAGGCTCCCTCGTCCAACTCCGTCTTCATCGTCGCGATCTGCTCGTCGGTGAGATGGTTGCCCTCGGCGTAGCTCAGCAGGCGGTCCGTGCTGCGCGCAATATGGCGCAGATGGAACGCTACCGGCGCGAGCCCATGCGGACGCGCATTGAATTCTTCGTCGCTCAGTTCGCCGCACCAGCGCTCAATATCTTCGTTGGCAAGTTCAAGCGCGTGCAGCACCGCTCGCTGGATGGGGTGGACTTCCGTATGAGTTCCACGGAGCCAGGGTTCTGGGAGATTGCTCATGCAATGAGTTTACGACAAAACTCACGCACTTCGCCTTGCTCTCACGAACATCACGATTCCGAGTACGAGAAAAACGGTTCCGATCGCAAACATGGATTTGCGATGCGGCGAAGTCCCCGCGAGAGCGAAGTCCGCTGCCGCGACGCCGAAAAACGCCACCGCCGCTCCACCGCTTTTTCTTTTCCTGTTTTCCACGATCATGCGAATGCGTTCTCCTCGTAGGTTCCGTAGACTTCGCGCAGCGCGCTGCAGATTTCGCCCACCGTGGCGTAGGCGCGCACGGCGTCGATGATGAATGGCATGGTGTTTGCCGGGGAGATTTTTCCGTTCGTTCCGGCCGTGGGTTCCTGCGCCGCGGCTTTCTTCAGCGCATCCAGACGCCGCCGCACTTCCTTGTTGTCGCGACGCCCGCGCAGCGACTTCAGTTTTTCCGACTGATGCCGCGCCACCGTTTCGTCGATGTAGAGGATACTCGGAGATTGTTCTTCCACGACGAAGTCGTTTGAGCCGACCGTGATTTTTTCCTTCGCTTCCGTGGCGCGCTGGAACTGGTAACTGGCCTCGGCGATTTCCTTCTGCGGATATCCCTTCTCGATCGCCTTCACCATGCCGCCCATCGCGTCCAGCTTGTCGAAGTAGTCAAACGCGCCGTTTTCCATGTCCAGCGTCATGCGCTCCACGAAGTACGACCCGGCCAGCGGATCGATGGTCTGCGCCACTCCGCTCTCGTAGGCCACAATCTGCTGCGTGCGCAGCGCGATCTGTACGGCCTCCGCCGTCGGCAGCGCCAGCGCTTCGTCGTAGCTGTCCGTGTGCAGGCTCTGCGTTCCGCCCATCACGGCGGCCAGCGCCTGGATGGCCACGCGCGCAATGTTGTTCATCGGCTGCTGCGCCGTCAGCGAGACACCGGCGGTCTGCGTGTGGAAGCGCATCAACCGCGTGCGCGCTTCCTTCGCGCCGAAGCGGTCCTTCATCAGCCGGTACCAGATCTTGCGTGCGGCGCGGAACTTCGCGATCTCCTCGAAGAAATCGTTGTGCGAGTTGAAGAAGAAGCTGAGCCGAGGCCCGAACTCATCCACGTCCAACCCCCTGCGCCGCGCCCACTCCACGTACTCCACGCCGTCGTAAACGGTGAACGCCAGCTCCTGCAGCGACGTGGAACCGGCCTCGCGGATGTGGTAGCCGGAAATGGAAATGGTGTTGAACCGGGGCGTGAACAGCGATCCGAACTCGAAGGTGTCAATCACCAGCCGCATCGAGGGTGCCGGCGGATAGATGTACTCCTTCTGCGCGATGTATTCCTTCAGAATGTCGTTCTGGATCGTCCCGCTGACTTTCTTCCAGTTCGCGCCCTGCTTCTCGGCCACCACCAGATACATGGCCCATAGCACGGATGCCGGCGAGTTGATCGTCATCGAAACGGTCGTCTTCTCCAGGTCGATCCCGTTGAAGAGGATCTCCATGTCCTCGAGCGAATCGATGGCGACGCCGCACTTGCCGACCTCGCCTTCGCTCATCGCGTGATCGCTGTCGTAGCCCATCAGCGTCGGCAGGTCGAAGGCCACGGAGAGTCCGCCGCCGCCCTGCGCCAGCAGGAACTTGTAGCGCTCGTTGGTCTCTTCCGGCGAGGCAAAGCCGCTGAACTGGCGCATCGTCCACAGCTTGCCGCGATAGCCCGTGGCGTGGATGCCGCGCGTAAAGGGCGGCTCGCCCGGGTAGCCGAGATATTTCTCGTACGACCAGTCCTCGGGGAGATCGGCCGGAGTGTAGAGACGCCGGATGGGTTTGCCGCTGATGGTGGTGTAGCGCGCCTCGCCGTGTTCGTCGAGGTTGACACCCGTGGCCGCGCCAATCGGGCGCTCGGGAGCCTTCTCCAAGGTGTGCGCCAGAGTGGTCTCCGCCCAGCGCTTTTCGCTCTCCGCCGGATGACGGTCCTTGGAGACCTCAGCCACTGCATGCTCCGCCACCTTGTGCTTCTTGTCCTTCAACTCTGCCATTGGCTCCCCACAATCCTTGCCGTGCGATTGAAAATAGTCCGCCCCGGCGCTCAGTCCAGTCTACTCGGGGAAAACCATCTAGCTTAATGGATGTAGGGGGTGGGGGACAAGGTGAAGGAAAAGTAGAAAGTGAAAAGGAGAAAGTAAAACGTTCGCCCTCTAATCGTCAATGCTTCCAAAAACATTCAACCAAACGGTTGACACCAATCCCGCCTCGTTGTAGCATTCAACCCAATGGTTAACTGTAGCGCTACCGAGCTCGACAACATTTTCCACGCGCTTTCCGATACCACCCGGCGATCCATACTTCGCGACCTGGCGAAGCGTGAGCGGACGGTGGGTGAGATCGCAAAGCCGTACGACGTGTCGTTGGCCGCCGTCTCCAAGCACTTGAAGGTCCTGGAAAGAGCGGACCTGATCTCGCGCGAGAAGCGGGGAAGCTTTCAGATTGTGCGCCTGAACCCGGCAACCCTACGGTCCGCCGAACGCTGGCTGGCCTATTACGAGAAGTTCTGGACGCGGCGGCTCGATGCCCTCCAGGACATGCTGGAAGGAAATGAAGATGAATAACGTTCAATCCATAGAGAAGTCGGCCGGCACGAACCTGAAGCTACAGGCGCGCCGGGTGATCAAGGCAAGCCGCGAGCGCGTTTTTGCGGCGTGGACCAAGCCGGAGCTGATCCAGAAGTGGTTCATGCCGGGCCAGATGGTGGTGACGGGCGCCGTGGCCGACGTGCGTCCGGGTGGTGCATACCGCATCGACGTGGAGGGAGTGATGTGCGATGGAAGTTCGAACGAGATCAAGCCCGCGCACATGAAAGGCGTCTACCGCGAGGTGGTGCCGAACGAACGGCTGCAGTTTACCTGGACCGGGCATCGCTGGCCGGACGAGGAGTCGCTGGTGACTGTGGAGCTGCGCGACGTGGAGGGCGGCACGGAGCTGGTCCTGACACACGAGAACTTCCGCAGCGAAGAGTCGCGGGCCGCGCACGAGAGCGGCTGGGCGAAGGTTTTGGATTCTCTGGTTTCGTTCTGCCAGGGCTGAAACAAATTCACATCGAAGCGCGCTGCGCGGTGGAAGAGCACATGCGTGGCGCGTTTTTCTTTCGATGCCCAGCGCCAATTTTCTCGGGTATACTCTGCCGATTATGGCTGTCGTGATTTGTCTTCTCCGTGGCGTGAATGTAAGTGGGCACAACAAGATCAAGATGGACGAGTTGCGCGCGCTCTGCGAGCGGCTGAAGCTGCGCGACGTGCGGACGCACTTGCAGAGCGGCAATGTGGTTTTCCGCACCGGCGAGCGCGACCTGAAGAAGCTCGGGTGCCGCATCGGAGACGCCATCGAGGGCAAGTTCGGGTTCCGTCCGGTGATCGTGCTGCGCACGGCGGAGGAGTGGCGCGGTGCGATGGCGCGCAATCCGTTTGTCGGGCGCCGCAGCATCGATCCGCCAAAGCTGCTGGTGAACTTTCTGGAGGCCGCTCCCGCAGACGGGGTTCGCGAGAAGCTCGGTGCGCTGAAGACGGCTCCGGACGAACTGGTGCTGGACGGGCGCGAACTCTACATGCGCCTCCCGAACGGTGTCGCGGAGGCGACAGTGCCGTGGACGACGGTGGAACGCCTGTTGGGAGTGGCCGCCACCGGCCGCAACTGGAACAGCGTAACGAAGCTGATGGCGATAGCCGAAGAGCTGGAAGCGAAGGAGTAGGCAGCGCTAACGACGATTCTTCCGCTTGGAAACTGCCTTCCCTTTTTCCTTTCTACTTTTCACTTTCTACTTTCCCCATTTCCCACGCCTTCGCGTATTTCCAGCTCACGTACGTCGCGTGGTAGAGGTGCAGCAGCAGTCCTTCGCGTCCGTCGAGGAAGCCGAAGCGGAAGACGTAGTTGTAGAGAAACGTTGCTGCCGGGCGGACGACGGCATTCCATACGAGGTGCCGCCCCTGGCCCTTGTTCGCCGCCAGTTCCGCGCCCAGCGAACTGTAGCGGTTCATGTGGTCGATGTAGCTCGCGAGCGTGGGATAGGCGTGGTGGATGAGGTCGCCTTGCAAGGTGCGCATCGCCTCGTGTCCCGCGCTTAGTTCCACCGTCTCGTGCACGGCGCGTTCGGAAAAGCGTCCGGCATCGCGCCGGAAGAGTCGCAGCTTGGGATCGGGGTAGAAGCCTCCGCGACGCACCCAGTGTCCAAGGAAGAGATTGCGGCGACGTAACCAATAGCCAACGGCCGGCTTCTCGTTTAATTTTCTGCGGATGCTCTGCGCCAGTTCCGGCGATACCTCTTCGTCGGCATCCAGCGAGAGGACGTAATCGCACGTCGCTTTCCCGATTGCCGAGTTTTTCTGCGCCGCAAAGCCCTTCCACGGCTCCACGTAGACCTTCACCTTCGCGCCGAACGAGCGTGCGATTTCCAGCGTACGGTCGTTGGAGCCGTTGTCGACGATCACCACTTCATTGGCGATCTCGATCACGCTGGCGAGCGTGCGCCCGAGATTGGCTTCCTCGTTAAGGGTGATGATGCAAACCGAGAGTGACATGAGCGTGAAGCCGAATCGTAGCAGGAAGCGGGGAAAGGTCAAAAACGAAACCGCGGCCGGAATCGCTCCTAATATCAACTTCCTGTGAGCAATCCGGCCGCGGGTATGAGCTTGTTCCGTGCCTGTCCGGAGAAGGCAGGCACGGGTTTTGTTTACTGTTGCGTCGCCGTCACCTGGCTCGTCTGCTGCGCGGACATCGGAGGCGGCGTCAGATTGGTGCGAGGTGTCAGGTTCGGAACGTCCGGTTCGTGGGTCACGTTGCCGCTGATGGCGTCGCTCATCACGATGCCGTTGCGGGCCAGTGTCGTCGCGGTCACCTGGTCAAGCGCCACGCGCGACTTCTCATAGGCCGAGAGCGCCGCTACGTAGTTCGATGCCGCTTGCGTCGCGTTGCTCTGTGCCTGCAATACCAGGTAGCTGGTGGAAGCGCCCAGGGCGTACTTCTTCTGTTCGGCTTCCAAGTTCTGCTGGGCATAGTCGCGGGCTGCCTTTGCGGCGGCAACCGCTGCGCGGTTCTGCTGGAGGGCAAACGCGGCGTTTCTCACCTGCAGCATGATCTGATTCTTCTGCTGCTGGAAGAGCAATTCCGACTGGCGGTATTCCAACTCGGAACGGGCCTGGTCGGCCTGTGCCGCGCGATTCCGCAGCGGAATGGTCAATTGCAGGGCGAAGCCCTTGTCGGGAGCGCTGCTGTTAAACAGGTTCGTGAAAGCGTCGCCGTAGCCGGTGTTCGGGGGAACCTCGTTGGCGGGTACGCAGAGCAAGCTGGTCGAGCCCGGAGGACAAATCGCAGCCTGGTTAAAGTTGCCAGCCAGTCCGGATGCGCCGTAGAAGCCAATCAGGTCGAGCGTGGGAAGCAGAGCGTTGCGCGCGGCCTTCTTGTTGATGGCATTGTTCGTCAGGTTGATCTCAGATTGTTGCAGTTCCGGCCGGTTCGCCAGTGCTTCCTTCACCAGGTCTTCCACCGGAGGAGCCTGATCGCCCGCCACGCTCATGGTGTCCGTGGGGATGACCGGCACATTTGCAATGGCCGGGTCGGACATGTTCCGCGCGACGGCGTTCTTCATCAGCAGTTGCTGGTATTGCAGGTTCGTCTGCGAAACGATCAGTGCCTGTTCGGCGCTGGCCACCGCCGACTCCGCCGAAACCACTTCGATTGGAGCGAGCGTTCCAATCTGCACCTGCTTCTTGTTGTCGCCCAGGGTCCGTTTCGCGAACTCCAGCGCCGTTTCCTTCACCTTCAAGTCTTCGTATGCGTTGACCAGGTCCCAGTAGATATTCTGGATCTGCGACACCGTCGAGATCACCTGTTGTTTGAATGCGATGTCGGAAATTCTTCTGTCATTTTTTGCGATGACAATCTGACGGCGGTTATTTGCCAGTCCGAAGCCTTGCAGCAGGTGCTGCCGAATCGTTGCCCGGAAGCTGGAGTTAAGGGACGGCACGAGGCTGGTGCGCGTGCTGTTGGTAGTGGTGCGCGAGTTGTTGAACGATACGCTCAGCAGGGTACCGGATGCCCAACCTTGTTGGTAACCGAAGTTGGCCGTGCCGACGTTCTGCAACAGCGAGGGAACGCCAGAGAACACGGTGTTCGATTGCGGCGTGGCCGACCGCTCGAGTTGCAGCGTACCGGTCAGGACCGGGTCGTAGGAGTCGATGGCCGAGCCAACGCCCGCCGTGGAACTGACGACACCGCCCGTACCGGTAGCAGCACCGCCGGTGCCGCTGCTGGTGCCGCCGGCGCCTCCGCCCTGCGCGCCTGCCGTGCTCGATGAAGTTCCACCCGGAGTACCCGTCAGGGTGCCCGTATTCACGCCTCGGACGCTGCCGCCAGCTTCCGTGCGGAGGATGTCCGTATCGGCAATCGGGAGGTTGTAACGCGCGATGGCGATGTCATAGTTATTTTCGAGCGCAAGCGCAATCGCATCGTTCAGCGATAGCATCAGCTTCCCGTCGCGTACCAGGGAGTTGATGCGTGGACCGTTCCCGAAGTTCGCCTTGGGGACGCTCCGCCCGACGTATGGCTTCCAAACCGTGAGAATGGAAGGGGATTTCTGGAAGTTGATTTGCGGTATTGGGCCGCTTGGTACGCTATTCTCGGTTTTTACCGTCGACTGGGCTGGCTTAGCCTGGTCCTGCGCGACCATTGTTGAACATAGGATCGCCAAGAATACAGACACGGCTAAGGCCCGGGAGCACATCAACATACGACGCGAAACTGGCATTCGCTTATCTCCGGATAAGAATCGGTTCAAAAGATACTTCGCACCTGTCTTAGGTACGCAAAATTTCGTCGCCAGGTTCCATCCTGTTTTGTCAGGACGAAAGAATGACGGATCGGTAGCTTCACACGAAGGAGTAGTGCCATAGTATAGCTGACCGGGCTTGACTTTCCCTATTCCCCGACCCGGTCAAATCCGCGATCAAACACCGTACGCCCCGAGGAAGAATTGCAGCGCAACTTAAAATTAACGATCGCTTACGACGGCTCCGAGTTCCACGGATGGCAGGTTCAACCCGGCCTTCCAACGGTGCAGGGAACCCTGGCCGAAGTAATTGGACGGGTGACGGGCGAAAAGGTACTGCCCCAGGGGTCCGGTAGAACCGACACGGGCGTCCACGCACTTGCACAAGTTGCGACATTTACTACCTACTCGCCAATCCCTGAAGAGAAGCTGAAGATCGTTTTAAACGACCGTCTTCCGCCATCCATTCGCATTCTCGCCGTCGAGCTCGCAGACGGGGATTTTCACGCCCGTCACTCCGCGCGCGGCAAGACTTATCGCTATCGCATTTTCCGTGGCGGCATTGTTCCCCCGTTCCTCTGGCGATACGTCACGCACTACCCCTACCCGCTGGACGAAGACGCAATGACGCTTGCAGCCGGATATGTTCTCGGCGAACACGATTTCACTTCGTTTGCCGCCGTGGATCCCGACCGCGAGCAGCGCTCCGCCACGCCGCTTGCGGAGGGCTCGGAGTTGATGGTCAAGCACGCCACCAACATCCGCACCATTCACCAGTCCGAGTGGCGACGCGATGGCGAAGAGCTTGTCTATACCGTGCATGGCAATGGATTCCTTCACCACATGGTGCGCAACCTGGTAGGTACTTTTTTGCTGGCCGGAAAAGGAACGCTTGCCCCGGCAGATATCCCGCGTATTCTTGAGGCCCGGGACCGCTCCGCCGCGGGAGCCACCGCTCCGGCCGAAGGGCTCTACCTGGTCAGCGTGGACTACTAGTAGGAAGTTGCAACTTCATCCGTGGGGGTGAATCAAACGCCCTATGCCAATCGAAGCAGCGCAGTCGCGTCCCGTATTTGCAAATATCAATCCGGCCACCGGCGAGCTGCTGGGCGAGTATCCTTCCGCCACGCCCGGCGAAGTCCGGCACGCCGTTGAACGCGCGCATTTTGCCCAGCCATCGTGGTCGGCGCTTCCGCTCCATCGCCGCGTCGAGGCGCTCCGCCGCTTCCAGCAGCTATTGGTGGAGCGCAAGCAGCAGGTGGCGGAAACCATCTCCGCCGAAGCCGGCAAGCCCGCGGTCGAAGCGCTCACCAGCGAGATACTCGTCGTGCTGGACGCGGTGAAGTTTTGTGCCGCCAACGCCGCGCGCGTTCTGCGCGAAGAGAACGTCCCGCACGCCAACCCTGCCTTGAAGACCAAGCGTGGACGCCTGCTTTGGGAACCCGTTGGGGTCGTCGGCATCATTTCCCCGTGGAATTACCCCTTCTCTATTCCCGCCACAGACTCTCTCGCCGCGCTGGTGCTTGGTAACGCGGTAGTCCTCAAGCCCAGCGAATTGACGCCGAACTCCACCTTGCTGCTGCGCGACCTTCTCTATGACGCCGGTGTTCCACGCGATGTCTTCCAGGTCGTCCTCGGCGAAGGCCCCACCGGTGCCGCGCTGCTTGAGAGCGGCATCGACAAGTTGATCTTTACCGGAAGTGTTGCCACCGGCAGGCGTGTCGCCGTAGCTGCCGCGCAGCGGCTCATACCGGTGGTTCTCGAACTCGGCGGCAAGGACCCGATGATCGTCCTCGAAGACGCAAACGTCGATGTCGCTTCCAGTGGAGCCGTCTGGGGATCGCTGATGAATTGCGGCCAGACCTGCATCTCCGTCGAGCGCTGTTACGTACACCGTTCGCTCTTTGACCGGTTCGTCTCCGAATGCGCGCGCAAGATGCAGACGCTGCGGGTTGCCGTCCGCGACGGCGACATCGGTCCGCTGATTTCGCAGCGCCAGTTGGAGATCGTCGCCGGCCAGGTAGCGGATGCTGTCGCCTCCGGCGCAACCGTCGTCTGCGGAGGCTGCCGCCTGCCCGAGCTCGGCCCGAACTTCTACGCGCCAACGCTGCTCACCGGAGTTACGCCGCAGATGCGCATCATGCGCGAAGAAACCTTTGGCCCGGTGTTGCCCGTCATCCCATTTTCCACCGACGACGAAGCCGTGGCCCTGGCCAATGACTCCGAGTTTGGGCTTGCCGCCAGCGTCTGGAGCCGCAGCCGTCATCATGGCGAATCTATTGCCCGCCGAATTCGTGCCGGTTGCGTCATGGTCAACGACGCGGTCACCGGTTTCGGCATCAGCGAAGCGCCGCACGGTGGTTTCAAGTCCAGCGGCATTGGACGCACCCACGGCGTACTCGGTATGCGCGAGATGCTGCAACCCCGGTATGTCGACGTGGATATGCTGCCGCACTGGAAGCAGCTCTGGTGGTACGGCTACGGCGGTGCGTTCGCCTCGCAGATGGGGGGATTTGTCGACTTCCTCTTCTCGCGGAAGCTCAGCACGCGGCTTGCTGGAGGTCTGCGCTCGGCCGGTTCGCTCTTCCGCCGCCGGTTATGAATGGGTAATTCACGCGACTATGGTGAGACTTACGTCACGGCGCGATTTGTCGCGATTGGCTACAATTCTCTCTGATATTCCCGATGCCGGACAAAATTGCCGGCACATGAGGTTCTACTTTGGCTACCCCCACGACGGAACAGAACATGACTCCAGAGGAACAACTTGCTCCCCAACAGTTCGCCAATCACAAGGTGAAGGTCAAGAAATCCGGCCAGCGCTCCTGCAACGAGCTCAACGAAAAGGCCAAGATGTGCGCCGGACATCTCAAGCGCTGGTATTACTCCACCGACGCCATTGAGCGCGAATGCGGCGATCTTGAATCCGCCTGGGGCAAGAACGCCGAGGTCTATCGCTGCGAATACTGCCGCACTCTCTACCTGCCGAATGCGCAGGAGAAGACACACAACGTCGCCGGCCTCGGACGCATCTCCGACTTCGGCCTCACCGTGCCTGCGAAAGAAGAAAAGCAATAGTCCGGCCCCCCGCCTTGGCACCGCCAGAGTGGAGCCAGGGTGGGTGCGTGCCTTCCACGACTGCGATTTTGGTTTTGTATCCCGAACACCCGCGAACTCCGCGTCGAAATTCCATCGTTATCGTGTAGCATGTCTGCATCGTTGGAGTGGTTTTCGGGAAGCTAATAAAGTATGTCGCCGGAACTCGAGAGCGGACAGGTATCTCCTATCGCCACGCAGCGTGAGGTCACGCGCCTGGCGTCTCTCCGCCGTGTCCACGATGCCTTCGCCTGGTTCCGCGCGCACGATCGTGAGATTGCCGACTTCCAGATGCGGCTCACGTCCGTTCCCGCTCCGCCCTTCCACGAGCAGGATCGCAGCGACTGGTATCGCGAGGAGTTGCGCAAGCTCGGGTTTCTCCCCGTCGAACAGGACGATCTCGGCAATGTCTTTGCCGTCTATCCCGGGGCCAATCCCGACGCGCCTTTGCTTGCCGTAAGCGCGCATCTCGATACGGTCTTTCCTCCCGACGTTCAGATCCAGGTCAAGCGCGAGTACAACCGCCTCTTCGGCCCCGGAATCTCCGACAACGGGGCTGGGCTTACCGCTCTCTGGTCGGTTGCATCCGTCCTGCGTTACTGCGGGTTTCAACTGAAGACGCCCGTGCTGTTTCTCGCCAACGTAGGGGAAGAGGGCGAGGGCGACCTGCGCGGCTTCCGTTACGTCTTTGCGCAGGAGCACTGGCGCAGCCGTATCTCGCAGGTTCTGGTGCTGGATGGCGCCGGCGTGGATACGATCGTGGCGCAAGCGCTCGGCAGTCGCCGCTTCGAAGTTCGCGTCTCCGGTCCGGGCGGCCACTCGTGGAGCGACTTCGGCGCTCCCAATCCCATCGTCGCCCTTGCGCGCGCCATCGCTGCGCTGGGTGAACTCGAACTCCCGCTCGATCCCAAGACGACGCTCAATATCGGTACCATCGAGGGCGGCACCTCGGTGAATACGATTCCGGAGTCGGCGGCAATGCGCGTCGACGTGCGTTCCGCCGCCACATCCGAGATCGACCGCCTCGAAGACGATCTCCGCGAAACCGTTGCCGCCGCCGTTGCCGAGACGCAGCGCGAGGCCCGCGAGTCGAAGAAGAAACTTACTCTCTCCGTCGAGGTTGTCGGCAACCGCCCCGCCGCCGAGTTGCGTTCTGACGCTCCCATCATGGCGGTTCTGCGCGCCGTCGATGAACAAATCGGTATCCGCTCCCACATCCACCGTGCATCGACAGATGCGAATATTCCGCTCTCGCTGGGGATTGACGCAGCCGCCATCGGCGCCGGAGGGACCGGCGGCGGAGCCCATACTCTGCATGAGTGGTATGATCCCGCCGGACGCGATCGTGCACTCAAGCGCATCCTGCTTGTCATCCTGGCACTCGCCGGAGTCAACGAACCATGAAATTCGCAGCCCTTGCCCTGCTGTCCATTGCAACCATCATGAGCGCGCAGACCAAGTCAGAGACCGCCCCAGCCGAAGTTATTTTTATCAATGCCAGCCTTTACACTCCGCTGCCCGCGACCGAGCCGGCATTGCGCGAGGCAATCGGCAATTTCCCGCGCGCCACGCAAGCTGCCGTCATGGCCGAGATGGCCAAGGGCGTCAAGGCTCCCGCGCTCCACATGAAGGACGCAGCCATCGCCGTGTGCGACGGCCGCATCGTGGCCATCGGCGAAGTGGCCGATATCACGCACCGCTTCAAGGGCGCGCAGACCGAGGTCGTCGATCTCCACGGCAGCTTCACCATGCCGGGTTTCAACGACGCGCATGTTCATCTTGCCGCGGCGGGTGCCGAGCAACTGAACGTCGACCTCATCGGCACTACGTCGCTCGAGGACATGCTGCAACGCATCGCCGAGCGCGTGAAAACCACGCCTCCCGGAGAGTGGATCGTCGGTGACGGCTGGGATCACACCAAGTGGACCGACCGCCGTCTGCCCACGCGCCAGGACCTCGATGCCATTACCGGGGATCACCCGGCGATCTTTGGACGCGTCGACGGCCACATCGCCGTGGCGAACTCACTCGCGCTGAAGATTGCAGGCATCACGCGCGACACCAAAGATCCGCAGGGTGCAGAGATCGACCACGACGCCAAGGGCGAACCGACCGGCATCATCCGCGAAGACGCGGCCATGCAGATGGTTTATTCCAGGATTCCTCCGCCGTCGCCTGAGAAGCGCCGCAAGGCCTTGGAGTTGGCGACTGCCGATGCCACGCAGTCGGGCATCACCAGCGTGCAGGACTTCTCGACCTATGACGACTTCCTCGTCTACGAGCAGATGGAACGCGAAGGTAAGCTCACCGTCCGTGTCGCCGAGTGGATTCCGTTCATCGATCCGCTGAAAGAGGAGTTGGCGTATCGCGCGCATCATCCGGCAAACGACTTGATGCTGCACACGACGATGCTCAAGGGCTTCATGGATGGCTCGCTCGGTTCGCGCACCGCCGCGCTGCTCAAACCCTACTCGGACGATCCGACAAACAGCGGACTGCCGCGCTTCGACCAGGCAAAGCTGAACCAGATGGCCATCGAGCGCGAAGCCGCCGGCTTCCAGATGGGCTTCCACGCCATCGGCGACCGCGCCGCGCAGATGGCGCTCGATGCCTTTGCCGTCGCTGAAGCCTCGGGCCTGAAGCGCTTCCGGGGCGAGCATCCCAACCTCTTGCCTGAGCAGGCGCTCCGTGAATATCAGGATTCGCGCCGCTTTCGCATCGAGCATTGCCAGGTGATCACACCAGAGCAACCGGCCGAGTTCGCGAAACTTGGCGTTATCGCCTCGGTGCAGCCCAACCATCTGTTGACCGACATGAACTGGGCGGAGTCACGCATTGGTCCTGAGCGCGCAAAGTATTCCTACCCGTGGCGCTCGTTCCTTAACGCCGGCGTGCGGCTCGCCTTCGGCACGGATTTTCCAGTCGAACCGATTTCGCCTTACCCCGGTGTATATGCGGCGGTCACCCGCATGAACACCGCCGGGACGAAGAGTTATTACCCGGAGCAAAGCCTGACCATCGACGAAGCGCTTGCCGCCTACACCACCGGTTCCGCCTACGCCGAGTTCATGGAGCATCAGAAGGGAATGTTGCTGCCGGGAATGCTGGCTGACATGGTCGTGCTTGACCGCGACCTGACGAAGATTCCTCCGGCGGAGATCCTCGGCACAAAGGTTCTGCGTACAGTCCTCGGCGGCAAGACAGTCTACGAGGCGAAGTAATCGGGAAATCGGAAAAAGTTGAATCGGAAAATCGGAAGAAATAATAATGATCGCTTTTCCTTTTTCCGATTCTCCGATTTTCCGATCCCTTCTCGCCTGTTACCTTTAGTCCTGTGTCTCGTTCTCTCAAGGCCCACATTCTGCTTGTCTTCGTGACGTTTGTCTGGGGTGCGACCTTCGTCGTCATCAAGGACGCTCTCTCGCTCGTCACGCCGCTGCTCTTCAATGCCGTGCGCATGGTGATTGCCGCGGCGCTGCTGGCGGTTATATTCCGCCGCGAGTTCGCGCGCATGACGCGCGGCGCGGTTCTCAGCGGCATTGTCATTGGCACATTTCTCTGGGCGGGTTACGAATTCCAGACCGCCGGTCTCCGGCTCACCACTCCTTCCAAGTCCGCGTTCCTTACCGGCATCTCCGTGGTGCTGGTGCCCGTGCTGCTCGCGCTCTTCTGGCGGCGTCATGTAAATCGATGGACATTGATGGGAGTCATTGCGGCCTTTATCGGGTTATATCTCATGACGGTGCCTGCGGGTGGTGCGGGCATGTCCCTTGGCGGCATCAACACAGGGGATCTGATGACTCTTGGCTGTGCCGTGATGTTCGCCTTCCAGATCATCTTTGTCGGACGGGCCACGCAACGTTTTCCGTATGGACAAATCGTTGCCGTGCAACTCATCACTTGCGCTGTCTGGATGGTGATCAGCGTGCCCGTTTTGGAACGCCCGGCGCACATCACCTGGAGTGTTCAGGTCTTTTGGGCGCTTGGCGTTACGGCCTTGCTGGGGACGGTGGTTGCGTTCGCCGTTCAGGGCTGGGCGCAGCAGTTCACGCCGCCCACTCACACTGCGTTGATCTTTTCGCTGGAACCGGTTTTTGCCGGTGTGACGTCTTATGTGGTCCTCGGCGAACGTCTTGGCTGGCGAGGGGGTGCCGGTGCGGTGCTCATTCTGGCGGGAGTTCTGGTCAGCGAACTTCTTGGAACGGTGCAGCATCCGGAAGCGGAACTGGCGGCAGAAGCCCGCTGAGGCACGTCGGTGGTGGCATGATTCTGCATTTGAGTTGGTAACGAGATGCGCGAAGTATGCGTCTAATCACCGGAGAAGAGATTGACAAGTGAGAGTATTTCCGCACAACCCAGACATTCGTAATTTGCATCCTGCTCTGCGGCGGCCCAAATCGCGGAGGTGCTTCTGGGTGAGGACGCACGTAACCGGGTTCTATAATCTAAATCAAGGTATTTGGCTGGAGGGCAATCTATGAACCCCCTGAGTGAGGGTGGATTTTTGCAACGTTTGAACGGTAAATCACGTTTTGCATCCACGTTTGTCGTGATGGTCACGCTGGCGCTGGGCATCCTGATAGGCTCGGTCGTTTCCTACAGCGTGAAGGGCAAAACCATCGACACTTCCGATGCGGCGCTTTTGCAGATGTCGACGCCGCAGCAGATGTCCAGCACTTTTGCGCAGATCGCCAAGAAGCTGGAGCCGTCCGTCGTCAACATCAACACCGAGTCGATTATCAAGCCGAACAGCGGCGGCAGCGGCCAGGGCGGCGACAATGAGAACAATCCGTTCCAGGACTTCATGAACAAATTCTTCGGCGGACAGGGCCCCGATATGGGCCCGGCCAATCCCGAGGGAATGAAGCAGCGCTCTCTCGGTTCCGGCGTCATCGTCGATCCCAAGGGCTACATCATCACCAACTTTCACGTGATTGATCATGCCGACAAAATTCGCGTCAATCTTATGGGCGATCCGCCGAGCGTGACCTACAAGGCCACGGTCGTTGGCTCCGATAAGGAAACCGATCTCGCGGTTCTCAAGATCGACGTCGACCACCCGCTCCCCGCCGCCAAGCTTGGCGACTCCGACGCGATGCAGGTTGGCGACTGGGTGCTTGCCATTGGCAGCCCGTTCGGCCTCAACGAGACCGTTACGGCCGGCATCATCTCAGCCACGGAACGCAACAACATCATTCCCGGACGCCAGTTCCAGTCGTTCATCCAGACGGATGCCGCCATCAATCCCGGCAACTCCGGCGGTCCACTCGTCAACATGTCCGGCCAGGTGATCGGCATCAACACCGCCATCTACACCCAGTCGTCCGGATACCAGGGCATCGGTTTCGCCATGCCCTCCAACACGGTGCTCTCGATCTATAACCAGATCATCAGCTCGCCCGATCACAAGGTATCGCGCGGTTCGCTCGGCATTGAGTTCCAGGCGGAACCCAACCCGGCGCTCGCCAAGATCTACGGGAATGGCGTCATTGTTTCCAGCGTAGTCGCGGGTGGCCCCGCGGCTGCCGCAGGCCTCAAGACCGGCGATGCCATCACGGCTGTCGACGGCAAGCCCGTCAAGAGTGGCGACGAACTCGCCGCTGAGATTGCCAGCCGCAAGCCGGACACCAAGGTCCGGATTTCCTACACCCGCAATGGTAAGCCGGAAGAAGCCACCGTTACTCTCGCCGATCGCGAGAAACTCTTCGGTGCGCAGCTTGGCATGGGTGAGGGTGAAGGCAGCGGAGCGCAGCCCACGTCGAACAAGTTCGGCATCTCGGTCAGGAACATCACGCCCGACGAAGCCGATCAGTTGAACCTGCCGAAAGGCAAGGGCGTTGCAGTGACCAGGGTTCGCCCCGGCGGATTTGCGGACGACATAGGGCTTGGTCGCGGGGATGTCATTCTCGAGATCAACCGCCAACCCGTGCCGGATGTCAATGCTTTTGAGAGCATTCAATCCAAACTAAAGAGCGGCGATCCGGTCGTATTCCTGATTAGGCCGCATGGTGCCGGCAAGGATACCGGAACGTACTTTGTTTCGGGCACCCTCCCGTAATACACTTACAGTCTCCTGACCAGCGCCGGACTTCTTCGGATGTCCGGCGCTGGCCGCTGTAGGTTTAGTCCCGGGCCGGGTTCGCCTGGGATTGGAGATTGTTCGTTATTATTGCCCGTCCCCCATACCCCGCCGCGGTTGCCTTTGCCGCTGGAAGGGTGGGCGGAACCCAATCCGAGAGGTGTTGTATTGAGGTCGGCTGCTTCCTTTAAGCGCGTTTTGGGCGTGTGTTTCTCGCTTTTTCTGCTCGTCCCTCTCTTGCTCGCCCAGACGCATCCCGTCAAAAAGCGTCCGGTGAAGCGTGCCGTCCGGCGCACCCCGGTTCACCACGTTGTTAAATCTTCTGCCCGGCCCAAGGCCGCCGCCGCGCACCGGAAGGCCGTCAGCAAGCGCACCGTCCGTTGGCGCCGGAAGCCCGTGCGCCGGGTGCGTGGCCAGCAGGAAATTACTCCGGACCGTGCGCGGGAGATTCAATCGGCCCTGATTCGCGAGCATTATCTCGACGGCCAGCCCAGCGGCGTGTGGGATGCGAAGACCAAGCAGGCGCTAGCCAGGTTCCAGGGCGATAACGGCTGGCAGACCAAGTATGTTCCCGATTCGCGAGCGCTCATCAAGCTTGGTCTTGGCCCCAGCCACGACGGCCTGCTTAACCCCAACAGCGCCGCCATCGTATCCCCCAATCAACTTGGGGTGGAGACGGACATTCCCGGCGGAGCCGAGTCGCACTGAGCTTCACCGTTCGCTGACTTTTCGCGCGGCCTGCGGGTCGCGTTTTCTTATTCGGGGGGATGCAGGATTTCGTATACCCTGCGCGCCAGTGCGGCGGGAGTGAATGGTTTTTGCAGGAAGGCTGTTCCCGGGTCGAGCACGCCATGGTGGATGATTGCTTCCTCGGTGTATCCCGATATATAGAGGACTTTCGTCTTGGGCCGTTCGCTTGTCACCTTGCGCGCAATGTCGCGTCCAGACATTTGGTCCAGCACGATGTCCGTGATCAGCAAGTGGATGGGGTCCTCGTAGTCGCCGCAGATGCGCATCGCCTCGGCTCCGCTGTTCGCTTCCAGCACGCGGTATCCCTTCCGCTGCAGTACCTCCCGGACCAGCGCTCGAACCCCGTCCTCATCTTCCACCAGCAGGACTGTTTCCGTTCCCGCGAACGTTGGCGATTGCGTCGGCCTTGCAGGCGCCGGCTCCACCGCACCGTGAACGATCGGCAGATAAACCTTGAAGCACGATCCCTGTCCCGGTTCACTGTAAACCCATACCAGCCCGCCACTTTGCCGCACGATGCCATAGACCGTCGAAAGCCCAAGCCCCGTCCCCTTGCCGAGTTCCTTTGTCGTGAAGAATGGCTCGAAAATATGGGAGAGCGTTTCGGCGTCCATGCCGCTGCCCGAGTCGCTCACGCTCAGCAGGGCATATTCGCCGCCCCGTGGCAGCGCGTGTTCTCGCGCGAATTCGTCGTCCAGTTCCATGTTGCGCGTTTCTATCGTCAGCAGACCGCCCGTTGGCATGGCATCGCGCGCGTTCACCGCCAGGTTCATGATCACCTGTTCGATCTGGCCCGGATCGGCTTTTACTTTGCCCAGCTTGTCATCCAGCACCACGCGCAATTCCACATCTTCGCCCAGCAACCTTCGCAGCAACAGGTCCATGTTGTGGACGATCACGTTGAGGTCGAGCACCTTCGGTTCCATCACCTGTCGCCGGCTGAAAGCCAGCAGTTGTTTCGTCAGGTCGGAGGCACGGTCCGCGGCCCGCCTGATCTCCTCGATTTCCTGGCGCATCGAGTGTGACGCTTGCAGGTCGTTCAGCATCAGGTCGCTGTAGCCGCGGATGACCGTCAACAGGTTGTTGAAGTCGTGCGCCACGCCGCCCGCCAGGCGTCCGATGGCCTCCATCTTCTGCGAGTGCAGCAGTTGTTCTTCCAGTTGCCGCCGCTCGGTCGTGTCTTCCACGATCATCTCGAAGCTCGTCAGCTCGCCCGGGTAGCGAATGCACCTTCCGCTCAGCCGTACCGTGATGACGCGTCCATCCTTGCGTTTCCAGCGGGTTTCAATGCCCTCGATCTGCGGCGCGTTGCCCACGTGCGCAATAATGCGCTCGCGATCTCCCGGTTCGGCATACAGGTCGCGAACCATATTGATGGACAACAATTCTTCGGGTGAGCCATACCCCAGCATCCTTACCAGCGCCGGGTTGACGTCGAGAAACTGTCCTTCGCGGCTTGAGCGGTAGATTCCATATACCGCGCTCTGCACCTGCGACCGGTAGCGCGCCTCCGACCGTCGCAACGCATCCTGGTTGCGCCGGTGTTCAATTGCCCGCGCCACCTGCTGCGAAACGAATTGCAGGATTTCCTTGTCTTCCTGGCCGTAACGGATCTTCTCCGAGTAGCTCTGCACCGTCAGCACGCCGAACGTTTTCTCGCCCGACTTCAGTGGAACTCCGATCCAGTCAATCGACGGCGCTCCCACCAGCGCCACTTCTCCTGCCGCCACCAGTTCATCGAATACCTGCGGATCGGCGAACAGGGGTTTCCCTGTGCGCAACACGTAGTCGGTCAGCCCGCGCGAGCGTTCGGCCGGCGGCGGCGGCTCCGGGTCTTCTTCGTCCACGAAATAAGGGAAGTGAATTGTCTGTGTCTCGTCGTCCAGCAGCGCGACGTAGAAATTCCGCGCGTCCATCAGTTCGCCCACAATGCCGTGCAGTGCCGGATAGAGTTCTTCCAATTCCTGTCCTGAACTGGAAAGATCCGCGATGCGATACAGCGCAGCCTGCATCTGTTCCGCCCGCTTGCGCGCCGTGACGTCGAATGCCGTGCCCAGGATTGCCGGTTCGCCCCGATAGGTGATCAGCGCCGCCGTGAAGTCCAGCCAGCGCCCTCCTCCCTGTTTTGCCCGGACCAGGACCTCGTAGCGCGAAGGCATCGATTCTCCCCGCAGTCTTGCCGCGGCCCGTTCCTTTACCGATTCCCGGTGGTCGGGATGCACCAGGTCGTGGATGCTCATCGCCGCCAGTTCGTCCGCCGAGTATCCTGTAATCCCCTCGTATGCTCCATTCACGTACACGTGCCGGTCATTCTGGTAGATGAAGATTCCCGATGCGGTCGTCTCCGCCACAGCACGAAACTTTCCTTCGCTCTCGCGTACCGCCAGCTCCGCGCGTTTGCGCTCGGAGATGTCGCGTGCGATTCCCTGGATTCCAACCGGTGCGCCGTTGCGCATGATCGGTCGTGCGCTGATTTCCAGTGGTACCCGGTCTCCTCCGCGCTTGATGATCTCGATTTCAAACGGGGAAGCCGCCTCGCCTCGGACCAGCAGCTCAATCGTTTGCCGTACCGGCGGCATATACTCCGGCGCCACCACGTCCGCAATATTCAGCTTCAACGCTTCCGCCTGGCTGTAACCGGTAACCGTAGCCACGGACGGCGACGCGGAAATGAAGTTTCCCTGCAAGTCGTGCGAGTAGATGATGTCGGTTGCATTCTCGATCAGTTCGCGATGGCGCTCTTCGCTGGCTGCCAGGATTGCTTCCGCCAGATTGCGCTCCGTCAGGTCCATCGCCGTGCCGATCGCGCCAATGATGTTGCCATGCGGGTCCCGCAGCGGTTCCACGTGGCTGTCGAAGACGCGGCCGTAGTGGGAATATTCATAATCGACGGATTCACCCGACAGCGCCCGCCTGTGTGCCGCGATGGCGTGGTGTTCGGGGTCGTTAGTCTGGAAGAATTCGAAGAGCGTGCTGCCCACCACGCTGCCGCCGGGAATATTCGTCAGTCCCGCTCCTGTCGAACTCAGAAAGCGCAATGCCGTATCCGTGGTCCACAGAACAATCGGCGCGCGCATGCTGAGGATTCGCAGCCCGTCGCTCGTCGAGAGCTCCTGTCCGGCGGCTATTTCCACCGTAGCCAGCAGGCAGGGCGTGCCATCCACTTCCAGCGGCCGTGCGCGTACCGTTGCCTTGTGTTGGGTCCCATCCTTCGCCAGCAACGTTGCCACATACTCAGCGTTGCCGCCTCGCAGCGCCCGCTGAGCGGCCTCGCGATCATCCTCGACGTGCAGATGCAGAAATCCGCCGTCAGCCTGCTCGCGTTCTCCCAATGTGTACTTGTCTCGCGCGGCGGTGCTGCACTCCAGGATCGCCAGCGTTGAGTTAGCCAAAAGGAATGCCGGTACGGGGAGACGCAGCAAAACCTCGCGGTGGACGCTCCCGCCCGTGCCGCCGGTGTTTGCCGGACGCAAAATCGACTCCCGCTCACTCGATCCGCTGGTGAGGGGCGATTTAGGTTTTTCGGAAATGAGCCCCTCCACGGATGGCTATGGGTTTGTAGCGATTGAACACTTTATAACCCATGCAACTGCTGTCTTCCAACCCCTGGAGGAAAATCGAAGTTAATGCAGCAGGTTCCACCGGGAATCGTTCAATCGATCGGTTCGTCCTTCACAATTGCCAGCGGGGTGCTTTCCACCATTGCGCGGGCTTTTTCTTCGCCCACAATTTTCGCTGCCGCCGCGCAAGCTTCCGACAGCACTGGCACGCGCCGCTTCGTGCTATGCGCGTCACTTGCAATCACTCCTACAATGCCTTGCTTCAGGAAACTCTCGCAGAGTTTTTGTGGCGCTTTTCCCCAGAATCCCGTCAACGAATTTGCCGTGATCTGGATGATGCAGCCCATCTCCGCCATGCTCTTCACGATCTCAGGATCGCGCTGCATCACGACGTTGCGTTCGGGATGGGTAATGATCGTGCGCATTCCCGCCAGGTGCAGCGAGTAGAGCACCTCCGGCATCTGTCGCGAAATTCCGTAGTCGCTGAACTCCACCAGCAGGTACCGCGTATGGCCGATCGTGTACTTGCGCGGATGTTTCAGCGCGTCTTCGATGTTGTCGTAGGAAAGATGGAAATCGCAGCCCAGGCTGAACTGCATTTCCGGCATGCGTGCGCGTAATTCTTCCAGCAGTGCCTGGTGTCCGTCGCGATCGTAGTAGTAGTCGAAGTTGGCGTGCGGCGTCGCCACCATGTGCCGGATGCCGTCTTCGAACGCGATACGGCACATGGCTTCCGTCGTCTCCCATGAATTCGAACCGTCATCGACGTTGGGAAGAATATGTGAGTGAATATCGACCATTGCCATGTGTATTTGATTAAAACAGACCACGGCCGATTAGGAAAGGTAACCGCCGTAAGTCTCTCGCGGCCCCGCGTGAGTGCAAATGGTAACGGCACAGCCGAAGCTGTGCCGTCCGGGCAAACCCGATTGCTAGTAGCGTTCGCGGATGAACTCCGTGATCTTTTCGTACGCCGCACCCAGCACGTCTTCCTGCGGCAGGAAGACGATGCGCATATGCTTCGTGCCAGGTTTCTGCCCGAAGCCCGAGCCGTGTACCACCAGCACGTGTTTCTGCATCAGCAGTTCCTTCACGAAGGTCAGGTCGTCCTCGGGGATGTCCAGCGAGGGATGCGCATAGAACGCGCCCTTGGGGGCCACCAGCTTCACCCGTGGAGTCTTTGCGGCCCACGCTGCCGTCACTTCGCAGCGGCGGCGCAGCTTTTCGCGCACCACTTTCAGGTGGTCCTGCGGGCCTTCCAGCGCGGGCTGTATGGCGTACTGGAACGGATGCGGCGCCGACAGTCTCGCGCGCAGCAGTTTGTGCGTCGATTCCAGGTACGGTGCAAGCACTTCTCTCGGTCCCGTCGCAATCGCCCACCCGATTCTCCATCCCGGCACCAGGTACGACTTCGACAGTCCGTTGAATGTCATGATCGGAATATCTGGCGCTAAAGTGGCGATTGAGATATGCCGCCGTTCTCCGTCAAAGATCAGCTTGTCGTAGATCTCGTCCGCCAGGATCATCACGTTGTGACGCCGCGCCAGCTCCACCACCGCTTCCAGAGTCTTGCGTGAGAATACCGCGCCTGTCGGATTGTTCGGATTGATCAGCAGAATGGCGCGTGTCCGGTCATTGATCTTCAGCGCCATCTCTTCCACGTCCGGCTGCCAGTCGTTGTCTTCGTTCAGCGCGTAGGTGTTCGGAGTTGCTCCCAGCTTCGCCAGCACTGCCGAATACAGCGGATACTCCGGGCTCGGCGTCAGCACGTTGTCGCCCGGATTCACCAGCGACGTCAGGCACGAGTCAATCACCTCTCCGCTGCCGATGCCGATGAACACGCTCTGTATGTTCTGGAAGCCGTTCAGTTCCGCTTCGCCGCGGATCGCTTCCAGCGCCGGCCGTATGCCCAGCGAATCCGCGTATCCGTTGTACCCGTCGCGCATTGCCTTGTGGACGGCCTCAATCAGGTGCGGAGGCGTGGGGAAGTCGTATTTACACGGATCGCCGATGTTGAGGTAGAGAATTTTGTTTCCCTTGCGAGCTACCTCGTCGGCTAGCACCGCCAGGTCGCGGATCGCATAGCGCACGTTCTCCATGCGCGCCGCCGGCTGAATCTCGTAGGCTTGTTTCGTAGGCATGATCACGGTTCCTTGTCTGTCTGTAAAGCCCGGCCCCGGCCATTTCCGGGGCCTGCTTATTATCGCTTACTCCGGGCGGTCGATCTGCGCTTTTTGCAGACGGTCCGAGTAGTCCACGTAAATCGCCTTCCACTCCGTGTAGAAGTCGAACGCCCCGATCCCGCCTTCGCGATGGCCGTTGCCCGTCTGCTTCACGCCACCGAATGGCAGGTGCACCTCGGCTCCAATCGTCGGAGCGTTGATGTACGTGATCCCCGCCTCCAGGTCGCGTATCGCCTTGAACGCCCGGTTCACGTCCTTCGTGTAGAGCGCCGACGACAGCCCGTAGGCCACGCCGTTTGCGATTTCCACCGCGTGGTCCAGGTCGTTGCACGGAATGCACGACACCACCGGCCCGAAGATTTCTTCCTGCGCAATCCGCATCTTTGCATCCACATCGGCAAATACAGTCGGCTCCAGGAACCAGCCATGCGCGTGCTCGCCCTTGTCCAAGCGGTGCCCGCCGCACAGCATCTTCGCGCCTTCCTTCTGGCCAATCGCGATGTACTCCAGGTCCGTCTCCATCTGCTTCTTGTTCACCGCCGGCCCCATGTCCACCGACTCGTCCAGTCCGTTGCCGATCTTCAGCTTCTTCGCCCGCGCCACCAGCTCGTCGAGGAACTTCCGGTAGACGCCCTTCTGGATGATGATGCGGCTCGTCGCCGTGCAGCGTTGTCCGGTCGTGCCGAACGCGCCCCACAACGCGCCTTCCAGCGCCAGTTCCAGGTTCGCGTCATCCAGCACGATCATCGGGTTCTTGCCGCCCAGTTCCAGCGAGCAGCGCTTGAAGCTCTGCGCGCACGCCGCGCCCACAATCCGCCCAACCTCCGACGATCCGGTCAGCGAAATCGCCCTTACGTCCGGATGCTCCGTCAGCGGCGTTCCCACCATCGACCCGAACCCGGTGACGATGTTGACCACGCCCTTCGGCACGCCCGCGTCGGTGAGGGCCGAAACGAAGTTGAAGACCGACAGCGGCGTATCCTGTGCCGGCTTGATGACGGCCGTGTTGCCCGCAATCAGGGCGGGGAAGAGCTTCCACGACGGAATCGCCATCGGGAAGTTCCACGGCGTAATCATGCCGCACACTCCCAGCGGCTGCCTCACGCACATAGCGAACTTGTTCGGCAACTCGCTCGGCGTCGTGTGACCGAACATCCTGCGCCCCTCGCCCGCCATGTAGTAGCCGGTGTCGATGGCTTCCTGCGTGTCGCCGCGCGTTTCCTTGATGACCTTGCCCATCTCGCGCGTCATGTCCTGCGAGTAGGCTTCCTTGCGCTGCTCCAGGATGGCCGTGGCCTTGTAGATGATCTCCGCCCGCCGGGGCGCCGGAACCAGCCGCCACTTGGCATAGGCCCGCTTGGCCGCCTCCACTGCGGCGTCCACGTCCTTCTTGCCGGACTTCTGGAAAATGCCCACGATGTCGCGCGTGTCGGCCGGGTTGACGTTCTCGAACGTCTCTCCCGTGGAAGCCTCCACCCACTCGCCGTCGATAAAATTGCGATAAACCTTAGGCTTCGTCGAAGCCTTTCCCGTAGTAGTTGCGTGCTCAGTTGATGCCATTGTTCAGTGCCTCCGCCAATGTGAAAACTCTCAATGCTACGTGTTTACGATGGGGGACGGCAAGTACATGCAACCGCGATCGCTTGTGATGAGTTCGTGAGTTTTTCGGTTGGGGCAAGGCAAATTGCGACGGGCACTAAAAAATCCGGGGAATCAGCCGATAGCGTGTCTTCGCACAATACTCAATGTACCCTGCGAGATTTATTGATAAGTATCGTTCCTCATTGATGAGTCGCCAGACAATGGCGGCCATCAGCGGAATGAAAAGCAACAGTCCCCATGCCGACCCAAGCCCGAGCGGAATTCCGAACAGCATCAGCAGCGCCCCTGCATACATCGGGTGACGGATTATGCGATAAGGCCCCGTGGAGATTACTTGCTGTCCCTTGCCGACCTCGATGATTGAGGACGTGTAGCTGTTCTCCTTGAAAACGCGAAACACGATGGACAGTCCAATCGCCACCAGGGCGTCACCCGCCAACACCATGTACACAGGAAGATGCGACCAGCCGAAGCGATGATCGATCCCGGGGAAGAGGATCAGTTCGATGAAAAAGATGCTTGCGAACGCCTGAATGATCTTCTGGCTTTTTTCTTTTTCTGCCCTCGGCCCCGCCTGTAGACGGCGCTCAATCAGTGCCGGATCTTTTTTCAGGAAATAGACGGTGATGATCGTGTTGGCCACCGAAAACACTCCCAAGAAAACCCACGCCTGCCAATAGTGCAACGACCGCGCGGGCAAAAACAGCGACGCTCCCAGTATGACCAGAAACAGCGTCAGTCCCGCAAACGACTTCTTCCACAGGGAATCCGTCCCATTCATGCCGCTATTGTCATATCTTTTGTCTCGGAACAAAAGTCGACGCGACGGAACTCCTCGTGCCCGAGCGCACACGTTTTCTCCGCTTCAACCGCCGCCGAAGGAAAGGCCTCGTTCGAGCAGTACCTCAAGCGATAAACTGGTCCCGCGGTCTTTTGTCACCATGCGGAAAGGATTGTCATGGCACATAGACTTTGCCCTGTCTGGGTCGGATACTTCCTCGCCAGCCCCATCCGGCGACTCATGCAGAACCCCGAACGCGTCCTCGCCCCCTACGTCGCGCCCGGAATGACCGTGCTGGAAGTTGGCCCCGGCATGGGGTTCTTCAGTATCCCGGCGGCACGGCTCGTGGGGGTCGCTGGCCGCGTGGTGTGCGTCGATGTCCAGCAGGGCATGTTGGACGGCCTGAAGCAGCGTGCCGCCGCCGCTGGAGTTGCCCCGCGCATCGAAACCCGCTTGTGCGAGGCGAACTCCCTGGCGCTGGACGATCTTGCCGGGGCGGTCGATGTCGTCCTGCTCTTCTACGTCGTCCACGAAGTCCCCGACCCGGAGAAGCTCTTTGCCGAGGTCGCCGCCACGCTCAAGCCCTCGGGCGCCGTGCTTTTCTCAGAGCCGTCGTTTCATGTCAGCCGGGAATCCTTCGACCACAGCCTGGCCCTTGCCCGGCGTTGCGGACTGGCTGTTACTGCCACGCCTCGTATCGCCACCCGGCGCAGCGCCATACTGAAGATGGCTTGATCCTGCGTTTTCCCCAATCCTCAATCAGCAATCGGCAATCGGCAGTCCTTCCGTACACTGACCTTTCGTACAGGGAACTGGGCACAATTCGGGAGCGGGGGGTGCGAATTCAGGTGCCCCCCTGCTTGTAATTTGCTGTTCCCGCGTATGATTCTTCTGCGTTATGGTAACTTCCTGAAATTACCTTCTATAGATTAGGTGGGCCCTTTTGGCTGCAAAGCGCAAAGAAGGACTGCAAATCTCGTGGACGACGATCAGGTACCGCTCGATCGCCGGTGTGGTCGCAGTTCTCATCCTCGTGGTCTGCTTTGTTCTCTACCTCCTTTTCCCCGCGGCCATCAAGTCCGCTGCCGGAAGCTTCGGCGATGCGCTGCTCAGTGTTGCCGCCAAGCTTGGCATCACCTCTCCCAGCGTCGCCCACAAGAATTCGCCCGTTGGCCCGCAACAGGCGCACTTCACCAACATTGAAGGCGCCGTCAAGGTCAAGAAGGCTTCCGCCAACACCTGGATCAACGCCGACTACAATCTCCCGCTCGATCGCGGCGACGTTATTCAAACCACCTCCGAGGGCCTCGCCAAGATAGTTTTTGCCGACGGCACCAGTTACACCGTCAAGCAGGATTCGCTCATCGTCATCGAGGACAACTCGGTCAACACCAATCAGCAGACCCAGGTCGCCGTTCAGGTCACTACCGGAACCGTCGATCTCTCCACTGCCACCTTCTCGCAGGGTTCGCGCTCGCAGGTGGTGGTCGCCGGAGCCACGGCTTCGCTCTCGCCGGAAAGCTCCGCCCAGGTTGTGAACGATCCCCGTGCTGACCAGCACCAGATCCTTATAAAGAAGGGCTCCGGCGAAGTTACCCGCGGAACCGAAACCCTTCGTCTTGGCGACTACGAGATGGTGAGCTTCAAAAATGACTCCACCACCATGACCAAGACCAAGGAGCTTGGCCCGCCAACCCTGATTGGCCCGCCCAACATGGCCCCGATCTTTACCGCCGGCCAGGGCGCCACCGTGCAGTTGTCCTGGACCCCTGTGTCCCAGGCCGTGGCCTACCGCGTGCGTATCTCGCGGAATCCTTATTTTTCCAGCACCGTTCTCGACAGCAAGACGAAGGATCCCGACCTGAATACCCAGCTCGACGATGGTGCTTACTATTGGTCGGTTCAGGCCATGAATGCGACCGGCAAAACTTCGGTCGAGAGCGAGCGCAATCGCTTTACGGTCATTTCCAAGGGTGCGGAGAAGGTCGTGCTGCCCCTGACGCTGGGAAACTTCGTGCAGCACGGCCACGTGATTGAGGTTCGCGGCAAGACCGAACCCAACGCCCGGGTCATGGTCAACGGGCAGGAGGTGCCGGCGGTTAACTCCGACGGATCGTTCATCTATCTGACGCCGCCGCTCCCTTCCGGGGAGAACGTTATTACCGTCACCGCGCAGAATTCTCGCGGCGCCGTGAATACGCAGCAGAGAAAGATCGTGATCCAGTAGTAAGATGGTAGGAGAGCGTGTGTTTGTTCCGGGCGTTTCGGCGCTCGGAGTCCGCGAAGTCAGTGGCGTGTTTGTCAGCGGTCCTTCCGCACGGCCTGACGCTGCCGGCGATTCCCGGCTCCTACCGGCAACACCTCGGAGATTTCCGCATCATGATGACGGTTTTCGATGCCGCGCGCATCGGCGCCGCACGTGAGGGTTCGGGGCAACGGCGTTTTCGTTGCGTGTTAGAGATTACAGGTTCCAGTTCAAAAGTTTTATTGAAAGAGATTGTTCAGCAATGTCATCCAACGGATTCCATTCCCGCGCTAACCGGTTTGCCAACCTGCGTTCGTTGTTCAGCATGTTCTCCAGTGACCTGGCCATTGATCTCGGCACGGCGAACACGCTCGTCTACGCGAAGGGCAAAGGCATTGTCGTCAACGAACCATCCATCGTGGCCATCAACAAGAACACCGGCGAAGTTGAAGCCGTGGGCAAGGAAGCCAAGGAGATGCTCGGGCGAACGCCGGGCAACATCGTCGCCATCAAGCCGATGAAGGATGGCGTCATCGCCGACTTCAAGGTCACCGAAAAGATGCTGAACTATTTCATCCAGAAGGCGCACAACCGCAAGATGCTCGTGCATCCTCGCATTGTCATCGGCGTGCCTTCGGAAATCACCCAGGTGGAAAAGCGCGCCGTCATGGATTCCGCCTATCGCGCCAAGGCCAGCGAAGTTCATCTCGTCGAGCAGGCCATGGTGGCCGCCATCGGTGCGGGTTTGCCCATCACCGAGCCCAGCGGCAACATGGTTGTCGATATCGGCGGCGGCACCACGGATATCGCCGTCATCTCGCTCAGCGGCATCGTCTACTCGCGCTCCGTCCGCATGGCCGGCAACCAGATGGACGAGGCCATCATGAATTACCTCAAGCGCAAGTACAACCTGCTCATCGGCGAGCGCACCGCCGAGCAGATCAAGATTGAAATCGGCTCCGCCTATCCGCTCGACAAGCCGCTCACCATGGAGATCAAGGGCCGCAACCTCATCGAGGGCGTCCCCAAGACCATCACCGTCGATGACAGCGAAATCCGCGAGTCGCTCGGTGAATGTGTATCGACAATTATGAATGCGATTCGCGTCGCACTCGAGCGCACGCCCCCCGAGCTTTCGGCCGATATCAGCGACCGAGGCATCGTGCTCACCGGCGGTGGCGCGCTGCTCAAGAATCTCGACAAGCGCATCCGCGAGGAAACCGGCCTTCCGGTCTCCATCGCCGACGATCCGCTTGCCAGCGTCGTCCTTGGCACCGGGAAAATGCTGTCCGACTTCAAATTGTTGCGCAAGATTTCGATCGAGTAGGCAGCAGAAGTTTCGAGCCTCCAGTTTCGAGTTTCGGGAGCATGCGTGGCAGGCGCTGAATTCCGCGCTCGGAATGGCAGAGGCGATTTTCCCGCGACTCGAGACTAGCGACTCGCGACATCTTTTTTCTCTCGAAACCTGAAACTCGAAACTGTTTTTATGGAATCCTTCTTCGGCCGGCACAAGAATGCGACAGTCCTAGCGGCCGTCTTGTTTGCACAGTTGCTCGGCCTGGCCACGCAGATCAAGACGCAGACCGACCGCGGCTCTGTTCGTCTTGTGCGCTACTGGGCCGTCGCCGCCATTACTCCCCTGGAGAAGGGATTCGTGCACACCCAGGATTGGGTGCGGCACCTCTGGTCGAATTACCTCTACCTTCGCGGCGTCCGCCAGCAGAATGAGCAACTCAAGCAGCAGATCGACCAGATGCGCATCCAGCAGGTGCGCTTGCAGGAGGATGCCAACCAAGCCCGCCGCATCCAGGCCTTGCTCGCGTTCAAGGAGCAGTACATCGCCCAAACCGTCGCCGCGCAGGTCATCGGAACTTCCGGCACCGAGCAGTCGCGCATCGTTTATATCGATCGTGGCTCCAACGACGGTATCCGCCCGGACATGGCTGTCATCACTCCGGATGGAATTGTCGGCAAGATCCTCACCGTTTATCCCACTACCTCGCAGGTTCTTGAGATCACCGACCCGCAGAGTGGTGTTGGCGCCATCCTCGAGAAGTCGCGCCTGATGGGAATCCTCAAGGGTTCACCCACCGGACAACCTCACCTCGACTACATCATGTCCGACGAAAAGGTGGAAGTCGGCGAGAACGTCATCACCAGCGGCGGCGACCAGATATATCCCAAGGGCCTTCCCATCGGCAAGGTTGTTTCCGTTGGTCCCGGCCGCGATCTTTACTTGAACATTCCTGTCAAGCCGGCTGCCGCACTCGACAGTCTTGAGGAAGTGCTCGTCATCACCCAGGTGGTGGACAAATCGCCGGACACTACGGACCTTGGCCCGATTCGCGCCGCGGATATTCTTGCCCAGCGTCTGCCGTCCGTGCCGCAGCAGAAGCAGCCCGCTGCATCGCCCGTCGTCGGTGAAGCCCCGGCCACGCCTCCTGCTCCCGGAGCCGCGCAACCGCAGGCGAAGCCCCCGGCAACGCAACCGCAGACGAAGCCACCGGCCACTGGCGTCACCAAGTCCAAACCGAATCCGCCGGTCGTCAAGCCCAAGTCACCCGCGACCCAGTCCACACCGCCACAGGAGCCACGGCCGTGAACCTTACCTACACATCGCGCGAGCAGGTTGAGGTCTACCGGTTTTCGTGGCCGGTTGCGATTGGCGTCCCGCTGCTGGCGCTCTTTCTTCAGGCTTTCGTCCCGGTGCACGTCTATTTTTTCCGGGCCTTTGACCTGCCACTGTTGGTCACTATCTTTTTCGGAATCTCGCGCCGCAATCCGATCACCGGCCTTTCCACTGGCGCCGCCATCGGCATTTTTCAGGATGCCCTCTCGCACCAGCCCATCGGACTCTTTGGCATTGCCAAAACCTGCATCGGCTACCTGGCGTCGTCCATCGGTGTCAAGCTCGATGTCGACAACCCCGGCTCGCGATTCCTGATGACGTACGCCTTTTACATCGTTCACCAGATGATCTGCTACGCCCTGCGCGGCATGATGGGGGAAAGTCCCGCATGGCATTGGGGTCACGATCTCGGACTGGCGCTCGCGAACTCGCTGCTCGCCGTTGTCCTCTTCGCCGGGCTGGACCGGTTCAAACAGAGAACGTGACCGGAGTGGGGCACGAGGCACGTTTGGGTACGGATTTAGTCGGCCGCCGTCCTCTTGCACGCGCTAAAATTAGGCAGATCGCGAGAGTCACGGATGGCGTAATCTCCGGTCGACCCGGTCGCACTTCGCCGGGTTTCCCCAGGCAAAAGTGAAGTAATGTTCGGGCGCGAAGACAAAGTTCCCCAAATTCGAATCACGGTTATTCAATACGGCATTCTTGCCATTTTTTTGCTGCTCGCCTTCGGACTCTGGCGTCTGCAGGTGATGCGCAGCGGGTACTATCAGAACCTCGCGCAGCAGAATCGCATCAAGGAAGTACCTATCCTCGCGCCGCGCGGAAAAATCCTCGACCGCTATGGCCGCATCATTGTCGATAACTATCCCTCGTTTTCCGCGCTGCTCCTGCGCAACCAGGGACCCATCAGCAACGCGACGCTCGATGCCATCGCCGCCGGGCTTCATCTCGATCCCAACGACCTCAAGCAGCAGGTCCGCCGCGCCTCCGCCGCTCCCGGATATCAACCCATCTATATCAAGTACGACATCACGCCCGACGAACTGGCTTTCATCGAAGCCCACAAGAACGAGTATCCCGAGCTCGACACCATCACCGTTCATCGCCGCCTCTATCCCAAGGACGGTTTCATGGCGAACCTCATCGGCTACGTCGGCGAGATCAGCGAAGACATGCTCAACCGGCCTCGCTACGATCTCTACAATCCCGGCGATATCGTCGGACAGTCCGGTGTCGAGGCCGAGTACAACGATCTGCTCATGGGCCAAAACGGCTCGCGCCGGGTTCTCGTCAACAGCCGCGGCAAGGAAGTCGGCGAACTCAGCGACCAGCCTGCCGTTCCCGGCAAGACGCTCAAGCTCACCGTCGACATCGATCTCCAGATTGCCGCTGAAGAAGCGCTTGGCGACAAGGAAGGCGCCATCATCGCCATGGATCCGCATACCGGCGAGATTCTTGCCTTGGTCAGCCGTCCCACCTTCGACCCGAATATGTTTGCCGTGCGCATCTCGCCCAAGGATTGGAGCGCCATCATCAACGATCCCGGCAAGCCGCTGCTCGACAAGGCCATCCAGGCGCAATTGCCGCCCGGCTCCGTCTTCAAGATCATTATGTCCGTCGCCGGATGGCAGTCAGGCATCGCGCAGGATCTCACCGTCCATTGCAACGGCGGCGCCGATTTCTACGGACGCTACTTCAAGTGCTGGAGGAAGGGCGGCCACGGCACCATCACTCTCCCCCGTGCCATCGCACAATCCTGCGATGTCTACTTCTACACGCTCGCCCAGAAGCTCGGCATCGAACGCATCGCCAAGTACGCCACCGAATTCGGACTCGGGCAGAAGACCGGCATCGACCTGCCGAACGAAGTCAGCGGTGTCATGCCCAGCGAAGAGTGGAAGATTCGTAACTTCAAGCAGCGCTGGTTTCCCGGTGAAACCATTTCGGTTGGTATCGGACAGGGCGCCGTCGCCACCACTCCCGTGCAACTGGTGCGCGCCATCGGCGCCATTGCCATGGATGGCAAGCTGGTTCGTCCACACGTTGCCTTCCCCAGCGAACTGCCGCCGCAATACAAGCCGTCTTCCTACACGCAAGTCACTGACGTTCCCATTGATCCACAGGGGTGGGATGTCATCACCGATGCCATGGCGCAGGTGCCCAACCCCGGCGGTACCGCGGCTGGCTCTCATCTGGAAGGCATCGACTTCGCGGGCAAGACGGGTTCCGCGCAAATCGTTTCCAACGCTTTTAAGGCTCGCGCCGCCAATAAGTCCGAGTACAAGGACAACGGCTGGTTCGTCGGATTTACTCCGCGCCGCGATCCCAACATCATCGTGGCTGTCCTCTACCAGGGCGGAGAACACGGTGATCTTGCCGCGCGCCTTGCCGCCCAGGTCATCAAGGCTTATGTCGAGAAGCAGCGCAGCCTCGGTGTCAAGACTGCCGGCACGCTTCCGCCCGATCTAGCCACTCCCGGCGAATCGCCAATCTCCCGCTCCTCGCCGCCATTCCGCCCGGGAACCTCCGGCCATGTTGAGATGACCGGCCTCTGGAGCACGAATTCAGCCAACGACTTCCGCGTCGCGCGTTTCGATATCCCGGTTTCTCGCCGTTTCCACGCGGCTCTGACCGCGCCCGGCATGGGAGCTTTTGCGAAGGATAATCGGCCCAATTTCCGGTCACATCCGGCTCCGCAACCTTCGCCCTCCACCTCGCACCGCTACGTGCCTGATATTCTCGCCGTGCTTCCCGATCCAGTGAGGAGCCCGCAGCCATGAGCCGCTACGTCAATTACCGCGACTTCGATTGGGTGCTGCTCATTTTCGTGCTCATCATCTGCGCCCTTGGCGTCACCGAGATCTATAGCGCCACGCGCCAGACACGCTTCGATGGTATCCAGATCAAGCAGATCTACTGGATATTCGCCGGCATCGGAATCATGTTCCTCATGAGTCTCGTCAGCTACCAGGCGCTGCTTGAAAATGTCTACTGGATGTACATTGTTTCGATTATTTCGCTTATTGCCGTGCTCATCTTCGGTCGCAGCTATCTCGGAGCGCGCCGCTGGATAGACTTCCACTTCTTTCACTTCCAGCCGTCCGAGTGGGTCAAACTCATTCTTATCCTGACGATGGCCAAGTACTTCTCGGAATACCAGGACCGCGAGCTTCCGTTCCGGGAACTGGTCAAAGCGGGAATGATCGTTGTCGTCCCCATGTTGCTGGTCATGAAGCAGCCTGATCTCGGCACAGCTCTTACCTATGTCCCTATCGCCGTCATCGCTCTCTTCCTTGGTGGCATGAAGATCCGCCACGGCATCATCATGGTTCTGATTGCCGGTGTGCTCATGCCGGTAATCTGGCATTACGGCTTAAAGCCTTATCAGAAGCAGCGTCTTGAAACCCTGGTTTCTCCCGAGGCTGACGCCAAGGGCGCCGGGTATCAGGTCATCCAGTCGCTCGTCGCCGTCGGATCGGGCGGTCTCACCGGCAAGGGCGCCTTTAAGGGTACCCAGACCCAGGGACAGTTCCTCCCCGTTCCCCATACTGACTTCATATTCGCCGCCTGGGCCGAGGAGCACGGATTCGTAGGCGCTGTGGTCTTATTGTTGTTATACTTCTTGGTGTTGATGCGTTTGATTCAAAACGCACAAACGGCACCCGACCGGGCAGGTACATTCATCATAATGGGCGTGGCCGGCGTGCTTGCGTTCCACATTCTGGTCAATGTGGGCATGGTTGTGGGATTTATGCCGGTAACCGGCATCCCCCTTCCCCTGATGAGCTATGGTGGTTCATCAGTTCTCTTCATGTTCCTGGCGCTGGGCATCGTAATGAATGTCCGTATGCGACGGTTCGTGAATTGACCATCTGCGGTGGGTAGCGCCTGGCACAGAAAGTAGGGTCGCCCCCGTACGGCAAGGTTCCAGCCCGGGCATTGGTGCCCGGAGATCAGTAACTCTATAGAACGTTCGCCCTCGCGTCAGAGGGTACTCGCCGGCCAGAGGGGATTATGGGCCGGACAGGATTGAAGTTGAAGCGTTGCCTGCGGGGCGGGTAACGGCCCCATTCCACACGTTACGGACCTGATGTTCGAATCGTGACGATTCGAGGTTCGCGACATCCGGCGGCAAGTGCCGTCCGGAGTGAAAGAGAGCGGTCACAAACCCCGTTGGAGCAACGCCGGATTTCCGGTGAAGAAGATTTTTTTAGAGGTTGCGAGCTCTTTCCCGTCCGTATCCATTTCGGATCGGCGGATTGATGTACGCAACAAGCCGGTGTTGTTACCACAGCGCCGGCGCCCGCAGGACGCTTCCCGAACTCTGCGAAGCGTGCCAGCCGCCGGAGGCTTCGCGAGACCTTCTCGCGATGCCCGCTTTCTCCGAACTTCCATCCCGTCCATTCCCATCCCGTCATCCGGCGAAGCCCGTGAAGGTCTCCCGCGGCCCTGAAGCCGCCGGACAACCCAATCGGGCCCGGAGCAACAATGAATAAAGAACTGTACGTTTCTTCTACGCCCCATGAAACCAAGGTGGCATTGGTGGAAGACGACCAGCTCGCAGAGGTGTATTTCGAGCGTGAAAACGAATACACCCTGGCTGGTTCCATCTACAAGGGCCGGGTCACTCGCGTGCTTCCCGGCATGCAATCTGCTTTCGTCGACATCGGCCTCGAGCGCGATGCCTTCCTCTATGTCTCCGACTTCCTCGACTTGCAGGAAGAGGAAGACGAGGAGTTCGGCGATGTGAAAGTTACCGGGCAGCAAGTCGCCCAGGCCAACGGTTTCGTTCTTCAGAACCAGCCCGCCGAAGCCGTCGACGAAGACGAGTTTGAAAACGAAGCGGAGGAATCCAACGGCGAAGAATCCGCCGAGACCTCTGCTCCCGCTCCCACCGACGAAGAGGGTGCCCGCCGTTGGCGCGGACGCCGTCGCCGTCGTGGCCGCCGTGGCGGACGCGAACGCATCGTCCCGCCCGCTCAGCAAGCCTCGGAAGGCGAGGAAGCTCCCGCCGCCGAGTCCGAACCGGAAGACACTGGCGCGCTTGAAGAAGCCGAACTGGCGGTCTCCGCCGAAGTCGCGGAAGTCGTCGAGCATTCTCCCGTCGAGCACTCCGCTCCCCCTAGCGACTACGCTCCCATCCTTCTTCCCGGCGAATCAATTTCCAAGTACAACCGCAAGCCCGGCGAACCTCGTCCCGAGGCTCCCGTCGAGCATCGCGAAGAGCGCCATGATCGCGGCGAGCGCGGCGGACGCGGAGAACGTTTCGGACGCGGTGGCCGTGGCGACCGTGGCCGCGATCGCGGACGCGGACGTGACCGCGACGAGCGTCATGACCGTGCGCCTCGTGAACGTGACGACACGCCGTTGCCGTCCAACTATCAGCCCATCGTTCTTCCCGGCGAGTCGCTTTCCAAGTATCGCAACATCGCTCCCATCTCCACCGGCGACACCAGCACGGTCAGCAACGGTGGCGAAGCTGAAATGTTCGATAAGCCCGCCGGGGCGCCCATCGTCGAGTCCACCTCCACTCTTCCCGGCATCTCTCTTGGCGAGCCTCAACTCGTGAAGGAGCCCGAGCAGCACGAATCCGAGCCGACCGAGGCCAGTGCTTCTGTCCGTGGACCCGAATGGACCGCTCCCTTCGAAGCTCCCTCCCCATCGGAGGAAGTGGAAGAAGTAGACGAAGAGGAGATGGTCGAGGAGACCGAGTATCCCTCCGAGCCGCAGCCTCCTGCCGCGCAACCGGAAGCTCCCAAGCCTTCCGCCGCCGAACAGGAGCGCTTCGAACGCATGAATATCGCCAGTGTCTTCGGCGGAAACGCCGTTGAACCTGTCGAAGAGGTTGCACCATCCGAGCCCTCCGCGTCGCCTGCTCCTGAAGCTGCGCTCGTCGAGGATCACGACGACGACGCGCCCACCCATCAGGCCGGCAGCTACACCCTTGAGGGCGGATACGTTGAACACGAAGAGATCGACGAGGAGGAGGTCGACATGCCGGCCATCACCGATCACTTCAACGGCTATCACCTCCACGACATGGAGGAGGAACCGCTCGACCCCGCTGACGATTTTGCCTCGCGTCTCGGCGCTGTTGCCGGTCTTCTTGGCGAAGCCGTTCGCGAGTCCGATGAAGAGCGCGAGCTCGATCAGTCGGAGTACGAGTACAACGGCGACGAGTTTGAAGAGTCCGAAATGGTCGCCGGAGAAGAAGTTGAGGAAGAGGAAGAGGCGGAGGAAGCGGAAATCGAAAACGGTCAGGCCGAGCCTGCCGCTCCCGGCTACGAGCGCCCCGCGTCCCGTCCCAGCTTTGAGCGCCGTCCGCGTGGCCGCGAGCGTGATCGTGACCGTGGCCGTGGTGGCCGCCCCGGACGAGGCGGCATGCGGGTTCGCCGCGAACCGCGCCAGATCCCGATGATCAGTGACCTGCTCAAGGAAGGGCAGGAGATTCTCGTCCAGATTGCCAAGGAGCCTATCAACAAGAAGGGCGCCCGCATCACCAGTCACATCGCGCTGCCCGGACGCTTCCTCGTCTACATGCCGACCGTCAATCACATTGGCGTCTCGCGCAAGATCAACTCCGAGGAAGAGCGCCAGCGCCTCAAGCGCATTGTCGCCAGTGAGCGCGAAAACGGACACGGCGGATTCATCGTTCGCACCGCCGCCGCCAACATCAAGGAAGATGAGCTTCGCGCCGACATCCGCTTCCTCAAGCACCTCTGGCACGAGATCCGCGAACGCGCCGAGAAGGGCAAGTCTCCCGCGCTCATCTACCACGATCTCAACCTTGTCGAGCGCATCCTGCGCGACCAGGTCACCAGCGACTTCTCGCAGATCTGGGTGGACAACGAACAGGAGTACGAGCGCACCGTGCGCTTCGCCTCCCGCTTCCAGCCCAACCTCGTCCGGCGCATCAAGCTCTACACCAAGGACGTGCCGCTCTTCGAGCAGTTCGGCGTGCAGGAAGAGATCAACAAGTCGCTCAAGTCCAAGGTCTGGCTCAAGAGCGGCGGCTACATCGTCATCAACCAGACGGAAGCGCTTGTCGCCATCGACATCAACACCGGCAAGTACGTCGGCAAGACGCAGCGCCTTGAGGACACCATCGTCAAGACCAACTGCGATGCGGTGAAGGAGATTGTCCGCCAGATCCGCGTGCGCGATCTCGGCGGCATCATCGTCATCGACTTCATCGACATGGACGAGCGCCGCAATCGCCAGAAGGTGATGCAGACGCTCGAAGAGGCGCTCAAGGCCGATCGCGCTCCGTCGAAGGTTCTCCAGTTCAACGATTTCGGACTGGTGGCCATCACCCGCAAGCGCGTCAAGCAGTCGCTGGAGCGCACGCTTGGCAGCCCGTGTCCATATTGCACGTCCACCGGCTTCGTCAAGTCCGTCTCCACCGTCTGCAACGAGATCTACTCGGAGATGCGCAAGGTCCGCCGCCACATCGAGGCCAAGGACATCACCCTGCGCGTCAACCCGGAGGTCGCCAAGGAACTCAAGGCGGGCAACGGCAAGTGGCTCCAGGAACTCGAAGAGCTCATCAGCCGTCCGATCCTCGTGAAGAGCGACGCGCTCCTCCACCAGGAACAGTTCGACATCAACTTCTGATCCGAGAATCCAAAAAACGGAGAATCGGAAAAATTTTGGGCCGCGGCAACGCGGCCCTTCTTTTTTGCAATGTCGTTGGGATTGGGGCGGTTTTCACGGCTTGGTGTGTTTGACGTATGGCCCTGTGAATCCGTCTCGTTCTCGGCTTTCTCCAATCTTGCTACCTTCCTTGTCGCGATGCTCGGTGTAAGGTCCAGTAAAGCCGTCTCTATCACGACTCTCTCCGGTCTTGTTTCCGTCTCTATCCCGGTGCTCGGTGTAAGGTCCAGCAAAGCCGTCCATATCGCGGCTCTCCCCGACTTTGTTGCCCTGACGGTCTCTGTGTTCGACGTATGGACCGGTGAAGCCTTGCACGACGCGACTTTCTCCAATCTTGTTGCCGTGCTCGTCGAATCGCTCGACATACGGTCCCGTAAATCCATCGCGGCGGCAAGATGTCCCTTCAGATCCGGGGTATGCAACACGTGCGATTGTCGGAACCGTCCCGCGCGGACTGCCACTGCTTGCGCCGATGATCTTCGCTGCGAGCCACAGCAACAGTCCGGCGATGACTAGAAGCGGTCTCATAAATGTTTGAGAAGCATGAGGAGACAGGCGAGGTGGACGAAGCCGAGGAAGTTCTCGATGTGGTATTCCCATCGGGTAACAAGTCTGCGGTAGTTGTGCATCCAGGCGAA
>JAJXZT010000054.1 GCA_021779935.1 Acidobacteriota bacterium
GCGAGGACGAGAAGCGCCAGCGCAACCAGCGCGGCATTGATGAGGAGCCGACGGCGATTCATGAGATGGTTCATCATGCGTCCTCTTCGGCAAGCTGGCGGGCAACCTGCGGAATGATGGCGACCCACTCTTGGCCGGCACGCTCGATGGCTTCTGCGAGAGTGTAGTCGTACTCGGAGAGCCAGTCGGCGTGGTTGAGGGCAAGCGCGACGGCGACCTTTTCGCCGGTTGACTGCACGGCCCAGGCATCGTGACCGCCGCGCTTGGCGCTCCTGGCTTTATTGAGCAAGTGGTTGTATCGATCGCTTGATATGCTCATCACCCTGTTCCTCTCTTCACAGCGTGGGGTCCATGCGGTGTTCCGCGTAGGATGGAATGAGAATGTCGCGACCCACGTACACGCGGGCCCGCGACCCTTCCTTGAGTGTGATAACCGGCAGACGGTTGAGAAAGTGATTCAACACTTGTTCGCCTTCGGCAGCCGTCTGCTCGGAGATGCCGTTGCGAATCTGCGTCGAAGGGTCAAGGATGCTGCTGTTATTGCCGATCTGGGCCAGGCCGCCAAGGCCACCTATGGCCGCTGCCGCACCGAAGGCCATCAGATACCCGTGATTCACTTTGGTGGCGAGGCCGGTAGTTCCGAGTGGGTCGAGCCCGATGTACTTATCGAAATCGAGCGAAAAGCCGTCCGGGCATACCGCGCGGTGGAAGGTGACGAACATCTTGCGCTGCTCGGCGTTGCCGACGCTCTGCACCGTACCGATCAGGCGCGTGCCCTGCGGCATGAGCAACTGCTGATGATCGTGCGAGTAATAGTCGGTGGTCAGCATGACCAGGATTGGCCCGCTGAAACCGCCGTCGATGTGGTTGGTAACAATACCCTCAAGAACAGTACCCTCGAAGATCCGATAGAGACGGCCCTGGTACTGATCGAAGGAATAGGAACTCATCGGATCGGCACCGGTGTTTGTCTTGATTGGCTGGTCCGGCGATGCCGCAGCATTTACAGCCTTTTGCGGTGGTGCTCCGCCAGTGGCGGCTTCTTCGGTCTTCGCGGCAGGGCGCGCTTCCTCACGTTCCGCAAGCACTGTAGTCGTCGGCGGAGCCGTCGCCGTCTCTCCCGTGTGCGCAAAATCAATCGCGACTGTCCCGCTGTTGATGGCGTCCTGTTTCTGCTTCTCCCGCGCCAGAGCCCGCTGTTTGGCTTCGGCTTGGGCTTCGGAGGTATTTGAGGTATGCTGCGGCGCATTCGGACTGCCACTATAAATCGCATCCCTCTGCGCCGCGGTCATCGACGCAGCATTGGCGTACTCGGGACCGGGAGCGCCTTCGGTGGCCTGAAGTTGTTGCATCGCAGCAACCAATTGCTGCTGACGTTCGCGCTCCTCGGCGTCGCGCTTGGCCTGCAACTGCTGCTGGGCCTCGAAGCTCGATACCTGCTGCGCATTTGGTGAAACAGGGCGCATCGGCAAGGAACTTGCCGGAGCCATCTTCTTGTTGCCGCGCAGCAGACTCGTCACGTTGGCGATACCGAGCAAGGCGAGGATCGCCACAAGGGCGATGACTACAGGCATACCCTTGTGCAGTGGAGGTTTCGCCTCCGGCTGTTCGGGGATTGTTGCGGGCGTATTGGGAATCTGCTCGGTCATGGCTACTTCGTGCCTCCCTCGCGATGGAATTCAACCTTCTGCTTGCCGATGGCGAGATATCCGTGCTCCAACTGCTTGGGAACGGTGTAAAGGCCTCCGTTAAAATCGAAGTTGATGAGCGAGCCTTTTTTGTCTTTCAGTTCGTAAAGCGCGGGGGTTTCCTGGAAAACGCCGCGCAGATAAGTGAACTTGTCGTCCCGCCAGATTTGCTGGAGTCCGAGTTCTTTGCCCTTTTTCTCGTCCCACGTGTAATCGAAGTGCAAGGAACCCGGATACTCGCTGCGATACTGCTCGGCCTTGGTCTGTTCGGCTTTGAGTTCCGCGGCCTGAGCGGCCTTCGCGGCAGCAGTTTCCTGTTTTGCCTTATCCAGTTCCGCCGCAGGCACAAATACGGGAAGCTGCGCCAGACGGTCTTTTGCAGCCTGGTCGCCGGGATTGATGAAAACCTTGGAATCGAAGTGCAAATCAGGGTCATTCGATACCTCGCGCAACTCAAGCGTGTACTCGTTGCCATGATCGGAGACGATGTGAATGTCCGTGGCTGCATTTGCCGTCTTCGGCTTCACGCTGATGAAGCGCGATGCGACGTGGCCGCCGTCAAAGATCCAGTTCACCGTGTCGCCGGCAAAGACGTTCGCGACCTTCTCTTCGGCGGGAAGCACGATGAGCGTGGACTGAAGCAGCCCTGCGCGTACCTCGGGCGGCGTGGCCGCTTCCGAAACGACAACCGTGCGCGGCGCATTGGGTTGGAGTGGGTGGGGATCGGTCGCGGCGTGAAGCAAGCCGGAGGCGAGCGTCAGGCCCAGGCCGATAGCGACAGGAAAAGGGGGTCTCATGGCGTTTGTATCCTTTCTGCGGTGAGTTTGTGGTTACTCGATTTCGCCTTGGGCAAAGCGTGCGATGCCCTCGGTGAGTCCGTATTTGGCGATCAACTTCGTGCGGCGCACACGGTCCTTCGGCTTGGTCGAGAAGATTGCGTAGCTGCGGCTGTCAAGATTGAGCCGGACAACTTTGGTCAGACCGTCACGGCGCATATATAGTCCTTCGCGGTCCTGCAAGCTCTCGAAGAGAGCGAGCTGTTGCTCGTTCATCTTGAACAGTTCCGCATAGCGTTTGCGGTTAAAGGTGGCATCCTTCAGAAACAGAAACGATGTGCAGGAGTTCACGATGCTGTCGGCGTTCGCACCCAGGTCCTCGGCGGATTGGCCGATCATGGTCACGCCGCCCAGGTTCTTACGCACGGTCTTGATTGAGGCAAGTGCGCCTTCAAGCAGTTGCCGGTTTTTCATCGAAGAGAAAATCTCTTCGATCAAGATGTGCTTGGGAACGCCGAGATTGGCGGGATTATAGAGAACATCGTTGATGCGGCGGAGCAGCCACACCATCAGCGGCTCGATCAGGTCGGCGTACTGCTCGTTGTTCACGCCCTGAAAGTCGAAGCATTGCAGGCGGGACAACGAAAGGCTGTCCTCCACGTTGTCGAAAATGGCGTGATAGACACCGTTGCCAACCCACTTTGAAAGGTAGCGATCCAGCTTTTTCGGCAGAAAGAGATTGGACAGGCGGCGGTTCTCCGGGTCGAGCAGGTACATATCCCGCACGGCCTTGTGGATCACGTCATCGTCTTCCGGTTCCAGTTCCGCGCCGCCGTTCGTCAGCAGTAGCTTGACGAACGAATAAAGAAAGGTGATGTTGCCTTCGGTCTGTTCCAAAGCGAAGGGATTCACGCGCGGGCCATCTTTGCCGATGCGGTCCACGCGCCCGCCGTACAGTTCGACTACGCTCTCGTAGCTGCCGCCGATGTCGAAGATGTAGGTGAAACCACCATATTTCTGCTCGTGGGCGATAGCCAGGTTGCCATGCACACTTTTGCCTGATCCTGTCGGCCCGAGAATGAGCATGACGCGCACGCCGTCCACATACACGTCCTGAAAAAACGGCGTCCGAGTGCGCGTCTCGAAGATGTTCAGGTATTCGTTGTCGAGATCTTCGGAAGACGGATGGCCCAAGTTCGGAGCGAAGATCGAAGCCAGGCGCGCGTGGTGGTCTTCCGCCAGCCACATGGGGAATACGTTGAACTTGTGGTTGCCCGGAAACATCGCATAGAAGGCCGACAGGTTCCCAAGCGTTTCCTCCATAACCTGTGCCCGCGCATCGACGAAGACGCGATGCACGGCGGGCGCGATGCCGCGCAGTTCGTCCACGCTGCGCGCGGCCACAAGGAAGCGAAGCCCGTATTCGCCCTGTGCCTTCTTATCGAGGGAACGGATGACTTCGCCCAAGTCATCGACCTGCGTGTTGGCGGCGCGTGCGCCTGCGCCGGTTTCAAGCGAAGCGAAATCGTGTCCGCTCATCACGCGCGTCAGAACGCCGACTTTGAAAAACGAGATGAACTTTTCCTGGGCGTCGATCTCGCTGCGCGCCGCGGTGGTGGACTTGGGTCGCCATGTCGAGCAAAGGATGTTGTCGCAATCGAGCGTCGTGAGGCCGGAAAACAGGCAGGGCCGCGACACCTCCGGCGTAGTCTTCAGCGAGAACATCTGGACATATCTGCGACCTATGGTGAGATGATCGCTATGCCACGCAACAGGACTTTTTACGATTTGCCGGTCCACACCGTCATCGGCGGACAATTTGTCTCGACTGGCCCACTCTTCGAGGTTGAAGAGGTAACTGAAGAACTGAAAAGCGGCGTTCTTGTCGAGCAGCTTCAGTCCGAGCGAGCCGCAGAGATGCCCCTCAAGCAGCGTGGCGGTCTTCTCAAGATCGACCAGCATCCTCGTCGTATCGGCTACGTGTTCCTGGGGTTTGCGCGCAAAGGCCGCCTTGGGCGTTTCCAGCGTCAGGCACCAATGCAGATCAATGCGCCTGAAGGCCGCCGTCTTTGCGAGAAAGTCCAATCTTTCGTTCACGAAAACCTGCGTGACGGGAGTCGTGTAATGCGCTTTCCTTGGCAGATCGCAGCCGGACCGGACGCGCGTGTACTGGTATAGGCACGATCCTTCGGGAAGGCCGCGCAGCGCGCCTTCAATCGACCGCATCTGTGCTTCGAGTTCCTGATCGGTCAATCCCTCTTCGTCAATGCCGGCGAGCGAGAACATGCAGCCGTAACCGCCGCCCTTGAGCGCGAAAATCCGGTCATTGACGAACCGTGCAATCGGGATGATGCTGCACGCAGCCCCGGCCTTGGCGAACCACGGCGTGTATTTCAATTGCTCAGCGTTTACGCGGGTCATAGTAGGACCTCTGGCTCAGGCTCAAGCCCCAAAGCTCGAACATCTTGGGATGTTTGTGGACGATCAGCCATGCACTTACGGCGAGCGAGGGAAAGGCGATCATCGCCACCATGCGGAACCCAACGAGGAAAACCGTTACGCAGACGAATACGATCGCCATCCATGCACTGAGGTCGAGTCCAAGTTTGGCTCGTGGCCTATTAAGCGCCTGATTGATTGGTAACGGTTCTCCCCGCTTGGTCATGGCCGCCTCCTACTGCATGGTCTGACCAGTGAGGCTGCCAATCCAGCCCGCTCCCCAGCCGAGAACTCCCGCGCCAAACAGCGCGCCGAAGAGCCCTGGGATAGCGTCCTGAAAACGTCCGCTCATCATGCGGATTCCGGCAAAGATCAGTCCGCCGAAGCAGATGACTGCGCCCGCATAGATGGCGAAAGTTTTGAAGGTTGACATCAACGTGGTCGCCCCGGAGAAGTCCATCGTTCCCTGGGCGTGGACAACGCTCGTCAGAGAGAGCGCAAGAAGGGTGGGAGCCACCGTACGGATGGCCGGGAAGAGTGTGTTCTTCAGGAAGGGTTGTACGCGGCGGACGCCGGGTGGAATTGGTAGCCGATTGCTGCTCGCATCGGATCGGAAGAGACGGCGGACTCGATTCACTTTGCACCTCCGCTGACCGTGTGGGTCAGCCATGGCGCAAAGTTAGGGCGGAACCGATGCCGCGTCCAATGAATTCCGTGCAGCGCGTTATGCACGTTAGGAATAACGCGCTGCTTTTCGGTGCTTGGCGGGCTTAGAACTCGTGACAGAAAAGAATTTCGGGAGTTCCAACGCCTCCTCTATATAAGGAGGCATTCACTCCGGGCTTGATGCTCAGAACACAGGAAAAGCTGGTTCCATCTGTAAGTTGAATCTCGACGTTGGTTCCATCTCCGGCGTCCCGGTGGATACGGAATGTCTGGATCGTCTTGCCCGCAAGCTCCGGGCACTCGATGTAGTTGCCCTGCATGGACTCATCCTCAATTTTGTTAGATTCTCGCCCGAGATCAATGGCTGTCAGACCTGTAATTCCGCAATTTTAC
>JAJXZT010000012.1 GCA_021779935.1 Acidobacteriota bacterium
TGTTCGGATTGTGCTTGCCGAGCACCTTCGTGATCGCCGCCGTCAACGTCGTCTTCCCGTGGTCAATGTGCCCAATCGTCCCAACGTTTACGTGCGGCTTGCTGCGGTCAAATTTCTCTTTCGCCATTGCGAGCTCCTGAATTCGATAGCGGGCACGACCCGCGTTGAACTCTACGGCGCGGGAATGTTTCCCCTCGCCACAAAATCAATCCCTACCTGCCTGCCGACTTACCCTGCACCTTCGCCACGATCTCTTCCGCGACCGAACGAGGCGCCTCTTCATAGCGCGAGAAGTGCATGGAGAAGGTCGCGCGGCCTTGCGTATTCGAGCGCATATTGGTCGCGTAGCCGAACATTTCGGCCAGCGGCACCATCGCCTTCACAACCTGCGATCCGGCGCGATGCTCAATGCCCTCGATGCGTCCACGGCGGCTGTTGAGGTCGCCGATGATCGTACCCATGTATTCTTCCGGAACCACGACTTCCACCGACATTACAGGTTCAAGCAGAACCGGGCTGGCCTTACGGGCCGCTTCCTTGAAGGCCATCGAACCGGCGATCTTGAACGCCATTTCGTTCGAATCGACTTCGTGGTAACTGCCGTCGTAAAGCGTCGCCTTGATATCGACCATCGGATACCCGGCGAGTACGCCACCCTCGAGCGCTTCCTTGATGCCTTGCTCGACCGGCTTGATGTACTCCCTGGGAACCACGCCGCCGACAACATCGTTGACAAACTCGAAGCCCTTGCCGGGCTCGTTCGGCTCGATGCGGATCTTGACGTGACCGTATTGGCCACTGCCGCCCGTCTGACGGATGTACTTGCCTTCCGCGCCGGCTTCCTTGCGGATCGTCTCGCGATAGGCAACCTGCGGCTTGCCGACATTCGCCTGCACGTTGAATTCGCGCATCATGCGGTCAACAATGATCTCGAGGTGAAGTTCACCCATGCCGCTGATGATCGTCTGATTGCTCTCCGGATCGGTGTGCACGCGGAACGTCGGATCTTCCTGGGCCAGCTTGCTCAAGGCCACGCCCATCTTTTCCTGATCGCTCTTCGTCTTCGGCTCCACAGCTACCGCGATGACGGGTTCAGGGAATTCGATGGATTCGAGAAGGATCGGCTTAGCTTCGTTGCAGATGGTGTCGCCAGTGGTGATATTGCGCAATCCGACACAGGCACAGATGTCGCCGGCAAGAATTTCGCCGATCTCTTCGCGCTTGTTGGCGTGCATCTTGAGCAGGCGGCCGATACGCTCGTGTCTCTGCTTGCTGACGATGTAAACGCTGTCGCCTGTCTTGAGAGTGCCGGAGTAAACCCGAATAAAAGTCAGTTGACCGACAAAGGAATCGGTCATGATTTTGAAGGCCAGCGCCGAGAAGGGCTCGCTGTCATCCGCCTTGCGAATAACTTCTGCTCCGTTATCAGGGTCGAGACCCTTGACCGGAGGAATGTCGAGCGGCGATGGCAGAAAGTCGACAACGGCATCGAGCATGGGCTGAACACCCTTGTTCTTGAAGGCCGTCCCACAGATTACCGGGAAGACGCGCATCGCAATGGTGCTGCGGCGCAACGACGCCTTGAGCTCTTCCGCGGAAATTTCCTCGCCATTGATGTACTTACTCATGAGTTCGTCGCCATCGTCGTTTTCCACGATGGTTTCGAGCATGAGCTGGCGCATCGCTGTCGCCTTTTTCTTCAGCTCTTCCGGAATATCCTCGACTTCGTACTGCGCACCCATCGTCTCGTCGTTGTAGACGACGGCTTTCATCGCAAACAGATCGATGGCGCCGCGGAATTTTTCTTCGGCTCCGATCGGCATCTGAATGGGAACCGGCTTGGCATTCAGCCGCTTGCGGATGGTATCGACGGCGTGATCGAAATCAGCGCCCATCTTGTCCATCTTGTTAATGAAGCAAATACGCGGAACACCGTACTTATCGGCCTGACGCCACACCGTTTCCGATTGCGGCTCAACGCCGTGAACTGCGTCAAAGACGGCGCAAGCGCCGTCCAGCACACGCAGGGAGCGTTCGACTTCAGCGGTGAAATCAACGTGACCCGGCGTGTCAATGATGTTGATGCGGATATCTTTCCAGGTGCAGGTGGTGGCGGCCGAAGTGATCGTGATGCCGCGCTCCTGCTCCTGCGCCATCCAGTCCATGGTCGCGGTACCCTCATGCACTTCGCCAATGCGGTGCGTGCGGCCCGTGTAGAACAGGATGCGCTCCGTTGTCGTGGTCTTACCGGCATCGATGTGAGCCATGATGCCGATATTCCTGCAACGCTGTAATGGAACCTGTCTTGCCAAAACTTCTACCCGTTTCCTTTTGTCATCACGCTGGCAAAATGCCTGCGCTCGGTTAAATTGCTCGCAGCCGGCGGGCTGCGCCACGCGATGGCTCTACTGGAATTGCTTACCAGCGATAATGCGCGAAGGCCTTATTAGCCTCAGCCATGCGGTGAACGTCTTCCTTCTTCTTGATCGCGGCGCCCTTGCTGTTGGCGGCGTCCAGCAACTCATTGGTCAGCTTGTCGACCATGCCTTTTTCGGCGCGGGCGCGGGCGTAAGTCAGAATCCAGCGAATCGCCAGCGAAGTACGGCGATCAGGATTGACTTCGACCGGCACCTGGTAGTTGGCGCCGCCCACGCGACGGGTCTTCACTTCCAGCAGCGGTTTGCAGTTCTCAACGGCCTTTTTGAACAGCTTGATGGCCTCGTCGCCGCCCTTCTGCTGAAGGTTTTCCATGGCCTTGTAGAAGATCCCCTGTGCGGTGCTCTTCTTGCCGTCCCACATCATCGAGTTGACGAACTTGTTGACAAGCGTGGAGTTGTAAACCGGATCCGGTATCGGCTCCCGCTTTGCGATATGTCCTTTTCTAGGCATCTATTCCTTCTCGCTCTTCCCGGCGAATTACTCGCCTGGTACTCCCAAGCGGCCACCTGTGTGCCGCTGGGTGGAAAAACTTCCGTTAGCTCTTCGGGCGCTTGGCGCCGTACTTCGAGCGGCTCTGCTTACGATTGGCGACGCCAACCGAATCCAGGGTGCCGCGAATGACGTGATAACGAACACCCGGGAGATCCTTCACGCGGCCGCCGCGGATGAGCACAATCGAGTGCTCCTGCAGGTTGTGGCCAACACCCGGAATGTAGGTCGTGACTTCGATACCATTCGTCAAACGGACGCGGGCAACCTTGCGAAGAGCCGAGTTCGGCTTCTTCGGCGTCTGGGTGTACACGCGCGTGCAAACTCCACGCTTCTGCGGGCAAGCCTGCAGAGCAGGGCTGGCCGTCTTGTAGCGGGGCGCCTTGCGGCCCTTACGCACCAACTGATTAAACGTAGGCACTCTTGCAGCTCCTTATCTTCCTCGGACATGCGACGCACTGTCGCTTTGTCCTCGCCATCGGCACCGGGATTACGATTCGCCGGAACTCGTCCGGGACCGTCTCGCAATCGCTGGGCACACCCGGCCCGGCCCTGATTCGCGCGAAAGCGTGTCAGGACACTCATTCGCACCGCGGACGAACCAGAGAACGCAATGCGCCGCCGGCACAAATCCGCTTCAAACCCTTTTCAGGGGCTGGCCCAAGCAAACCCGAACTCCCTGGGCTCTTCAGGCCATACTTCCCCGACGCTGACATTTCGCGGGGAGTTTGCGGTTTCCATGATTTGAACTACGACGGTGGCGCCTTGCTCCATTTCCGGGGACTTGCGACCCCGAAAACTCCAAACCTTGCGGTCGGAACGGGAGGCACTCCGTATCGTAGTTACGACCTGCATACCCTCTCGCATAGCGCGGGAGGTAGCGCAGGTCCGTTTCAGCGAGGGAACCCTGATAACGGATGCGGTCGAACAGCATCCTCGGGCCAAAACTCTACAGCTCAGCCAGAACTGCTACGGGCAAGCCAGATCAGACTCGCAGAACCGTTCAAATATAGCAACTCATGCTGGACGCGTCAACCACCACTGGCAGAAATCACGGGAAAACAGCGGCCATAACATACACTCAATCGCTTTCTGGGGCCTGTTGGCCGCGATAAGCAGGCATTTCTGTTCCCCGGGGAACTAACCGCCCGCGCCAATGGCGGCAAAAGCGAGTGTAACTCGCAAAAGTCGGGTTCTTGTTGTGGGCCAGCCTCGGCAACGGATGGCTTCACCTTGCCGAAATTTAGTTGACACTCTACACTGAAGTTTTCCCGAACCAGCGTGACCGCGCATTTCCGTGCGCGGGGAGGATACATGCGGCAGTCTCGAGTAAGCGTTGCCCTCATTTGGGCCCCTGTGCTAATAATAGTTTCCCTCCTCGGCGGATGTGGCGGCGGTACCCCGCAAGCCAACGTAGCGACGAGCATCACGGTCACCCCGTCCCCTATTTCGATGAATAAGGGCGACGTTGCATCGGTGACGGCGACGGCTTACGACAAAAGCAACAACACGGTATTGGCGCAGTTTACCTATTCATCCGCCGATACAAGCCTTGCGACTGTCAATGCCAGCGGTCAGATTTGCGCCGGCACCTGGGACACAAACGGGATTGTGTGCACGGCCGCATCCAAGGCCGGCTCCACCACGGTGACGGTAAAGTCGGGGACGATATCGGCAAGCGTTACGGTGTACGTACACGACAAAGTGGACGCCGTGCAGGTCAACACTCCTCCGGGCGGGTGCCTCTCGTCGGGCAATTCCGAACAACTTACGGCGACCGCATACAGCAAGAATCCAACAGTGTGCGCCGCGATGGGTGCGACTGTGCCCTGCGCGCTGCCGGCTGACAGCCTGGGAACCTACGTCTGGGCCGCCTACAACAGCGGCGTGGTTGCGCTCGACAACTCGACCACGATCGGTCTTGCAACCGGCGCTGCTCCCGGCTCCACCAGTGTCTACGCCTCGATTGCCGGAAACAATAGTCCGGCAGTTCCATTCACGACCTGCCCCATCGTTTCGCTCTCCGTGATTACACAAGGTGGCAACGCATCGCCTTTCACGGCGGTCAAAAGCGACTCTCGCACGCTGCAGGCTACCGCGGTCGACTCGAAGGGAAAAACGCTGGTAAACCCGCCACTGAGCTGGATCAGCAACAACGCCTATGCGTTCACCGTCGCTGGTTCAACAACGGCTTCAACCGCCACGGTGACGGCTGGCACGGCAGGCGCGGCAATGCTATCCGTGGCATGTTCGTCGCCAAGTTGCAACGTCAACATGTCCCCGATTTACAGCAACCCGATACTCGGGAACGTCACCGGGACCGCTGGATACACGGTGTTCGCGGGCAGCACCAGCAGCACAACGCTGATTCCAATTGACAGCAGTGGCAAGGCGGGAACGGCGATTACACTGCCGCAGATACCGAACTCGATGCTGTTCAACCGCCAGGGAACCAAGGCATTGCTGGGAGCTACCACCACCGGCGCGATGGTCTTCGATCCTTCGACGAGTGCCGCGACCACCCTCGGCGTGATTGGCAAGGCCATTTCGGTCTCGCCGGACGGCACATACGGCGTACTCTCGGACTCGGCACATAACGCCGCTTACATCGTGAATTTGACTCAGGGCGTGATCACGGCTGGGTTGTCACCCATTACCGGCGGGCCGACGTCGGCCAGCTTCACGCCGGACGATCACTATCTGTTCCTCGCCAACGGGACTACAAACTATTGGGTGTGGGATGCGACGTCCCAGGTCATGCGCAAGTATTCGGCAACCACTCCAGTGAACGACGTTTCCGTACTGGCGAATGGACCGGCCGTCTACTTTGCGGGTGGACAGGCAAATGCGATCATCGTCCATGCAACCTGCCAGCCGACGTCCACGATCGACACGCAGTTGGCCAACGCTCCGACGATGATTCGCGCGCTGAAGGATGCGAGCGGCGCCGTTGCTCTGGATTTACCAAACGCGATCGTGCTGAATAACATCCAGATTGACCAGTCGTGTCCGCCCGTGATGTCAGAGACTCGCGCGGCGGTTGATCTCGGCCAGGGATCGACGATGACGCCCAGCCAGTGGATTGTGACGCCGGACGGCACAAAGGCTATCCTCGCCGGCAATACGGGTAACATTACCGTGCTGAATGTAACCAACGACACGCCCACCACGGTCGCCCTGGCGGGCAGTGCGACCGCCGCATACACCGGCGATGTCACAGCCGACAGCCTGTTCTACTTTGTCGGAGCAAGCGACGGTACGGTGCACGAGATCGACCTCACGAAAAACACGGATGCGCAGCAAACCAGCGTCAGCCTGAAGGACGCGAATGGAGCAGCTACCAATCCGGACATTGTGGCCATACAAGATAAGTAACCGCCCTGCAAAAATGCAAAAGCCCCCGAGAAACCGGGGGCTTTTTCTTGCCTGGTATAAGCCGCTAGGAATCGAATGAGTCTTCGTAGTCTTCCGGATCGATTCCGTGATAGGTAAGTGCTTCACGCAAGCGTGCTCGCTGTCCCGCAGGAGTAGATTCCACTACGGCGCGCACGGCAGTTTCCATCGCGATCTCGTCCTCTCCATCGGCGCTGGTCAGCGCCTCGGCACGGGACTCCGCCGCTTCTTCTACGGTTTCCCGAACGCTTGCCGGCAAATGCCGCAACAGTTCGGCCATCATTTCGGTTGCATCATCGGACCAATTCATCGCAGGGTTTCCTGTAGAAACTAACACGGGAATAAGAATTTCGACTTGCACTCACTTGGCACGAGCGGCACCTTCCAGGTCTCGAGCCACGCTGTCCAGAACTCCATTGATGAACTGGACCGACTCCGGGCTGGAAAATCGGCGGGCAATTTCCAACGCCTCGTTAATGATCACGGGCCGGGGAGTTTTGGGAAAGCCCAGAAACTCGGCCACTCCAGCACGAAGAATATTGCGGTCAACTGCGGCCATGCGTTCCATGCGCCAGTGCTCGGCATGGCGCTCGATCAGTTTGTCAATCTCCTCGACGCGCTCCGTGGCTACGCGGAAGAGATCTTGCGCAAAACTGCGCACTCCCTCATCGAGATCCTTGCGTTCCGCCCAGAACGTACGCTCGACCTGTTCGGAGGTCTGCTTGCCCATGTCGGATTGAAACAGCATCTGCAACGCGAGTTCGCGCGACTTTCTTCTTGTACCCATAAGAACAATCCCTGGAGGCAGCCTCTTAACAGACAGCAGCCGCGAAAGCCCACTACTTGCGGCCGTGAAACTTGTTATTTACCGCTCGCCGCTTTCTTCAGATTTGCCATTTCCACGGCGGCCAGCGCCGCTTCGAATCCTTTGTTGCCGGCCTTCAATCCGGCGCGATCGATTGCCTGTTCGAGCGTGTCGCACGTCAGCACGCCGAAACCCATCGGCACGCTGGTTTCTTGCGCCGCCTGTCCAACACCGCGCGTGACTTCGTTTGCGATCACTTCGTAGTGCAGGGTATCGCCGCGCAGCAGGCATCCGATGCAGACGATGGCATGAAACTTCCCTGTCTGCGCCAGCATCCGCGCCGCGCCGGGAATTTCAAACGCTCCCGGGACACGAACAACCTCGATATCTTCGTTGGCCGCTCCTTCGCGCCGCAGTGCATCCATCGATCCCGATAGTAGCCGCTCCGTGATAAACGAATTGAAGCGGCTTACGACCACCGCAAAGCGCATGCCGGTCGCATCGAGCGAGCCTTCATGTGTCATCTGGCGCCAATTTTCGTTGTAGGAGAAGACAGCGAGTTGTCCGGCGCCACCCGGCAGGGCGAGCGCGAACAGACGGGCGCCCCAATCCAGATCCGCAATGTCTTGCGTGAACGTGTAGCCTTTTCGACGCGCGACGTCCGCAACGACATCGGCGTTGTCCACTTCCACGACGAGGTCGGCGGCGGGAAATCCCTCGCCCATGCCGATCTCCACGCCGGACTCTGTCGCGTCGAACTTCACTCCACGGCTCCGGCGGCCCTCCCAGCTCTCTCCCCGGGCAAGCCCGAGCGACTCGAAAAACTCCACCAGAGCGCGGTAATCGCCCTCGTTCGCCGGCACCAACAGACGATGAAAAGATTTGATCATTCCAGTGACTGTTGTATCAGATGCGGCGGCTGCCAGTCAGCTTTTCGCGGAGGGATTCGGCATGAACCTGACATCGCTGCACAACGCACGTAACATCCAGAGAAAACAAAGCCAGTCCATATGGCATGGGCTGGCTCGTCACGAACCACTACAAAGGCTATTTCCCGCCAAACTGAGGCGCACGCTTTTCGAGGAACGCCTTGGTCCCTTCGTTCTTGTCCCCGGTGGCGCAGCAGACACCAAAGAGCGATGCCTCCAGGAAGAGTCCCTCCTGCAGGGTCATCTCCATGCCTTTGTTCACCGCCTCCAGACAGTACTGGATGGCGAGCGGCCCATTGGCGATCATCTTCTGCGCAATCGCTTCTGCACGAGAAATCAGCTCGGCCTGGGCAACCACTTCGTTCACCAGCCCAATGCGATGCGCCTCCTGCGCGGTAATCATGTCGCCGGTCAACAGGATCTGATTGGCCAGCCCCTTGCCAACGAGCCGCGCCAGCCGCTGCGTTCCGCCATAGCCTGGAACAATGCCAAGCTTCACTTCGGGCTGACCAAGCTTCGCATTCTCGCTTGCCAGCCGCATGGTGCACGCCATGGACACTTCGCAGCCGCCGCCCAGCGCAAAGCCGTTGACACAAGCAATGACCGGCTTGCCGCAATTCTCGATGAGATCGAGAACGCTCTGGCCGCGCGACGCAAACTCCTTGCCTTCGATGGCATCGAGCGAAGAGATTTCGTTAATGTCCGCGCCGGCAATGAATGCCTTTTCACCTTCGCCCGTCAAAATCGCCACCCGCACATCGTCGTCGTCCTTCACCAGCGTGAAGGCCCGCCGCAGTTCCTCCATCGTCGCCATGTTGAGCGCGTTGAGCACCTTCGGGCGCGAAACGGTGATGTAGGCGATCTGTTTTTTCTTTTCGTACCGAATGTTCTCGAACTGCCCACTTCCTGCTGCTGTAGACATATAAGGCCTCTCTATCCAAATTCTTTTCAGGATTTCCGGTTCGGCGGCACCGCCGCTGATGGCAACTATTTCCCGGCTTCGCCCGCCTTCAATGCGGCGTCCTGCGGCGCCGGGTTCTGCGGGTCAGCCCAGTCATAAAAGCCTTTGCCGCTCTTCTTGCCGTACCAGCCTGCCATCACCATCCGCTTAAGCAAAGCGGGCGAGGCAAAGCGGCGCTCCTTGAACTCGTCGAACATGACATGCGTGATGTAGTACGTGGTATCGAGCCCGATAAAATCGAGAAGTGTGAATGGACCCATCGGGTAGCCGCAGCCCAGCTTCATCGCCAGGTCTATATCGGCAATCGATCCAACTCCCTCTTCATACGCACGGATAGCATCAAGCAGATACGGCACCAGCAGGCGGTTCACGATGAATCCTGTCTTGTCGCTGGTACGCACCGGCACCTTGCCCAGTCGCTTGCCGAACTCGAACGCTGTTTCGTAGACATCGTTGCTGGTGGCGATGGTTCGCACAACTTCCACCAGCTTCATCAACGGTACGGGATTGAAAAAGTGCAGGCCAACAAACCGATCAGGACGCTTCGTCGCTGTCATCACCTCGGTCACGCAAATCGACGAAGTGTTGGTAGCGAAGATTGCCTCTTTCTTCACGATTGCGTCCAGCCGGGCAAACATCTTTTTCTTCTCGTCGACGTTCTCGATGATGGCTTCGACGATGAAGTCGCAATCTGCAAGGTCTTCGACGCGCGTCGTGCCCTTCAGTCGAGCGAGTACCTCGGCCGGTTTCTCCTTGAGCGTCCCTTTCTCGGCAAACTTCGCCAGGGACTTCTCCATCCCGGCGAAGCCCTTGTCGAGAAATTTCTGGTCCGCTTCAAGCACGGTCACGTCGAAACCCGCCATGGCCGCAGTTTGTGCAATGCCGGAGCCCATCAGCCCACAGCCAAGAATGCCTACTTTTTTGATTTCCATTGGCCTACCTTTTGAATTCACACGAATTGCAATGAAAGCGACGCTCACCCGCCAGCGCGGGCCGCGCAGAGGAACGGAAGACTATATCAGCGGCACGGAAGTCGCCGCAAATCGACGGGAGCGGGCAGGCTCGTCAGCCGTTCGATGCGTCTTCATCCCGCTGCTCCGGGATGAACTCATGGGAACAGGCCTGACAGTAATAACGGCTGCTGGTGGGATCTTCGGCATCCGGGCGCTCGAACGGAGTAAGAGAACTCGCCATGCGGATGACGCGATCTCGCGAGCCGCAGTTTGGACAGGCCGGCGTCGGAACGTTCTTCTGTTCGGGATAGGTGCCTCTCATACCATCCTCCGGGGAACCAGGCTTCCGGGATAGCGGCGAAGATTCCGCAGCGCAGTTTCCGGAGATTCCGACGGGGCCGGAACCGCCAAGAGTCTATCCCTGCGGCAATCCCAGTCGCAGTGATCTTCCGCACGTACCGGGCGGATGAGGACCACTCGGGGAACGGCTTAGACGGCGCTCGCGGCAAGTGTTCGCTTATCCGTCTTGCCGGTGATGGTCCTTGGCATCTGCTCGATCAGCGTGATGGTGCGCGGAACCTTGTAGGTTTCCAAGCGGTCGCGAAGCCCAGTTCGCAGGTCGTTTTCCGTCACACCCGCATCTTTCAGCAGGACGAAGGCATGCAGGCGGGAGCCATGGCGCTCGTCGGGTAGAGCGAGCACGGCCGCTTCATCTACTCCCGCGAGGGATTCCAGCGCGGTCTCCACCTCGGACGGATAAACCTTCTCGCCGGAAACCTTCACAAGGTCATCGGCGCGCCCCACCAGGTGCAGGTAGCCGTCCCAATCGAGATAACCCTTATCGCTTGTGTGCAGGACGCCATGCCGAACTTTTTTCGCGGAAGCAACTTCATCCCGGAAGTACCCGAGCATCACCGCTCCGCCTTCCACGCAGACCTCCCCCACGTCGTCCGGGCCGAGCAGTTCTCCCTCGTCGTCGCGAATCGTGATCCGAAGATTCGGAAGAGACTTGCCCACACTGCCGAATCGATTGGTGCCGGGCATGTTCAGCGAAACTACGGGGGAAAGTTCGGTGGTTCCATAGCCCTGCACAATCGGTCGCCCAAACTTCTGTTGGAACTCGGTCGCTACCTGTTCCGGCAGGCGCTCGGCCCCGGCGATGCACAGCCACAGTGATCGAGCGTCAATGGAGACCGGTTCCTTGGTCAGCAGCCTGTACTGGCTGGGCACTGCCACCAGGCATGTGACCCTTTGCGTCTCGATTGTCTGTAACACCGACCTTGGGACGAAACGATCGGGAATCACAACGGAGGCGCCACAACTCAACGGCAGTAATAGCGTAACCGTGAGTCCGTAGGCGTGGAAAAGCGGAAGAATGGCAAGCATGACCTGGCGATCGTTGAAGCCAGTCGCCATTCGACAGCCGTCAATATTCTCCAGAAGATTGTGTTCGCTCAGCATCACGGCCTTGGGACGGCCAGTCGTGCCAGAGGTGTAGAGCAGCACCGCTGCCTCCTGCTCCATCGGGCGCAACGGCACAGATTCGGGGTCCACTTCCGCGATACCTTCCACGACTTCATGTGGAATGCCAGCCTCCGCCAAGCGCGGCGCGAAGTCAGCCGTCGTCAACACCGCGCCAGCGCCCACTTCCGCCACCATCAGTTTGAGCATCGGCGGCGGAGCCAGCGTGGGCAGCACGGCAACAGTCTTTCCCGCCCACAACGCGCCCAACAGTGACGGCGCGAAGACTGGAGAATTCGGAATCAGAAGCGCAACCGTTGGCCCCGCCACGAGTGCGGAGATCTTCTCCGACATGGCGGCGGACTGGCGCTCCAACTGGTTGTAGCTGAAGGACTTCTCTGGACCAATCAGCGCAGCGCGGCTTGCATACCTGGCTGCTGCGAGACGAAATTGCGAGACGATGACGCTGGTATTCATTTCGAACATTCAAACACTGGGTACCCGGAACCGGGGTCTTCCATTGTGACGCTGCGGCGGGAAGTTTAGCACGTCGCTGGCTTTCGAGGCGTGAAGAGAATTGCGACTATTGACCCCCTGCCGCCGAAAGTGCGGGCGCGAGGCAATGGACGGCGCTTCCCGAATCGGTCTTTGCAACAGTCAGGGCTTGCTCGGCGCGATTGATGAGTTCAGTGACGACATCGACCGGATCGAATTCCGGCACCAGCATCGCCTCGGCAATACCCGCCAGGAAATCGGGGATCTTACCCGAGGGCGACGGTTGAATCGCCAAAACTTTGCGCATCTTCTCGACAACAAGGAACGCATTGCGGTCATTTGTGTCCGCCAGTAGAAGTGCGATTTCAGTCGGGCCATAGCGAACCGCAACATCGTTCTGGCGGACATGCGAGCAGAGAACCTGGCCAATCTGCTGCATCATCGCTTCCAAAGCCGGTTCCCCTCTCTCTCTGGTCAGGACTGAATGCTTCCCGAAGTTCATCAGCAGTAGTGTCATCGGTGAGCCCTGCTGCATGGAGCGGCGGACTTCCGACAACAGCACGTCAAGGTAGGACGAACGCTTGAGCAATCCGCTTTTCTCGTCGGTGACGGCCAGTGTCTTGACCAGGCTCCGCAGGCGCGCGTTGTTCACCGCCATCACGATCTGATCGGCAATTGAACGGAGCACGGCAATTTCCGTCGGTTTCCACTCCCTGCGAACACCATTCTGCTCCAGGATGAGCATGCCAACGTGCTGATCGCCATCAAATAGCGGGAGAGCGAGCAGTGACTCCGTACCTTGTGTCTCCATGGCTGCATGTAGCGGCGCAAGCTCGGCCGAGTTCCGCGCATCGGGCGCGGCAATGACGCCCGAAGCAACACAGATTGCCTGCGAAACCGTCAGCATCTTCACTACCGTGGTCACGTCCGACTGCTTCACTCCCGGAGCGCAATATTCCAGGGCAGCGGAAGGCGGCTTGCCCGGACCGCAGAGTCCGGCGATGCAGCGGCTTACTTGCCAGTTCCGGCCAACGTCGTTGACGGCTGCAAACAACACGCCCTTCACGCTCGACTGCCGTGCGATATTTCGATTCACTTCGGTCGCCCGGACAAGGTCATCGACGGAATCCACATCACCGCCGTTGGACTTCGGCGTCAGCGCCGGTGCCGCAACCGAATCATTCGCGGGCGCTGCGACGGCGCTGGGGATCATGCCGGCTTCCATATAGAGATCCCGCAGCCGGGAATTCTTTTCCTCCTCTAATGGAAACATCTTCATGATGCGTTCAAGGCGCTCGACAGCGCGCGCGCGCATGGAGTAACGAAGAAAAATCTCCGCTTGCAGCATCAGGTCTTCGAGCACCGTCGGCTGATCCCCTTCGGGCTCCTCCATGATCGCACCCGTGACATTGGCGGCAGAGGTTCCTGCCAGCCTCACGGCAAGCGCATTCAAGCGATGGACATCAATCTTCCCACGCAGCCGGTCAAGACGCTCCTGATGGCCCGCTTCATAGGCATCAACTTCCACCGCGCGATCCAGCGAGTCAGCGGCCTTCACGTAATTTCCGGATGCGTAGTAAAGATCAAACAGACGCGCCAATGTTTCGCAGTAGTCACCCTCACGATTGGAACTGTTGTAGACCTCGGCCACATATTCCAGGAATAGAGCGTCGGGTATTTGTGAGTCGGCGATCTGCTTCATGTGCACTACGAAATCCCGGCGCTTCCCGGCTTTCCGCTGAAAATCTTCCAGCCTTCGCGCCAGCGCAACGGCCTGCGAAGATTTGTGCGCTCCAATCAATGCCGAGATCACATCACCGATGGTCTTGGTATGGTCCTGCGGATTTCTTTCAAAAACGTCCCAGACATACGGCTCTGCCTTGTCCACCTGGTTTGCGGCAATCACCGCCAGCACATACGGTTCGCGCGCCTCGTAAGGGCTGGATGGATAAGTGGCCAGGGGTTCGAGCAACTCGACCGCTTCCTGTGCGCGGCCTTGGGCAACCAGCGCCCGGCCATGGCCAAAACACGCGGCCCAGTTCGATCTGTCGCAGGCGTAAGCGCGCGCGTATGCCTCCGAGGCATCAAATCCGGCCTTCTCCAAATTCATGCCAAGATGCACATACGCACCGGATGCAGTCTGGTTGTCTCCCGCCGCTGACGCCAGTTCTCCCAGCTTGCGATAAGTCTCCGGCTTTGGATCGACGGCCACGATCCGCTGCATGGCCTTGATGGCTTCGCTCGGACGATTGCTTTTCTGCGCGGCTTTCAACGCTGCATCAAACGCATCGATGGCTTCACGCTTATTCGTTTTTTCAACGGTGTTGCCATACGCGAGCGCATCTTCCACCACCGGCAACCCCACCTTGGAAAGCTTCCGCAGCGTTAAGCTCGCTTTCGTCAGGTTGCCCTCAACCACGTAGTCATGAAACAGGCTGGACATGAACTCCGCCGCGCGATTGTTCTGGTTGAGGAGAATACAGAGCTCCGCCGCCCCCTCTCGCGCCCGCTCATCGCTGGCATCCTCCTCCAGGGCGGCAAGATAGGCATCGAGTGCCGCCTCGGGCTTGCCGCGTTGCAAGTGCTTGTCCGCCTTTTCGTAATACTTGGAGAGATCGGCCATGGTTATTTGGTCTGGATTGTAAGCGCGACTCCGGACTCCTTCAATTGCCGAATGCTCGGCGCGACCGAACGAGAGTCACACCGGCAGTTATGTACGAAAGTGGCACCGTTATCGGAATACCGCAGCGGAATTCGCTGTTGACATTCGCCTTTTATTCGCCAATACTTAGGGCAGTAATGCCATCCGACCGATGACTTTCAGCCGATCGCCTTCGCTCCCATTGCGCAGGCGGCCAGCGAGGACAAAGAATGGCTCTTACCAAGCGTCAACGGCAAGTTTATGACTTCATCGCCGAGTTCATCCAGGCGAATGGATACTCCCCGTCGTTTGAAGAGATTGGCGAAGCGCTGGGCCTGAGTTCCCTGGCCACGGTTCACAAGCACATTACGAACCTCGAAGAAAAGGGCTTCCTGCGGCGCGACTACAACCGGAGCCGCTCCATTGACGTGCTCTCCCCGAAGGGCAAGGGAAAAACCGTCATCACCGGAGCTGCGACTTCCCTGCCGTTGATGGGGCGCATTGCGGCTGGCCGGCCGATTGAACAGGTGGAGCAACCGGAGAGCATCTCCCTCACCGACTTTACGCGTTCGCGCGACGTTTTTGTGCTGCAGGTTACCGGCGAATCCATGCAAGACGAGCACATCGTGGACGGCGACTACGTACTCGTCGAGAAGACGGAAACCGCGCGTAACGGCGAGATCGTCGTCGCGCTCGTTCACGGATCGGAAACCACGCTAAAGCGCTTTTACAAGGAGGGAGACCAGATACGTCTCCAGCCTTCGAACGCCACGATGCAACCCATTATGGTTCCGGCCGCAGCCGTGCAGATTCAAGGGCGCGTGGTAGGCGTGCTGCGCAAGTACTAGCGCCGGCGGCTTCATTCACGCGAAAAAGCCCGGTACAAAACCGGGCTTTTCGTATGCGCGGAAAACTGGTTATACAAGATTCTTGTCGAGGGCCTTCTCAATCGTTTCCTTCGGCACGTAACCGACGATCTGCTCGCGCACCTGTCCGTCCTTGAAGATCAGCAGGGTCGGGATGCCACGGACACCGTAGCGCTGCGGCGTTGCAGTGTTCTTGTCGACGTCCATCTTGCCGACTTTAATCTTGCCATGGTAAGACTTTGCGACCTCATCGACGACCGGGGCGAGAGCGCGGCAAGGTCCGCACCAGACAGCCCAGAAATCGATCATCACGGGCTGCGCCGATTTCAGCACCTCCTGGTCAAAGTTCGCGTCAGTTATTTCTAGAATTGCGTCGCTGGCCATTCTTCCTCCAAATCTCAATTGCGGGTTCGCTCTGCTCCCGCGTCTCCAACAGACCCGGCGACCGAAAGCACTTACATTCCAACACCGGGAGAGGGAACTATTAATCGTACCATCCTATTCGATGCTGGCGAACGAGATTGGACTCAGGCCGGGATGATCCGGGAAGCGACTCGGGACACTGGTGGGACAAAAAAGAAGGGCGTCCCGATCTCTTGTTCGGGACGCCACGGCAGCCCTCCCCCAGAACTGCCAACTTCAAGACGTATTCTAAGCAGAACCCTTGAACAGTAAATGTCACCGAAGTAATTTTTCGGTAACTAGGGGTACTTGCTTACGGTCGCAAAAGGTACATTGTCCATTCGGACGTAATCTGTATATGCGTTACCTGCGCCGCCGCGTTTCGCGCATGACGGTGGCGTAGCTGTGCCCGGCGAAAGTCACCGTGGGGACAATGGTTCCGGCGACTCCAATCTCCGCACCCTTGGACGGTACGCCGTAGCCGTTGCTGAATACCCAGAGCTGTCCGGTGCCGTCGTCGACGCGGTATACGCCCGTGCCCAGCGCACCGAAGGACTCCGTGACCGTGCCGTGCACGGATACTTCCTTGTTCATGAAACGCGCCGGATCACGATTGATCTCCGCAATGCTCTTGAGCGCGGGACACGCCGCCAGGCATAACAGCATCGCCAGAACCGCCGCCGCCAACAAGGATTTCCTGAGGACATCGATCTTGTTCATGTTTTCCCCTCGAAAAGAAAGCTTACTTGAACGTTCATCAGTTTCGTCCCGGCGCCTGGAGCCGAAAACAGTCGCAGCCGTACACGCTGCTTCAGCATGAGTAAGAACACTGATAGCACACGAAGTTGTGGAGGGCCAGCACGTTCTCCGGCGAGCTGACTCGCGGGAATATCTGGTGCCGGGAGGGGGAATCGAACCCCCAAGGGCCGAAGCCCGGCGGATTTTGAGTCTCTCAACCGGATTCTCTGTCTCCAACAAAGCCGTGTATTTACTGACGCTTACGAAGTCGCGCCTGTATGGTCGATATGGACTCTTGAGGATGAATGAAGATGTAATGGTCACGAATTGGTCACGTCACGGGTTCATTTACAACGTGGCATAACCTCCGGATAGCCGACAATCCAGGAGTGATTTGTGGACACTTGGGCGTTTTTCAGTACCGATAGGTCCAGCCACTTCTGGCTAGCCACCAGTTCAGCAGAATCGTCACAGTCCGAACGCTACGTCAGGGCAGCAAGCAAATAGTTCTACCCTCGCTCTTTATGGCTGACACACAACATAGCCGACCGCGCCGATCTCAGCGCAAGCAGAGAAGTAGGACATCAGCAACCAATAAAGCTGGACGAAGTGTGCCGAAGGTGGCTCACCCGTGGCGGCGGCGGTGAAAGCTGTCTCGACCTGCGCTCGGCTCAGCGACGAAGTGACGATGAATACCCGTTTGAGCAGGTCTGGTGCGCTGCGTACCTCCTGGATCTTGTGTTCGATTTCTAATCGTCCACCGCCTCGTATCATTCTCGGGATTGCGGTTACTGCCCCGGCGCTACGATAAGGCGTCTCCCAAGACGCATATTTGGCTGGCATCGCCTCAGGTGGCAGCGCCATGCGCCCGAGATTCTTAATCGCCTGTCCCACCGAATCATGAAAGGCGGCGGCGCTGAGCGATCTCGCGCCATGCTTGGCGTGGTAGAAGCTGACCATCTCAGGTCGAGTCGCCGTGCTGATGCCTATAAAGTCTGCCCACTCGTCGCCAAGGTCATCGCACAGAAGAACATCAGCGTCGTGTGCGATATGATCAACGATAGTCCGAAATACCGACGTATCGTCAAACGCTTCTTGGCCACCGGCGAATGCTCCTTTTTCACTAGTCGCTTGGGCAAGCGGAGGCGCTGCCTGTAAATGGCGAAGAAAGTTCGCGCCTGCGCCGAGGAGCGCTTCGTCCCGGTACAAAGAACCATCAATATAAGCGAGCGCGAAATCGCTGAAGAGGACGGTGAAAAAGTCCTCGCGATCAAGATAGCGGGTGAGTGGCCTACGATCGGCGTCAGTCCCGACCGGAAGGGCGGCATCTTCTACGAAAATGCTCGCTATCGAGGGCAACGTGAAACCCTGCAGGGAGATTCTCGTCTTGCCCACTTTAATCGAGCCGATTCGAGCTCGGTCGTCTGGATGCACAATGTGGTTTTGCTTCTGCTCGGGATGTACGGGGAAGCTGCGGTCGAGATCCTCTAAAATGGGATCGATCTCGACCTTCGTCATTTCGACGAAACCGCCTTGATTTTGGCGGACAAGCCGAACGGTCCGTCCCTCCACCTCAAACAACACGCTGGCAAGACTCGGCACGTCGATTGCAACATAAGTTGGCCGCACGTCACTGGGGATCGCAGAAAGGTCGATCGGTCGCGCGAAGTTTCGGATGAAAGCCGAGGTCTCTCCGCTGTCGGCTGCGAGCAAATCCATAACCTGGCCCGCCCAAAGTACGATCTCCTCGTAGCCTGCCCGATCAGCGCGGATAGAGATACGTCCCGTACTTGGCGTCGCCGAATAGATAGCATCGGGCCGCCGCACACTGTAGCCCTGCGGCGCGAAGCGGCTGGCGCTCGACGTCGCCACAGCATTTACGAGATCACTGGCCTCAAGCGTCTTGGAACGCAACGCGAACTTCGAAGTAGACATATTCTTAAGTCGCAGCTTCTCGAAGACCGCATCCTGTCGCGCGATGGCTCTCTCGACCCGCTCGCTACCGACCTTGTCGAGATACTTAGACTTGAAGGTTGAGGGGAGATCGAGACCTGATTTAAGAACGGCTACGAAATCGCCTTTCTCCACGATCAGTAAAAATCCGAAGACACGCTCAATAGCTTTGGCTTCGCTGTCGAGGAATGCGGGGGAATGCTCGAACGAAAAGCATATTGCGGAATATTTCGAGTGCCTAAGCACGACACGATCGACGCGAAACAAGTTCTTTGAGGGCGTACTGGCATTGGACCGCAGTGCTCTGAAAAGCGCGCTGATCGCAGCATTCGAGAGGCGTTTCTTGCGCCTGTAGAAATAGGCCGCGCGGCTCACACTAAGATGTTCGATCATGACTCTACATAGCTCTTCGGAAGAAGAATATACGCTGCAGCTACAAAAGGAATAGTCCGAAAGATTACGTTCGTGTGATTAGTCCCGCTAAGTCGGCTTGTGGGGAGGTTTATTCCAAAGCTTTGCGACTCGGGACAGATGACGGGCTACTCGGAGATGATCCATGAATGCACCGCTCGCCGTTAGCCTCCTAAACAGGCAGCGGAGCCGAAAGCGCAAATGCACGCATGTTGGACGCAAGCTATGCAAGTTGCAAGGCAACCTACTTCGGAAGCCTCAACTAAGTTCGATGAAGGGGGCAAACGAAAACCAGCGACCCACGGATTATGAGTGGCTCAATCGACGTTGCAGGCACACAAAATAAAGCAGTTATGAAGGGAAACTACGACGATTCTCGGAAAGATCCGCAAAACGGGACGCGAATAAGAAACCCACCACCAATTGCGGATTCTCTATGAAATAGCTCTGGGGCGCAATCACCAGTCCCGAGGCGACTCGAAACCTACTCACAACAAGAATCTATCCGAGGGTTGCTTTTCCTGCCCGTTTTGCAGCTGCCCAACGGCGCTTTGTTGCGGCTGCAATCTTGGCACGGGCTTCGGGAGTCATAACGCGATTACGGGTCTTTGGGCGAGATATATCTCTGGGACTCACGGATATTCTTTCGAGAGCCGCAATTGCCTCATCAATGGCAAGCCTACGTGATCGGAGCTCGGAAAGAGCGGATCTGATGTTCACGCGCAACACATTATCAGAGCCACCGGGAAGCCTTCAAGTCAGAAAATCCCCAACAATGCCAACAAGCTGAGTATCGCAGTTGAATGAGGTTTTGGTGCCTTCCGCACCTGTGGACAATCTGTCCAACATACACACTTAATGACTCCCCTCAACACCGCTGCGGTCCGGTCTTAATGGTAAATTGTGAGCACGTCTCGTACTTTCCCCAGGTGCCGCAAGGGCGCATAGTGACAAGGTTGGGCCTAATCTGAGGAATTTGTTCCGTGTCGGATTGGAGAGCTGTCTGTGAACATTGCTCACCCTGATTCGTCGCCGTGGCAGACATGTTGGAGCAACTGATTGGTACGAAGCCCAGAGGGGTCAGAATCTAGCCATGCGATGGAACTGGCGGCAAAGAGAGCCGCGTTCTGCTGCCCGTGCGCGAGTTGACTCTAAGCAGAAAAGGGGTCTGGGGAAGGAACGGCATTTGAGACCCCGCATTGGTAACCTTTGTCTAAACTCCTTCGGGATCAACTCGAATTTGCTGACAGAGGTGAGCGTTGTCTTTCCTATTGTGATTCGAGGTATCAGAGCTTAGAATTCGTCATCGCACTATCGAGCGAACGGGCCACCTCTTTGTAGGATTAGCTTCTGGAGAGGGGATATCGCATTGCGCAGGCCCTGCGCTGTGGTTTTCAACTACGCCGGCAGACACAGGTACGGTCTCAACGTGCTCATGGGCGCTCTTGAGTCGGTGCCACAGGTTGCCTCTGACCTCTTCGTTGCTTGGGAATTCGACGAGCTCACGCAGCACATCTCGGATGCTCTCGGTGGGTACGACAAGGTGCTAGTTCTTTGGTCCTTCTACTCGCCGGAGTTTTGGGAAGCATGCAATTCGCTCAGCAAGGTGAAGGAGTCAGGAAGCGCTTTGGACGACCCCCGTATAGTGCATCTCTGTGGGGGCGTCCATGCAACCGGCGACCCTCAGCGCACCCTGCGAGCTGGTTTTGACCGCATCTCCGTGGGCGAAGGTGAGCGAAGGATCGTTGAAATCGCTACCAAGCTCAGCAACGGGGACGACATCCGTACATTGGCCTTGGGGCGACTAGACGATGGCAAGTACATCTCGGCGGGGTTCACCGAACCGATTGATCTGAATTCGTATCCGCCTTTCGCTCCCGCTCATAAGAGGTTTAACCCTATTGAGATCACGCGTGGATGTATCTACGCGTGCCGCTTCTGTCAGACCCCCTTCATGTTCAAGGCCTCACATTTTCGGCATAGAAGTGTCGAAGAAATTTGCCGCTACGCACAGATGATGAAGCAGGAAGGGAAAAGGGACATACGATTTATCACACCGAACGCTCTTTCGTACGGTTCGAACGATAAGAGCGTGAACATGGATGAGATCGAGCGACTTCTACGCGAGGTTCGATTGGCGATAGGGCCCGATGCGGGATTGTTCTTTGGGACGTTTCCTTCGGAGTTTCGTCCGGAACATGTCACACCCAGAGTCTTAAGAATCATGAAGCGATATGTAACCAATGACAATGTGATAATAGGTGCTCAATCTGGAAGCGAGAGAATGTTGGCCGAAAGCCATCGGGGACATAGTCTAGCCCCCATTTTTCAGGCAGTCCGGTATTGTCTGGATGAGGGATTTGTCCCGAAGGTCGACCTCATATTCGGTCTTCCTGGCGAGCACGAGGACGAACTCGAAGCATCTGTGCTCCTTGCAGAACGACTGATACGCCAAAAGGCGGAGGTAAATGCGCACACCTTCATGCCGTTACCAGGCACGCCATGGAGAAATGCCGAACCCGGAAAGCTTCCTCCGAGGATCGTTAATGAACTGGATGTCCTTGCGAAGTCCGGGAGATTACGTGGTGATTGGAAACAGCAAATTGCAATAGCGGCAGACCTCCATGCACGTTCAAAGTCTGCAATTTCGGAAGCTAAGTCGCGTTGATCGTGTCCGCATAGCGGCGCGACGACAGTTTATTTCGGTAGCCGACCGATGGGGACCTCTGGCCGAAGCCGCCGTAGTTCTCTGCGGATCCCTTCTTGTTTTCGCTGGCATTTTGGTCTCCTCTTGGTTCACCGGCCACTTTGCGCCGACTCTAACCGAATTCGTCACGCTTACGACTGTCACTGTTGTAGGCGCAGCGATTACCGCATTCACTACGTATTCAATAAGTCGTGCCAAACGGTCGCAGCATATATTGATCGAGCTGACGCTCTCATACATCGTCAAGGGTGGGAAGGAATTGCTCGATGACATTCTGGGAAAGATGATATCGGGCAGATGGCGGCGGGAGGAACTGCGGCCCGGTACGGCATTCTTTGATGTGCTGGACCATACGTGCGCCAGTTCGGAGTGGGAACAGAAGCGACGCGTTGCCGAAGCAGTTCCAGTGCTGTCGAGCATTGATCTCTTAAGAACACTTCGATTGGTCGATAAACTGCGTGATGACTGGGATCCAGTTAGATGGAGGTCAGACTTGCGTCGTCGTGCTGTGGAGTCCCTCGTCTTGCAATACGATTCTGGCCCTGCACTGCTCGTAAATGCTGGGCAAGAGCACCTGACGAGACTACTTTGCATTCACGAGGGGGATGAGATTTATACCGCGATCGCGATCGCGGAGGTTCTAGGCGACCTTGAGGCCATCAATGCACAATTCGCTGCAAACCTGAGGAGGGACCTTCTCGCCAGAAGTCAAGTCTCATTTCCGGCCGACCAACACGATGCTGTCTATATAGCAGTGCAGTTCACTGCATTGCTCAGGGATGGATCAGCTCGAGACCATGCGGACTTTCTTTCTGTTCTTCTGAAATCCGCCAATCAATTCTTGAGGATTGTCGCAGCACGAAATCTTTGGCATCTCGTTGATCGGCTACCTGACGAGATGCTGGACATGATGCTGGCCTGTATTGATCCAATCCAACCAGCGAATGTCAGGAGACCCATCTCAAAGGAAGCCTCGATGAACTGCATCCTGCGCCTTGTATGTACACCGAACCACCACGCGAAGGCTTTCTTGCTTCTCAATGCCCTCGCGAGTGACAGCGACGAAATCATTCGCGTTACGGCATTGGAAAAAGCTGAGCAGTTGCGGGATGAGCGCCCTGATTTACTTTTGGAACTGTGCGCGGCTGTAAAGGACACAGACGGGTCGGAATTAGTTCGAACTCGGGCTGCACGCCTCTATAACGAGGTGAAGGAGGAGGTTCCCTCGACAGAAGTTGACGAAGAAACGCTCGTGTTCAAAGACATTGAATGATGAAAGGGTGCACTATCACGACGAAGTGACAAGCGGTGTGGGCGGGTCGAGAGTCCGAACGAAGACCGATTGTAGACCTTAGGGACACTCTGAATAAGTTCTCTATTTTCCACAAGCGAACAAGGTAAAGTTCAGCCAGATGAACACTCACTGGCGACAGGGGACCTTGGCGATGGCGACGGGCTTCGAGCGGTACGGGAAGAAGA
>JAJXZT010000024.1 GCA_021779935.1 Acidobacteriota bacterium
GAGCAGTTCAATCTGATGGTGCAAAGGGAGATTGGTGGAAATGTACTGACGATAGGTGGACTTGGCGAGTTGGGCCGGCATCTTCTTACTCAGCCCAGCATCAACGAACCGCTTCCGGCTGGCCCCTATGTGAACGACGCCACGCAAGGCCCATCTCCCGCGCCAGGTTGGCTAACCGCTTCACAACTGCCCAACGTCGGTCCGATTGAGGTCGATGGCAACTGGGCGACCAATAACTACTACGCACTCCAGGCCGTCTATGCGCGTCGCTTCACGAAGGGGCTTGCGTTCAACGCAAACTACACATGGGGGCGGGGTCTTGGCGATGCCGTTGCAGGCAGCGGCGGGGGTACAGCTCTTGGAATGATCCCCACCAACGTGCGCGCGGACTATGGCAACTCTGGGGTCGACATCCGGCATCGATTTGCGGGCAACTGGAGCTATGTGCTGCCATTTGGCCAGAATGCCAGCGGCGCGCGAGGGCTGCTGACGAAAGGATGGCAAACAAATTTCATCATGTTCTGGCAGACGGGCCAGCCTTTCGGTATTACAGATAGCTACACCAATTCAAATGGATTGGCTCAAATCAACATTCCCAACATCACTTCGGATCGTCCCAATCTGGTTCCCCATAAGTCGTATACAACTCCAGGGAAAGGACTCCAGAATTGGCTGGATCCCACAGCTTTCACGCCGCAGCCGGCGGGCACTCTCGGCAACGAAGGGAACAATCCATTTCATGGGCCGCACACGAGGCGCGCGGATATGTCGGTCTTCAAGGACTTCAACGTAACGGAGAAGTTGCAGGCGCAATTCCGCGCCGAGTGCTTCAACATCTCGAATACTCCGAACTTCTTGAATCCTGGTGCTGGCATCTCGCAGTGGAACCCGGGACCGGAACATGACGCAAGTCACCCAATCAAATGTGCGTCTGGTGCCTCTGGCTGCACTTCCGTCGGGTTGTTGCCAGGAGACATTGGCACGAATGCTGCCGGCTTTGGTTCTGTGACGTCAACTGTACCCAACGTGAATCCAAGACAGTTTCAGTTTGCAATGAAACTCCTCTTCTGATCTGATTTGGACGCACTGCAAACGTATCTCGCGTCGCCGCACTTCGACGGCGCGAGCGTCTCCTGACCGCATCGGTCAGCGCGAATGAAAAAGGGCAGCCCGCGGGGAAACGGATCACTGCAGAAAGAGAATCAAAACATAACCCTTACAAAGGAGCAGATGTGATCAATCGAAGAGATTTTCTGGCTGGAACGGGAATGGTGATGGCTGGGGCCATGGCGAACCGTATTCAGGCGATGCAATCCGCGAGTCCGCAATCAGACTCGGTCACTGTCTCGGTGGATCTTGGTAAGACAGCTGGTTCATTGCCTCATTTTTGGGAGAAGTGCGCCGGATCGGACCGCACCGCAGTGGGGTTGCGCGATCAGTGGCGAAAGGATCTCATCCGCGCTCACCGCGACACCGGCATCCAGTCCGTCCGCTGTCATGGGTTATTTGATGATGAGATGGGTATTGCCCAGCAAGGATCTGGGAACTACAACTTCATCTACGTTGACCAGATCTACGACTTCCTGATTGAACATGGAGTCCGCCCTTTTGTCGAACTGAGCTTTATGCCCGAGGCATTTGCCTCCAGCGCGAATCGAATCTTCTTCTACAAGGGCAACGTATCACCTCCGCGCCGCTGGCAGGAGTGGCATGACATGGTGCAGGCTTTCACGCGCCACTGCGTCCAGCGCTATGGATTGCGCGAGGTCGCCGGGTGGAGGTTTGAGGTTTGGAACGAACCGAACATCGGTTTCTGGGCCGGCACACAGGAAGAGTATTTCGAGCTCTATCGTCAATCTACGCTGGCCGTCAAGTCAGTCGACAAAAGCTTGCAAGTGGGTGGTCCCGCCACAGCGCAGCTGGCTTGGATTCCCGATCTCATCCGGTACTGCGCCGCACAGAATCTGCCCATTGACTTTGTCAGTACCCACGTCTACCCCAGCGATCCGCAGGCTTCTATCTTTGGCCAGGACAATATGTACTCTTATGAGCAGGTGATCCCGCGCGGCGTCGAACTGGTCAAGCATCAAGTAGAGACGTCTGCTATGCCGCACCTACCCGTCTGGATCACAGAGTGGAGTTCGGCGAACCCCGCCTTCATCGCCGACACCGTCAAGAACTGCATAGGCCTTGCCGAGACCATGTCCTACTGGACCTTCGACAATGATTTCGAGGAGCAAGGTGTGCCCCGCGGCATTTTCAACAGCGGCTTCGGAATGATCGGTCAATGGGGAATCGCGCGCCCCGCGCTTCACGCATTTTCTTTCCTGCACAAGATGGGCGAAACCCGCCTCAGCGCTTCTGAAGGCCCGGTGCTGGCAACGCGTCGCTCCGACGGCACTACGGCCGTTCTGGTTTGGAATCTCATTCCGGAAAAGCATAGCGGGCGCTTTGCCAACGGTAATCCCTTTGCAGCGGGTGCGGGTGCAAGCGGCGCCCACGGGGCTGATCTTAAGCTGAACCTCAAGTTTGCCGGCGCTGCTGGCCAGAAGCAGATCATGGTAAGTCAGGTAAACGACAAGGTGGGAACGGCGGTTCCCAAGTGGAACTCGATGGGCAACCCCGAGTATCCACTCCCCAACCAGATTGCCGAGTTGCGTGCCGCTGCTGAGTTGCCTGCGCCGGAGATGCGTCAATTGGCCTCAGGCGAGCCAACTGAATTTTCAATCACTCTGCCGCCCAACGGCATTGCCCTACTGGAGCTTGCCCGGTAATCAACCCGGCTCAAAGGAGATGAGAAGATGAATCGACGTCACGCACGCATATTCGGGATATTTATCGCATTCGCCTGTATATTTCAGGTGACTGCCGCTGCCCAGAAAGCCGATCTTGCTGGCACCTGGCAGTTAAACAAAGCCAGGAGTTTCTTCGGCAGCGATCATCCTGCCACCGAATATCAATTGACGGAGACAATCACGCAGAACGGCGATGAAATCAGTGTGACCGATGCTGCCGTTCGTCAGGAGATGATGGGCTTTCATTTGCCCGACTCCAAGACAACAACAGCGCTCATCCCAGACGGGAAGGAGCGCGAAATCAAGGGAACGCCACTCTTCCCGGGCATGCCTCAGCCGACTGTCGACCTCTCGTCCGAGTGGCAGGGGGGCACGCTCTACATCACCCAACGGGGTGTGGCTTTTGGTGGCCTCTCTGTCTCTCACAAGCGTTACTATCTCAGTGCGGACGGCTCTCAACTCATTGAGCTAGTCGACTCGCATTCCACGTTCGGTGATGGCCAGCAGCGGCTTGTCTTCGATAAGCAAAACTAAACCTACCCCAGAAGGTGCAAGAAGCGATGAAATTGTGCAGCGCCTGAGTGTAGCCGTGTTGGAGGCAGGGCTTTAATTCGGCGCATGCATATTGCCCAATTTGAAGGGTGCTTCATTTCAGGAATTGTGCGTGGTCCGGCAAAAGTCTCGCCGGATCTGATCGGCCTTCGTTATTCGAGGGCAGTTTGCCCACGACGTGCAAGGCACAGCGTGATTCCGCATGAGATTGAATATTGATGGGGCGTTTGTTGATGTTGAGCAACTCTTCAGGCAGTTGCTTGAATGGTTTCGAGGATTGCCTGCAGAACTGCTACCGGAGACGGAGGGCAACCCTTCACGGTGTGATCAACCGGAATGACTTCCGCGACAGCGCCTCGGCTCGCATAGCTCTTACCAAAGACTCCGCCGCAAGCGCCGCAATCTCCTACCGCTACAACAAGTTTTGGATCGGGCATAGCATCGAAAGTCCTCTTAAGTGCTTCCTCCATGTTGACTGATACCGGACCTGTCACGAGAAGCAGATCGGCGTGTCGAGGACTCGCCACAAACTTAATACCGATCCCTTCGATGTTGTAATAGGCGTTATTGAGAGCCTGAATCTCGAGTTCGCATCCGTTGCAGGATCCGGCATCGACGTGGCGAATACACAGGGCACGGCCGAGAATCCTTCTAATGTTTTCCTGGAGGTTTCCTATTGGCAAATCCGCTCCAGGAGGGTGCGAAATCTCTTCAGTGAGGATCCCCGTGCGAATCATCCGCGAGAGTGTGTTGATCATAAGAGCCTCAGACGTCGTGTCCGCTGTAGGACAGGTTGAACGATTTGTTGATTAAAGGGAAGTCGGGCACGAGATTTCCGAGGATCGCGTATTCAAGGAGTGGCCAGTTCTGCCAAGAAGGGTCGTGGGGATGGCATCGACGAATGCGGCCGCCGCGACCGGTCTCAAGGACGATGAGCACAGGACCGCGCCAGCCCTCTATCACCCCAATTCCGAGAAGACCGGGTGCGGCATCGGGCAGGGGGCTTTGGATCTGGCCCGCGGCAAGACCTGTCAGAAGCGTACGGCAAATTCGCAGAGATTCGGTCACCTCGTCGAACCGGACCACAACACGCGCAGCCACATCCCCGTAGGTCTGCGAGGACACCTTAACTTTCAGCTTGTCGTATGGGGGCCATGGGAAATCCGTCCTCAGATCGTGGGGAATGCCCGAGGCGCGAGCGATGAGACCAGTGGCATCGAGATTGTACGCAGTTTCGTGAGACAAGATTCCGGTCTCGCGGAAGCGGTCCTGAACTCCCGCATGGTTGTCGTAGGTATTGCGCATACCGATTACATCGGCTTCGAGGGAGCGGTAGCGGTCGAGGAGCAATCGAGGAGCGTCATTGGGCAGATCAGATGCCACCCCGCCCGGTACAACGAAATCCATCAGGTATCGAGCACTGAAACATGTCTGGTTGGTGCGGAGCAGATCTTCCTTCATGCGCGAAAACTGGGTAAGTCCAAAGGCGAAGCCCGCGTCATTGCCAAGCGCCCCCAAGTCTCCGAGGTGATTGGCCAACCGTTCATGCTCCAGGGCAAGAGCGCGCAGTTGCGCCGCTCGCGGAGGGCAGATCGTGTGAGTGATGGCTTCGATAGCTTCGCAGTAGGCCCATGAGTACGCGACGGCAGAGTCGCCGGAGATGCGCGCAGCCAGCCTGTGGCCTTCTTTCTGGATCATCGTTTCAAAGAGTTTTTCAATCCCTTTGTGCTTGTACCCAAGGCGTTCTTCAAGGCGCAGAACCTTCTCTCCAACAACCGAAAACCGAAAGTGCCCGGGCTCAATGGTGCCGGCGTGCACAGGCCCGACGGGAATCTCGTGTACCCCATCTCCTTCGACCTGGACAAACGGGTACGGCTCGGACACCACCGAAAATTGATGGTCGCGGTCAAAGTCTCGCCGAAGCGGGAACGTATCTTCCGGCCATCCACCGTGGCGCAGCCATCCGCGATGGTCCGGTTCCATGCTCTTGATGCCGACCAGATCGAAGATAGCCCGTTCCATTCTCAAGGCACTTGGGAAGTATTCTTGAAGGCTCGGGTAGGTCGGCTTGGCTCCGCCGTCCATCTCATGCTCGACGATGGCGAGGCCGCCCGACTGGAGGTAGACGGCAAAGACCCGATATCGGCTATCGCGATCCCGATCATCAGTTCCCCAAAGAGCGACAAGACGTCCGCCGGCGGAACGCACCGACCTTGCGGTCTCCCGCCATTCGACAGCGCCCACTCGCCTCCGACTGCATGGCAGATTGGACGACACCGACTTCGCTCCCTCTTTGAACTCAGGAGTCATATCATCACCCGATCAAT
>JAJXZT010000004.1 GCA_021779935.1 Acidobacteriota bacterium
CGAGTCGAAGCCAGGAATAGATGGAGGTAAAGCAGTGCTGACTGTCTTCGGTATCGTGGTGGGCTTATTTATGGGCACTGCTCTTATGGCCGCCGACGCCCCGATTGTAGGGGTGTCCGTGATGGTGTTTGTTTGTGGGGTGGCTTTTTATCTCGGTGTTACGCAGTCCACGCTTCCTGTGCGGTACATGGTGGTTCTTACAACGAGTGGTGGTGAATTGCGTCCTTTTTCGAGCGCTGATCCAGCGCCCGCCCAGGAGCTGCTCAACGCCATTGAGCGCGCCATGGTCGCCTGCCGATCGGGCCTCCCGACACCCGCCCGCCCGGTGCCGATTCCTGCCCCTTCCGTGCCTCATTCCGAGGTCAACTGAGCCGCTTCATGGCTCGAAAGAAACTGTTGCGACCGACCATGGCCTAAAGCCACCAGAGCCACCGAAACCGCCCCTCCCCGGGCGGGTCGCGGAAAAGAAACAACCCTCCCGCAAACGCTGACGTCTACGAATCCCTGTTTCTCAAACATTCAGCTCTTACAAAGCACCCTTGCTCAGAGTTTCCTTAGAGAGTGCAGATGAACCAACGGATCGCGCCGACCTCTACCCGCTCTCAAAGGAAACAGGCGGCGCTCAGCAGAACGCAATATTACATGGCCAGAGTTCAACAGACGGGTTCAGTCACGGGGGTTCAACAAACCCTTTTGCGGCACTGGTTCTAAGTTGTTGACCATGCGGCAGCACACCACAGGGAATGATCGGTTCCAAAAAGATATGTTTCTGGAAGCTCATGCGATTGAAAAGTCTCGGGAATCGCTCGGAGATACGGCGGTTTCTCTCGTTACGCAACCTGGCGGCCGTAGTTTCGGCCGTCTCGGTGGGTTTGGGGCTGGGATCGACTACTGGTTTTCCGTCTGCTCCGACTCTTCGCTGTCCCTTTGCTTTTCCTCCCGCTCGCTCGGCAGCAGCATCATCGGGTATGCCAGTTCCTCCGCTTCGTTCAGGTGCATACCGTTGTTCCGGCAGTCCTGCAGGGCGTTCCACGCGCTCTGAGTTCTCTCGTCCAGCACCTTGTCCAGCGTTCCCGCCTTGCGCAGCCTGGCGGTTTCCTTTGGACGGAACTGGAGCTGGTGGGTTTCCGCCTTTGCGCGGAGATTCTGAAACGCAGGATACGTCCTCAGCTTTTCCAGCGGATACCGCGGGTTGGTGCTCAATTTATTCATGGTCGGTTTCCGCCTCCATTGTAGTGCTTCTGTCACGACCGGCCGACGCTGTGGCTACCGCCGCCCCACTGCGCGGTCCTCCACCACCATGTTGTTGACAGTTTGCGGCTTTGATCAATAGACCTCGTAGCCTTGCGCGATGGCCTCTTTTTGGGCCTGTGCTACGTTCATCCCTAATTTCTTGGCCTTCAGCGTAAGATCACTCAAGGAGATCATTTTGCCCTTCCCCGGCAACTTGGATGACGAGGCGCTTTCACCCCCTTTGGGGTTGGATTGCGCAGCAACAATGCGCCCGTTACGAACAATCACACGAGTACCGTCCGGCAGTGTGCCTGTTCGGCCATCCTTGGCGCCTTTTGGAGCAGGCCCGTAATCCCGTGGTGGCTTAGCCGAGTTGCTTGGAGGATTGCGTTGCAACGATACGCCCGCCTTCGTCAGCCCCAGCATCTTATCCGCTTCGTCGTTCACCTTTTGGATCTCTGGCCCGTAGACTTTGTCCAGCTGGGCATCGACCGCGGCATGGGCCTTTGCCTTGGCGTCCGGGTCGTCGCTCAGCACGACATTGGGATCTTTGTCCGCCGCCGCATATTGTCGTGCGCGATCAGCCTCTTCCGCGTTGCGAATGCTCGCAATCTCTCGCATGCGGAACTCGGAAACCTGTATTGCCCGCAACACGTCCGTGGCCGACGTGTCTTTGGGCGCACGCATGGAGTTGTGCAGCTTCGCAATCTCTTTCAGCGCTCCGTCATACAGCGATGCCCTCGCCTTGTCTCCGGACGCAATCGCCTGCTGTTTGGCAAGAGCGATCTGATCAACCGTTTTTGGAACCGCAGCCGCGTCCCGCGCTGCCTTTCTGTCGGCGGCCTGTTGCTGCTCCGTCTGCGCCTTGGTGTTGGCCTCCTGCTGCGTAATCTGATTCTTTTCGTCTTCGTTGGCGACTTGTCCCGCCTCATGGTATGACTGGCCCGCAATCCGCTGTGCTGCGAGCCGGTCCTTCGTCGCAGTAAGACGGTCCTGAAACGCCTTCCGGCTATCCGCAAGGTTCTGTGTCTCTGCGGCAAGTTGTCCTTGGCGCTGCTGCTCGGCCGTCTGGTACGCCTTGTTTGGATCACCATAACCGGCGTACTGCCGGCTTGGGTTGTCGCGGCTGTACGTCGATCTCGGGTCAATCGCCCCCGCAGCCGCGCCCATCAAACCACTCTCGAGGAAACCACGACCCGCTCCAGCTACTCCGCGCAGGATTCGCTGCCCGACGCTCGGACGGTAGTTCGAAAGGAGATTTCCCTGGGCGTCCCGCGCCGGAGTCGGCGTTCTGTCCTTCTGAATCTGAGACTCGATCTGCGCGCTCGCCGCGTCCTCTGCCGGAATCGCATTTGCCCCCTTGCTGTATGCGTTTGCGGCATTCAGCATTCCGCCATAAGACGCATTGCGTACGGCATCTGCTGTCAGTGGTGCGCTTGGCTCTGGAGTCGTGGTGCCAGTCGGCGACACTGCCGCTGGTGTGCTTGGTCGCGGCGCCATGAATGGAAGCGTCGGTCGCTGGGGCGGCGTTGCCAGTGTCGGAGTGCCCGGTGTGGGCTGATTTACTGGAACCGGTTGCATTGGCCGAGGTCCAGCAGACGAAGCCGGTGCGGTCGCTGCAGGACTCGGCTGTGGGGCTGGCTGGTTCGGTGGATTCACTCCGGGAATCGCGCGCGCTGGCATCGTTGACGTCGCGCGCTTGAGCCGCGCCTGATTGATGAATGCCTCGTCGGGATCAACCCCTTGCGCTGTCAAAGGGGAGATCGCCGGCGCGAACAACTGCCCGAGCTTGGCATCATGATCGAAGTACACATTGTCAGCTGCCATGAAAGTAACCTTTCCAAACGTAAAATGGGTACATCGCGTGTCTATATCGGCCTTGTACTTCGTCCAGGTGTTGCCTCATCCCCTGTGACCTTCAAATCAAGGAGCTTCGTCAACGTCTCGCCAGCTTCATACAGAATCTTCCCCGCACGAAAGATACGGTCTACCATGTTTGCGAAATCGCGAGACTGCGCATCCGGAGGAGTGAATGTCGCGTATTCCCACCAGTCAATTTTCATGGCCGCATCAAACAGCGCGTCACGTAAGGCCGGGCGCTGCTCGATGATCAAGCGTAGTTCTTCATCCGAATCAAGCAACTTCTCTAACGTGGGTGTCGTCAGAATCATCGGTATTGACCGTTGCTTTTCCATTTACTCCTTTGCCCTGCATAAGAGTTGCCGCATCCCATCGCCTCGTGTCGGCGGCTCAATCTGTATTTTCATCGCCATCGATCACGATCTCCACTTCCGGGGTGGAGACCGGTAGCCCTGTTTCGTAGTCGTAAACATCTGTCGGAGACGGATGCTCTTGCCGTTTTGCCCAATCGGAACGGTAAACCACCGGTCTAACTTTCTCACTGCGGGCTAGGACCATTGCTCGTGCTGCCGCCCGCGACTCTGTGCTGCACAACGGAAATTCCGCGGGCTTTCGATTTGTTGCGGGTACCCGGACTGGTTTTTCGCATCGTTTCATCGTTTTTGACTCCCTCGACTGACGGTATGTGTTGCGGCCAGGCGGTCATAAATCGGATTCGCAACCTGTGGCGGTTCTTCCGGCCGGTCAGACACCGTCGCGGTGAACCAATCCGGCAAGGTGCCGTCTCGTGCATAGACTTCGAGCTCCTGTTGAGTCATCCGATCGAACATCTCATTCAAGTTCACATGCTCGCTGCGCTCAACCCACTGGCCCGCGCCATTGATCTTCGAGTACGCTTGTATCGCAGCGACAATTGCCGACGCCGTCACCTCCACTTCCCCAGCTTGTTCAATAATCCGTTCCAGTGCCGCCCGGACGTTCCGCTGTCTCTTCGAAAAGAGCCCCAATGCATGAGCATGCCGATATACGCTGCTCCTATCCGAAAGCTTGTACGCCTTGGCGATCGCCGCAGGGCTGCGCCACGAAATGAAATCGGCTTCGATCTCTGCACGTCTTGCGTGGGCGCAGATTGAGCACGTCCGTTTGTGACGTCCTAGATTGACCGGTCTCGTCATGTGTGCCGTTCACAACTCCCGTCCGTCGTGTACTCGCATCGTGCTACGCCAACTCCTCCAACACGTCGGCACCCCCACCATCATTCGCCGTTCTTTCGGTTGCGCGGGGGTTGCGGATTCTGCCGTAAATTGCTGGACTTTGCAGAGGTAAATTGTTGAAGTGCTTTGTTTTCAGAACCCTTACCGGGACTCTGGATCAGCATATCGGGGTTCGAATCCCTGGGGGGCAGCCAAAGTTTTCAAGCACTCGCCATTCCTCACTCTTCTCTCGTTGCTGTAGGAGAAGTCTTTTCCTTGTGACATTGACATAGATAAATTTAAGCCCGGTGTGTTGTAACCGCCTGCAATCGGCTGTTACTCATCGTGCCTTCATTACGATTTTCACGGCACGCACGTGTCGAACACAATTGCCAGCAATGCGAGGACGATTGCTGGTGTAACGTCGAATGTGACGCTCATCGGAATCAAGGTGATGGCATACAATCCGGCAACCGGAAGTGCGAGCGGCTCCATTGGCGCAGTGTTATCTGGCATTCTGTGGGCGGCGGATCACGGCGCCGATGTCGCGAACATGAGTCTCGGCGGCGGATTTGCGAAGGCCGGCAACAGCGCATCTGACCTCGACCACAACGGAAACATCCTGAGCACGTATTGCGCCGCTCCGAACGTGGTTTGCGTCTCGGCGACCGGCCCGACATCGCAGGGTAGTGTAAACGGTCCGTTCTACAACGGTTCGCAAGGCACGTCGATGTCGGCGCCGCACGTCTCGGGTTTGGCTGCGTTGCTGGTGAACCAGGTTGGCCATGGCCATCCATCGCAGATAAAGGCTCGCCTGCGGCAGGGCGCGGATGATCTCGGACAAGTTGGCGTCGATCCCTTCTACGGGAAAGGACGCATCAATGTCCCGGAGACACTGGGTCTTCCGTACTAATTGCGGCAGGAATACGGATGTAATTAAGAAGCGATGTTTCGAAACTTAAAACATCGCTTCTTTGAATTTCTTGTGGGGTTTTCTGAGGGCCTTGCGTGTGTATCCATGCATAAGGTGCACGCCAACGGCAGTGTCGCCATCGTGAATACGAAATAATTCCGATATAGCACCAGCGCGCTCCCGTTCTGGAGCGAGTGGTGACGCACTTCCTTGTGGCGAGGTCAGGGCGGCGTTACACTGCCGCTAAAAACACGGGAGATGTCTTATGTGCCTGCACAAGATTGTCCCGTTTCTCTTGCTGTTAACGCTCACTCCGGCGCACGAAGCGCAGGATACATCCGCCAAAACGCCAAGCGATCCCGCGGTTTACATGGTCGTATTCCGGACACCGGCGCATGTGCGTCATTCCAGCCCGCAGGTCTTCCACGGTTTCACGCACGACTTGTGGAGCTTCCTGAGAGAAAAGAACGTGCTGCTCAAAGTCGATCCGGAGCGCGGCACGATTGAAACTGAATCGGAGATGTCAGTGGGAAGCATGCTGAACATCGCGAAGCAGGCTGGCGCCACGTCGCTGCTCTTTGTGACCGTGGACCGGCCACTCAGCAAGTGGATCAAAGTCACCGTGCAGTCATACGATCTCGACGGAAAGCTGATGTGGTCGGAACAGGCTTCGGATGCGGGTTCGATGACCGGGAAGGGCGGCTACAAGAAGGCGCTCGAACGGTTGCAGACGAGCCTTGCGCGGCGACTCGGAGGTCCGGGGCTACCCGTGCGCACGGAAGCAACAATCGTGCCCGCGCCCTCCGAGGGGGTAGTAAAGCCATGAGACGCCTCCTGATACCTTGGCTGCTGTTTGCGCTTGCCGGACAAGCGATAGCTCAGGCGCCGCCAACACTCGTGTCCCTCCCCAGGGACACGGAGATCAAGCTGAAGATGGCGCAAACACTTACATCGAAACATGCCTATGTAGGAGAGCGAGTGGAACTGGTGGTGGCAGAAGACGTGACAGTTGGCGACGCGCTGCTTGTACCAAAGGGCACTCGCGTGTTGGGGACCGTCCACTTCGGAAAAACGAAGGAAGGCGACAAGAATAATCCGCACCGAGTGGTAATACAGGTCGACTACGTACGCCTGGGTGATCGCCGCATTCCGCTGAGCGGCATGCATTCCGACAAGGGAACAGTAAAGAAAGGGACGGTGGTGGCCAGTGCGATACTGCTGGGACTTTCCGGCGTGCTTATCGCGATGAATTCCCGCACCGCCGAGATCAAGGAGGGCGCGGAGATTACGGCTTTCGTGGCAGAAGATGTGGAACTGCCGGCGCTTGGGCCCGTCAACAAATCCGCCAAAGAACCGGCGCCGAACCCCGGCGCGCGGTGAAAAATCCGCGTCAGCGATCGTTTCAAGTCCAAAAATAGAGGGCAGCCACGTGAGCTGCCCTCGAAAGACTTTCTGCAAAAACGCTAGCGTTGATCCGAAACAGGCATGAGCCCGACGGCACTCACGTTCTGTTCACGCGCCATCTTGTTGAATGCGGCGACGTCGGTCTTGACGATCCCTTGCCACTCCGCAAGCAACTCGTCGGCCTGCTTGCTCAATTCTCCGAAGAGTTCGTAATCCTGCGCGGTAGGCGCGGCATCGGCGCTCGACACCACTCCTCCCAGGGCTACCAATATGTTATTCAAGCGGATGGGATAGTTCAGCACATCCTCGTCCGCTTTTGCCTTGGTCTGGATCATCTTCTCTTCGAGTGCGGTCATCTTTTTGTCGAGTGCCGCTGACGCATCGGAGATTGCCTTTGCGTTCGCGAACTTTTCCTGCGACAACCGCTTATTAAGCACGTCCATCTGTGAACGCAGATCGCGAATCTGCCGGACAGCTTCGTGCACCTGCGTCACTTTGCCGAGAATCTGCTGCATGAGGTCGAACTGCTTCTTCAGATCCTCCTGCGTGACATGCAAGCGCGGATCGGGGACGATCTCGAAGGGCTGCGTCTGGCTCTTGCCATCGACTGTAAACCGCACCGAGTATTTTCCGGGCAATGCAATTGGGCCGTTCGTGTCGCCACCCCAGAGAGGAGAGTGGGGAACGCGCGGTGCTCCTTCGTAGCGCAGATCCCACACGAACCTGTTTACACCCGCCTTCGCCGGTATTTCCGTCCGTCCGCCGCCTCTGCGGAATCCTCCTTCCGGCGCCTCCAGCGCAGGATTCGGCTCTGGATATGTACGGATGACCTTGCCGCTCGCATCGAGAATCTCAATCTTGATCTTCGGCGCGGAGGCTTTCTTGTTCGCGTCACTGCCGTTCTTCGCCTGATCTTCCGAATCGTCCTTCTTTGCGTCAGGCTTCTTCAGATCATTTTTGAGGTAGTAGTAAATCACGGCGCCGGGCGGAGGATTCTGACCGGTATTGCCGCCGCCGAAGAAGAATCCACGGAAGGTAGTGTGATTCGCGGCTTCCGGCTTGAAGAGGTGGACATCTTCGCTGCGGATCGATTCATTCCATTGCCGCAACGGCGAGAGGTCGTCGAGAATCCAGAATGCGCGGCCATGCGTGGCGACGGCGAGGTCGTTGTTCTTGACGATCAAATCGTTGACCGGGACCCTCGGCAGGTTCAGTTGTAGAGACTGCCAATGGTCGCCGTCATCGAAGCTGAAGTAGATGCCTTTCTCCGTGCCGGCATAGAGCAATCCCTTGCGTTTGGGGTCGACGCGCACGGCGTGCACATAATCGCCCTTGGGGATGCCATCGGTGATGGCCGTCCAGGTCTTGCCGAAGTTGTGGGTCTTGAAGATGTACGGGGTGAAGTCGTCCATCTTGTGGCGCTCGACGGCGATATATGCCGTGCCAGCGTCCGATGGAGAAGCCTCGATCATGCTGACCGTGCCCCACTCCGGCATGTCCTTTGGCGTTACGTTTTCCCAGTGACCGCCGCCGTCACGCGTGATGTGGACGAGACCGTCGTCTGAACCGGCCCAGATGAGTCCAGCCTGCACGGGAGATTCGACGACGGAGAAGATCGTGTCGTAGACCTCAACTCCCGTATTGTCCTTGGTGAGTGGACCGCCGGAAGACTCTTGCTTCGATTTGTCGTTGCGGGTCAAGTCAGGCGAAATCGCCGTCCAACTCATGCCGTTATTCGTAGTCTTGAAGAGAACCTCGCCCGCGAAGTAAAGCGTGTGCGGATCGTGAGGAGAGAAAACAATTGGCTCGGTCCATTGGAAGCGATGCTTCAAGGGGGCCGCCGGCCATCCGATAACATTGCGCGGCCAGGGGTTAACCAACTGTTCTTCGCCGGTGCGATGATCGTAGCGACTGATGTCTCCACCGTACGAGCCGGCGTAAACGATGTTGGGATCGAGCGGGTCTGGGGTCACATAGCCACTTTCGCCGCCACCTACAGGGTACCAGTCGGTGCGATTAATGCCGCCCCTTGCCGCGCTGGCGATGGCGACGGTCGAGTTGTCCTGCTGGGCACCGTAGAGCCAGTAGGGGAAGCGATTGTCAGCGGCGACGTGATAGAACTGCGCCGTCGGCTGGTTATCCTCGGTGGTCCACGTCATGCCGCCATCGGTGGAAACGGTTGCGCCGCCATCGTTGCCATTGATGAGCCTCTTGGGATTCTTCGGGTCGATCCATAAACCGTGGTTGTCGCCGTGTGGGGTTGGTATGCGGGCGAAGGTCTTTCCACCGTCAATTGAGCGGTACGAGCCGGTGTTGAGGATGTAGACAACATCGGGGTTGGATGGATCAGCAAAGACGTGCGTGTAGTACCACGCCCGCTGACGGTAGCTGTTGTCGTCGGTCATGAGATGCCAGGTTTCGCCACCGTCATCCGTGCGGAAGAGGCCTCCCTTTTTTGCTTCAATCAGTGCATAAACACGGTTGGGATTGGACGTAGGTGCAACGCCCACGCGTCCCCAGATACCTTCCGGGAGTCCATGGCCGCTGAGTTTCTGCCACGTATCGCCACCATCCTCCGAGCGGTACAAACCGCTGCCGGGGCCGCCGGACTCCATCGTCCAGGGCTTGCGAACGACCTGCCACATGCCGGCATAGAGAATGCTCGGATTGGAAGGATCAAGCTGGACATCCACCGCGCCGGTTTTCTCGTCCACATAGAGCACCCGTTGCCAGGTCTTTCCACCGTCCTTTGAGCGGAAAATGCCGCGCTCCGTGTTCTCGCCGAATGGATGACCGAGCGCGGCGACATAGACGATGTTGGCGTCTTTGGGATCGACGGCGATACGTCCGATCGACAGCGTGTCGCGCAGACCAATGAACTTCCAGGTCTTGCCCGCGTCGGTCGACTTGTAGACGCCGTTGCCCATGACCACGTTGCCGCGAATGCAGGCTTCACCGGTTCCCACGTAAATCACGTTCGGGTCGGAGGGCGCTACCGCCACTGCTCCAACCGAAGGAGAGGCTTCGGGGAACTTGTCCCACAGCGGTTGCCAGCTCAGTCCGCCATTGGTCGTCTTCCACATGCCGCCGGAAGCCGCGCCAAAATAATAGACGTCGCTGTCACTGGGATCACCCGCCACGGCAACCACGCGACCGCCGCGGAAGGGGCCGACGAGGCGATATTTCATGCCCTCGAACACGGACTTCGCGGGCTCGGGTTTCGTTGGCTGCACTTTGCCCGCGTCAGCGGGGAAGGACTGTTGGGCGGTCGATCCAGCTTGTGCAAGAAGCTGATAACCAGTCTTGGCCGGCCTGTTTAACGACCGATTTTGTGCAAGTGCGATTGTGCTGAACAGAACGAGCAGAACTACAAGGATGCGTCTTGGGCTCACGCGGGGGCACCTCCGGAAAAATTCGTGCGCCCAATCCTACTATTCAGTGAGAGATTTGCGAAGTCCGTAGTGAGGCTGATGTAGCGAGATATCTCGGAAGGAATGTTGCGAAGAAGTAGACGACAGGGTTCGTGCGGATGATTGGTGCGGGTTAAGACGTGTCTTGCGGGCGGATTGCGTCACACGCCGCCGCTTGCAACCTTGCCCGAGCCACTTCTGCGGCCGCCGTAAGCAGTCAGTTAGACGAGTTTAGCTTCGCGGCGCTGCAACAGCTTTGGATCAAAACCGTGCTTCATTGCCCGATCAAACCACTGCTGGGCTCTTTCCGGTTCGGCGGCAGCGAGGAATGCACGGCCAACAATGAACTCTGCGACTGGGCTTTCCGATAATGCTTCTGTTGCAATTGCCTGGCAACAATCATCGTCTGTGACGGACGGCATGCAGCTAATTCTGTGAAGGGCATCGAGGATGTCCTTCTCCTCTGACGAATAATGGGGAGGGCGCGTCATCTTTCGTCTCCTTCTAATGCGCAGAGTATTCCACATGGGACTTACTTGAAAGTGACGGGAGTACCGTCCCTGTTGTGCATCCCGTCACAATTCCCAAGCCGAAAACGTGTGCGCATTTGGGAAATCAATAGTTCTATATACCGCGCGCTGGACTGGCGCATCGCCCATTCGGGTGAGCAGCACTGATGCCAACCGAGTCATGACGCTCCGCCATCGGGTCGTCAACGCATTCTGCCCTGGGAAACAGCCAATTTTTCGCTTGCTGGTTTACAATTGCGGCCTTGAGGAAAGGCTGGGCGGGGAAACCCTAGCTGGTCTTGTTTCGCTCAGGAGGGCCTATCAACCCGCTTGCAACAGATCTGGACACAGTGCTTGAGGCCACCCGCGATCTGTGGGAAGAAGTCCGTGGAGAGCACATCTTTTTGACTGGCGGAACCGGCTTCTTTGGTTGCTGGCTGCTTGAAAGCTTCCTCTGGGCAAACGAGAGGCTCGACCTGCATGGGTCGGCAACGGTCTTGACGCGCGACCCGGAAAGTTTCCATCGCAAGGCCCGGCATCTGGCGAATAATTCCGCAGTTACTCTTCAGCGTGGTGACGTACGGGATTTTTCGTTTCCAGACGGCGATTTCCCATTCGTGATTCATGCGGCAACGGAAGCCAGCGCCCAGCAGGAGAAAGAGGCACCGCTTGAGATGCTGAGTACGATTGTCGACGGTACCCGACGCGCACTGGATTTCGCGCGAAGCCACGGGACAAAGAAATTTCTTCTCATGAGTTCCGGAGCCGTCTACGGCAAGCAACCGGAAGAGATTACACACGTGCCGGAGAGCTTCTGCGGCGGGCCCGATCCCATCAGCAAGGCTTCAGTCTATGCGGAGGGGAAGCGAATGGCCGAACTTCTGTGTTCACTGTATTCGGCTGGAACAGCAATGGAGTGCAAGATTGCTCGCTGTTTTGCTTTCGCTGGTCCATATCTGCCGCTTGACACACACTTTGCCGTTGGCAATTTCATTCGCGACGCGATGCAGCGCAAAGAGATCCACGTGCGAGGCGACGGAACACCATATCGTTCGTATATGTACCCCAGTGACGCCGTGACCTGGCTGTGGACGATGTTGTTTCGCGCACCCGCGCTGCGCCCGCTCAATGTCGGCTCGGAGCATGCGATCAGCATTCGAGAACTGGCGCGCATAACGGCGGATACATTGAACCCAGGATCGCATATCATTGTTGATCGTCGCCACGAACCCGGTACACCGGTGGAGCGCTACGTGCCATGTACGCGTGCCGCCCGTGAGACCCTTGGCCTGGCAGAGCAGATTAATTTACAAGAGTCGATATTACGAACCGCCTGGTGGCACGGATACGGAAAGAGTCATGAATCCTCGTCTGATTAGCGTTGTCACCCCCTGTTTCAACGAAGAGGGAAATGTACGCGAAGTCTATGCGCGGACGCGCGCCGTGATGGCCACCTTGCCCGGCTATCTTTACGAGCATATTTTCATCGACAATGCCTCCGACGACCGGACCGTCGAGATACTGAAGGGAATCGCCGCGCACGATCCAAACGTCAAGATTATTGTCAATGCCCGTAACTTCGGTCATATTCGCTCGCCGCACCACGCAATGATGGAAGCCAGGGGCGATGCGGTTGCCATCATTCTTTCGGATTTGCAGGATCCGCCGGAACTCCTTCGCGACATGGTGCTCGAGTGGGAGAAGGGAACCCCGATTGTTGCCGGAGTGAAAGTGACAAGCGAAGAAGGCGGTCTGATGTATGCGATTCGCTCGCTCTACTATCGCACGGTGTCGCGGTTGACGGACGTCAAGGTGCTGGAGCACTTCACGGGATTCGGTGTTTACGACCGGAAGGTGATCGACATCGTTCGCACAAGGTACAACGACCCCTATCCTTTTTTCCGGGGCATCATCGCCGAGATCGGGCTGCCGCACAAGGAGATCCCCTACAACCAGAAGCGGCGAACACGTGGCATCACGAAAAACAATTTTTATACTCTCTACGACATCGCAATGCTGGGGATCACGAATCTCTCCAAGGTGCCATTGCGACTGGTCACCTTTATGGGCTTTGTCTCTGCTATCCTTAGCCTAACTGTTGGATTGTTCTACCTGTGTTATAAGCTCGTCATGTGGTCGAGCTTCTCCGTTGGGATTGCCCCGCTTGTGCTTGGACTCTTTTTTCTTGGTTCAGTCCAGTTGATTGCCATGGGAATCATCGGAGAGTACGTGGGATCCATCCACACGCAGATTCAGAACCGGCCGCTCGTTATTGAAAAGGAGCGCGTGAACTTCGACTTGGCACCTGTGCCGGTCCCGGTAGAATTTGCCAGTGTGGATGCCAGCGAAAGGAATTCGTGAGCGAACGACTCCAGGTATTGTGGCGAATCCCCCTCCCGATTCGTTACCTCATCGTAGGCGCATGGAACACGGCGTTTGGCTACGGTTGCTATGCGCTGTTCACGGCGCTACTGACCCGCGTCTATGACCACGGCTACATTATTGCGAGCGTGCTGGGAAACCTCGTCAGCATCTCGATAGCGTTTCTGGGCTACAAGTGGATCGTGTTCCGCACAAAAGGGAACTATCTTCACGAGTGGTTGCGATGCATGGCCGTGTATAGCACTACGATCGTGTTGTCAGCTGCGGCTTTGCCCTTCATCGTCGCCATGCTCCGCGGGATGTTCCAAATGCACGGAGAAGCCCCTTACGTGGCTGGCGCCATCGTCACGGCCGTGACGGTGATTATCAGTTTCTTCGGACACAAGCACATTTCTTTTCGCTGGAATCAACGCGCAGAGGAAAAAGAACACATCGCCTGAATCCACAAGCGCAGTTCAGACGACATTGCGAGGCTAGCGGTCTCGGGAGACGATGAAGTTCGGAGCCCAGACGAGCGCGGCTTTGTATTCGTTAGCGGGGAAGTCTTCAATGTTCCTGAGAGCTGCGTCGGCGTAGGCGGTTGCTTCCGTGTTTGCGGCCGTGAGCGAATCATATTTCAGAAGAATTTCAAGAATGTCCGAGTGGGTGACGCCGTTGAAGGCGCGGTCGTGCAGGACGCTTTCGATCTTCGATTTTTCCGCGGGCGTGCAGCGCTCCATGGCGTGGATGACCGCGAGGGTCGCCTTACCTTCGCGCAAGTCGCTGGCAACCGGTTTGCCGAGAATCTCCTCCGAAGCCGTCAGGTCAAGCACATCGTCGACAATCTGAAAAGCCATGCCGATGTTGCGTCCGTAGGAGCGCAGCAATTGCTGCTGTTCCTCGGAAACTCCCGCCAGTATGCCGCCCAGGTGCATGCAGGTCGCGAAGAGGCACGCGGTTTTGCGGAAGATCAGGTCGAGATGCTCTTCGCGTGAGATCGATTTGCCAAGCTTCTCGATCTGAAGCAGTTCGCCTTCCACCATCTGTTGGGTGAGACTGATCAGTATGTCGAGAATGCCAAGATTGCGCTCCTGTATGGCAATCTTGAAGGCCTGCATATAGAGCCAGTCGCCGGCGAGTACGCACTTTGAGTTTCCCCATTGCGTGTTGGCCGCCGGACGGCCACGGCGTATCTGCGCTTCGTCAATGATGTCGTCGTGAACGAGCGTGGCGGTGTGGATGATTTCGACGACCGCCCCGAGCCGGATGGCTCCCCCGCCGGAATAGCCAAGCATGCGCGAGGAGAGGAGCAAAAGCGCTGGCCGGATTCGCTTGCCGCCACCGCCGCGCAGGTACTCGCCAATCTCCGTGATGACGCCTACATTCGAGACGGTGTCACGTCCAAACTCGTGCTCGATCTCGGCGAGGTCGTCGCGCAGCAGATCAAAAAAATCCTTCGTGTTCGCAATGGCGGGACTGTTCAAATGGGAAACCTTGAAAATGACTTTCTGTCGTGCTTCTCTACACGATGGTCACCGGTAATGTGGCGCTCGTCGCGGATCGAGTTCCCCAACAAGGTCAATTCGACCGATAGTTGGTAAACTGCATGTCAATTCCGAAATCCTTACCCTTCAGCAAGGCGATGATCTCTTGAAGCGAGTCGCGGTCCTTGCCGGACACGCGCACAAAATCGCCCTGAATCGATGCTTGCACTTTCTTCTTTGAATCCTTGATGGCCTTGACGATTTCGCGGGCCTTCTCCGTCGGAATGCCCTGCTGCATTGTGACTCGCTGGCGCACTGTGGACCCCGCGGCTGGCTCGATCTTGCCGTACTCCAAGGCCTTGAGGGGAACGTTGCGCTTGACCAGCTTCGTTTGCAGCACGTCCGTGACGGCTTTCAACTTATAGTCGTCTGCCGACGTCAGGATAAGGGCTTCCTTCCCCTCCAGTTCAATGTTGGAGTTGGAGCCCTTCAGATCGTAACGCTGGTGGATTTCTTTCAAGGCCTGCTGGATCGCGTTGGAAACCTCCTGCAGGTCCACCTTGCTGACAATATCGAATGAATTCTCGGATGCCATGTGAGTTAAGTGTATGACAAACCCGCGTTTTACGCACGGTGCAAAACGTTAGTGTGGGGGACTTGTGAGCCCGAAAAAGCGGAAAAAGTTGTCCGCTGCAAGATTGCCGGCCTGTTCTCCTGAAAGCCCCCGCAATTCTCCAACCTGACGAGCCGTCTCCACGATGAACGCGGGCTCATTGCGCTTCCCGCGATGCGGCACGGGCGCAAGATACGGGCAATCGGTCTCAATGAAAAACCGATCGAGCGGAACCATCGCCGCGACATCGCGAATGTTCTGCGCCTTGGGGTACGTGATGTTGCCGGCAAATGAAATCACGAAGCCAATATCGAGCGCCGCACGGGCGTGTTCGAGGGATCCAGTGAAACAGTGCAGGATTCCACCCAGTCCGGCTGGCGCCCAGCGTTCACGCAGCAGTCGCAGGCAATCATCCCAGGCATCCTCGCTATTCTGCGAGGGACGGCAGTGGATGATGATCGGCTTGTGCGCGGCCTCAGCCAACTCCAATTGGCGAGCAAAAACCGTCTGCTGCACGTCGCGCGGCGAGTGATCGTAAAAGTAGTCGAGCCCGATTTCGCCCCACGCAATGACCTTGGGATGTTTCGCGAGCCGCTCCATCTTCGCGTAGGCGGCTTCGTCTGCCAGCCGCGCCTCGTGGGGATGAATGCCAATCGATGCGTAGATCCAGTCGTGCTTCTCTGCAAACGGAATTGCGCACTCGACCGTGTCAGGGCCGTCGCCGTTTCCAATTGCAAGCAGTGTACGGACTCCCACTTCACGGGCGCGTGTCAACATTGCGTCGCGGTCGGCAGCGAACTGCTTGCCATCGATATGTGCGTGGGAGTCGACGTACATGAGTGCTCGGTAATTTTCGAACTACTTCAGGCGCGCTCCAACAGGAACTTCTTCCAGGAAGCTGGCCAGTGCGGGGACTCCTTCTTCCCCGAAAGATGCGGCGACGATCATCCCTTGCGATTCGATGCCGCGCAGTTTGCGCGGGGCGAGATTGGCGACGATCACCACCTTCCGCCCGATGAGCTTCTCCGGATCGTAAGCCTTGGCAATTCCGGCAACGATTGTGCGAACTTCCGTGCCAATATCCACGGTCAGCTTGAGCAGCTTGTCTGCTTTCTCGACCTTCTCGGCAGTCTTTACCTGGCCGACGCGCAACTCCACCTTCATGAAGTCGTCGATAGTAATTGTTCCACTGCCTGCCACAGGTGCGGGAGCAGGAATTGCCGGTTGTGCGCTTTGCGCTGCTGGTGTCGCGGGCGTGTTTTCGTTACTCGTTGCGGCCGGTGCTGCCGGAGTATTCCGCTCTTGTTCCATCTGTTGCATCCTTTCAATTGCGCTCTTATCGGCGCGAGGGAAGACACCCTCGACTTTGCCCAGCTTTGTGCCGGCGCTCAGTTGTCCCCACTTGAGACTACGCAGCTCAAACTTCGCGATGTCTCCCAGCCCGAGCTGCGACCAGATACGGGCGGTTGAGTCGGGAAGGATAGGATAGGCGAGAGCAATCACAACACGCAGCGACTCGGCGCAGGTGTAGAGAATCTCGGAGAGCTTTGCACGATCCTCTTCGCCAGTGAGTTTCCAAGGAGCCATTTCCGCGATGTATCCATCCACGGTTGCGATCAGCGACCAGGCATCCCGCAGCGCTCCGGAGAAATCATAGTCGGCAAACTTCGCGCCGAAACCTTCGATTACGCTCTCGGCTTGTTGCTTAATCGCCGTTGCAGCCTCAGAAGATTGCTTCGGCGGAGCAGGTACGGCACCGTCGAAGTAGCGCGTGATCATCGAAAGCGTGCGACTGGCAAGATTCCCAAGTCCGTTTGCGAGGTCCGAGTTGTAGCGTTGCACCAGGGCATCGAACGAGAACGAACCGTCCTGACCGAAGACAATCTCGCGCAAAAGGAAGTAGCGCATGGCGTCCGCGCCGAGCACGTCAAGGATGGTTTCCGCGCGTACGATATTGCCACGCGATTTCGACATCTTGCTCTCTTCAAAGAGCAGCCATCCGTGCGCCACGATTTGCTTCGGTAACGGCAGGCCAGCGGCGATCAGGAATGCCGGCCAGTAGACGCAATGGAAGCGCACGATCTCCTTGCCGATCATGTGCAGGTCGGCTGGCCAGTAGCGCGCGTATTGTTGCTGGTCTTTTTTGTCGGGAGATCCATAACCGATCGCCGTGATGTAATTGCACAGCGCGTCGAGCCAAACGTAAATAACGTGTCCCGGATCGTCCGGCACCGGGATGCCCCACTTGAACGTCGTGCGACTGATGGAGAGATCTTTCAGTCCGCTGCGTACGAAGGCGATGACCTCATTGCGCCGCGTCTCCGGGCGGATGAAGTTCGGGGTCTCCGTGTAGAGCTTGAGAAGCTGGTCTTCCAGCGCCGAGAGTTTGAAGAAGTAGTTCTCCTCCTTCACCGTCTCGGTTGGGCGGCCGCAATCCGGACAAGGTGCGCCAGGCGTATCCACATCGACGTAGAGTTCGTCGAACACGCAATATTGACCGCTATAAGTTGCCTTATAGATGTAGCCGCGTTCCTTCAGCAGCGTAAACATGGCCTGTACGCCACGCTTGTGTTCCTCGCTGGTGGTGCGGATGAACTTGTCGTAGGTGATGCCGAGGCGATCCCAGAGTTGCTTGTACTCGCCCGCCACTTCGTCGGTGAACTGTTGCGGCGACTTTCCCGCGGCGTTTGCCGAGCGCTCGATCTTCTGGCCGTGTTCATCGGTACCGGTAAGAAAAAACGTGTCGACACCGAGGGCTCGCTGGCGTCGCGCAATCGCGTCGCAGGCAAGTGTCGTGTACGTGTGTCCAAGGTGAGGACGGGCGTTCACGTAGTAAATGGGCGTTGTGAGGTAAAACTTTCCTTCGGATCGATCCATGTTTTCCGTTCCAACGCAGGCAGCGCTACTTGCGCGCCTCCTGCTGATACAACCGCAGTGCTTCCTGCATGATGCTCTTCAGTGGCGTCTGAGTCCGCTCGGCAATTTTCCGGCAATCCTCGAACTCCGGAGCATAATTCGTAATCTTCCCGTTCAGCCGCGCAACCTTTATGCGGATTTCTCCCCACTGTGTCGCGACCGATACATGCTCACGCTGCAAGGTGTGTCGCAACTCCTGCCGGACGCGCAGGCCAATGGTAGTGGTTTCCGCAAAAATGATCCCGGCAATTGTCTGCGCATTTTCGGGCAGCGTAAGCACCGTCAGGATCACGCCCGGGCGACTCTTTTTCATCTGCACCGGGATGCCAAATGCGTCAAGCGCGCCGGCCTCCAATAAACGGTCGATGACGTAGCCAAACACCTGAGGGCTCATATCGTCGAGGTTCGCCTCGATGACGGTGACGCTGTCCTGTGGTGCAGCCAACTCCGTTTCCAGCGACTCGCCAACTGTAAGGCGCAACACGTTTGCGTTGCCTGCGATGTTTCGCGCGCCCGCGCCGTAACCGGTCGCGGAGACCCTCATCCGAGGCATGGAGCCGAACCTTGTTACCAGCGCACGAACCATTGCCGCGCCGGTCGGCGTCACCAGTTCCTTCTGGATGCCGGATGAGTACACCGGGGCATCCTTCAACAACTCAAGCGTCGCCGGCGCCGGAACCGGGAGCGTTCCGTGGGCGCACTGCACCACTCCTCCGCCAACGTTGAGTTGCGAGCAAACCCATTCTTCGATACCCAGGTAATCCGCCGCCACGGCACCGCATAGGATGTCGACGATGGCATCGACGGAGCCGACCTCGTGAAAATGAATTGTCTCGACATCCTTATTATGTATCTTCGCCTCAGCCTCGCCGAGCAGTTGGAAGGCCCGCAGCGCAGTTGTGCGCGCCTTCTCGCTGACCCTCGCCGCACGAAGTATGGCGCGAATTTCCTTCAATACTCGATGCGTGTGCTCGCCGTGCTCGTGGGCATGCGCGTGGTCGTGAGAATGGCTATGCTCCGTGCCGTCCTCATGCGTGTGTTCGTGCGGATGAGGGTGCCGATGCGCATGCTGTTCCAGATACTCCTCACGCGGTATGTCCTTCTCGCCATGGACGAACACGTCGACCTTGGTGGCGCTGATCCCGTTGCGGTCCACGCGTGAAGCTTGCAACTCGGCTCCCAGATTGAGTTCCCGGACTGTAGACTGCAACAATTCCAGCGGAACGCCAGCATCAACCAGCGCGCCGAGGAACATATCTCCGCTGATCCCGGAGAAGCAATCAAGGTAGGCAATCTTCATAACTGCGATACGGGCCTTTCCCGCGGTGTCCGGCGTGCTACAGTGATCGAAGCGCCGGGCGCAATACTTCAATATATGGGCAGGCGGAGCGAGGGTCAAACGCCTGCCTGGCGGAACCGGGCGCGACGCAGTGGGATAATGGAAGCACAGATTCCTTGCGGAGAGTGAACGAGTCATGAAGGCAGTGATCCTGGCAGGCGGCTTGGGCAGCCGTCTGGCGGAAGAGACGACGACCAAGCCCAAACCGATGGTGGAGATTGGCGGCCGTCCAATTCTCTGGCACATCATGAAGGTATATTCCGCGCACGGTATCAATGACTTCATCATCTGCCTCGGTTACAAGGGCTACCTGATCAAGGAATACTTCGCCAACTACTTCATGTATTCATCGGACATGACCATCGATCTGGCGAGGAACGAGATCACTTACCAGCGCAACGATTGCGAGCCGTGGCGCGTGACGCTCATTGATACGGGCGTCGAAACGCAAACCGGCGGCCGACTGAAGCGCGTGTTGCCTTACGTGCAGGACGAAGATGCTTTCTGCTTCACCTACGGTGACGGAGTCGGCGATGTCGACATCGCGCGATTGATCCAATTCCACCGGGAGCAGAAGACGCTTGTGACCGTAACGGCCGCGCAGCCGACGGGACGTTTCGGCGCGCTGACGATCGATGGCGAACGAGTCCGCGGATTCCTTGAAAAACCGCGAGGCGACGGCCAATGGGTCAGCGGCGGGTTCTTCGTGCTCTCGCCGCGCGTCGGTGAATACATCGAGGGCGACTCCTCCATCTGGGAGCACGAACCGCTGGAGCGTCTCGCCCACGAAGGACAGGTTGCGGCCTACAAGCACGCGGGCTTTTGGCAGGCGATGGACAACATTTCCGAGCGCAACCTGCTCAACCAGCTTTGGGATTCCGGCAAGGCCCCATGGAAGATCTGGAAGTAACGACCGCGGCGCAATCGCGGTTCGAACAATTCATCTATCAGGAAACGAGACAGAGTGTACCGTCAGCTTCAGCGTCATCTTATTCAGCACATCCGTAGCTTTCTCCAAGCCAAGTACCAACTTGAGCTAGACAACATCGTTGTGGAACAGCCGCCGAAGATCGAGTTCGGCGAATTCGCGTTGCCGCTCTGCTTCGAACTGGCGCGTCGGCTGCGCAAGGCTCCGCGCAAGATTGCCGAGGAGATCGTCGCGGAGTTGCCGCCGCTTGACGGTTTCCAGGCGTTCGAAGTTGCGGGCGGCGGATACATCAACGCCCGCATCAATCGTGGCCGGGCCGCCGCGCTCGTGGTTGAAGCGCAGGCTGATATGGCGTCCGCCGGACAGGCCGGCAAGATCCTCGTCGAACATACTTCGATCAATCCAAACAAGGCCGCGCACATCGGACACCTGCGCAACTCCATCCTCGGTGACACGTTCGTTCGCCTGCTGCGCTCCGCCGGGCGCGAGGTCGATGTGCAGAATTACATCGACAACACGGGCGTGCAGGTTGCCGACGTGGTCGCCGGTTTCGTACATCTCGAAAAGAAGTCGAAGGCCGAGATTGAGAAAATCATGGCTTCGACCTCGAAGTTCGACTACTACTGCTGGGACCTCTACGCGAAGGTCTCGCAGTGGTATGGCGAGGACAAGGCGAACCTGCAAGTGCGGCTCGATACGCTGCACGCCATCGAGCATGGCGGCAACGAACTGGCCGACATCGCCGATCTCATTTCGACGGCCGTGCTGCTGCGTCACCTGGAGACGATGGAACGGCTCGGCATCGAGTACGACTTTTTGCCGCGCGAGAGCGAAATCCTCCATTTGAACTTCTGGAGCACAGCCTTCGAGCAGTTGAAGGAGAAGAAGGTCCTCTACTTCGAAACCGAAGGCAAAAACAACGGCTGCTGGGTGATGACGCGTCCGGGCAGCGAAGGCAGCGCCGAAGGTCCGGACGAAGACGCCAAGGTCATCGTTCGCTCGAACGGAACGGTCGGCTATGTCGGCAAGGACATCGCTTACCATCTCTGGAAGTTCGGCCTGCTTGGCCGCGACTTCGGTTACAAGCGCTTCTACCGCTATCCGAACGGACAAGACGTGTGGATCTCAACCAGTCCCGAAGACGACGAACTGAATCATCCGCACTTCGGCAGCGTGAGTGAAATCTACAACGTCATCGATGCGCGCCAGTCAGAGCCGCAGGAGACGGTGAAGGAAGCGCTGCGACTGCTGGGCGCGACAGAACAGGCGGAACATTACACGCACTTCTCGTACGAGATGGTGGCGCTGACGCCGCGCTGCGCGCTCGAACTCGGCTACGAGGTGAGCGAGGAAGACCAGCAAAAATCGTACATCGAAGTCTCCGGACGTAAGGGCTTCGGCGTGAAGGCCGACGACCTGCTCGACAAGCTGATCTTGGCGGCCAAGGCCGAGGTCGACTCGCGCCATCCGGAACTGAGCGACGAAGAACGCCTGGCAATCGCGCGGCAAATCGCCATCGGCGCGCTGCGCTACTTCATGCTGAAGTTCACGAAGCAATCGGTGATCGCCTTTGACTTCCGCGAAGCGCTGGCCTTCGAGGGCGAAACCGGGCCGTACGCGCAATACGCCGTGGTGCGCGCCACGAACATCTTCCGCAAGGCGGGCACGACGGCCGAGGAGATTCTGAAGGACTCGGCCGATCTCTCACCGTACTTAGAGGGCGAAACCGGCACGGAAATCTGGGCGCTGTGGTTGCTGGCCGGACAGGCATCGACACTTATCGATCAATGCATCGCCACGACCGAACCGGCCTACCTGGCCAAGTACGCCTTCCAACTGGCGCAGCAGTTCAACAACTTCTACCATCGTCACCACATCCTGACGGAAGCTGACGAGGGACGGAAGCGCTTCCTGCTGACGACAGCAGCGGTGGTGCGCAGGGAACTTATTCGTGTGCTTGCGGTCATGGGGATTACGGTTCCGCCGGTGATGTGACCCCCACCCCCTATTTTTAAGTATTTGCGAATCAAATACTTGGGTGATTTTGTTCGCAGATATTTGAAAATAAACGGATTAAAGTCGTTTGTTTTCAAATATCTGGAAAAGCCGCTGACCGAAGCGCGATTTGTCGATTGCAAAAGAACAGGGACTTGCCGACGGGCAAGTCCCTCTACTTTTAGGATAGCAAATCCGACGGGGAAAAGGACCAACTGGATTTGCTTTGTTTGCCGAGAGTTAAGCCGTGAGGGGGCTTGACAAAAAAAGTTTCGAGTTTCAAGTTTCGAGTTTCAAGAAAAGACAGGTTGCCACGGATGAGCACGGATTCTCACGGATGAGGCTTTGGGGATTGTCGATGGCTGATGGCGGATTGACGATTGGGGCGGGCGCCGGGGATTTTCTGGTGCGGCTTGAAATCTGCACTCCGCAAGGTTGGAATTCAACGGACCCGCTTCTGCCAACGGAAGGCAGAAATGGAGCACCTTCAGGCTCAATGGAGATGTGGGCCACCGACCAAATCGGACTACTCTACCTCGCCCTGATCATTTTGCGCATTTGCCAATATGCCTACGAGCGAGTTGGCGAGATCCTTTCGTTCGCTTTTTTCCTCGATCTTTGTCATGGCGTATTTCCCAGCGAGGCTGAGTCCTGGTACCGCAGCGACGAGCGGCGCGAGGTAAGGTATAAGAAATGTGCCCAAAGAAAGCCAGCTAGCACCCGCTAAGCCACTGTATTTGCGCCGATATTTCTCGTCGAGCCTCTTTGCTTCACTCCGGTAATCGTTCAGGAGTCCTCCAATTCCCGAGGCTACCTCTGCCGCAACCCGATCTATATCTTCAAAATCTGCATCCCGCAGAATCGAGGTTGATTCCGCTAAACGCTTCCTGAAACGTTCATTCTCATTATTGAGGCGCATTTCTACGAGCGCGTCGATTGTTGCATTCGACAGCCATTCGAACCGTTGAGTTGCTAAAGCGTCGATCAATGTCCGCGTGGTGGCGGAGATCGTCAATCCTCTCTCAAGAGAATCACTACAGGCCGCTGCGCTCAATTTGAAATAATAAGCTTGCTGTTCTACCGATAGAAGAGGCTGCGCCCTCATCGCGATTGAGTTTTCAATCAAGTGAAACTGGGGTTCGAGTCTCTCCAATAAAGCGTTGCAGACCTTTTGCGCGTCCGAGAGGCTGTTCATAAAGGACATGTAAGAGGGAGTGCGCCATTCCCGAATCTCGCTGATGTAACGGCGCAGGGCGTCGTCAAGAGGCTCTCCAATCGGGCCGCCAGGTGCGACCAGCAGTTGCTTGACTCTCACAGCCTCCAGAAATTCTTCCGGATGTTCGGTCGCAAATTTCGCTGCATCCTCAATGCAGGTCAGCGGGAGATTGAGGAGGACGCCCAGCGTGCCTCCAACGAATTCTGTGAGCTTTTCCCGGCTTGTTTGGTCGTGTTGCTGAAGAAGTCTGTCGAAACTGGGAAATACGACCACTGGCGGGACGCCTAGGTCCGCGTCAACAAGAGGCTTAAGCCGGAGAATATAGAACATTTCTTCCAAGATTCGAGTCGAGTGGAATTTTTCCTCTGGCCGTTCCGCTTCGATCAAGGCGAAAATGGGGTCCGGGATCAGAACCGTATCGGTGTAGAGGACCATTCTCTTGGCAGCGGCGAGTTGAGTTGTCCTGAAGTGGGCGCCCCCACCCATGACCGCTTTGATCCCACCCAATTCCGCCGCGTCGTGGTAGGGCTTCACAGTTTTGTAGACCTTGTTAAGTTCGGGCTCCGCCCACTCGAACGCTTTTTGCACGTCAGCTGCTCTCGAACCCAACGATCTTATTTTTTCCGCAAATTGACTCAAGGGAGCGAACTTTTTCGGGCTCGTTCCTGTTGCGCGTTCGAAGAACTCCTCAAGGACCGCGAACAGATCCCGCTGGTGGGCAATCAGTTCTTTCATAGCGAATTGAAGATACAGCAAATCCCTTTCAGGCCAATAGCGGTAATTGTGAGTATATTTACGTTGTACATCGGTTCGGTTTAGCCTTTATTGAGGAGGGAATGGCAATGGAATCGGAAGAGATTCTCGGGATCGACCTCCACGACGCAATCATGGGGTTGAAGCGGGCGGTAGGAATGAAAAGGCTGGTACTCAGGTCACCCTTCACAATTCGAGCGCTGGACCGCGTTCGGCTCGGTGCAGACGGAAGGGTGGACCCGTCAACTGTCGGCCCGGAAGTCCGCGCTGCGGCCCGCGCTTATATCGGCATGCATCCCGACGACTGGGCCACCCGCTAAAGTCATAAACGTCAAGGGCCGCGGTCTTGGAAAACGGGCTTGAGTGCGCGATTCTCACGCACGCAATGATGAGCGCACTATCGCTGATCCGCTCCCCGAAAATTGATCCAGCGTAAATGAGAGTTTTCCAGCTAAGATGCTCTGCTCGGTGCAGCGGCTTGTTTGAGGTGACAGTGGATGTTTGCCGAAGAGGGAGAGAAGGTATTGCTGAGAGGTAGTGCGTTGGGATGCTTCGTCGCTGCGCTCCTCAGCATGACACGTGGATACTGTGATGCGCTGCGAGCGGCGAGCAAACGCAACAGCAACAGCAACGGCAAAAGCAAAATGCATAGATCCTGAGTCGCAAAGAACGCGACTCAGGATGACAGCATCAAAGAAAAGTGTGTTATTCCGCCCGGAGTTCACTTATCTCCCATGCGAGCAAAGTCGGCTCGCATGGGCCACCCACGCGGCTCGCATGGGCCACCCGAAGACTTTCGGTAAGTAGAAAACCTACTTCACTCCACCTGCCGCTGCGTTGCGGACCAGTTCGATGATGGAGCGGACGGCGATTCCGCTGGGGCCTTTGGCGATCCAGGCTTTGCTGTCCTCGATCCAGGCGGCTCCGGCGATGTCGAGGTGGAGCCACGGTTTATCTTCGACGAACTCCTTGAGGAACATGGCGGCCGTGACGGCTCCGCCCCAGCGTCCGCCGGTGTTCTTGATGTCGGCGATGTCGGAGTGGATCATCTCGGTGTATTCGGCGTCGACGGGGAGGCGCCAGAATTTCTCGCCGGAGTTCTGGAGCGCGGCGGCGAAGGCCTCGTAGTAGGCGTCGTCGTTGGCGAAGACGCCGGCATTGATGTGTCCCAGGGCGACGACGCAGGCGCCGGTGAGGGTGGCGGCATCGACGAGATGGGTGGCGCCGAGTTCGCGCGCATAGCAGAGGCCGTCGGCGAGGACGAGGCGGCCTTCGGCATCGGTGTTGATGATCTCGATGGACTTGCCGTTCATGGCGATCTGCACGTCGCCGGGTTTCTGGGCCTTGCCGCTGGGCAGATTCTCCGAAGCGCAGACGATGCCGATGACGCGCACGTTGGGCTTGAGCAGGGCAATGGCGCGCATGGCTCCGATCATGGCGGCTCCGCCGGCCATGTCGTACTTCATCTTCTCCATGCCGTCGGAGGGCTTGATGGAGATTCCGCCGGAGTCAAAGGTGATGCCCTTGCCGACGAGTCCGATGACGGGACTGGCGGGAGCGGCGGCGGGTTCGTAGCGCATGACGATCAAGCGCGGCTCCTCGTCGGAGCCCTGCGCGACGCTCCAGAAAGCGCCCATCTTTAAGTCTTTGATTTTGTCCGGGCCGTGGACTTCACACTTCAGGCCGACTTCCTTGCACATGGCGGCGGCGCGGTCGCCCATCATGGTGGGCGTCATGCGATTGCCGGGCTCGTTGACGAGGTCGCGAGTGAAATTCTGCGATTCGGCGATGATGCGGCCCTCTTCGACGGCGGCGGCGAGGGCGCCCTGATCCGAAGAAGCTGGGACGACGACGGACATGGCGTCCATCTTGAGGTCCTTGCGGTCACTGCGGTAGTAGTCGGGATCGAAGTCGGCGACGACGGCGCCTTCGACGATGGCGCGGACAGCATCGGGCGTCTGCGATGCGTCGGGCGGGAGCAGGGTAAAGGACTTGAGGTTCTTGCCCTTGAGGAAACGGACGGCGGCTCCGGCAGCTTTGCGCAACTCGTGGACGGAGAAGTTCTTGAGCTTTCCGCCGCCAAGGAAGAGCAGGCGCCGGGCACGAAGTCCAGCGGGCTTGTGGAGAAGGATGGTCTCGAAGGCCTTGCCGGTGATTTCGTTCATCGCGACCAGATCCTGCGCGACGGCTTGCACGGCGGGATCGGAGGTCTGCAGGAGAGGGAGGGCCTGCTTGTTGGCGGAGGTCGCGTCGTTCCCATCCAGAACCAGAACGACCAGACATTCCGTGTCAATTTGCGTGACTGGAAGTGTGGAAAGTAGGAGTTTCATGCCCACGGAACCCTTTCTATAAGGACGCTAATATCTTAACGGCGGAGCCGGTAACGACTTGAGTTGCGGCAGCGATTAGGTTTTACGGCTGCGGGCGATGGCGTCGCGCGCTTCCTTGTCGGCGGTGCGGCGACGTTCAGTCTCCCGTTTATCCCAAAGCTGCTTGCCCTTTGCGAGCGCCATCTCAACCTTTACTTTACCGTTCTTAAAATACATTCGAGTGGCGACAAGCGTAAGTCCCTTTTGCTGAAGTTTTCCGGTCAGCTTGAGGATTTCGGCCTTCTTGGCGAGCAATTTCCGGGTGCGGAGCGGTTGGTGGTTGAACTGCGCTCCGGGGGCGTAGGGGCCTATGTGGGCGTTGAGGAGGAAGAGCTCGCTATCTTTTACCAGGCCGTATGCGTCTTTCAAATTGGCAAGGCCATCGCGGACGGACTTGACTTCGGTGCCGTGGAGGACGATTCCCGCCTCGAATTTGTCCGATAGAAAATAATTGTGAGAAGCAGAGCGATTCTGGGCAGCGTCGCGCTCGCCGGATGCGACAGGGTCGCGCCGGACGTTTTTGGGCTTATTCGGTTGCGTTTGCTGCGCAGTGTTTCGAGCCATTTGAGTCCGGATGCGTATTGGCCATCGAAAGTGCCGCTCCGGGAGAGTTCCGGAACGTGCCGACTATGGTACTTAGAGTTCGTATCGTAACACAGGCGTAGGGCTTAGGGCCGTGGGCAGATGCTATAATCGGCCCTGTTTTCAACGAACCTGCTAGTGCAGGTGCGGGTTCATACAGGTACAAGAACGTGTCCAAAGGAGTGCAATGAAACGCCTGATGGCTACCCCGTCCCGGGGTTCCCGCACCCGCGTCGTAGTGATTCTTCTGCTGGTCATAATGGCCGCCTTGCCGGCACTGGCGGACAAGGCAAAGTCCCTTTACCAAAAGGGGCGCGACGCCGAGGCCCGACAGAACTACGAAGTCGCCTACGATTACTACAAACAGGCGTTTGACCTGAAGCCCAAAGAGCTGGACTACCGGATTGCGTATGAGCGGACGAAGCTCTATGCCGGGGCAGCTCACGTCAATCGCGGGCAACTGCTGCGCAAGGCGGGCAAGCTTCAGGAAGCACTGGCGGAATTTGAAAAGGCGATAAAGATCGATCCTTCCAGTTTCATCGCACAGCAGGAATTACGTCGAACGGAGGACATGATCAATAAGCCTCCGGAGGCCACAGGCGCACCGGCGGGCTCGGAGAAGCAGGAGCGGAAGGACGTCAGAGAAATGGCGGCTCCGGTGCAACTGAAGCCGATTTCGAATACGCCGATTACGTTGCGGATGGTGGAGGACACAAAGGTCATCTACGAGACGATCGGCAAGCTGGCGGGGATCAACGTTCTGTTCGATCCGGACTACACCTCGCGGCGGATCAAGATTGAATTGAATGCAGTGACACTGAGCCAGGCGCTGGAAATTGTGGCTCTGGAATCGAAGACCTTCTGGCGTCCAGTGACGCCGAACACGATCTACGTTGCGACTGACTCGAAGACGAATCGGCAGCAGATTGAGCCGCAAGTCCTGCGCACCTTTTATTTATCGAACCTTTCCGGGCCGACAGACATGCTGGACGTGGCCAATGCGCTGCGGTCGGTGCTGGAAATCAGCCGCGTGCAGCAGCTTCCAAGCCAGAACGCAATCGTGGTTCGAGGAACAGCCGACCAGGTTCTGCTGGCTCAGAAGCTGATTGACGATCTCGACAAGCCGAAACCGGAAGTAATAGTTGAAGTCGCGATCATGCAGGTGCAGAAAGACAAGTTGAAGCAGTTGGGAATTCAGCCGCCGTTTACGTCGACTGCTTCGCCGACGGTCACGCTGCAATCGCCGACAACGACGTCGAGTTCCACTACTTCCGGTTCGACAAGCAGTTCAAGCACCAGCAGCACGGGCAACTTGACGCTGAATGACCTGGCGAACCTGGATGCGCGCGACTTTGCAGTGACGATTCCGTCGATGAGCGTCTCAATGCTGATGAATGACAGCACGACAAGGGTGATCCAGAACCCATCGGTCCGCGCACTGGATGGACAGAAGGCGGTACTGAAGATCGGCGAAAGGTACCCGATCGCGACCGGATCGTTCCAGCCGGGCATCGGCGGCGTGGGCATCAACCCGCTGGTGAACACGCAATTCCAGTACACGGATATTGGCGTCAATATAGAGATCACACCGCATGTTTATCCCGACAACGAAGTGGGATTGAAGGTTGTGATGGAGGTTTCGTCCGTCACGTCGCAGGCTAACATCGGCGGCATCACACAGCCGATCATTGGCAATCGCCACATCGAGCAGGACATACGGCTCAAGGACGGCCAGGTGAACCTGGTGGGCGGCATCATGGAGCACTCCGACGTAAAGGCCATCAGCGGATTGCCATGGCTGTCGCAGATTCCGGTGCTGAAATACCTGTTCGGGCAGGAGCACACGGAGCACACGGAAAACGAAATCGTCTTCGCGCTGATTCCGCGCATTGTCCGCGGAACGGATGTGAACGACGTGAATACCCGCACGGTTGACATTGGGACGGCGAACAACATCGAAGTGCGCCGGGTTCAGCCGCAGGCACCCACGACGGGGCAGCCCTCGATGCCGGTGGCCACGCCGCCGCAGCAGGGTGTTCCCACGATGCCTCCGCCGGCGCAGGCCCCAACGCCAACGGCACAGACGACGCCGGCAGTTGGAGGCCCGATCCTGAGCTTTGACCCGCCGACCATCAACCAGGCGACAGGTTCCACGTTTATGGTCAACGTCGCGCTGAACGGAGCGCAGAACGTGTTCTCCATTCCGGCGCAGATCAACTACAACCCAAAGCTGCTGCAATTGGTGAATGTGTCGGATGGCAACCTGTTGTCGCGTGACGGGCAGGCGGTTGCGCTGGTGCATCGCGACGATCCGAGTATTGGCAGCATCCAGGTTACAGCGACGAGACCACCGGGAAGCGGCGGTGTGTCGGGCAGTGGAAATGTATTTACGCTGACGTTCCTGGCGAAGGCTCCCGGAGAGGGAACGATCACGCTGAATCCGTCGATGTTGCGCGACCCGTCGATGCAGGCGACGGCGGTGAGCGGTTCGCAGGCGGTAGTTACGATTCGATAGCGAATCAACCGGCGGACGGCATTTAGGTATGTGGTACTTGAGTGCCTGTGAGGATGCCTCACTGCCGGCGGCAGTTGGAACGCAGGCTTCCGTTCGGTCTCCGACCGCATCTCACCGATGACGAGGATTCGCGCCGGAAGAGCTTGGAGTTTTGATGTTACGGCTCAAAAATCCGACGGTGAAAGAGTCCCGGGGATTCACGCTGATCGAGCTGATCGTGGCGATCGCGGTGATGGCAATCCTTGCCGGGGCAGCCATCCCGTTGGCTCGTGTGAGTATCAAACGCGAGAAAGAGCGGCGTTTACGGCACGCGCTGTGGGAGATGCGGGACGCGATTGACCGTTACAAGGAAGCCGCGGACCGTGGCGCATTCCAGATCAAGCTGGGTTCGGAAGGGTATCCGCCCGACCTGGACACGCTGGTGAATGGAGTGGATGTTGGCGGCAAGAAGATCCGGTTCCTGCGGCGCATCCCGAGGGACCCGATGACGAACAGCACGGATTGGGGACTGCGCTCGATGCAGGACGATCCGGATTCGCAGTCATGGGGCGGACAGAACGTTTTCGATGTGTATACGAAGTCGCCGGACACGGCGCTGGACGGCACGAAGTACGCGGATTGGTAGGGGCTCGGGTAGGCAGATGATTCTTCCGGCAAATTCCTCCACTGGCGGAATAAAAAATCGGTTCCGTGGCTTCACGCTCATCGAGCTGATGATCGTGCTGGCGATCATTGCCATCATCATGGGAATCGCGATCCCGAACTACCGCATTCACGTACTCCACGCGCGGGAGTCGGTACTGCGGCAGGACCTGTTCACGCTGCGCTCGACGATTGACCAGTACACGCTCGATAAGCAGAAGGCGCCGCAGTCGCTGCAAGACCTGGTGACCGCGGGCTACCTGCGCGTCATTCCGAAAGACCCGATCACGAACTCGGCCGATACCTGGGTGACGGTACAGGAAGACACCTACATGTCGGTGGACCAGAGTTCGCCGGGAATTACCGACGTACACAGCGGCAGCGACGCGATCAGCACCGACGGCACTCCGTATAACACGTGGTGACGAACACCCGGTCCCGCCCCGGCGTCCCGCGACTTGCTCCCCGGCACCCCGCCGCACTACCATGCTGAGTTCACTTTCTTCGTGAGGCCAGCCATGCCTGTTGATACTGAGTTTTCCGCACGCACTTATTCCCCCATCAAAGCACCGCGCGGTACAGAGATTTCCTGCAAGTCGTGGCAGCAGGAAGCCGCGATGCGAATGCTGATGAATAACCTCGATGAGGAAGTCGGCGAGCGTCCGCGCGACCTGGTGGTGTATGGAGGGACAGGCCGCGCCGCGCGTTCGTGGGAGTGCTACGACGCGATCATCCGGTCGCTGAAGTCGCTGGACAACGACGAGACGCTGCTGGTGCAGTCCGGCAAGCCGGTCGGGATTTTCCGCACGCACGAGTACGCGCCGCGCGTGCTCATCTGCAATTCGAATCTCGTGGGGCATTGGTCCAACTGGGAAAAGTTCAACGAACTGGAACGCGCCGGATTAATGATGTACGGGCAGATGACCGCAGGCTCGTGGATTTATATCGGCTCGCAGGGAATCATCCAGGGAACGTTCGAGACGTTTGCCGCAGCCGGAGAAAAACATTTCGGCGGCGAACTGGCGGGGAAACTGATTGTTTCGGGCGGAATGGGCGGAATGGGCGGAGCCCAGCCACTGGCGGCGACGATGACGGGGGCGTGTTTCCTCGGCATCGATCCCGATCCCGAGCGCATCAAGAAGCGGCTCAAGACCGGCTACTGCGATTTCATGGTGAACTCGCTGGACGAGGCGCTGCGCATCCTGAAGAACGCGATTCGGAAGAAGGAGAACATTTCGGTTGGGCTCGTGGCCAATTGCGCCGACGTGATCCCCGAACTGGCGGAGCGCGGCGTGGTGCCAGATATTCTTACCGACCAGACTTCCGCGCACGATCCACTGAATGGATACATTGCGCGCGGCATGACGCTGGAAGAAGTGGCGGCGATGCGCAAGAGCGATCCCAAGGGATACCTGGAACGCTCGATGGACTCGATTGCGCTGCATGTGGAAGGCATGTTGCGGCTACAGAAGATGGGCGCAGTGACGTTCGACTACGGCAATAACATCCGCACGTTCGCCTTCGAACGCGGAGTGAAGAACGCGTACGATTTTCCGGGATTCGTGCCGGCATACATCAGGCCGCTGTTCTGCGAAGGGCGCGGGCCGTTCCGCTGGGCAGCGCTCTCGGGCGAGGCGTCGGACATTCACACCACAGACGACCTGATTCTGCAGATGTTCCCGCAGAACCGCATCCTCAGCCGGTGGATCGACCTGGCTCGCAAGAGGATTCACTTCCAGGGACTGCCGTCTCGCATCTGCTGGCTTGGATACGGAGAGCGCGCGGAGTTCGGACTGGCGATGAACGACCTGGTGAAGAAGGGGAAGATCAAGGCGCCGATCGTCATCGGCCGCGATCACCTCGACTGCGGGTCGGTGGCCTCGCCATTCCGCGAGACGGAGAGCATGAAAGACGGTTCGGATGCGGTGGCTGACTGGCCGTTGCTCAACGCGCTGCTTAACACTGCGTCGGGTGCATCGTGGGTTTCCATCCACAACGGTGGCGGCGTGGGAATCGGGTACTCGCAACATGCAGGGCAGGTGACGGTGGCCGACGGCACGGACGAGATGGCAAAGCGCATCGAACGCGTGTTGACGAACGATCCGGGAATTGGGGTCGCGCGGCACGTGGACGCCGGTTACGACGAGGCCCGCGAGTTTGCACACAAGAAGGGCGTGAAAATTCCGATGGAGAGCAAGTAGAAATGGGCCGCGCCAGCACGAAGTCCGAGTACGAAGCGCCGGTGTTTCTCCACTCCATCGGTCAACTGGTTACGCTCAGTGGACCGCTGCTTCCGGGCGTTCGACGCGGAGCGGCCATGCGCGAAATCGGCCTGATTGCGGACGGCGCGGTGCTGATCAGCGGAGGCAAGATCGTTTCGGCGGGAACCACGAGAGCGCTGCTTCGCGATGCGTGGATCAAGCAGCACCGCAAGAGTCTGATTGAGATCGACTGTCGAGGAAAAGTTGTGCTACCGGGCTTCGTCGATTCACACACGCATCCGGTGTTCGCCGCGCCGCGACTTGTCGATTTCGAGAAAAGAATTACCGGCGCGTCGTATGCGGAGATTGCGGAGGCGGGTGGAGGGATACGCGCCAGCATCCAGGGCGTGCGCGAAAGCAGCGAAGCGCGACTGGCGGAAAACGTGCTCAAGGCGCTGCGCGAGATGCAGTCGATGGGAACGACAACGGTGGAAGCGAAGTCAGGATACGGGCTGGACGCTGCATCGGAGATCAAGTCGCTGAAGGCGATTCGTCGCGCGGCAAAAGACTGGGCGGGCACGGTTGTGCCGACGCTGCTTGGTGCGCACGTTCCGCCGCCGGAATATCGCTCCAATCCACAGGCGTATGTCGAAATCGTCTGCAACGAGATGATTCCCGCCGTGGCGAAACAGAAGCTCGCGAAGTATGTGGATGTATTTTGCGAGCGCGGCGCGTTCACGATGGAACAATCGCGACGCATTCTTTCGGAAGCGGCAGCGAAGGGACTCGAAGTTCGCGCACACGTCTGCCAACTTACCCGTGCGGAACTACAACCGATTCTTCAGTTGCATCCTGTTTCGCTTGACCATATGGATTATGTCAGCGATGAAGACATCGCCGCGCTCGCGGGGATGGATACAGTGGCGACGCTGGTGCCGGGTGCGAATTATTTCCTGGGACTGGATGAGTATCCTCCGGCGCGGAAACTGATTGACTCGGGAGTGGCGGTGGCACTGGCTACGGATTACAACCCAGGCACTTCTCCCACGGCAAGCATGCCGTTCGTGATGTCGCTGGCGTGTACTCATATGAAGATGGCTCCGGCCGAAGCACTGACGGCCGCGACGCTGAACAGTGCGTTTGCGCTCGGACTGGGCGACCGGAAGGGGAGCATCGAGTCCGGCAAAGACGCGGACCTCGCGTTCTTCCAACTCAACGACTATCGTGAAGTGTCGTATTGGTTCGGGTCGAACCATTGTGTCGCGACAATGATGGCCGGCAAGTTTGCCGACTAGCTGCGAGGCGGTTGGCGCTTAGGTGGTGTAACTCCGCAAAATCCATTTACATCTGCTAACGTATCGTTCAGTGCGTCGTCCATGGACGAGGAACCTAACTGTGCTTAAGTGCTCCAGCGATCTACCGGGCACTTTGTCTTGTGAATCAAAATCTCCAAATAGGGTCACGATGAGAAGAATTCTGCTTGTTACGCTTGCCCTGTGCGCGTGTACGGTAGCTTCGTTCGCGCAGCGTTTGCCGGAGACGGCTGTACCCAGCCACTACCAGCTCAAGTTCACACCGAACTTCCAGAACAATACATTCGAAGGCAGCGAGGTAATCGACGTCAGACTTCCGAAAGCGATGTCTGCGATTACGCTCAACGCGCTGGAAATCAACTTCCATAGCGTGACGATTACCGCCGCCGGAAAGACGCAGAAAGCGAAAGTCTCTCTCGATCCCAAAGACGAGATGGCGACACTGACGGTTGCGCAAGCCGTTCCGGAAGGTCCGGCGAGCATCGCAATTGAATACACGGGAAAGCTCAACGACAAGCTGCGCGGCCTGTATCTCAGCCAGACGAAAGAGCGCAAATACGCGGTGACTCAGTTCGAGTCGACCGATGCGCGGCGCGCATTTCCGTCGTTCGACGAACCGGCGTTCAAGGCGACGTTCGACATTACGGCAGTGATCAGCAAGGACGACACCGCGATTTCCAACGGAACGATTGTGTCGGATACGCCCGGACCGGGCGCGGACGTGCACACCGTGAAGTTTTCGACGACGCCCAAAATGTCGACGTACCTGGTGGCGCTCGCAATCGGCGACTGGAAATGCCTGTCGGGTGAAGAAGACGGCATTCCGCTGCGCGTGTGCACCGTCCCCGGCAAGGAACAGTATGCCAAGTGGGCGCTGGAGTCGACGAAGCATATTCTCCACTTCTACGACAAGTATTACGGAATCAAGTATCCCTACGCGAAGCTCGACCAGATCGCGGTGCCGGATTTCGAGGCCGGCGCCATGGAGAACACTGCCTGTATTATTTATCGCGAAACTGATTTTCTCGCCGACGAGAAGACAGCGTCGGTTCCGGAGAAGGCAAATATCGCGGAAGTCATCGCGCACGAAATGGCGCACCAGTGGTTTGGCGACCTGGTGACAATGAAGTGGTGGGACGACATCTGGCTGAACGAAGGGTTCGCCACCTGGATGGAAGATAAGCCCGTAGAGGCATGGCATCCCGACTGGAACATCAACCTGCAGGAAGTGCAGGGCGCCAGCGACACGATGAACTACGACTCCGTCGTCGCCACGCGCCCCATCCGCCAGCAGGCCCTCACGCGCGGCCAGATCAACGCGCTCTTTGACGGCATCGCCTATGGCAAGACCGCCGCCGTCCTCAACATGCTCGAGGCGTACCTCGGTCCCGAGGCCTTCCGCGAGGGCGTCAACAACTACCTCAAGGCACATGCTTACGGTAACGCCACCGCGAGCGACTTTTGGGATGCGATGACCGCCGCGTCGCATAAGCCCATCAACAAACTGATGTCGACGTTTGTGGAACAGCCGGGCGTTCCGTACGTCGGTGTGCAATCGCAGTGCAACGGGGACACGACGACAGTCACGCTTTCGCAGAAACGCTACTTCCTTGACCCCGCACTGTTCGCAAAAGGCACCGATCAGCTCTGGCAGATTCCCGTGTGCCTCAAGTCGATTGGAGCAAATGGCAAGACGCTTGCGCAAAAGTGCGAAGTGCTCTCAAAGAAGACGGAGCAGTTCCAACTCCCCAAATGCGCGGCATGGGTTTATCCGAATGCTGGTGCCATGGGCTATTACCGCTACGGCTACGACCCTGCGGCGTTGGCCCGTCTCCATCGCGGACTTGAAACCGTGCTGACTCCGGCCGAGCGCGTCTCCATGGTGGGCGACGAATGGGCGCTCGTCCGCGCCGGTGCTGAACATGTCTCCGACTACATGGCGCTCGTGGAGTCCCTTAATAATGACCGCACCCCGGCCATCGTTTCGGCAATCATCAACCAATTCGGCTCCATCGATCGCGTCCTCGTCAGTCCGTCCGACCGTCCGCGGTTCGCGGCGATTGTCCGCTGGTATCTCCAACCGATGATGAATGGGTTGGGAATGGTGCCGAAACCCGGCGAACCAGCCGGAATGAATCCGCTTCGTGCCGAAATCTTCGGCGCACTCGGCAACATCGGCGAAGACCCGGCGGTGATCGCCGAAGCGAACAAGCTGACCGACTCGTACATGAAAAACCCGGGTTCCGTCGATCCCAGCCTCGCGCGTGCGGCCATCGCAGTGGCTGCGGCGCACGGCGGCGAGCCGCTCTACGACAACTTCCTCGCGCACATGAAGACCGCCAAGGACCCCCAGGAGTATTACACCTACTTCTACGCCCTCGCCGGTTTTCGCAATCCCACACTTCTCCTGCGCACCATGGCCTGGACGCTCACGCCTGCGGTCCGCAACCAGGACCTCTATGTTCTCGGCCGCCTCATCGCCAGTCCTTACTCCGGACAGCAGGGATGGGACTTCGTGAAGTCGCATTACACGCAGATCAAGGACAAGGTCAGCGTCGGCGGCCTCGGATTCCTGATCGGTGGCACCGGCGCGTATTGCGATGCGGGAATACGCGACGACGTGAAGAAGTTTTTCACAGAGCATCCGCAACCTGGCGAAGAGCGTAGTTTGCGCCGCGCGCAGGAGTCCATCAACTACTGCATCGGACTGCGGCAGAGCGAATCGCAGCCGCTCGAAGAATGGCTGGTCGCCCATACGAAGCAGAAGGCCGCTCAGTAAAACAAGCCCAGTTGCCCCACGTTCGCGGTTCGCTTTTGGCCGATAACGTGGGGCCTTGTTTTGTCTGGCCACTCGCGACTGTCGGCGTGACCTTCCCTTGTCGCGCGTCATTCGCGACAGAGTGGCGTAGTCGATTGTGCCGGCGACCGACGAGCGGCGACTAGCAGCCAACGACTGTTGCCCGCCCATTTGCGAAACGGAGCGGGACTGTTATAATTTCTTTCGTTCCAGTGCACTGCAATTTTGCTAGTCCCTCCGGCAGCAGTCATCCAGTGCAGCGACAGGGAATGGCCAGGTAGCTCAGCTGGTAGAGCAGCGGACTGAAAATCCGCGTGTCGGCGGTTCAATTCCGTCCCTGGCCACCATTCTCGTCTCACATCCTCCCAGTTTCTCGATAACAATTCACCCTGCATCGGCGCAGACGCGATCTCTTGGCGTTTGCGGCAAATTATTACTTGCAGTTTGCAAGTGAGATTGATATTGTGCCAAAACGTGGGTGGAAATCCTAAATCAAAGCGCCGGTCGGGCTGCCCGGTGAGTATTTCCCTGGAGATCTTTGGGGATCACTGGTCGTTGCTGATCATCCGCGATTTGATGGTTCGGGGCTACAAGACATTCAAGGAATTCCAAGGATCGGGTGAGGGAATTGCCACGAATATTCTGGCTGATCGTCTGCGAAAGCTGGAGGGCGCGAAGATCATTACCGCAGAGGTGGAAGAGACAGATGGGCGAAGGGTGAACTACCGGCTGACCGAGAAGGGGATCGATCTTGCGCCGGTACTTCTGGAGTTGCTCATCTGGGGGTCGCGACACGAAGAGACAGGGATACCGTGCGGATTCATCGCCAACATGGCGAAGGATCGCGAAGGACTCCTTGGCGAAGTCCGGCGCCGCTGGCGCGAGAGAGACTCGACGCCGCTGATGCCGAACTTCGGAGAAGCGAACCCACGGAAAACCAAAAAGCGGTAAGCCAGAAAATAACAATCTACAACTGCCAAAAGTCTCAATGTGAGGAGGAGACATTATGCAACTGCAACCCTATCTGAACTTTGACGGCTGCTGTGAAGAGGCGCTGGAGTTCTACCGCAAGTCGCTGGGAGCCGAGGTGAAGGGGCTGGTTCGATTCAAAGAGGCACCGGATTCTTCGATGGTTCCACCTGGCGCTGAAAACAAAATCATGCACGCGAATTTCCGCGTTGGAGATGACACGGTGTTTGCGTCCGACGGTCGATGCATGGCGAATCAGAATTTTCATGGTTTTTCGCTCTCGCTCACGGTATCGAGCGAGTCCGACGCGGAACGGCTGTTTGCAGCATTGGGTGACGGTGGACAGGTACATATGCCGTTGACAAAGACGTTCTTTTCACCGCGCTTCGGGATGGTCGCGGACCGGTTTGGCGTGCCGTGGATGGTCATCGTCGAGCAGAAATAAACGACTCGTCGATTACTACGTCCAAAGAAAAAATGCGGCCCAATATAACTTCGTGGCGGTATGATCACGACAATCAGGAGGGGTGAGAAATGAGCAGCGTACGCGTATTGGTGGGTACACGTAAAGGCGCTTTCGTTTTGACTTCGGACGCAAAGCGTGAACGATGGGACGTCAGCGGACCTCATTTTGCGGGATGGGAGATCTATCACGTGAAGGGATCGCCGGTTGATCCCAACCGTTTGTACGCGTCCCAGTCAAGCGGCTGGTTTGGGCAATTGATTCAGCGCTCCAATGATGGCGGCAAAACGTGGGAGCCGGTGGGTAACAAATTTGAGTACGATGGCGTGCCCGGCACGCACCAGTGGTACGACGGCACACCGCATCCATGGGAGTTCAAGCGTGTCTGGCACCTCGAACCGTCGCTTAGCGATCCCGACAGCGTCTATGCTGGAATTGAAGATGCCGCAATGTTCCGCTCGACCGACGGCGGACAGAACTGGCAGGAACTCTCCGGGCTACGCGGACATGGCTCGGGGCCGCGTTGGCAACCGGGAGCCGGCGGGATGTGCCTGCACACGATCATTCTCGATCCAAGCGATCCGAACCGGATGTTCATCGCTATTTCCGCCGCGGGCGCATTTCGCACCGACGACGGCGGCAAGACCTGGAAGCCGATCAATCGCGGGCTTACGTCGCAATATATCCCCGACCCAAACGCTGAAGTTGGGCACTGCGTCCACCACGTCGCGATGCACGGTTCGCGTCCCGGAGTGCTGTTTATGCAGAAACACTGGGACGTGATGCGCAGCGACGATGCGGGCGATTCGTGGCACGAAGTCAGCGGCAACCTGCCGACCGACTTTGGATTCGTCATCGACGTCCATGCGCACGAACCGGAGACCATTTACGTGGTTCCAATCAAGAGCGACTCGGAGCACTATCCGCCGGATGGGAAGCTGCGCGTCTACCGCAGCCGCACTGGCGGAAACGAATGGGAGGAACTGAGCAAAGGTCTGCCGCAAAGTAACTGCTACGTGAATGTATTGCGCGACGCAATGGCGGTGGACAAGCTGGATTCATGCGGTGTGTACTTTGGCACTACGGGCGGACAAGTGTACGCATCGGCCGATGCGGGAGATAGTTGGGCTCCGATTGTCAGGGATCTTCCCGCCGTGCTTTCCGTCGAGGTGCAGACGCTGCCATGATTCGAGTCGTACTTCCGGCACACCTGCGGACGCTGGCGCGCGTCACGGGAGAAGTGAAGCTCGAGGTGGAGGGGCAGGTCACGCAGCGCTCGGTGCTCAATGCGCTGGAGACCTGCTACCCCATGCTGCGTGGGACGATTCGAGATCACATCACGCAACAGCGTCGTCCATTCGTGCGGTTCTTCGCCTGCGAGGAGGATCTCTCGCATGAATCGCCGGATGCTCTGCTGCCTGACCGGGTTGCGAGTGGCGTGGAGCCGCTTTTAGTTGTGGGTGCGATCGCCGGCGGTTAGCGGCGCCCCGTCCGTTTTCTGAGGTGAATCATGTCGAGTTCCAGCGGTCCAGCGAGTCTCACAAAAGAGGAGATACTGCGCTATTCGCGGCATCTCATCATGCCGGAGGTTGCGCTGGAAGGGCAGCAACGGCTGAAGGCCGCGCGAGTGCTGTGTATCGGAGCCGGTGGCCTGGGTTCGCCCGTGGCGCTTTATCTGGCAGCTGCCGGCGTGGGTACGCTGGGACTCGTCGACTTCGATGTGGTGGATTACACGAACCTCCAGCGGCAGATCATCCACACGACCGGAGATGTGGGACGTTTGAAGGTGGACTCGGCGGCGGAGAAAATCAAGGCGATCAATCCGTTCGTCCATGTGCGGCGCTTTGACACCAGGCTGACAAGCGCAAACGCCCTGGAAATCTTTCGCGATTTCGACGTCATCGCCGATGGCACCGACAACTTTGCCACTCGCTACCTGGTGAACGACGCGTGCGTACTGAGTGGAAAGCCTAATGTGTACGCTTCTGTATTCCGCTTCGAGGGCCAGGCCAGCGTCTTCGCAACGGACAGTGGTCCCTGCTATCGATGTCTTTATCCCGAACCGCCACCGCCGGGAATGGTTCCATCTTGTGCGGAGGGTGGAGTGCTGGGTGTCCTGCCGGGACTGCTTGGAATCATCCAGGCAACCGAGGTGATCAAACTGATCCTGGGCTCGGGCGAAACATTGGTTGGCCGCCTGTTACTTGTCGACGCGTTGGCCATGCATTTCCGCGAAATGAAGTTGCGAAAAAATCCGGAATGCCCTGTGTGCGGCGCGAATCCAACGGTTACAGAATTGATTGACTATGATCAATTCTGCGGAACTCGCGGGGAAGAGAGTGCGGCCACAACCGCCGTGCCGGAGATCGAACCAGAAGAACTCAAGCAGCGGCTGGACTGCGGCGAGGATATTTTTCTACTGGATGTTCGAGAGCCTCATGAATACCAAATCTGCAACTTGAGTGGGCACCTGATCCCGCTCGGCGATCTGCCGCAAAGGGTGCATGAATTGGATTCGAGCCGCGAAATTGTGGCGCACTGCAAGAGCGGTGCACGCAGTGCGAAGGCAGTCGAGTTCCTGCGCGGCATTGGGTTTCTCCACGTGAAGAATCTGGCAGGCGGCATCACTGCATGGGCCGATAGGATCGACCAAACGGTGCCGAAGTACTAGAACGGTTTCTCTTCCCAATCCACATCGCCCGTTTCTTAGAACCTGATCTCAAGTCCGCTGAATATCTCACGGTCCGTACCCGGCTGGTAGGAATTGCCGTCGGGATCGGGTTCGGTGAAGGCGATGTAGCGCGTGGACGTCAAATTTCTTCCTGCGACGAATAGTTTCCAACTGGTCTTGTCATGCTGCCATTGTTTGCTGATGCGTGCATTCAGCAGTCCGTAGCCATCGATGAAGGCCGCGTTGGTTGGGTCAATAAAGGCGCGCGAGAAAGCCTGGGTTCCGACGCTGACGAACAGGTTTGCCGGAAACTGTACGGTGGTGTCGAAGTACAACTGGTGATTGGGAGAGTTCGGCAGCCAATGATTGACCAGGTTGCCGGGGAATACCGCGCTGTCGTAATGCGTGTAGATAAAGTGAGAGTACGTGTAGGCTCCATAGATCGTGATGCGATCCATGGGCAACCAGCGAATTTCGGTCTCAAGGCCATTACGGCTGGTTTGACCGGCATTACCGTAGAAGGTTTCGAGCGGACGGCTGGCGATGCGGTAGCGTTCAAAGTCGTTGCGGGTTTCGAGGTGGAACACGGCGACATCATAGGTGAGGCGTTCGCGAATGTTGCCGCGGATGCCGCCTTCAAAGCCCCATGAAGTTGCCGGCACGAGGCGGTTGTTGAATCCGCCAATCGCGTCCGGGTTCGCATACAACTCTTCGGTGGCCGGTGGCAAGAAGCCTTGTCCCCAGGAAGTATAAAAGCCGATGTCGCTGCGCGGATTGAAGGCGAGTCCGACGCGACCGGTGGCGCGGTCAAAACTGCGCTCGCCGGAGAGATCGAGCCCGTTCAACCTGAGATGGTCTTCGAGCCGATTGCTGATGCGGTCCCAACGAACGCTACCCAACAGGGACCACTTCGCGCCGAGTCCGAGGCGATCGGTGAGGAAGACGGCGGTGCGCTTTTGCACGATGGATTGGTTGGAGAGCAGGAGTGGGCCTTCGACGGCGTTGCCGAGATTGTTGTGACGGTGATCGTCAATCCACTGGCCGTCGAGGTCAACACCGGTGCTGAGATGGTGGATCACCGGGCCGGAGCGCAGATCGACATCGTATTGCGTGGAGCCGCCGGGCGAAGTGAAATCGCGATGCTGCACGGACGACGGAACAGATTCATCGAAGCGCGTGCGGCGGGCATAAAACGTGAACGACACGCGCTGGTTGTCCGTGGCGGACCACTGGCCCGTGAGTCCGCCCATGGCGCGCTTGGTCTTCTGATATTCGTTGAAGGTTAAAGCATCAGGGTTGGGCTGACGCGGGTCTTGTGCGACCTGCGCAATGTTCAGGCCCTCTGGATTCTGGTTGAAATAGGCGGTTCCGGAGCCGATGACATTGAGTTGCAGGCTGGCGATGGGTTTGAAGCTCGCCTTGCCATAGAGGTTGTCACCATAGAACGCGGTGTGTACACGATAGCCGTCGCCAGCGGTACGTGCGGCGGAGAGGTAGGTGTATGCGCCACCGAGCTTGCCGGAGAACTCGGTTCTCCCTTTGTAAAAGCTGTTCGATCCGCCGGAGATATTGAGGCCGCCATGCGGCTGATCCAACGGAGTTCGGGTGGCGATGTCGATGACTCCGCCGGCCGAACCGCCACCATAGAGGAACGCCACCGGGCCGCGGACAACATGCAACTCCTGCACGCCGGCCCAATCGACGTCGAAAAGATCCGGGACGAATCCGCTGGGATCGTTAAGAGGTAGTCCGTCGAGAAGAACTTCGATTCCGCGCAATCCACGCTCGGTGAGGATTCCCTGGCCACGAATGGAGATGTGAACGCGCTCCTGGTTAGCCTGGTTATCGACCTTCACACCGGGGACCATTGCGAGCGCTTCGTCGGCGGCTACCGAACGCTGCATGGAGCCAAGTACATCGGCTCCGACCGTGCTGGTGGCGGCTGGATTCTGATCCAAGGGAATATTGAGCCGCGGGGCTACGACACGGAGTTCCTGCTTGACCAAGGGACTTGCGGTGAGCACGACGTTCAACTCGGAAGGATGTACGACATCGAGTGCATGCGTTGCCGGGAAGTAACCTCGCAGGTTGAATACGAGATGTGCGGCGCCGGAGTCCGGAACGGCGATGGTGAATTCGCCGGTGTCGTTGGTCTGCGCGGTTACACCGGTTTCCTTGACGGTGATGGTGACTCCGGAGAGGGCGCCGGCTTGGGCGTCGCGGACATAGCCGCGCGCAACGGTGCTTCCCGATTGCGAGAACGCGCTGGTGACAAACGCCGCGGACGCAAGAATGAAGAGTGCAAGGCGAATCAGGTAGGCGGGAAATGCGTTCGATTGCAAACGGGACATGGGTTCTCCGAGCGTCAACACACATCAGATATATGAATACCGGTAAATATTAGGTCAACGGATGGAAAAAAGGAGGCGTGCAGTCGCGATATCACGCGATTTCGTGAGTGTTGTCACGGGATGCGCGGAAAGGTTGGCAGGGCCGGAGGAACCGGCAAGCGGGCAGATTCCTCCGGCGCGATACGCGATCTACTGGGTTGCTTCGAAGTTGGCGATTCCAACGCGTACGACTGTAGCGTTCTTGATCTGGCTTGCTGCCGGTTCCTCGCCGCGAACGGGACGGGCGGCGTGTTCCTTCTGTCCGGGCAGCTTGCGTTGTTCGGCCCAGATTCCGTAGACGTGTCCGGCATGAGCGGCAATGCCGATGTAGTCGCCGATGAAGCGGCCCTCGGCATCGAAAGGCTCGGTTGTCCATGCATAGTTCTGGAATGTTTTGCCGCCGTCGGTGGAACGCGCGAGAGAGACGGTTGTGTCGCGATTCTTCGGACTGATCCGCCGGTCGTAGAAGTCGACGTAGAGTGCGCCGGTCGAGGAGTCGACGGCGGACCAAGCGAAGAACTGGTCGATACCGTTATGAATAGGATCGTTGTTGACGCGGACAGCATCGCTCCACGTGTGACCGTGATTGGTGGATGACGAGGTGAAGACATCGACGTCGCCGTTGCGATAGTCGGACCACGTGAGGTAGAGGCGCTCGGGATGGCCGGGGCGGTCGTCAATCGTCATGACGGGGAAGCCGTTGGCGCGATCGACGCCGACGACGGTGAAGAAAAGCGGTGCGGTTGGAATGACGGTTTGCGAGGGCTGAAAGGTCTTGCCGCCATCGTGCGACGACGTGAAGGTGATGCCGTCGCGGTCGGCCCAGGCGACGTAGAGGGTACCGTCGCGCGCAACTGCTCCGGTGAATCCCTCGACCGAACCGTTGTCATCGCGCGGCAAACCGGGATGCGTGCTGATGACCTTGGGCGCGGTCCATGACTTGCCGCCGTCGGTGGAGCGGGAGAACACGAGGAGCGACTGCGACTCGGTGAACTGCGTCCAGCCAACATAGAGGTTGCCGGCGTAGGGCCCGTTGGAGGTATCTGCCACGATGATGGGCTTGTCCTCGAAGGGAATTCCCGGCTGCGTGGAGTGCGCAAAAACGGTTACCGCCTGCGGCTCCCAGGTTTTGCCGCCATCGAGCGAACGGCGCACGAAGATTCCGTTGCGAGTTGCGTTGTGTCCCCAATATTGGTCGGTGCCGAGCTTGTCAAAGGCGATGTAACACAAATAGGCGTGACCGTGATTATCGAACGTCACGGAGACATCGCCGGACATACGGTAGTCCTTGGGCGCGGTGTCTTTCGCGACAGTCCAATGAGCGCCGCCATCGGTGGAGTATGCAGCGGTTGCCGTGACCTGCCATGCGGCGACGAGATGCGCTGGGTCAGACGGGTCGATGGCGATGGAAGGCTCATCGTGAAATCCCGGCTGCGGCGTCAAGTCGACTACGCGGGATCCTGGAACTGGCGGCAATGCCTGGGCCAGCACTGCCGACGTCCAGAGGAGCGAGGCGGTGAGCAGGAGTGTTGAAAAGAAGAACCGGGCATGATGTCGGAAAACAGTTACGTGGCGCATTGTTCTCCCCGGGCGGCAACGTGGCGAGCGCATCTTGCCGCTGATCTGAAGTTTTCATTGCGCCCGAAATTGTAGCGTGCCGGACGCAGGACATTGCGATTGATGATGGAGAAGCGGGACAACGGTGTCAACTTTCAACTTTGCCGTGGGAATTGCATGTGTGCAACTCTTGCGCGGCGGAGGCGAAATCAGCCATGTTGGTGTGTTGCGGCGGAGGTGCAGGCGCACCTAATATGTGGGCATGGGTGTTGGTGAAAGATGTCCAGTCGAGGCCCTCGGCCGGCGGGGATTCTTGCGGGTGATTCTTGTTGCGGGACTACTTGCTGCGTTTGCCAGCGAAGGCTTTGCGCTTGCGACACAGAGTTGTCCAGCGGGCCTTCCAGTCAGTTCCTTCAAGTTAATCGTGGAGCCGGCAGCGGCCGGCACGGGAATCCCCATTGCATCGGTAAACCTGCTGGAGCGCGGCGAAAAGCTGCGCTACGAACCAGTTCATGTGCCGCCGGCGCTCAAGAAGAAAGCGAAAGTTGCGGTAATCCTGGTTTCGGCGGGGGACGAGGCTTCGGGCGGTATCACCGTGCTTGCGCCGAAGCCAGTTGACAAGGGAGCCGAGTGGACAATTCCCGTACGAGCTTCGGTTGTGGGAGTGATGTTTGGGCCGCACGGCCTCGATCCAGGGCGAGTAAAGAAACTTGTGGAGCAAAATCCGGAACTCATTTCGCAACTGACGGACTACGCGGATAAAACCACCAAGGTGGAAGCGCTGGTAAAGACGCTTTCGGACTATGAGCAGGCCCCTCCGGGCGGCACAAGTCTGCAAGGCGTCCTTCACGGTTTCTCGTCGCAATATGGCGTGATGCTACCGAAGATAGATCCTTCAACCCCTCCGGACCAGGAGGCGAATACGCTGCTCCATGCAATTGTTCCGGCATTTTCGCCCGATGGCAATTCCAAGGCCGGCCCGGGACTGGCGGCGCAATCGACTGGCCTGGCGACTTCGATCGCATCACTCTTCTTTGGGTCGCCGGTGAACCTGGCGGCGGGAGGAGTCGCCCTCGTCCAGAACCTGCACTCCTCGCTATTTCCTCCCACTCTATTTCGTCCAGCGTTTACACAGAAGGAATCCGCGGATGGATTGACGCTCTGTTCGGCCGCAAAGCAGGAAAAGACGCACGGGAGGATCACGTATCTCTGGATGCTGCGCGTGCCGAACGCGAAGGCTCCAGAGGTGTCATTGCAGGGGGAGGCGCATCTTCCGCTTGGGTGGAAGGGAACGATCAAGGCGACATGCGGCAGTCGCGCACAATTGAAGCTCCTGGCGCGCGCACAAAACTGGAGCCTCATTTCCCCGCATGGCGAAGTGACCGTGCCGGTGGCGGTTACGGCGGGGGAGGCCGACGACAAACTTGCAGTGGATCTTCGTCACAGCAAGTTGACGGCGGGCAAGTACCACTTGGCCGCGAAATGGGATTGGAGTCCGCTGCCGGTAAAAGGGACGGTAGATGTATTGCCGATAGGCGATCTTTCAAACGTGAAGCTGACGGACGATTCGCAAGACCGGCTGGTGTTGGATACGGGTAAAGTGAGCATCGCTCTGACTGGAGCCGACTTCGAGTTTGTCCGCAAAGTTACGTTGCAAGATCCAGGGAATTCCTCGGCGAAGGCCATCGATGTACCGTTTGTTTTACCGAGAGACCAGAAAAACGGGCAGGCTGCCGAACTGCGAGTGAGCGTGGATACTGATCATCTGGCCGCCGGAACATATCATCTCGAACTGGAACAATTGAACCACGCAAAACATGAGGTGGACGTTGAAGTACATCCACCCATGCCAGCTTTGACTCAGCTTCCATTGCGTGTGAACACAGGGCAAACCCAGCAGGTAATTCTCCTTCGCGGCACTGGACTGGAGAGAATTGCGCGTATTGCCGGCGCAGAGGCAGGGTGGACTCTCGAGGCAGTGAAGCCCACTGTCCACAACCTGACGGAGCGTGCAGCGACGATACGGCTGGATAAGTCGGCGAGGGTAGGGAGCTTACTTTCAGCCGATGTTTTTGTCGAAGGAATTCATAAGCCGCTACATCTTGCTCATGTGCTGAAAGTGGCCGGCCCGAGACCCAAGGTAGTCGACTTCAAGAAGTCGATGGCGAGCGCGACCGGCGTCGAACTGGCGGATGGGGAAATTCCGGCTGGAATAGAAATGAGTTTTGCGCTGCAGGTGGAGCACGTTGATGCGCGGCCGAAGGTGGAGCTGAGCTGTGCGGATGATGGCGATTTATTGCGGAGGGTGGCAATTAGGCCGGGAGAAAAGATCGACGGCATACGGCTGGAATCCGCGGGGCTTGGATTGCTGTATCTGTCGCTGGACCCGGGCAGAGTGGGCCAGTCAGGCTGCGCGCTTATGGCAACGGTCACCGATGAGGCGACGGGGACTTCCGATCCAGTATTGCTGGGACGGATTATCCGCCTGCCGGTGATCGATAAATTTACAACCTCTGAGGACAAACTTGGGGACGCGCTTTACGCGGGCGCGCTAATGGGAAAAGACCTCCAGTTGATCGAGAAAACGGGCTGGAGAGACGGCGACGGGCATAACGTACGGGGAATTCCGACTCCAGTACCCGGGGTTCCGAGAGAACAAACCCTCGGCATCGCCGTGCCGTGGCCGCCGCCATCGCCCAAGGCTCCGCTTTACGTATGGTTGCGTGGAGAGAAAAAAGCGCGAAAGACGAATGCGCATTTCTGATGTGTCCCCGGACGATTCTCCGAAACGGTTGACTGGCACCGGTTTTGGCACGAAAGGGATGTGCTGTATTGGAAACCCGTTCCATCATTTACGAGAGAGGCAACTTTACAATGACCGGCACGGTGGGAGTACCATGAAAACACATACGAGGCAGAGGATTTTTGCAGTCGATTCCTGTTGCTCGCCGTGACCGCTACGTCATAACATTACATTCACATTAGTAGATAGTTGGCCGGGTCTCCTTATGTGCCGGGCGTGACGCGGTAAATTCGAAGGCTAAGAAAGCTGAGATGAACCGAAGGAAGTCATGATATAACGTTACGGATTGTTTTCAGTAGCGGCCCAATCCTGGCACAAATGACTCCCATAGAAGATTCACGAATGTCCTGAACGGAAAGTTCACTGGTGAGATGGAACTATGCAAGTACGCAAGATCATCGAGGGTCTCCGCCAACACACAATGCGGCTCATCGAGTCCGGCGATTTAACCCAAACTGACCTCGCCCGCAAGGCGGGGGTCCGGCAGGCGCACATTTCCAACTTCCTCCGCGGAAGGCGCGGATTAAGCGTAAGTTCCGTGGATGCCCTGCTCAAGGCCCTCGGTCTTTCGGCAGTGGAGTTGCTTGGAGGCACGCCGGCCAAAGCCAAGGCTGACTCTGGAGTGGTTAGCATTCCAGTGGCCACGCGACGGAATGCCGAGACGCCGGTTCTGCCGGTAAGCCCGGCTACGGAAGTCATCAAACTAAAGAACTCGCTGCTTGGAAATCCCCGTCCGAAAATGGTTGGCAGCCGGAAGGGCTGGGATCGCTTTGTGGCCATCAAAGTCGAAAAAGACTCCTCCATGGCGCCTAAGATTGCTCCCCACTCGGTCGTGATTATCGACCGTCATTACAATGCGCTGCGCCCGTACCGCCGCGGGGAGCAGAATGTCTATCTTGTCCGCCATGACAAGGGATGTGCGTTGTGTTACGTGGAAGTCCACGGGCGCGAAATGTACTGTCGTACGGAAGCTTCCGCCAAGCCGATTCAAATCATCAAGTCGCCCTCTGGGCGGGGATTTGAAAAGTACATTATTGGCAGGGCTTGCCATAACTTCGGCGAACTATAAGGCTCATCCGCCGTCGGTTCAGGTAAATAAGTGAGGGGTGCATTCGTGCGCCCCTTTTCCATTTCGACTCTCCGCCGCGAGGGCGACTGCGAAATGCGGGAGATTGTCCGTCCTGAAATGGGAGGGCAGCGACGATTGCTCCCCGCCTGCCCGTCATAGCAGGTGGATTTGGGGCCATCATGTGGCTGGAGTGTCCCTAATGTCGTCAGTCTCATTGCTATCCCCGGTGACTGTGTGCACATCGGACAATGCCGATGGAGTGGCAGTCTGCAAGTAGTGCCATCGTTTTAGAGCGAGGAGGATAACCATGGGTGGGTCCTCTACCAAAGCGTCTGAAGAACGAACCCTCGGACATTACCGGATCGTAGAGAGAATTGGGTGTGGCGGAATGGGCGAGGTTTTTCGCGCGCGGGATGAACACCTCGAACGCGACGTTGCGATCAAGGTATTGCCGAGTGGCACTCTCTCTGACGAGAACACCCGAATGCGCTTTCGCAATGAAGCGTTGATGCTCTCAAAGCTGAACCATCCGGGTATCGCGACAATCCACGATTTTGACACGCAGGATGGCGTGGAATTCCTGGTGACCGAGTACATTCCGGGTGTCAATCTGAGCGAGAGATTGAGCAGCGGCCCGCTGCTCGAAAAAGAGATGATCGAACTGTGCATGCAATTGGCGGAGGGTCTTGCCGCTGCGCATGCCCAGGGACTCGTCCATCGCGACCTTAAGCCGTCGAATCTGCGGATTACACCTGACGGACGCCTGAAGGTCCTCGACTTCGGGCTCGCGTCCCCGATCCCTGTGGTGGGTGACGCGATCACCACCGATACCCCGATATCATCGTCGGTTGCCGGCACGCTGCAATACATGGCTCCCGAGCAACTTCGCGGCGAGGCTCCTGACCGGCGTACGGACATTTATGGCTTCGGGGCGGTTCTTTACGAGATGGCTACGGGTAAGCCGCCTTTCCAGGAAACGTTGGCAACAGCGCTTATCGACGCGATCCTGAATCGAATACCGGTTGCCCCATCGCACCTGAGAAGCGATCTCTCACCGCGCTTGGAAACGGTGATTATGCGCTGCCTACAGAAGCAGCCCGAACGCCGTTATCAATCGTGCGCAGAGTTGATCGCCGAGTTTCGTAACATTTTTGTGAACGGGATGAACTCCGAGAAATCGCTGGTGGTGCTCTACTTTGAAAATCTCAGCCACCAAAAGGAAGAAGACTATTTTCGCGACGGAATCACCGAGGACATCATTACAGAACTTTCCAAGATCAAGGATTTCCGCGTCTTCTCGCGCTCGGCAGTACTTGCCTACAGGGACAAGCCCGTAACTCCCACGTATGTCGGTAATCAGCTCAACGCGGCGTATGTTGTAGAAGGAAGCATGCGACGGGACGGCGACCGGCTGCGCATCACCGCAAACCTGGTGGAAACGAAAACCGGGCACACGTTATGGGCGGAACGATTCGACCGGCAATTCCGGGATGTATTCGCCATTCAGGACGAGATTGCACAGAAGATTGCGGAGGCCCTGCGCGTTGTTCTGACAGAGAGAGAGAAGCAGGCGATTCGAAAAGTTCCCACGGCAGATGTCCGTGCATATGACTTCTATCTGCGAGGACGTCAGTTCTTCCATCAATTCCGCCGCAAGGGGTACGATTTTGCGCGCGAGATGTTCACCAGGGCCATCGACATCGATCCCGGATATGCGAGGGCATACGCGGGAATTGCCGATTGTTCCTCTTTTCTCTACATGTATTGGGAGTCGAGCGAAGCCAATCTTCGCCAGGCGTGCGATGCAAGCCAGAGGGCACTTACGCTCGATCCGGAACTGGCGGAAGCCCATGCGTCGGCGGGGCTGAGTGCATCACTCAAGAAACAGTACGACGAGGCACAGCGAGAGTTCGAAATTGCAGTGCAGCTCAATCCACGGCTGTTTGAAGCATATTACTTCGCCGCGCGCAGTTTTTATTCACAGGGAGACCACGAACAAGCCGTGCAGTGGTTCGAACAGGCCAGCCGCGTGTTGCCCGAGGATTACCAGGCGCCAATGCTGATGGCAAGCGCACTGAATGGCCTGGGGCGGAGAGAAGCCGCGTTGTCCGCCTACCGGCGGGGACTGCAAGCCGCCGAGAAGCATCTTGAGTTTCATCCGGGAGACGCCCGTGCCTTGTATTTTGGGGCAAACGCACTGACACAATTGAACGAAAAGGAACGCGCGATCAGTTGGGCGGAGCGCGCGATTGCGCTTGAACCGGACGAACACCAGGTTCTCTACAACGTTGCATGTGTTTACGCGCTGCTTGGTGAGTTGGAAAAGGCAATCGACTGTCTGGAGAAGTCGATCACGGAGAGCTGGGGGCAACACGAGTGGATGATCCACGACCCGGACCTGGCTCCGTTGCGAGGCCATCCTCGCTTTGAAGCGCTAGTCAAACAGCCATAATTGGCCTGTGGCGGAAGGCGATAGCCTGACAGATGTCGACGGCCCAACATGACATCCAGCACGCAAGAGTTCGCAAAGGATGGCGGCAATCACGTTCTCCTCATGATGGAGGGCGAAGGCCGGCGCCGAGTCTCCGTTGATCACTTCCCATTCCGCATAGGCAGGCAGGAGAGTAACGACCTGGTGGTGTCCGACCCCACGGTTTCGCGCATACACGCGGAAATCGTCAGGGAGGGGAATCTGCTGGTACTGGTGGATGCAGGCAGCAGGCACGGAATCACCGTCAATTCCAGGAAAGTCGATCGCTGGGTTCTGCAGCCCAACGATCAAATCGAGTTCGGCCGGGCCAGCGGAGTGCGGGCCGTTTTTGATCCTCCGCCGAGCGCCGACGCATCGAGCCTGCTCGATCAGTTGGCGCTGTGGCGCTCCACCTCGGCAACAGACTTGGAGCAACTTCGCATCCTGCTTGAGGCTGTAAGGCGCTTTCACTCAGCGCGGGCCATTGAAGAGATTTATCCGGCCGTCCTCGAGTTCAGCCTGCAAATCACGAATGCAGAGCGTGCGTATCTCTTCACGTTGACTGACACTGGAAGTCCTTGTCTCGCCTATGGACGAAACCGGCAGGGAGACCGCATCTACGACGATTCGACCATCTCCCATTCGGTCCTGGTGGAAGTATTGCGATCCGGCGACGAAATCCTCGTGGCTGACACTCAGCGCGAGGCAAGTCTGAACGAGCGCGAGAGCATACAGGTGCAAAGTCTGCGTAGCATCGTCTGCATCCCGCTGCTACGACGTGCGGTGCAACCCCCGGAGGCTTCACCGGTGTTCGGCGTGCTCTACCTCGACAGCCAGTACCGCTCGGAAGCATTCGGCGATGTGGGCCGCGACGTGTTGCGAAGCATGGCCGAGGATGCGGCACGGCTGCTGGAAAATGCCCACCTGGTTCTTGCCGACGAAAAGGCACGGCGCTATGAGCAGGAACTGGCAATTGCAACCCGCATACAGGAACACTTGCTGTCGGTTCACATGCCAGCGTGTCCCTTTGCAATGGTTTCAGCGCGCACTCTGCCGTGCAAGGAGGTCGGCGGAGATTTCTTCGATGTGATTGTGAAGGACAGCGCTATCTATGTGGTGTTTGGTGATGTCTGCGGAAAGGGAGTAGCAGCCGCACTGATGGCGTCCATCCTGCAGGGAACGGCGTATGCGCAATTCCTGGTGGAACGTCCGTTGGTGGAGATAGCACAAGTTGCAAATCACCTGATCCTGGACAAGTGCATGGAAGAAAAGTACGCAACCGCGGTCCTGATCCGTGTCGACTCCAGCGGTCATGCCGAAGTCGTCAACTGCGGACACGTTGCGCCGCTGCTGGTGAAAGATGGTCACTGTGCCAGTCGAACGACGATCACTAACTTTCCCATCGGCATGTTTGCAGACGCGCGATTCGAGGCGGAACACTTGCAATTGGCGCAAGGAGATCAATTGATGATTGTCTCCGATGGCGTGACGGAAGCTGAAAATTGCACGGGAGATTTCTTTGGCGAATCCCGGCTGGTGGCGAGCGCGGGACTCGCAGAACCGGAATTGATATTACAGGCAGTTCTTGATTTTGCGAGCGGCACTCCACTGAGCGACGATTGTTCGATCCTGCAGATCCAATATCACGGACGCCATGAGGCCGGAAGATAGGAGTAATGCCGCAAACAAGGTGCCCGTTGCGGTAACAGAGCTCGTCTCCCTCCACTCGGCGATTACGATCATAAACGTGCCAGTCACAAGCGGTGTGTGATTCCCATCTTGGTTCGTCACGACTGAGTGTCGCGTGGGTCACATATCGTTCGCCAAGCAGATTGCTAGGCTGAACTTGACGTGAGCAGCGTTGGTTCCTGTTCGAAAGGAGTGCCACGCACATGGTCGTAGAAAATCATATCGATACAGCCGAACAAGCATTCATCGATCAAATCATAGCGAAACATACTGGCCGCGCCGGGGCCCTTCTTGGCATTCTTGAAGCGGTCCAGGAGCACAACCGGCACAAGTACCTTCCGACGGAAACCTTGCTGTACATTGCGAGAAAAATGGAGATTCCTTTTTCCCGCATCTACAGCGTTGCCACCTTCTACGCACTCTTCAATCTACAACCGCAAGGCGACAACACGATCTGTATCTGTCGCGGAACGGCGTGCCACACCCGCAACTCGCGCTCGCTGCTGGAGAGCCTTCGCCTCGAACTGGGTTTCGGGATTGATGAAGGAGAAGAGTCGGGAGAAAGCGACAAGCTGGCCCTGACGACGCCTGACGGCAAGTTTACGATGCGGACGGTCGCATGCTTCGGACAGTGTGCCATGGCTCCGGTGGTGGAAGTGAACCACAGGATCTGCGGGCATGTGAATGAACGGACATTGCAGCGCGAAGTGCGATCGCTGGGCCGGGAGAATGACTGATGCCGCGCATAGAAGATATTGGCGCATTTAACAACGTACGCGAGTTGGGTCTTGCAAAACTTGTTCCTTCCGTTCCGCGCATCGCCATCGGAATGGGGACGTGTGGTCGCGGCAATGGAGCGGAGGGAATCTACCACGCCTTTGCCGAAATGATTGAGCGCAGCGGCGTCGACGTTTATCTCACCAGTGTCGGATGCTTTGGTGCGTGCCACCAGGAACCGCTGGTGAATGTGCGTGTCCCCGGAAATCCTCTGGTGATGCTGCGACAAGTGCAGGCGAATGACGCTGGCCGCATTCTGCACGACCTGCAGGCCGGAAATATCACGCACGACCTGGTCTATTGCAAGATCGAGGACTGGGATCACATCACCACGAACATCCGTTACGGCCATGCGTATCCCGAAATTCCGGCATGGAGCGATATTCCATTCTTCAAGGGCCAGCGCAAGATCGTGCTACGTAATTGCGGGCTGATCAACCCGGATGACATCGAAGAGTACATCGCCGTCGGCGGATACCAGGCGCTTTACAAGGCGCTGATCGACGGGCGTCCGGAAGGCATTCTGGAGCAGCTTAAGGCGTCGAAGCTACGTGGTCGAGGCGGCGCCGGATATTTGACGGGCAACAAGTGGGAGTTCCTGTCCAAGGCAAAATCCGACCAGAAGTACATCATCTGCAATGCCGACGAGGGCGATCCCGGCGCGTATATGAACCGCAACGAGATCGAAAGCGACCCGCATTCGCTGATCGAAGGCATGATCATTGGCGGTTACGTCATGGGCGCTACGGAGGGAATCATCTACGTACGCGCCGAGTATCCGCTCGCGGTGCATCGCCTGAATCGCGCGATCGCCCAGGCGAGAGAGTACGGCATTCTTGGCGAGAATATTCTCGGACGCGGATTCAAATTCAATCTTCAACTTGTCGAAGGCGCCGGAGCGTTTGTGTGTGGAGAAGAGACTGCGCTTATCGCTTCGCTGGAAGGCCAGGCTGGAAGGCCGCGTCCGCGTCCGCCGTTCCCCGCTCAACATGGACTGTGGGGCAAGCCAAGCAACATCAACAACGTCGAAACGTGGTACAACGTCGCGCCCATCGTGTTGAAGGGACCGGCATGGTTCACCGAGACGGGCAGCGCGAAAAGCTCCGGAACGAAAGTCTTCTCGCTGGTCGGAAAGGTACGCAATACCGGGTTGGTCGAGATGCCGCTCGGCACGCCGCTCAAGACGTTTATTTATGACATTGGCGAAGGCGGCGCCGTGGGCCGCGCGATCAAGTCCGTGCAAACCGGCGGACCTTCAGGCGGATGCATTCCGCAGGAAATGTTTGACACTGCTGTGGATTACGAAAGCCTTGCTCAACTCGGATCGATCATGGGTTCGGGCGGCATGGTGGTGATGGACGAAGACAACTGCATGGTTGACGTCGCCCGTTACTTCATCGAGTTCACGAACTCGGAGTCGTGCGGCAAGTGCGTGCCCTGCCGTGTCGGGCTCAACAAGTCGCTGCGCATCCTGAACCGCATCACCACCGGTGCCGGTACGACGCGGCACCTGGATATCCTCGACGAGTTGAGTCGATACGTTCGCGACTGCTCGCTCTGCGGATTGGGACAAACGGCACCCAATCCAGTCCTGACAATGGTACGTCACTTCCGGCAGGAATTCGAAGACCACATCGTGTCGCGCCGCTGCCAAGCAGGTGTTTGCGCGGAACTGGCGCTTTCGCCTTGCGAAAACAGTTGCCCGCTGCATATGAACATTCCTCGGTTCCTGCAACTCTATAAGGAAAACCGGCTGGAAGAAGCGTTCGAGTCGATCATCATGGATAATCCGCTTCCGTGTTCGACCGGTCGTGTCTGCCAGCATCCGTGCGACAAGCGTTGCCGGCGTCAGACGATGGATGACTCGGTGAACATGCGCGAAGTGCATCGTTACATCGCGGACAACATTCTTCTCTCTGACAAGTTCGAACCGATGGCCGAGCGCATTGCGGGACGAAAACTGGAACCGACCGGGCGCAAGATAGCGATCGTCGGAGCAGGCCCGACTGGCCTTACGGCGGCGTTCTACCTGGCGCTGCTTGGTCATGATGTGACGGTGTACGACCACATGCCGGAAGCCGGAGGCATGCTGCGCTTTGCATTGCCGGAGTATCGGCTGCCAAAGGCGGTACTGCGCCGGGAAATCGAACTGATCGAGCACCTCGGCGTGAAGTTTGTCTTCAACAGCAGGATCGGATTCGATCTTCCCCTCAACGAACTGGACGACCGCTTCGACTCGGTATTCATCGCGATCGGCACGTGGAAGGAGTCCTGGGTCTACCTGCCTGGGACGGAACTGAAGGGCGTCTACCCGGCGCTGCCGTTCCTGGAGCAGGTCTCGAAGAAGGCCCCCGTACAACTCGGACGTCGAGTGGCCGTGATTGGTGGTGGCAATGCCGCCATTGACTCGGCGCGCACGGCGCTGCGTGCCGGATCGGAAGTCACGGTGGTGTACCGGCGCGAACGCAAGGATATGCCAGCCATCGAAGAAGAGACCGCCTCGGCCGAAGAAGAGGGCGCAAAGATCATGTTCCTCGCTGCACCGCACAGAATCATCGGCGATGCAAAAGGGAACGTGAGGGCGATTGAAATCGAGAAGACGAAGCTTGGCGAGTACGACTCGTCAGGGCGTCGCAAGCCGGTTCCGACCGGAGAGATTCTGCGCTTCGAATGTGACTCGGTCATTCTCGCCGTGGGGGAAACCGTGGACCTGGATTTCGCGAAGGCCTCCGGTCTGCAGATCCGCGACGGTGGAAGGATCGAAGTGAATCGCTTTTCGCTGGAAACCAGCCGGCCAAAGTTTTTTGCCGGTGGTGACGTGGTGACGGGCGCATCGAACGTTTCCAACGCGATGGCCTACGGAAAGCAGGCAGCACGAGCGATCGACGAACAATTGATGGATGCGAAGCGCTGGGACAACCTCTTCCGGACGGTGGAATACGAACAGCGTCCGCCGGATTGTCCGAGCGACAGCCGGAGACATAAGCCGCATGAGCTTTCCGCGCAAAGCCGTGTGGGTTCAGAGGAGGAAGTTGTTCTGGGGCTGACACCTGAGGAAGCGCTGGACGAAGCCTGCCGTTGTCTCCGTTGTGATGTCAAAGTTGTTTCCGTGCGCTAGAGAGGAGCCGAACCGTGGCAAAAAAGACAATCTCGATTCGTATCGACGGCGAACTGGTGAACGCCGTGGAAGGGCAGAGCATCCTCGAAGCGGCCCGGGCGAGCAACAAAACAATTCCGACGCTCTGCTTTCTGGAAGGACTCTCCTCTGTTGGCGCATGCAGACTCTGCATGGTGGAGGTGTCGGGCGTCGATCGTATGCTGCCGGCCTGTACGACGCCGGTGCAGGATGGCATGTCGGTTACGACGACTTCACCGAAACTCGCACGATATCGCCGCATCACCATCGAACTGCTGCTGGTGGAGAGAAATCATGTTTGCGCGGTTTGCGTGTCCAACGGACACTGTGAACTGCAATCCATGGCTACTTCGCTCGGCGTGACGAACGTGCGATTCGCCTATAACTATCCCAAGCTGCCGGTGGACCTCTCGCACCCGCGCTTTGTTCTTGATCACAACCGCTGCATTCTCTGTACGCGCTGCGTTCGCGTTTGCGCGGAGTTGGAGGGTGCACATGTGTGGGATCTGACCAATCGCGGAATCCACGCCAGGATCATCAGCGACCTGAACCAGAAGTGGGGAGAGGCGAAGAGTTGCACGAACTGCGGGAAATGCGTGCAGGCATGTCCCACAGGTGCGCTGGCCGAGAAAGGCAAGGCGATCGAAGAGATGGTGAAGTCAACGGAAAACATCAGTACGATCATGCGCCGGAGAGGAGTCGAGGCATGAAAAAGGTGAAGCTCGCTACCGTGTGGCTCGATGGCTGCTCCGGTTGTCACATGTCGCTGCTTGACATGGACGCGGCGATCATCTCGGTTGTCCGCAAGGTGGACATCGTGTACGGCCCGTTAGTCGATGCGCAGGTCTTCCCGGAGGACGTAGACGTTACGCTGGTGGAAGGCGCGGTGAGTTCCCAGGAGGACATCAGCAAACTGCAGCTCATCCGTCAGCGAACAAAACTTCTGGTTGCGCTCGGGGATTGCGCTGTTACATCCAATGTGCCGGGAATGCGGAATACGATTCCGGTGAACAAACTGCTGCAGGGTATCTACATCGAGAAGATGCAGGATGGACGCATCCCAGGAGATCATCTGCCGCAACTGCTCAAGCATTCCCGTCCGTTGCAGGATTTTGTGAAAGTTGATCTGTGTATGCCCGGTTGTCCCCCTTCTTCCCGGGCTATTTCCGGCATGCTCAACGACTTGCTGGAAGGGCGCAAGCCCGACGTGAATGCCAAGGTGAAGTTCGGGTAAGGAGCATCCGATGAAGCGAATTACGATCGATCCGGTAAGCCGGATCGAAGGTCATGCACGAGTTACGATCCTTGTCGACGACGCCGGAAACGTTGCGAACACGCAGTTCCAGGTGACGCAGGTTCGAGGCTTTGAGAAGTTCACCGAAGGCCGGCCCTTCTACGAAATGCCTGGGATTACGTCGCGAATCTGCGGCATTTGTCCCGTCAGCCACCAACTTGCCTCGGCCAAGGCGTGCGATGAGATCATCGCCGTCCGGTTGCCCGTCGCGGCGCGCAAGTTGCGCGAGCTGATACATTACGCCCAGTTCGTGCAGTCGCACGCCCTCAGCTTCTTTTATCTGTCTTCTCCAGACCTGCTGCTTGGGATGGATGCAGACCCGGCCACACGTAACGTGGTCGGCGTGATCGAGGCGCATCCCGAACTTGCGCGCGACGGAATCGAACTCAGGAAATTTGGATTGCAGGTGATTGAGTCACTGGCGCAGGAGCGCGTCCATGCTTCGTGGATCGTTCCTGGCGGCGTGGGCTCGCCGATGTCCGCGCAAGTGCGCGACCATATTCTGGCCGACCTGCCGGGTGTGATGGCAATCGCCGAGCGCACCCTCAGCCTGTTCAAAGGAGCGATCGACGGATTCAAGGATGAGATCGATTACTTCGGTTCGGCTCCTACCATGCACGCTGGACTGACCGATTCAGTTGGCAATGCCCAGCTATACGATGGCACGATTCGCTTCCTCGATTCCGACGGAAAGATGGTGCAGGACCGAATCCCCTCCGAGCGGTACGCCGATTTCATCGGGGAAGCCACGGTGCGCGACTCATACTTGAAGGCGCCGTTCTATAAACCTCTTGGATATCCGGCTGGAATCTACCGGGTCGGTGCCTTGGCCCGCGTGAATGTAATTGATGCATTTGGAACCCCCCGCGCAGATGGCGAACTTGCCGAGTTCCGCCAGCGCTTTGGCCGGATGCCGCACAGTTCGTTCCTCTATCACTACGCGAGGTTGCTGGAGATTCTCTATGCGCTGGAGAAAATGAAGGCGCTGCTCGCCGAGCCGGATATTCTAAGCACACACGTGCGTGCGAATGCTTCCGTGAACGCGATGGAGGGAATCGGAATCATTGAAGCGCCGCGCGGTCTGCTGATTCATCACTACAAAGTGAATGAAGATGGTGCGATTCAATGGGCGAACCTGATCGTCGCCACCGGGCACAACAATCTTGCCATCAGCCGGAGCGTCCAACAGGTCAGCGAACACTTTATCAAGGGCGATCACATTGAAGAAGGAGCGGTCAACAGGGTGGCCGCGGTGATTCGCGCGTACGACCCATGCCTTAGCTGCTCGACACACGCGGACGGCACGCCCGCAGTGCGCATCGAACTGGTCGATCCACGGGGCCGCGTGCTTGATGTTGCAGGCGGCTGAAACTGAAATCGCTTCAAAACGCAAAAGCGCCGGCCATTGAGCCGGCGCCTTTGTCTCTACGCGAATTACTGCTGCACTGCCTGTTTTGCAGTAGGTTTCACCTGGAAGTTCTGCAAAGTGGATGCGTCCCAACCGCCGCCCAGCGCCTTGGCGAGATAGACTGACGCGATCATCTGCTGTCCAAGTATCTGCGATGCGAGGCGCTGGTTTGCCAATAGCGACTCCTGCGCCTGGATGACGTTGAGGTAGTTCGTCATTCCGCCAACATAACGATTGTTCGCGATTGTGAGCGTTCGCTGCGAATCTTCCACCGCCTGGTGCTGAGTCTGGGCCGCCTTCCCGAGTTCGCTGAGTCCGGAGAGACCGTCCTCGACCTGTTGGAATGCGACAAGGACCGTCTGACGATAGTTTGCCACCGCGGCGCTGTATCCGGCCTTGGCGTATGCGAGTTGTGCGCGGTTGCGTCCGCCATTGAAGACGGTTTGCAGGGCGCTCACGCCGAGGCTCCAGAAGCTGCTTGGTGCGGATACGAGCGACGCGATATCGCGGGTCTGCGTTCCTACGCTGCCACCAATGATGACGTCCGGGTAGAAGGCTGCCTTCGCGATTCCAATCTGTGCGTTGGTTGCCTCCATCATTCTCTCCGCTTCGGCGATGTCCGGTCTTCGTTCAAGCACATCGGAAGGAACGCCGATGGGAATCACCGGGACTGCTGCCTTCAGCGGGTGCACTGCAACGGAGAACGTGGACGCAGATTGCCCAACCAACACCGCGATTGCATGTTCGTACTGATTTCGCTGCTGTTGCAGGAGGGACATCTGCGTGCGCGCCGCATCCAGCACTGTTTTCTGCTGTGCAACTTCCAGGCCGGAGGCAATCCCGCCGCGCTCGCGATTCTCGACCAGTTGCAGTCCCTTTTGCTCAATCGCGACGCTGTCGCGTACGACGCCGATCTCCGAATCGAGTTCGCGCAGAGTGAAGTAATCGGCAGCGAGTTCGGCGGTCAGAATCAGTTGCGCATTCTGAAGGTCAGCGGCACTCGCCTGGTACGATGCGTTCGCGGCTTCCAGATTGTGGTGAAGCCGCCCGAATACATCAGTTTCATAGCTGATAGCGAACGGGAGATTGAAAACATTCTGCGTGACCGCGGTAGTTGGTGGCGTTCCTCCCAGGGAGGGCCGATTCGCGGAGACGCGCTGACGCTGAAGGTTCGGATTGAAGCCGACCTGCGGAAACAGCGCGGACGAAGCAACATAGGCGGCTGCGCGAGCTTGCTCCAGGCGCGATTGCGCGGCCGACAACGTCTGATTCGACGCCAGCACCTGCTGTTCGTAACCGTTCAGCGTGTCATCATCAAAGATTGTCCACCACGTTCCCTTCGGGAGAGAATCCTTGGGCGCAGCGGCACGCCAAGGCCGTTCACTCTTCCATTGTGCCGGCGCCTGGTAGTTCGGACGCTGATACTTTGGGCCAACGGCGCAGCCCGCCAGCAGACTACAGCACAGAGCGCCCGCTGCCAGTGAAGCAAATTTCATTGCTGGCTCCCGCTTGCGACGTGTACGGTCGCGCCATTTTCAAGTGAATCCGGCGGATTCACGACTACGTTGTCCCCGGGCGAAATCCCCGTCAAAACTTCCACAGACGTACCGAAGTCACGACCAATGGTAATTGCCTGGAGCGATACCTTGCCGTCGTTTCCGACAATAGCCGCTTGAAGCCCGTGTGCCCGGAAGATCAGAGCGTTTTCCGGCAGCGTCATTTTGCCGGCATCCGTGCGTGCCGCGAAGTGCACTTCGACGAATGCTCCCGGCAATAACGCGCGATCGTGGTTGGGAACATCGATCTCTGTCAAGAGTGTGCGTGTAGCGGGATCGATGGCGTCAGCCGTGCGCACAACCTTGCCGGGAAACTTCTTGCCGGGGTACTCGGTCATTGCGAGATAGGCCGACATGCCGCGGTGGATCGCAGGAGCATACGCTTGCGGAACATTTACGTAGGCGCGCAGTACGCCGACTTCCGCGATGTCGAACAACTCATGGTTCGACCCGCCGTTACCAGCGTTGATCAGCGCTCCGACGTCAACATTGCGCTTGGTTATCACTCCTGCGAAAGGTGCGTAAACGTGCTTGAACGACTCAAGCTGCTCGAGGCGCTTTACGTTTGCATCCGCCGCAGCCAGGTTCGCCTGTGCCTGCCGATACCCGCTGACCATCTGGTCGGTTTCCTGTTGAGAGACGGAATCGGTTTTGCGCAAATCCTGCCAGCGTGTCGCGGATATCTTCGCCAGTTGAAGCTGCGCCTGCGTCTGCTCGCGCACCGCCCTGGCCTGCATCAGTTCCTGGTCCACTTCCGGCGTGTCGATATCTGCCAGCAATGCGCCCTTTGTTACGCGGCTGCCAATGTCCTTGTACCAGTGGAGAAGGTATCCATTCGTACGCGCGTAGATGGGTGACTCGGTGTAAGCCTGTAATGAAGCCGGAAGAACGATTTCCTGGTCAGGCTTCTCCATCTTCGGTTGCACAATGGCCACCATTGGAATCGCCAACTGGTCGGTTTCTTTGGCCAGCACTTTCTCGGAATGGATACGGGAAGCGATGCTTACGGCGCCACCCGCCAGCAGCAAAACAAACAGCACTATGCCGATCGTTTTCACCGTGCGTGTCGAGGCTCGCGGAGGAGTATCTTGTCCCGGATTTGTTGTTTCAGCGTGATGCATGTCGATCGTGACTCCTTGCCTAACTGCTAAGAGACTATGAATGTACTTCTTCCTGCGTTGCGCGATGGCGGCGTCCGTGAACCATTGTAAAAACCGCCGGAACGAAGAAGAGCGTTGCCAATGTTGCCAGCAGCAAGCCGCCGATGACCGCTCGTCCAAGCGGCGCGTTCTGCTCGCCGCCTTCTCCGAATCCGAGAGCCATCGGCACCATGCCGATGACCATCGCCAAGGCCGTCATTACTACCGGACGGATACGCGTGAAGCCCGCTTCCAGAGCGGCCTGCATCGCCGGTACTCCGGCATCGAGCCGAGATCGCGCGAACGATACAAGCAGGATCGAATTCGCGGTCGCCACGCCCATGCACATCACTGCGCCAGTCAGCGACGGAACGCTGAGAGTCGTTCGCGTCAGCAACAGGATCCAGACGATGCCGGCCAGCGCTCCGGGGAGGGCTGTGATGATGATGAACGGATCGAGCCACGACTGGAAGTTGACGACGATGAGGAAATACACAAGTCCGATCGCCATCAGAAGACCAACGCCTAATCCAAAAAACGACGTGCGCATTGTCTGCACCTGGCCGCGCACAATAATGTGCGTTCCGCGCGGTAGGTGCCCCTCGAATTGTTTGAGAACTCGGTTCGTGTCGTCGGAGACCGCTCCCAGGTCGCGTCCCTCCACACTCGCGTACACATCCATTACCGGTTGAACGTTGTAATGAGAAATGACGGCGGGACGTGCCTCGGGGGTGAGCTGCACAAGGTTGCCGAGCACTTGTGGCGGTGCTCCAGACGAGCCACCAACCGGGATGTTCATCAGCGCCTGCAGCGAGTTGATCCTGTATTGCGGAGTCTGCACAGCGACGTTGTAAGTGATGCCATTCTTCGGGTTCAGCCAGAAACTTGGCGCCGTCTGGAAGCTGGAACTCAGCGATACAAGCACATTCTGTGCGACGTCGCGAGCACTTAGTCCCACCTGCTGCACGCGCGTGCGATCAATGGCAAGATGGAGCGTGGGTTCGTCCATCATCTGCTGAACGTGCACGTCTACCGCACCGGGAATGAGGCGCATACGGTTTGCGATCTGCTGCGCAATCGCATAGTTATCCGTGGCGTCCGGTCCAATGAGCTGGACATCGATGGGAGATGGCAGACCAAAGTTCAGGATCTGCGTGACAATGTCGGAGGGTTGGAAGAAAAATTCCACACCAGGAAAATCTCTCGGCAATTCTTCGCGTAACTTGCGGACATAAGTGTCGGTAGGGGCGTGGTTTTTGGGATTCAGCGAGACGAGGATCTCCGCATCGGACGATCCAATCGTGCCACCATTGCTGTAGGACAAGTTAATGCCGCTGTATGGCAGACCGATGTTATCGAGAACGTTCTGTATCTGATTCTTTGGAATCTCGCGGTGAAGCACCTGTTCCACTTCATCGCAAAGTTTTGCGGTCTCTTCAATTCGCAATCCTGGCCGCGCCCGCATGTGAAGACGAAACTGCCCGGCGTCTACTTGCGGGAAGAAATCTTCGCCAAGGAAGTAGACAAGTCCCATCGAGGCGGTGCAGAAGGCAAGAAAGCAGACTGCGAATATCTTGCGATGCTGCAACGTTTCTTTAAGCAGTTCGTGATAAGAAGTGCGGAACCGCTCAAAGCCGCGTTCAAAGCTCTTCTGGAAACGGCCGAGCGCCCCGTCACCGCTTGATCCATGTTCGTGATTGCGCATCATGTACATCACGAGCGTGGGCACCAACGTACGCGAGAGTACGTAGGAGGCGAGCATCGCAAACACAACGGCCTCGGCAAGCGGCACAAAGAGGAATCGCGCCACGCCGGTCAGGAAGAACATGGGCACGAAGACGATGCAAATACAAAGGGTGGAAACGAATGCAGGGACCGCGATTTCATGCGAGCCGTCGAGGATGGCCTGCACCAGGTCTTTTCCCATGGCACGATGCCGGTCAATGTTCTCGATCGCCACGGTCGCATCGTCGACCAGGATTCCCACGGCCAGTGCCAACCCGCCGAGCGTCATCAGGTTGATCGTCTGCCCCAGAGCGCTCAGCGCCATGATTGAAGTAAAGATCGAAAGCGGAATGGAGATCGAGATGATCAACGTGCTGCGCCAATCGCCGAGGAAGAGAAGAATCATCGCAGCCGTCAGGAACGCAGCCGTAAGACCTTCGTGAATGACACCATCGACCGCGGCTCGTACAAAGAGCGATTGGTCGAACATCGGCGTCATCTTCAGGCTTGGCGGGAGGGCCTCAGCCGCGATTGGCAGAATCTTTTTTATGTCGCTGACAATCGAGAGGGTGGAAGCACCTCCATTTTTGTAAATCGACATCAGCGCGCCGCGAACGCCATCTTGCCGCACGATGTTGGTCTGCGGGGAGAATCCGTCGCGCACGTAGGCAACGTCTTTCAGATAAATCGTTGCCCCGTTCTTAGTCCTGACGGGAAGATCGTTCAACTCCGCAATCGTCGATGGCGTACCGTTCATCTCGACGTTGTACTCGAGTGGGCCGAGTTTTGCCGAACCAGACGGCAGGATCAGATTTTGAGCGCTGACGGCGTTCACAATGTCAGTCGGCGTCAGTCCATATGCCTGCAAGGTCGCGGTATCAAGGTCGACGTCGACCTCGCGCTGCTTTCCACCGTACGGGTAGGGCATGGCCGCGCCGTGTACCGTCGCCAGGTACGTCCGCAGAGAATTCTGCCCGAGATCGAATAGCTGCTGTTCAGAGAGGCTCTTGCTGCTCAGCCCTAGTTGGAGAATCGGAATGCTCGAGGCGGAGTACGTGATGATGAGGGGCGGGGTGGTTCCTGGAGGAAGCGTTCGCACCATCGTCTGGCAAATTGCCGTGACCTGCGAAAGTGCGGTTTGGATGTTCGCGCCTGGGCGGAAATAGATCTTTACGACACCGATCCCGTTCAGAGATTGCGATTCGATGTGCTCGATGTTGTTGACCGTGGTGCTGATGCCGCGTTCAGAGTTCGAGACAATCCGGTTGGCCATCTGGTCCGCGGGAAGACCCGTGTAGTTCCAGATAACGCTGATGACTGGAATATCGATGTCCGGGAAAATGTCGGTGGGCGTGCGAAGAATGACGAGCGGAGTAATGATGATAATCAGCAAGGCCATGACAATGAACGTCAATGGCCGCCGCAAAGCTAATTGAACAATCCACATCTGCGGTGGTACTCCAGGATTCAAAAACGTTCTACTGCGAGCTAACGAAATCAAAAGAGATAGTCGCTAGATTCGAAACGGTTCGTATCGGATTCAAAATATGCTAAAGTATGGCCATGGCACAAGCTCTAATTGCGAGCAGTGCAAATCCAGAGCATCGTTCGCCGGGCCGCCCTCGCAGCGAGCATGCTCGGAAGAACATTCTGCGCAGTACTCTTCGACTGCTGCGCAAGGACGGTTTTGTCGAGCTTTCGATCGAGGCGATTGCGGCCGACGCCAATGTCGGCAAGGCGACCGTCTACCGCTGGTGGCCCAATAAAGCTGCGCTGGTTGCGGATGCATTCCTCTCCAGCGCGGAAGCCGATTTGCGTTTCCCCAATACTGGCTCGGTCCGGCGCGATCTCAGCCTGCAGATGAAACAACTGGTGCGCGTCCTTCGCGGAAAGCGCGGGCGCATCGTTTCTGCGTTGATCGGGGGAGGGCAGTCTGACGCAAGCCTGATCAAGGCCTTCCGCGAGCGCTTCATGATGCCTCGTCGCCACGAGGCGTACGAGATTCTGCGACGCGGAATCAGCCGTGGCGAATTGCGAGCAAGCCTCGATCTCGACCTCACGCTCGACGCTCTCTATGGGCCGATTTATCTGCGCTTTCTGATTCGTCACGACGCGTTGACCGAGCAGTTCGCTTGCTGCCTTTGTTCCACCGTGATGGATGGCGTTATAGTCGAACGTCAGTCCACCAATCACAAATCCGCATGCAAAGTAACACGCACGAACTGAGCCTTCCCTGAACGATATTTCCCGAGATGGCGCTTAGGTGGTGCCGCAAGCGCATGTCTTTCTGTTCTATCGTGTTTCGCTGTACACGTTATACTTTCGTCCCAACAGAGCCTTCGCTATTCGGTTGGCATCGTGTTGCATTCAGCATAGTCGAGGTGGAAATTGATGCGGTTTCTTCGCGCAGCTGTCGTCGTTTGTCTTGTGATCATTTGTGCGAACTTCGTGTTTGCGCAGGGACAGGATGGAAAATCCGTGCCAACCATCGCCGCGAAAACCGCGCATATGAAGAAGATGCCCGGATATTTTCCGCTGTATTGGGACGCACAGCAGGGAAAGCTTTGGTTAGAGATCGACAAGTGGAACACGGAGTTTCTCTTTCTCGATTCGTTGCCAGCGGGGCTGGGTTCGAATGACGTAGGGCTCGACCGCGGCCAGTTGGGCGAGGGGCGTGTTGTGAAGTTCGAACGGATCGGGCCCAAGGTGCTGCTGGTTCAGGAGAACCTCGGTCACCGTTCGTCGAGTCGTGACCCTGTAGAGCAGCGCGCCGTGAAAGATGCGTTCGCGCAGTCGGTACTCGCAGGATTCGAAGTCGCTGCCGAGGACAACGGAAGTGTGCTGGTGGATGCGACAACGTTTTTCATGAGCGACGCTCATCATGTCATACAGACCCTGAAGCAGACCAAGCAAGGAAGCTATCGCCTCGATCCTTCACGCTCGGCGATTTACCTCCCCGACACGAAGAACTTTCCGGAGAACACGGAGGTGGAGGCGACGCTTACGTTTGTTGGGGACACCCCGGGACGCTGGGTCCGCCAGGTGACCCCCGATCCTGACGCCATCACTTTACGTGAGCACTATTCGTTCATTCAATTGCCCGATAACAATTACCAGCCACGAGCATTCGATCCCCGAGGCGGGTACTTCGACATGTCCTACATGGACTTCAGCAGTCCAATTGGCTCGCCGATGGTGAAGCGATTCATCACGCGTCATCGCCTGCAAAAGAAAGATCCGAATGCGGCGATCAGCGATCCGGTAAAACCAATCGTCTATTACCTGGACCCCTCCACGCCGGAGCCGGTTCGCTCGGCGCTGCTGGACGGGGCCCGATGGTGGAGCCAGGCATTCGAGGCAGCCGGGTTCAGCAATGCGTTCAAGGTAGAAATGCTGCCGCCCGGCGTTGATCCCATGGACATCCGTTACAACGTAATCGAGTGGGTGCCGAGGAGAACGCGCGGCTGGTCTTACGGCGCATCCGTAATCGATCCTCGCACGGGCGAGATCATCAAGGGCCAGGTGTCGCTGGATTCTCTTCGCATTCGTCAGGACTACATGATTTTCCAGGGCTTGTTATCCCCCTACAAGAAGGGGAAGCCTGCTGACCCGCGAATGCTACAGCTTGCCTTGGCGCGCATTCGTCAACTGGCGGCACACGAACTGGGACACACACTTGGTCTTGCGCACAATTATCTGTCGAGCGCCGAAGGCCGTGCCTCCGTCATGGACTATCCCGCCCCGCTGATCAAAATTGGTCCCAACGGCGCACTCGATTTGAGCGACGCGTATGCCACGGGCATCGGCGCCTGGGACAAGGTTGCGATCGAGTACGGCTACTCGGAGTTCCCTCAGGGAACGAACGAGAAGGCCGCTCTCGACGGCATCCTGGAGAATGCCATGAAGCACGGGCTGTACTTCCTGTCCGACCAGGACGCAAGGCCGGAGGGAAGTGCTCACCCGAACGTCCACCTGTGGGACAACGGCAAGAACCCGGTGGACGAGCTGAAGCGGGTGATGCAGGTGCGCGACTACGCGCTCGAGCACTTCTCGCCCGACGCCATCGAGGAAGGGCAGCCGATGGCGACGCTCGAAGACGTGCTGGTGCCTGTGTATCTCTATCATCGCTACCAGACCGTGGCGGCGATCAAGGAGATTGGCGGCCAGATCTATTCCTACGCGATGCGCGGTGACGGACAAGTGCCGACAACGCCGGTTTCCGGGGCCGAGCAGCGACGGGCGCTGACGGCCGCGCTGGAGACGATCAGCCCAAAGGAACTCGTCATTCCGGAGCGGCTGGTGAAGCTGTTTCCACCGCATCCGATGGGCTATCCGCGGACGCGCGAGTCGTTCCCGTCGAATACGGGGCTGACGTTTGACCCGCTGGCCGCCGCCGAGACTGCTGCGCGGATCACGATCCAACCGCTGCTGAACCCGGAGCGTGCGCAACGGCTCATCCAGTTTCACGCCGAAGATCCATCGCAACCGGGACTCGATGAAGTGCTCGAACGGTTGCTGGAGGCGACGTGGAAGGCGCCGGCGCTTACAGGACGACTGGGCGCGGTGCAGGACACGGTGGACGACGTGGCGCTGAACCAGTTGATGGCGCTGGCGGCGAACACTTCGGCAACACCGGAAGTCCGGGCGATGGCGCTGCTGAAATTGACCGAACTGAAATCGTGGGCAGATAAACAACTCACCGCATCGAAGGACGAACAAGAGCGCGCGCACTTGATGTTTGCGTCCGAACAGATTCAACGCTTCCAGAAAGATCCGGGACAAATGGTGCAGCCGACGCCGACGCTGGAACCTCCGCCAGGCGATCCGATTGGTGCAATGGGCGACAGCGGAAGACCGGATTTCTATATCAACTGATCGCTGTCCGTGGCTTTTCTTTGGTGGGGTGCTCGGCTTCCGGGTACCCCCTCCCCCCCTTTTTCGATACTTTGTTTTCAAACAGATACGAACTTTTCCCTCTAAATATTTCAAAATAAATGGGTTAGAGGTTAAATATTTCAAAAGAAAGCACTTAGGAAAGGTCCTAGGTGCTAGGTATTCGGTACTAGAAAGAACAAAACCCGCGCGGAGCGGGCTGGTGGCTTTTGGCTGTGAGCTCTTGGCCCTTAGCTAGCAAAATCAACGGCAAAAGCGAAACCCGCCGTGGGGCGGGTTCAGTTGTTTTGTCTCTATATTCAGTATGGCAGATCGGGTGGGGAAAAGGTGACATCGATTTGAAGTTTATATTTCCTTCGGAATCAGATAGCTGGGGGAAATGTGTGATGTGCGTCCTCTTGACGAGTGATGTCATTTTCGAATTTTCGAATTGAAAAAAGAAAAAGTAGCCACGGATGGGCACGGATTTTCACGGATTGAGACGAAGGAACGTCATGTGCGCTTGCGGGGAGAGGCTCAGAGTTGATCGGCGGAGCGAGTCGCCGGGGGCGAAGAAAGGACCCACATGTGCCCAAACCGGCAGCCATGGAGCGCGGTCGTGTGCAAGGGAGATGTGGGACGCCAGCCGGTCGATTACAACTTCCCGTGCGCTCCCGAAGGGAGGATAGAATAACCGGCGGCGATGAACTACCCCACCCTGTCGCCAACAGCGGGCGACAAGGTTAGGGCACAAGTGAATCGCTCCCATGCGAGCAAGGGAGGCTCGCATGGGCCACCCGGGAAGGGAAGACAGGGATGGAACACACGTGCCGCTGTTGTGCTCGCTTTTGGCATTTTCGTGCGTCTCTCATATACACTTGCATTCCTTAATACGTAGTGCCAGGAGAGTGCGATGAAACTGCCCGCCCTGACTACGGGTATGTTGTTTCTGCTGCTGAGTGCGGCAGTTGCCCAGAATCCCCCACAAAAGCCGGCGCCGAAGGCCGAGACGCCATTGACGGCGCTGCCGTATACACCGAGTCTTGACGTGAAGGCCATGGACCGCTCGGTGGATCCCTGCCAGAACTTCTACGTGTATTCCTGCGGCGGATGGAAGAAGGATAATCCGATTCCGCCCGACCAGAGTTCGTGGGATGTCTACAGCAAGCTCTATGACGAGAACCAACGATTCCTCTGGGGAATCCTCGACGAACTCTCGGCGAAAACCACCGGGCGCAACGCCAACCAGCAGAAAATTGGCGACTACTTTGAAGCCTGCATGGACCAAGCGAAGGTCGACAAGTTGGGCGTGACGCCGCTGGAGCCTGTCCTCCACGAGATCGACGCGATGACTTCAAAGCGCCAGCTTGCACCGCTGGTGGCGAAGCTGCATCTTTCGACTTCAGGACGCGGATTGTTCTTCGGGTTCGGTTCGAACCAGGACTTCGGGAATTCGTCGCAGGTGATTGCCTTTGCCGGCGCCGGCGGACTGGGTTTGCCGGACCGCGACTATTACACCAAGACCGACGAGAAGTCGCAGAAGATACGCGAAGAATATGTCGCGCATGTGCAGAAGATGCTGGAACTTGCCGGCGATTCTCCCGAGAAGGCCAAGAGCGAATCCGATGCGATCATGAAGATCGAGACGGCACTGGCCAAGGCATCGCTGACGCGCGTAGAGATGCGGAATCCCTACAAGCTGTACCACAAGGTCGACTTTAAACAACTGGAAGCACTTACGCCCGACTTCGACTGGGCCGCATATCTGAAGACAACCGGAATGCCGTCGCTGAACGAGTTCAACGTGACGGAGCCTGGGTTCTACAAGGAACTGAACACGGAAATCGAAACGGTTCCGCTCAGCGACTTGAAGGCGTACATGCGGTGGCATGTTCTGCACGCGAACGCCGCGTATCTGTCGTCGCCGTTTGTGGAGGAGAACTTCCATTTCTATGGCCACATCCTGCGCGGCGCGCAGCAGTTGCAGCCAAGGTGGAAGCGTTGCGTGAGCCTGGTGGATCGGCAACTAGGTGAAGCGCTGGGGCAGGAATTTGTTGCCCGGACGTTCACGCCGGAAATGAAAGCCCGCACGGTGGAGATGACCAGGCAGATCGAAGCCGCAATGGATCGCGATCTGAATCAGCTGGAGTGGATGAGCCCGGAGACGAAGAAGCAGGCACTCATTAAACTGCATGGGCTTATCAACAAGGTAGGGTATCCGGACAAGTGGCGCGACTACAGCTCGGTAAAGGTCGTGCGTGATGACTTCCTCGGCAACGTGGAGCGCGCTTCTACGTTCGAGAGTCGCCGGGAACTGAACAAGATCGGCAAGCCGGTCGATCACACGGAGTGGGGCATGACTCCCCCAACCGTGAATGCCTACTACGATCCGCAGATGAACGACATCAACTTCCCAGCGGGCGTATTGCAGCCTCCGCTGTATGACCCGAAGGAAGATGACGCGCCAAACTACGGGAACACCGGTTCGACGATTGGCCACGAGTTGACCCACGGCTTTGACGATGAAGGCCGGCAGTTCGATGCCAAGGGGAATTTGCGCGACTGGTGGACTCCGCAGGATGCCGAGGCATTTACCAAGCGCGCCGATTGCGTGGTGAACCAGTACGCGCAGTACACCGTTGTTGACGACATCAAGATCAACAGCAAGCTGACCGAAGGCGAAGATGTTGCCGACCTCGGCGGGACGATGCTGGCTTACATGGCGTGGAAGGAAGCGACGAAAGGAATGAAGCTGGAAGATCGTGACGGCTTGACGCCCGACCAGCGGTTCTTCGTCGGCATGGCGCAATGGGCCTGCGGGAATGACCGTCCGGAGAACCTGCGTCTGAGGGCAATGACCGATCCGCACTCGCCGCTGCAATACCGCGTCAACGGCGTGGTGTCGAACATGAAGCAATTCCAGGAAGCTTTCCACTGTAAGGCTGGACAGCCAATGGTTCGCGAGAACCGTTGCCGGGTCTGGTAGGGAAGCAAACTGTCAGGAAGAAATGGACTCCCGGTCGCGAGGCGGCCGGGAGTTTTTTCGTGATTCGCCGTGGATGCTCGACAGATTGGAGAGTGAAAGTCCGGTTCCAGCCAGCTTCGGTTAGCTCCAGTGGGCGTGGGAGCGACCTGTCGAACCGCCGTGCGCGGATCCACAAATACAGCGGTGTGGCAGGGGAGAGCGGGTGACCGTTCCCCCCATGCCGATTTTGGTGAAGTCTAGATAAACATCTCGTCCCGCGGCACGGCCTTGCGAGCACGCTGCACCTTGCGGTTTCCGACCAGGTCGCCGACGCCGGCCATGACGCCGGTGAGGATCGCCGCAAGCTGGCGTACGGGCGAGAGGACGACGTGGTGCACAATATCTGTCGTCTCCTCAACGCGGTCCATGGTGCGGGTGACAATTTCATCGGCGCGGATGACCTGGAGGCGCGTGCGATCCAGAACGTCATTCATGGTGACGTTGAGGCGCTCGACCTGTTGCTTGACGAGTGCGGTGGATTCCGAGACGTTGTTGACGATCGCCTGTACCTTTGGGCCGGTCTCGGTGATGAGCGCGTGAGCGGCATCGACCGTGGGTAAAACCTTCTGCTCGACCGTATCGGCGAGAGCCTCTATGCGCGCTGAGGTCTTTTTTGTGGAGAGATACAGCATGAAAAGTATCGCCATCTGAAGACAGACGGCGACGGCGGTCAATGCCACAAAGATCGTTAGCAAGTTTTGGTTCATGTCCAGGTTTCCTGCCCGGCATTCTCGTCGCACTTGGCAAAGAGAGATGGCCGGGAGAGAGGACTACTTTTTCGGAGCAACTTCCGGAACCGGTTCAGTTGTCGCCTCACGATATGCCTGGCGACCGGCCTCGAAGGCGGAGCGGATCTGATCCTTCTGCTGCTGGACGGCATCCTTGCCGCGATCGACCCATTCGGAGGCCTGGTCGCGATATTGACGAGCACGATCACGGACCAGGTCACGGCCTTCCTCGGCGGCGGACCGGATGGATTCGCGCGTCTCGCGACCCGACTTGGGAGCGTAGAGCACGCCTACTGCGGCACCGATTCCAAGACCTGCCAGGAACCAAAGAATTCCGCTGCTGCTGCTTTCGTCGGACATTTGGACCTCCTTTAAAAAGTACTCCAGACCTTGGATGGTAGCATCCGAGGAATCGATTTTCAAACCGTACGGGTCAATTGGATACGGGAGTTTCCTTTTCCGCCATCGTGCGCTTCAGAAGGGAAATCTGTCCGGCGTGATAGACGTCGTGCTGCGGGACGCCGTGAATCATGACGTAATACGTGTAATTAGTTCCAGGAACACTGCACATGAGGCGCATCGGATCGAAGACTTTGACCGCACCCATTAATTTCTGCTGCGCGTCCGAGAGATGCTGGAGAGTTGCCGCCCATCCACTCTCGCTGCTATCGGTGATGGCAGGCCAATCGACGTCTGTAGCGACATCGTCAATGCGTTCGCCGGCAAGGCGGCGAGCCACGATTTCCTTCCAACTGGAGAGATGCTGCACCATCTCCCATATCGTGTGGGCGGAGGCGACGGGACGGCTGTGTGCGTCAGTAGCAGTCAGGCCGGCGAGCGTTTCCATGAGTGCGGGGCCGTGCCATGCATTGCGCTCAAAGGCGCGCTGCATTTGGTCAGCCATGCGGTCCATTTCCCGCATAACCACCTCCTATGGCTTACGTGTCGGACGGAGGACGATCTCGCTCACAAAGGACTGGGGTTCCTGGGTGACAAGCATCTGAACGGCGTGGGCGATATCGTCCGGCACAAGCATTTTAGACTCATCCTTGCCCGTATGCGGGCCAAGATTCGTTATTGTCGATCCAGGACATATCAGCGAGACACGCACACCGAAGTTACGAAGCTCCTCGGCGACTGAATAACTGAGGCCATTGAGTCCCCATTTGGATGCTGCATAGGCGGCGCCGTTGGGAAGCGCATTCTTGGAGGCGATGGAAGAGATATTGACGATATGGCCGCGTTTGGCGGCGATCATGAGCGGGGCGAAAGCGCGGATGGCGTAGAACACTCCGCGCAGGTTGGTGTTGATGATGCGGTCCCAATCGGCGGGATCGAGTTCATGAATGGGAGTGTAAAAACAGCCGACACCGGCGTTGTTGACCAGGATGTCGATGCGCCCAAAAGTACGGCCAACCCACGCGGCAAGGTCCGCAATCTGGGCTTCGGAAGTCACGTCATAGACACAGGCTTCGACGTGGCCGTCTTTCTGCCGAATATTCTCTGCAACCGCGTCGAGCGCCTTGCGGTCGCGGCCAATGAGGATGGTATGTGCCCCGAGTCCCGCCAGACGGCTCGCTATCGCCGCGCCAATGCCTCGGCTGGCGCCCGTGACGAGCGCTACCTGACCATGTAGAGGACGAAAATCCTGCGTTTGCTCCATGTGTTCTCCCCTTTTGCCGCCAACGTGGCCGGCATCCACCCGGGGCGGGGGTATCCCGGCCGCCCCAAAACCATGCGCAGCAGTTTACCGCAGGCGAGCCGGGGAGGGGAGGGAGGAGATTTGAGGCCAGTCGCCTGCTGGGCGGGGCATTCAAGCTGGCAGTGAAAACGGAGTTTTTACAGACTGGGAAGAATAATTTGCCTCAATGGAACCGGTCATGCGCTACATGCTTGCCTTAAACACATTCGCGTACCTATAATCACTGCCTCCACCTTCCACGTGTTCATGGATCGCGCTAAACTAGAGACACGGGAGTGGGGCATGAAAATGCCGTCATCGGAGCCCAGTCGAGCATTGGAGGCAGGGACCCGTCAGCAGTACAGCACCATGTTGAAGCTGGTATTCGGACCATCGCAGCCCCAGACGTATGAGGCATCAGCCGATGCCCGGCAGTACCAGGGGTCACCGGCAAAGCTGGTGATTGGTTGGTCGCAGATTCCGCACAGTTCTAAGGAGCCAATCGAATGAAGAAGTCGCTCGTCACGTTGTTGCTCGTACTAGCGGCCGCAGCAGCCGCGCAAGAAGCGCCGGCGGCAGCCGCCGGTCAGCAAAGCGCCGCTGCTCCCGCTCAGCAGCAGCAGAAGAAAGTGATCAAGGATCCGGCGGAGTACAACGCGTACATCGCCGCCGTAAAGACAACGGATCCCAAGGCAAAGGCAGCCGCTTTAGAATCGTTTCTGTCGACCTATCCCAACAGCGTGATGAAGGAAGACGGTACCGAACTGCTGATGAAAACGTATCAGCAGCTTGGCGACGTCGAAAAGATCACGGAAACCGGCAAGCGTCTCCTCCAGATCGATCCGAATAACCTGACCGGACTCGCTCTGATGAGCTACCTTGACCGGGCGCAGGCACAACGCGGCGGTCCACAGGCGACGCAGTTGTTGAGCGAAGCCGGACAACTGGCGCAGCACGGCTTGCAGCAGTTGGATGTCGCGCAGAAGCCCGAAGGTTATTCGGACGAGCAGTGGACGACGATGAAGCAGAGCTTCAAGACGATCTTCCTCGGCTCGGCTGGACATGCCGCCCTGCAGGACAAGGACTACGCCACGGCGCAGAAGGATCTCAAGGAAGTCGTGACGACAAGTCCGAACCCGAATGATCCGGCGAACTTCACTAACGTTTATCTGCTCAGCCTCGCCTACCTGACGCCCAAGCCGATGGTGATCGACGGCCTGTGGTGGATTGCGCGTGCAGTGGCGCTGGCGCCGGCGCAGGCGAAACCCCAGATACTGAGCTACGCCAAGAGCCAGTACGTGCGCTACCACGGCTCGGACACTGGCTTCAATGACCTTGTGCAGGAGGCCGCGACCAGTCCGAACATTCCGCCAAACTTCACGGTGGCCCCGGCTCCTACTCCGGCACAGCAGGCCGCGACGATGGTCGCAAAAACGCCTCCGGAGCAGATGTCGTTTGCCGACTGGCAGTTCATCATGACCTCCGGCAACACCGATGCTGCTAATCAGGTGATGACTGCGATCAAGGGCAAGGCGGTGCAGATCGTCGCCCAGGTGATCGATGCATCTCCTTCGCAATTGACAATGGCTGCCAGCGCTGATGACATCGCTGCCAACAAAGCCGACCTGGTCCTTACCATGGTCTCCCCGATCCCGGTGAAGATGATGCCGAAGGTCGGTGCGCAGATTCCGGTGCAGGGCAAACCCGATTCCTTCACTACCAATCCATTCCTCATGCAGATGGTGGATGGCAAGCTGCTTACAAAAGCTGGCGCGGAAGAGAAACCGGCTCCCAAGAAAAAGGCTCCGGTACGCCGTCGTAAATAACGGCTTCGGGACGATTCACACGGGCGACCGCAATGGTCGCCCGTTTCTTATTGCAGGAAATCCTGGAAGCAGGCACGAAAAACAGTGAAGGCAGCCATCTGGCTGCCTTCGGGACTTCTGACTGGAATATTGCCGTGGGCGTCGGCGCACGCTGGTCGCTAGCGCGCCAGCTTCTTCTCCATAACCATCGGCCGCTCGCTCTTGGGTGGGCGTCGTGCGCCGTTACGCAGGGACTTGACGTCGAGCTTTAGCTCCGTGATGGTGCGACTCAGGGTGTTGCGATGCATCCCCAACTGGCGTGCCGCCTTGCACTGGTTGCCGTTGTTTTCCTCAAGCACGGTGAGGATAAAGCGCTTCTTGAATTCCCGGACTGCCTCCGAGTAGAGAATGCCGCTCTTGTACATCTGCAGTACCAATGCTTCCAGTTGGTCCTTCACGTGAGCCTCGCTTGTTCGTGAATGCGATCTGATTTGTCGCACTCTCGTTATAAATCAAATATCGACCGCACTCGCCGAAACCAAAATTATTTCTTTTCGTTCGTCCCGTTCTGCTGACTGGATGCCTTATCGCGAATCTGGTGCATGGCCTGAATTCCATCCTTGAACTTTTCCCGCAGCTCATATGGGCTGAGCCACATGGCGCCGCGGCCGAGAACCAGGAAGTACTCGCCCAGTTGGGAACGCGCCAATTGCTGCGATCCGGGCCCGAAGCTGGCCATGCACATACACATGACCATAACTACCAGCATCCCGCGAAGAACGCCAAATGCAGCTCCAAGCAGCCGGTCCATCCAGCGTAGTCCTACGCCCTGCACCGCCCAGCGGGTGATCCGGCCGATCGAACCGGCAATGATCACGACGGCAATAAAGATAATCAGGAACCCGGCGCTGTCCGCAACCCAATCGCTCTTGACGTATGGCGACAACCAGGCGCCCACGCGATGATAATTCCACGCGGCCAGCAGGTAACCGATGACCGCTCCCGCGAACGAAAAGATTTCAAAGAAAAAACCTTCGGCCGCGGCCGTCGCCACGGAAACCACCAAAATCAGAACGATGAACCAGTCGAGCCCAGTCATGGGCTAGCCTCGCGGCAATTCACGTCCCGTAAGTTTCCGGTACGCTTCAACGTACTTCTCGGAAGTTCTTGCCTGCACGTCGGGCGGTAGCGCCGGGGCAGGCGGTTTCTTTTCCCACTTGATCTCTTCGAGATAGTCGCGCACGTACTGCTTGTCAAAGCTCTCCTGCGCGCGACCGGGAGAATACTTATCGGCGGGCCAGAAGCGCGACGAATCCGGCGTGAGAACTTCATCGCCAAGGATAATGCCGCGGGAGGTCCTGCCGAATTCAAACTTTGTGTCGGCGATAATAATACCGCGTGTTGCCGCGTAGTCCGCCGCTTTCTTGTAGATGCCGAGGGTCAAAGTGCGAAGCGTCTCGGCGTCGGCTGCGCCAACATGTTTGACCATCTCATCGAACGAGATGTTCTCATCGTGACCGCTGACGGCCTTGGTAGAGGGAGTGAAGATCGGCTCCGGCAACTTATCGGACTCCTTCATGCCGGCAGGCAGCTTGATTCCACAAACCGCGCCAGTCTTCTGGTACTCCTTCCATCCCGACCCGGAGAGATAGCCGCGAACGACACATTCCACCGGGAACATCTCGGCCTTAATGACCATCATGGAGCGCCCACGAAGCGCATCGGCGTGCGTGCGCACCTCGGCCGGATACTCGTCCACGTTGGCGGTCACCAGATGGTTCGGCACCACGTCTTTCAGGAACTCAAACCAGAACAAGGACAGTTGGGTGAGCACGCGTCCCTTCTCCGGAATGCCGGAGGCAAGCACGTAATCAAAGGCGGAGATGCGGTCCGTGGCGACGAAGAGCAGGTGTTCTTTGCCCACGGTGTACACATCGCGGACCTTCCCGCTGGCGTGAAGCTTGAGATCGTGGAAGCCGGTCTGCAACAGAACGTTTGCTGAGTTCGTAGTATTCACAGATCTTTTCACTGAAATTTCGTAGAGGGATTTTAACCAGATGATCTATTTTGTCAACGACAGGCCACATTCGTAAAGCTGACCAAGTAGTACATCCTAGACAAAAGTGTTGACAAAAACACTATATCGCTGAAATCCGCATCTGGAGCGGGTTTCAGCGATGACAGCACCCGCATGGCTTACGCATGCATGAGGAATCGGTACTCAAAAATTAAGATCACACTTGATGGATGCTGGCAAGTCTTTTGGGTCATGAAAAACAGGCGCGGGAATGAACCCGCGCCCTCGATATCACACCGGCGAATTTGATCAGGCGGTGGCCGCCCTGGGCAACGGCTTGTCCTGTTCGCTTCCTCCGAAACGTACGGAGACGACGCGCGAAACTCCGGGCTCCTGCATCGTGACGCCGTACATCACCGGGGCAATCGACATCGTGCGCTTGCTGTGGGTGATGATGATGAACTGCGTCTGTCCGGACATCTCCTTCACCAGCTCGTTGAACCGCGCCACGTTGGTCTCGTCGAGCGGCGCATCGACCTCGTCGAGGATGCAGAATGGGCTGGGCGCGAACTGGAAGATGCCGACCAGCAACGCCAGCGCCGTGAGCGCCTTCTCTCCACCGGAAAGCAGCAGCACGTTCTGCAACTTCTTTCCTGGTGGCGAAACCACGATATCGATACCACTCTCCGCCGAGTTCTCTTCGTCGGTCAGCTTCATGAATGCCAACCCTCCGCCGAAGAGCTTCTTGAAGGTCTGCTGGAAGTTCTCGTTGATGGCGTTGAAGGCCGTCTCGAACTTCTCGCGCGTAATCAGATCGATTTCCTTGATTGTGTTCTGCGTGTTCTCGATCGACTCGAGCAGGTCGCGACGCTGGGTTTCCAGGAATTCGTGACGCTGTTCCGTCTCCTTGAATTCCTCCAGCGCCATCATGTTGACCGGTCCCATGTTTTCGAGACGCGTACGCATTTCGCGATAGGCGGTATCTTCGGCCACCAGTTCGTCGCCGGCAACCTTGACGATCGCTTCATCCGCCAGCAATTCGTCCTTCGTCGTGCTCAGCTCCTGCACGCATGTTTCGGACATGTGCTCGATATCGCTCTGCAGCCTGGCGGCGTGAGCGGCCAGATCTCCGCGCTTGTCGCGAACCTGGTCAAGCACTTCACGGGCACTCTTCAACTCCAGTTCGATTTCCGCAAGGCGAGCGCGTACCCCTTCGTTTTCCGCGACCAGTTCGGTTTCGCGCAGCTGCAGCAGTTCACGCTCCGCGGTCCACTCAACGCTCTGCGCGGCGATACGTTCGTTTTCCTGCTCGCGCTGCGCCTTTTCCGCCGTGGCCGATTCCACCTGTCCCTGGAGACTGTGCAGGCGGTGGTTCACCTCGGAAACCATGGACTGGATGCGGGCCAGCGATGAGGCGGCAGAGCGGCGGCGCTCCTCCAGTCCAGCGACCCGCGCCATCACCTCGCTGGCGGCCTGCGCTGCGGCGTCGCGTGCACTCCGCAGTTGAGCCAGTTGTTCCTGGCTCGCGCTCATTTCGGCCTCTAGCTGGATTCGGCGTTCTTCGTGGGCTGCGAGCTCCTGCTGTCTTGCCCCGATGAACTGTTCACGTTCGGATTTCTCGGACGCAACGCGCTGCAATTCACGCTCGTAAGTGCCGAGCCGTTCGCGCACACGCGCCATTTCATTCTCAAGCTGACGCAGGCTGTGGCTGCTGGTCATGGCCTGCTTTTCCGCATCGCGCCGGTCGTTCTCCAGCCGGTCCAGCAGCACGGTCAGCTCGGAGATCTCGCGGCCAAGGAGCAGCACCTTCGATTCCTGCTCGCCCAGCGTACGATCCAGGTCGGCAATCTGGCGCAGCACTTCGCGCAGTTCGCGCTTCATCGCCAGCGGCCCTTCCTTGCGCTGCTTGCCGCCGGTGACGGTGACGTTGTGGAAGCACTCTCCCGACTGCGCGAGGAAGAACGCATCGGGATTCTCCAGCGCAAACGCACGTCCGGTCTGCGCGTCGGGAACGATATAGCCCTTGCCCAGCTTCGGCAGAACAACTTCCAGGGACTTGCCGAATCCGTTGAGCACGCGAATGCAATTCTTCAGGGGCACGATGCCGCTGTAGTGGGCATTCTGCTGCGTGCTCTCATCGATCACGAACGAGAACTTTGCCTGCGAATCGTTGGGATGGACTAGGAATGTCGCGCGCCCATCAACGTTGGTGCGCAACAGGTTCAGGCCCTCGTCGGCCGAAGCCCACGATTTCACGACGACGAAATTCAACTCGTCGCGCAGGAAGTCGTCGACGACGGTTTCGTACTGGTCTTCCACTTCGAGGAAGTCGGCGAGAACACCGGCGGGGGCCATGCCTCCCTGCATCTGCCCCGACTGGAAGAGACGGCGCACGGATTCGGTTGAGTAGCCGTGCTCGTTAATAACCGCTTCCAGCGATGCGCGCTTGCCCTGCAACGTGGCAAACTCCGAACGCATGCCGTCAAGCCTACGCTTGCCTTCCGTCTCTGCCTCACGTTTTTCCGCCAACAGCTTGCGCGCGCCGGCGATCTGCGCCACGACGGAATTCACATGCTGTGTGGCGGATTCAAATTCGAACGTCGCCTGTCCGCGCTGGCCGCCAAAGGTTTCCAACTGCTGGTTGGAGGTTGAGAGTTCACTTTGCAGCCGGTTGGTTTCGCGCTCGAGCGCCGCGATGCGTTCCTCCGCCTGGGTGATGCGGTTGCGAACGTTGGACGCGGAAGAGTGCGCATCGAGAATGGCGCGACGATGGTGTTCCTGCGTGCTCTCCAGGTCGGAGAGGGCAGTGGTCGCAGCGCGAGCATCTTCCTGGCGCTGACGAAGTTCCGCCTGCGCGCCGGCAACATCAGCCGCCGCCGACTCGAGCACCTGCTCATTGCTGGTGAGCTCTTCCTGAAGGCGCGCCAGTTGCTCGGTGGTCTGGGCGATCTCTGCCTCGGCTCCCGCAGTGCGGGCGGCGAGTTCCGCGCAGCGCTCCTCGTTGGTACGAGTGCGGGCTGCGGCGCGATCCATCTCCAAGTTTACCTGGTTGAGCCGCTGGCGAGTCTCCGCCGTCTCGGTGTCAATGGCGTAGCCGCGCTGTGTGCGCTCCGTGTGCTCGGTCTCCATGCCCTGCACGGCTTCGCCGCGGGTGTGGAGTTCTTCTGCAAGCGAGATCAGCTCTGCTTCGAGTTGCGAAGCCTGCTGCTGCAATTCGGTGAAGCGGCTGGCGAGCACGATACGCAGCTTGGCGCGCATCTCGTCGCGCAGACGGCCATAACGCTCGGCCTTGGCTGCCTGGCGCTTCAACGAATTCATCTGGCGAGTGACTTCGTCGAAGATGTCATTGATGCGCGCGAGGTTTGCCTTGGCATCCGCAAGGCGAGCTTCCGCCAGGCGCTTGCGCGTCTTGAACTTCGTGATGCCCGCAGCTTCTTCGAGAATTGCGCGTCGGTCAGTCGGCTTCGAGCTGAGAATCTGCCCGATGCGCCCCTGTTCGATCAGCGCATACGACTCCGGTCCAAGGCCGGTGCCGAGGAAGATGTCATGCACATCGCGCAGTCGGCAGAGCTTTCCGTTGAGCAGATATTCGCTCTCGCCCGAGCGGAAAAGTCGACGCGTGACGACAATTTCGCCGCGCTTGATCGTGTTGTTCTTGAACTTGCGGCGACGGATCTTCAACACGACCTGCGGGCCTTGCGTCGAAGCCTCCGCGTTTTCGCTGCTTTCCGCTACGGCGGCGGGAGCATGGTCGTCGGAGGCCGCTTCCGACGGAGCGGCCCCCCCAGCAGCTTCTGCTGCCGGGGAGTTCGCTTCGCCCGGATCATCCGCGGGTGCGGCGTCCGGGTTGGCATCGCCGTTAGCGGACGGCGTGCCAGCGGCGGCGGAAAGCTTGTTTGCAGGGACTTCGATTTCAGTGACCTGACCGGGGCGCACGTCCTCCGTGTATTCCTCGAGGTCCCGTGCGCGATTGGCACGCAGCTCTGTCTCGTCCCAATCGTCGCCTGCGGGCATTTCGTCCTGAATTTCTATCTCGGGCTCGGTGACGTCGCCGCCTTCATAGACCTGCGGGTCAATGAGGTGCAGCGTGACCTCCGCCATGCCGGTGGGCTTGCGGTCGCGAGTACCGGCAAAGATGACGTCTTCCATGCGCGCACCGCGCAGTGACTTGGCCGATTGCTCGCCAAGCACCCAGGCGATGGCATCCGAGATGTTCGACTTGCCGCACCCGTTCGGTCCAACGATGGCAGCAATGCCTTCGCCGGAGAACTTCAGTTCGGTGCGATCGCAAAAGGACTTAAAGCCCAGGATCTGGAGCTTTTTCAGTTTCAGCAACTGTGGACTCCTTGCGTGCTCGCGCTTGCCATCGCAGAGCAATCTCCCGTTTCGCGAGAGATACACTCGGCGAAGGTTCGCCAGGTAAGGGTCGTTCGCTGCCGCCGGTCATCCAGCGGCAACATGCGCCGCGGACTATTCCATTCGGCAGAGACTGCAACCCGATCGTTGGCCCCATTCGTAACCCGGAATCTCTGAAAAAGCGAGACCCGAAAGCGAGTGGACCGCCGGTCATCGGCCCGTTGGATGTTGCCGCCGGATCGACTCCGGAACAGCAACGTACCGCAGGGCGGCCCTTCGCGCTTCAATATCCGGTCAATTTCCGTGCCGCTGGCAACGCGGCTATCGGAAGCGCCGGGACGAAGAAGCGCTTGCATCGCGAGCGGTGGCTGGTTCCGGGCGGTGTAGTCACGCCGGGGACTCCCTTGGGCCGAGACCAAAACTGCTGGCTCGGGGGCGGGGAACCGCCGCGCAAGTTGAAGGTAGAGTACCGACGTAGATGGCGGGGCGTCAAGTATCAAAACACGAGATATAGGGGGTCGCTTCCCGTAAATACCATTCCTAGACAGAGCTTTGCAAAATATGTGTGGAAAACTCAGTAGTGCACTGATTTTTGTGCAAGATACAGCCCAATCCTCATGCACTACTTCTTGTGCAAATCCACGGAACCACACACTGGATGCATTCGTCTGGAGAGGCACGTCAGGGAAGGAGAACCGCTTGAGCAAGGAAAAGCGTACTGCGAATCGAAACGCGAAGCAATAGAAAAGCAGTAGTGACGCGGGGAAATAGAATTTTCCACATGACGTTCCACGATCCCCGAGTGAATGGGTTTCACTTCCGTGCCATCACAAGAAGCAAGGTTGTGCTTGAATGCTGAGAAGACGCACATATACTCGTTGCCCATGAAACGGACAATTCTTGTGTGCGTTGGTTTGTGCCTAGCGATGATCACTCCCGCTCTCGCGAAAGACAAAGCCAAGATGAAGGAGGAGGCCAGGGCGCTGATTGAACAAGCCATTCAGGTAAGCAACCTGCACGGGCCGGGGTCAGGTCCGTATGAGCTTGAGGCGACGGAAACCATGCCGTCACGGCACCAGGAAGTGAAGTACGTGGTCTACAGCGACGCCTCCTCCTATCGGGAAGATGCTACCTTCAACGGTCAAACCGAGGAGAGCGTGAGAATTGGGGCGGACCTTTGGAAACCGGCGCGGACACACATTCCGGTCGATATGTTTTGGGAGTCCCGCTCTATCGCGAATCCTCTTCTTGTTTTGCGCGACGCGCTGAAGGAAAAAGTCACCGGAGTTATCGATTTGAAGTCGGGAGGATCCGACCTGAAGTGCGTGAAATCGATTGAGGGAGTGTACCGCCGTCACGAGATGTGTTTCGACCCTACGACCGGCGCGCTGCTTGTTTCAAAAACTTCCTGGCCTAGTATCTTTCCGCCGGGTGGATCGTTGTTTAACGGACACCCCCAAGGCGGCACGGACATTGTAACGTTCGGCAATTATGAGTCGTTCCGTGGTGTGTTGATCCCGATGCAGATGCAGGTCATCCACGACGGGGCCGTGGACACCAGTTGGAAAATCACAAATATTGCCCCCCTGAAAACTCCCGAAGCCCCATCGTTATTTGCGAAACCTGCGGGCGCGGAAGAGTGGCCCTATTGCGACAACATGAGTTTCGTCGGAACCGATCCGATCATGCTCCCCGGCGACAGTCTATCGAAGTTGCGAAGCCTGAAGGATGTCGCTCTACAGCTGACGATTTCTCACAAGGGAAAAGTAACCGAAGGATATGTGATCTCCGAGCAAAAGCGAGGAGATGGAGGAGCATTTCTAAAGATTCTCTCGAGGCACCATTTTCAACCGGCACTGTGCAACGGGAAGCCTATTCGAGGAGAGTTGATCCTCGCGCTCTACGGCCCCAACCACTAGAAATCCATTACTGAACGGTGCCAGGCGGAAGCAGGTCTAAGGACACTCTGAATAAGTTCTCTACTTTCCACAAGCGAACAAGGTAAAGTGCAGCCAGATGAACACTCACTGGCGACAGGGGACCTTGGCGATGGCGACGGGATTCGAGCGGTACGGGAAGAAG
>JAJXZT010000014.1 GCA_021779935.1 Acidobacteriota bacterium
GGCCAAACGATCCACCGAAGAACTATGGCAGCAGATCGGCCAACTGCTCCTTGCCGTCTCGCCAAGCGAGTGCGCCAACTACTTCGATTCCTCCGGATATGCCAGCACTTAAATTAAAACCGCTCTAGAAGAGAAGAGTACGTAGGCAGAGCAATAACCTCCGGCCTCTATCACTGCCCAAAGTGTGGCCGCGATGGCCCGTTGAATGTTGTTGCCTGTGGCTGGACGGCTGGACGATCTTGATTCGCTCTTGCTCCCCCCGTGGATCAGCGACATACCTCCGCCTCTGTCGCCGGCTCAGATTGAAACTGTTCCAGAGCTGCTTTACACGTCGCACACAGCATCAGTCGCGCCTTCTTGGGAAAGACAGTTGAAGGAGCCATCAAATGTTTAACCATGAGCGGCTCCTCAACTGCGCAAATATGATCGGCACAGAGAGCCGCGGAGCAGTGGTGGCACAACCCAACCGCTTCCCGGGTGTTCCCGCTCTGCAAACACTGATAGCATTCCATGGCGATCTCCTATTGCGATGCGACTGCACGGCTGGTAGCCGGCTGAGTTGCGGGAAACCAGTGCCTCGTGCGGTTGCAGGCATTGCAGACTGAAAGCATTACCGGGACCTCGACGAGGACGCCGACGACCGTCGCCAACGCCGCGCCAGAACCCGGTCCGAATAGAGCGATCGCGGTAGCGACGGCCAATTCAAAGAAATTGCTTGCGCCGATGAGCGCGCCGGGAGCGGCAACCGAATGCTCGACCTTGAGCCAGCGCATGAGTCCATAGGTAAGAGACGAGTTGAAATACACCTGAAGAAGAATCGGAATCGCGATCAACAGGACGTGGAAATAGCGCCCACGAATGTTCTCAGACTGGAAGCCGAAGATCAGCACCAGCGTCGCGAGCAGGGCGAGGATGGTTACAGGACCCAACTTCGGAAGGAAGACTTCGTTGAACCGTTTTATTCCGTGAGCACGAGTAAGCCACTGTCTGAGAGCCACACCAACCGCGAGCGGGATTACGATGAAGGCAATCACTGAGTAGAGGAGAACGATAAAGGGAACATCCAGCGACGAGGCACCGCGCACAAGATAGCGGACGATCGGCGCAAAGAGAAACAGCATGATAAGGTCGTTCACTGAAACCTGGACGAGAGTGTACGCCGGATCCCCATCTGTCAGGTAGCTCCATACAAACACCATTGCCGTACAGGGCGCAGCCGCCAGAATGATACAGCCCGCGATGTACTGATCCGCCTCGGCTGGGTTGATCCACGCTGCAAACAGATGGCGGAAGAACACCCAGCCGATCAGAGCCATGGAGAACGGCTTTACCACCCAGTTCACGAACAGCGTAACGAACAGCCCGCGCGGCTTCTGGCCGACATTGCGGATGGCACCGAAGTCGACCTTCATCATCATCGGAATGATCATCAGCCAGATCAGAACGGCAATCGGCACGTTCACCTGGCTTCCCTTGCCAAACTCCATACCCCTCAGTTGATCGATGAAGCCTGGCAAAACCTTTCCCATGACAAGGCCCGCGACCATGCAGAGTCCTACCCACACGGTGAGGTATCTCTCAAAAATGTTCAGACGCTTTGGAGCAGCAACCATGTCTATATCCTTTTCGGCTTCAATCTGTTCTTTCGGTATGGAGCCAATGTTATGTTCTCGCAAAGTTCCCTGATCGCTCGCTGAGCAGGGTGTTCAGGTCCGACAACTCGCTGAGCGTGCAGGCCCCGTGAGAGGCTGCTTCCTTCAGTTTCTTGATGTCGCCACGAAAGGGCTCTTCGCCCTTGAAGGCCAGCTGCAGAAACTCGAAGAGTGGCCTCCGCTGCCCAAGGTGCGGATCGGCGAGGCGGTAAAAGATGCGGTATCCGTCCCTACGATCGAGCACGAGGCCGGAGTTCTTGAGATACTGCAAATGCCGTGAAACATTCGGCTGCGAGGCATCGAGTACATACTGGATATCGCAGCCGCAGAGCTCGCCTCGCATTAAAAGATTCAGGATGCGAAGCCGATTAACATCGGCCAGCCCTTTGAAATATCTCTCCAGATTACTCATGAATTGCTCCTGTCAGTGCAACCTCGGCGGCCACCCCTTCACGCGCCTTCGCCACTTTCCATGGGATCAGGAAGACGCGATCAGTGTGCCTTTGTTCGACTTCATGAACGTAGCGCATTTCTAGTCGGGCGCGTTCAGCGAGCAGTGGATCCTTAGTGCCGGTTGCAAGAAAGCTTTGATTGATAATCCATGCAAACGGATGAATGTCCGCCCGGCGCAGATCTTGCTGCAGTTGGGCAGCTTCATGGACAGGCGTCGCTTCAGCTAGTGTGACGATCAGGATCCTTGTAAATTCGCGATCGCGCAACTGCGGCAAGAGATGCCTGACGGAATCAGGGATATGGGTGAGGTTCCGTTCCACGTCCCGATGGTACGAGTTTGCGGCGTCAAGCAGCAGCAGCGTGTGCCCGGTCGGCGCCGTGTCGATGACAACGAATTCGTCATTGCCTTGATCAACTGCCCGCGCGAAAGCCCGAAATACCGCAATTTCCTCAGTGCACGGTGATCTCAGGTCCTCTTCAAGAAGGGTGCGCCCGCTCTCGTCGAGATCCTTACCGGCATCCGCCATGACTTCCTCCCGGTATTCAGTGACCTCCTTTACCGGGTCAATCCGGCTCACGCGCAGATTTGGAAGCGGCGCCCCGACAGCGGAAGCGATGTGGGCCGCGGGATCAGTCGTCGTGACATGAACCGAATGGCCTATGGAAGCCAAGGCAACTGCAATGTCAGCTGCAACCGTGGTCTTTCCCACGCCGCCTTTCCCCATGGTCATGATCACTCCCCGACCAGCGGAAGCGAGTTCCGGAAGGAGAGAAGTCAATGAAGGCGGAAGCGACTTCACCGAAGCCGTAGAGGTTTCAAGAGACCTCGCGCGCACTTGGCCCTGCTTGAACGATCTCAGTGCATCGGCACCGATCAAAGAGTAGCTCACGAGGGGATTCTCGAAGCGGTTCAAGCGCGCAAGTTCAGCGGGCATCTCTGCAAGTGCTTCGCGGCCTTGCCGCTCCAGAGCGGCCGCGATCTCGTCTTCGTGGGATTCAGCCTTGAACAATCCGTTGATGATGAGATGCTGGTTGTGAATTCCGAGCGCTTCGAGCTCCGCACGTGTCCGGTCTGCCTCGGAGAGAGCGGATTTTTCTGGCCTGCTGACCAGGTAGACGGTTGTTGTCGCGCCGTCACGAAGAGCCTTCACCGTCTCCTGGTAGAGCTCACGCTGAGCAGTGAGGCCCGCGAGTGGACCCAGACAAGAGGTCCCCGAGTTGTTCGTACGGATAAAGTCAGTCCATGCGGCAGGGAGTTGAAGCAGACGAAGAGTGTGGCCGGTCGGAGCGGTATCGAAAACAATATGATCGAAGTCTGCCGTAACTTGCGGATCGCCCATCAGCTTTGCAAACTCATCAAATGCCGCAATTTCCACCGTGCAGGCACCGGAAAGCTGTTCTTCGATACTTTTGACAGCTTCCTCGGGTAAAAGCTCTCGGTACGGACCCACCACGCGCTCCTTGTACTCTTGAGCAGCCTTCTCGGGGTCGACGTTCACAGCCATCAAAGCGGTTGCCCCGATCGGAGTAGGAGAGATCCCAATCTTTGTCTCCAGCACTTCATCCAGGTTCGAGGCAGGATCAGTGCTGACGAGCAAAACACGTTTTCCGGAGTCGGCAAGCTCAAGAGCAGTCATGCAGGCAATGGATGTCTTTCCGACCCCGCCCTTCCCCGTGAACATCAGGTTCCGAGTTGCTCCACGCGTCAAATCCATGATTAGTTCCCCTTCAGCGAAATTCCCACCAGGTCCGGCTGGGTTCGAATCTCCGGGCCGGCTTCGAAGTCCACTCCGGCGAATAGCGCTAGGTCTGATCGGCTTGGATACCCGCCGGATGATTTCAGCTCACCATTGAACAGGACGATGGGAAGGCTCTTAGTGCCGTGTGAATGGATTGCCTGCTTCACTTTCGCATTCCCGTTAAACGCGGCCAGATCGTGAGCCAGATTAAAGCGCTCAACCTGTACACCCTTGCTCTTCAGCCACTCAAGGTCTGCCGCGAATCGCGGGAGGGTGGGATCGACACTGGGTCCGCAGACCCCGGTGGAACAGCACATAGCTGGATCAAATACCTGAAGGACAGTCACATTACACTCCTTTGTGAATTATTCGATCTGACGACCAGTACGGGGCGCACATGACGGCAGACCACGTGGTCCGAGACGCTGCCAAGAAGGACATCGGCCACTGCGCTCCGGCTGTGGGCGCCGATTACGATGAGCGATACATCTTGCTCATCCGCAATTTCTTCAATCTTTTTGGCGGGATTGCCGAAGCAGACGATTACGGTTATCTTGATACCAAAAAACTCAAACTCTTCTTGAATTCGTGTGAGGCGTTCCTCGGCTTGTTCGTCAGATGCTCTGCCGTCAGTGTGCGAGTCGTCACGCACATGCAGCAGAACCACATCGGACAGCCCGGTTGAGCGCATGGCAATGACAAGACGCTCTGCCTCATGGGCGAGAGGAGAGAAGTCCGTGGGAAGCAGGACACGTCTAAAGATATGCTGACAAACAAACTCACAATCCGTAGTCCCGAGACCCTGTACCGCTTCGACCTTAAGGACAAATACCGGCACTTTCGCATACCGCACAACGTCGTGAGTGACACTTCCAAGCATTATGCCCTTTAAGAAGCCGTGGCCATGCGTGCCCATCGCAATGAGAGATACCCCTTCCGCTTCGGCAAGTTCCACGATGGCCGGAGCCGGCTTCCCGAACTCGAGCCGCCAGCGGGCCTTGAAACCGGACCCCTCCAGATCGCGCTGCAGGGCTTTAAGCCGAGGTTCGGCATCGTCCTTCCACGCGAGTACGTTCTCGAAGGTATCCGACGCAAAGCCAATTTGGGGACCAACTTCGACCACGTTCACCAGCAAGATCTCCTCTACGCCGAGTGCCTTGAAGTTGGGCAGGCAGCGAGCAAGTCGTTCATTGAACGGGGAGAAATCCGTCGGAAATAGGAGGCTCCGAAACACAATCCGTCCCTGCGTCTCCATTATTATGCGTGTAGACGCATAAACATATGTTAGCATAATCTGAATTGGAAACTGTGACGGCCATCACAAAAGATCGGGGATGCCGGCTGTATCGAATGGGAGGAGAGATGAAGTCCAGCTACAACGTACTGTTTCTGTGTACTGGGAATTCGGCGCGGTCGATTATGGCCGAGGCCATCATGAATCGCAAAGGCTTTCCGAAGTTCCGCACCTATAGCGCCGGTAGCCATCCCACGGGCAAGGTTCGGCCAGAAGCTCTGCAGCAAATCGAACAAGCAGGACTGAGCGCCGACGGCGCACGAAGCAAGTCTTGGGATGAATTCTCCGGCCCGGATGCGCCTAAACTCGATTTTGTGTTTACCGTTTGTGACAATGCCGCCAATGAAGTTTGCCCGATCTGGCCTGGGCAACCCATGACGGCGCATTGGGGAGTCCCTGATCCGGTCGCTGTTCAAGGCTCTCCGGAAGAGATCGATCGAGCATTCAAAACCGCCTTCTCCATCCTTGATCGGAGAATCAGCCTCTTTCTGTGCCTTCCGATTGCCTCTCTCGACCAGATGGCATTGCAACGTAATTTGGATGACATCGGCCGTCAATGAGTGCTGCGGGGCGCTCTTTTCCGGTGCGGATGGGCAGTCAGAGGCCAAGACAGGTTGTGGACACCTGGTTCGAATCGGAAAATTGCTCTTCAGGACCACCAGAGGACGGATTCTCAGCATGAAGAGATTTGTAAACGGCAACATCCGCCCACATCACTGGATCACCTTCGAGCAGTTCAATTGCGAGGGAGATCAATCGAGAATATGGGCATTCGTTTTCCCGCCGCAGACTGTAATACTTCACATTGTTTTGCGTTCGTGCGGCGACCAGTTTGCTCTCTCGAAAAAAAACAAGGTGTTTGGAGGCAGTTGTCTCCGCAATTCCCAGCAGTTGGGCGAGTTGCCCGGGCGACAGTGCACCCAACGACATCAGTTTGAGCATCCGCAACCGAATTGGGTCTGCGAGAGCCAACAACATGCGTGCTAGCTCACTTCTTGGGTTTTCCTGAGCACGATTGTTTTCGTTTGGCGCCATGTGGGGAATCCGGCATTTTGAAGTGATGGAGAACTGTCATTTCGCCTTACCCAGAACCTTGAAGAGCAGCAAGCTTAAGGTTGTGATCCCCGCTCCGATAAGAACAGCATGCATTGTTCTGGCGCCAAATCCATCTCGCAGGAGAAGAACGATGCACCAGATGACGGCGGCAATTTGCGCCAACCCAAACAACAGACGCAGTACCCCGAAATACCAAAATTGAAAGCAGTGCCGGGGGACGGCGAAAGTCTTACCCGTACCTGCCATTTTCACTGGCAGTGCATCTTTCACAATTGTTCGACCTCCGACCTCTACCGAGTATCCCGACGCGCAATTATTTGAGACTGGGCCGCTCGGAAATTATTGCGTCCGGTGAGCTGGGAGGCGCATCGAGGGGCTCTCTTATATCCGTTGGCTTTTCTGTTGAGCGTGCCCGGTTATTACCTGCGCCGACGAATAGGAGCACGTCTTCGGCGATGTTGGTTGCGTGGTCCCCAATGCGTTCAAGATTGTGGACGATGAACATCAGATCGACTTCCTGTGCGGCCATACGGGGTTGTTCTTCCATCTGCTTGACCAAGTCTCCGTACATTGCGGTCCTGAGTCGATCAACATCGTCGTCTGCAGCAATGACTTTAGTTGCGAGTTCTTCTTGCCGTTGAGCAAATGCCTGGAGGCTCTTGCTGACCATCAGTTGAACGCGATGAGCCATTTCGACTAACCCACGGGGAAACTGAATTGGGGGTCTTTCACTGAGTGCAATACTCCGCTGGGCAATGTTGACTGAAAGTTCGCCCATGCGTTTCAAGTCACTGCTGATCTTAAGAGTGGCCGTGAGCAAGGCGAGATCCCCGGCAACCGGCTGATGCAGTGCCAAGAGATCGGTTACGAACGCATAGATCCCAGCCGCCAGTTCATCGATCTTCCGTTGCTGGGAAATCACCGCTCGCGAATCCGAAGCGTTGCGCGCCAAAGCCGCAGTGACGCCCTGGTGAATGGTGGATTCCACCAGGGCTGCTAGCTCTAGCAACTGGCACTGAAGCTGATCGAGCAATTCCAAAAAGCGCTTCACGCTGGTAGCCTCTTTCCCCTCATCCAAACCGGCCCGTGATGTAATCCTCGGTCAGCTTGCTCGAAGGAGTCTCGAAGATGGACTTCGTATTGTTGAATTCAATAAGCTTTCCCGACAGAAAGAAGCCTGTATAGTCTGACACTCTCGCCGCCTGCTGCATATTATGCGTAACGATCACGATCGTGCAGCTTTCTTTGATCTCCAGAAGAAGTTCCTCTATTTTGGACGTTCCAATCGGGTCGAGAGCAGAGCAAGGCTCGTCGAGCAATAACACTTCGGGATTCACAGCCAATGCTCGTGCAATGCACAGCCGCTGTTGTTGACCGCCGGACAGGCCGGAGGCCGATTTTTTCAACTTGTCTTTGACTTCCTCCCACAGGTTGGCCCTCTTGAGACTCTGTTCAACCAGACCGCTTATTAATGAGCTATCTACGCCACGAATTCGAAGCCCATAGGCAATATTCTCGAATATCGATTTTGGGAAGGGCGTCGATCTTTGAAAGACCATGCCGACCGATCGGCGCAATTCGGAGATTTCACGATCAAAGACACTCTCCCCGTCGAGAAGAACCTCGCCTTCGACACGTGCCTCTGGCGTCTCCTCGTGCATCCGATTGAGCGTTCGCAGGAACGTTGATTTTCCACAACCTGACGGGCCAATGAATGCAGTTATTCGGTTCTTTTCTGCATTGACCGAAATGTCGTGGAGGGCTTGAAAGCTGCCGTAGTAGAAATTCAGGCCATTCACCCGGAGCTTATATGCCTGATCGAGGCTGACGGCGCTCTGATCACTCATGAGTATGTCCGTATCTCGTACCTCCATCCTCGGCTCCGGTTTCATCCGCGTGATAGAAACACCCATAAGGCTCATCTTGAGACATATCCTTTCAACTAGAGGGTTCTGGTACGGGGATTTAGAGGGTTCGGACCCCGTCGTGTCATTGTGCCTCCGCGAATCTCTCTTAACGGCTCAACGCATCGTGATCTCTCGTCGATAAACGCAAAAGTAAACTACCGAGTGCTACGCCAAAAACCAGGATCAATGCAGCTCCGTATGCCTGTTGATGCCATACGTCGTACGGGCCTCTTGCGTATTTCAGGATACGCAGCGTGATTTCGTCGATTGGCTTGAAAAGGCTCGTTGGGTAGTATTCATTTCCCAGCGCGGTCAAAATCAATGGGGCGGTCTCTCCCGCAACGCGGGCTACGGCCAAAATGCCACCTGTAATGACGCCAGCGCGTGCCGCTGGCAAAACCAAATCAAACGTGACGCGCCACTTGGGTGCACCTATTGCGAGCCCAGCCTCTCGAATGCTTTTCGGGACCAGACGCAAAACGTCTTCTGTGGTCCGGGCGATAATGGGGATCATGATGATCCCCAGGGCGAGGCCGCCCGCGATGGCCGAAAAGGTGTTCGTCGGCTTGACCAGGATGAAGTAGACAAAGATCCCCATGATGATCGACGGGACGCCGATAAACGTGTTAATCGCGATTCGCGCCACGCTGGCGAATCGCGTGCCACCCGCAATCTCGGAAAGATAGATTCCGACACCGATGCCCAGAGGTATACCGACCACCATTGAAATCGAGACGAGGATCAGAGTGCCAAGCAAAGAGGGTGCAATGCCGCCGCCAGCCTCGCCGACAGCGGCTGGTTCCCTGACAATAAAGTTCCAGTTGATCGCGCCAATCCCTTGGTGGATCAGGTAGCCAAGGATCGAAAACAACGCGCCAAGAGAAATTAACGTTGCAACGCCCGTCAACCCGAAGCCCAGGACGCCGCGCCACTTTCGCCAATTGCCGGTTCGAGACGAAGTTTTATGCTTTGAAGCCATGGGCCCCCGAAAGCCTCCGGACGAGAAAATATGCCAAGACATTCACCACAACCGTGATGACGAGCAGAATCAGGCCGCAGTAGATCAATGCGGAGAGATACATATCCGAGCTGACTTCGTTGAACTCGTTCGCAATCACGCTCGCCAGAGTGTAGCCCTGATCCATAACCGTTTTGGGGAGGCTGTATCCTCCACCAATGGTCATAGCGACCGCGATTGTTTCTCCAAGTGCTCTGCCAAGCGCCAATACGAGAGACCCAACAATACCGTTTCGAGCGTAGGGCACGATAATGCCCCAAACGACGTCCCACTTTTGTAGCCCTAAAGCGTAGCCGCCCTCTCTAACGTCTCGCGGCACCAAAACGAGAGCTTCTCGTGAGAGGGTAACGATCAGAGGGAGGAGCATGATCGCCAGGATGAGGATTGCGCTCATATATCCTACTCCGTAAGGCGCACCGTTGAAGACCTCAAAATGCGGCCCCAGATGCTCCATAATCCACACCTCGACTGTCTCTTGGAGAAACGGCGCCAGTACTAACAAACCGAAAAGCCCATAGACCACACTTGGGATGAAGGCCAGGAGCTCAATCAGGTAGGTCACTGGCCCCTGAAGCCACCGCGGAAGCAGTTCCGTGATGCAAACCGCAGTCATCAGGCCGATCCCTCCGGCGAGGAACATTGCACCGAACGCTACAAGGATCGTGCCGACGATGAAGGGCAAAGCACCGAAGACCAGGTGTACCGGATCCCAGCCGGTGTGGATCAGGAAGCCTGGGCCGAACCTCTTCACCGCTGGCCAGGCTCCGAAGACCACGACCGTGAAAACGCCAGCGAAGATCGCAAGCACCACGCCAACGATCGCTTTGATCAGGACATGGTAAATGCGATCTCCGCGGCCGCCTCGCGCCTTCTTTTCTCTGGGCCGAGTTAACGGCGCTTCTGCAATCATGGTTGCCATATTGCTCCCCGTTTCCACACCAGCTGGCAAGCGATCAAACGCGCAATGCCTACTTCTGTAGGCAAGGCTTTCCACCGCACTTGACGGTGCGGAGAGCGGCCTGCGACTTCTGAACAAGGTTCTTGGCTAGAACAGCATAGTCAAGCTCGTTTGCGTACTTTTGGCCGTCTGTGATGGCCCACTCCACAAAGGACGCGGCGAGTTTTCCCTGAGCTATGTTTGACTGGTCCGTATAGAGCAGCACCCATGTGGTTCCAGCGATCGGGTAAGCCTGAGAACCAGCTTGATCTGTGATTGAGAACCGCAAGTCGGAGGGAAGGTCCTTGAGCGATGCGGCTGCATCGGTTACGTAAGTTGGGTCGGGCTCGATGTAGTTCCCAGCCCGATTTTTCACCGAACCGTATGGCATCTTGTTTTGCCGGGCATAGGCAAGTTCGATATAACCAACGCCGCCCCGCGTGTTTCTGACCTGGTTTGCCACGCCCTCATTCCCTTGGCCGCCAATCCCTGCCGGCCACTGCACAGACGTACCGCGCCCGACCTTTGCTTTCCAGTCGGCGCTGACTTTTGAAAGGTAATCTGTAAAGACATCGGTCGTACCCGAGCCGTCCGACCGATGAACCACAAGTACCGGCCAAGTAGGCAAGGAAAGTCCAGGGTTATCAGCGGCGATCTTCGGATCATTCCACATTTTGATCGTGCCGAGGAAGATACCGGCAACAGTGTCAGGGCTGAATCGCACCTGCTTCGGAACGCCAGGTAAGTTGTACGAAATCACCACAGAGCCTTGTGTAACCGGGATGTGCACCACATTGGCCGCGCCGCCGGCTTGAGCAACCTGCTCGTCGGTCAGGGGAGCGTCACTGGCCCCGAAGGCGACCGTCCTCGCCAAGAATTGCTGGCGGCCTCCTCCTGATCCGATCGACTGGTAGTTGATTTCCACCTCCGGATGAAGAGCGTGGAACTCCTTGGACCACTTTGACATCAGTGGGTTAACAAATGTGGAGCCAGCGCCTGTCAAGGCGCCTGATTGACCAAACCCGCTCACGGAAGCCAGGCAGAGCACGATGAGAGCAACAAACGAGCCGCTGCAGGATTTCTTCATTGTCCTACGTTCTCCTCTTCGACAGATGTCTTGTTTTGAAGCGTCGACGGTCAGGTAGATGCGGGGAATCCCCATTCGTCAACAATTCGCCTCTTTATGCGTTTACACGCATCGACAGATTAGAGAGGCAGTGTGAACGCTGCGTGAATTCGACGCGCTTTTTTTCAAAAATTGGCTGTTCCGCGATACTCTTAGACGGCGGAATTCTATGCAGAAAATGGCTTCCTATTTCAAGGGCTTGGCGGACGGGAATCGGCTCCGCATTCTCAATTTGCTTTTTCATGGCGAATTGTGCGGGTGCGACATCCAATACGTCCTAAATGTCTCACAATCAACCGCTTCCAGGCATCTGTCGTACCTTAAGAACGCGGGGCTCGTCCTCGACCGCCGTGCTGGATACCGAGTCTACTATCGGCTTGTCCAGTCCGGGGACCCCGAAATTGCTCAACTCTTCGAGTATCTGGTGATGACTTTGTCGAAAGACAAGGTGTCGAAAGCGGACATGAGGAAGTTGCGGGAAGCCATCAAAGACGGTGCCTGCACCGTCAGCGAATGGAAGCCCCTCTCGGGTCTTGCCGCGCGGAATCTGCAAACTAAAGGAGTTTAGGTCCTTGCGTACTTTCATTTTTGCCTGCATTCATAACGCGGGCCGCTCTCAAATGTCGGCCGGGTTCTTTAACCAACTCGCCGATCCCGAACTGGCGCGCGCGGTCTCTGCCGGTACTCAGCCCGCGGAACACGTCCACCCGGTCGTTGTTGATGCCATGCGTGAAGTGGGGATCGATCTAAGCGACGCGAAGCCGCAGAAGCTTACTGCGGAATTGGCCCAAGGCGCTGAGATGCTCATTACAATGGGTTGCGGTGACGAGTGTCCATACGTTCCTGGGATCCGGCGCGACGACTGGCCATTGCCAGATCCCAAAGGGCAAAGAATAGAAATAGTCCGCCAGACCAGGGAAGAGATCAGGACACGAGTTTTGGCACTTCTGGATAGCGAGAATGTTCTGTTGGAATCTAACTCGGCTCGATGATTTGGGTGGCCCGGGATACGGCTCAGGGAAATGAGTTCGAGTCGCGACTGCACCGACGTTAATTCAGGGGGTCTATTGTGCTACCAACTCGCCATTCGTGCCCTAAGAAGGAGGCACTGACGGAAGAAGGGAATGGGCAAGAGAACTGGGGCCGCCTGCTTAAGTGGATCGCAATAATTGCTGTCATCGCTTTCCTCATCTATATCTATTTTTTTCATGGACCACCATACCCCGTAAATGAGTAACACGAAGAGCGCGGGATCACGACGCTAAGATATTCTCCGGCGCATTGCCGCTAGATGATCAGCCAACTGAAACTTACTCTCAACTGGCGAAAGCAGCCGTTATCGGGCCACTCGTGGAAGTACCGGTGATGATCGAACTCGTGAACGTCGCGTCCCACTTCAAGTAGACGTGCCACCGGCGATGGCAGAGCTCGCACTAGCAGCCGGTAAACTGGGCCAGATTTCGAGGTCGAGACACGGGGGCTGCTGGCGTATGAACGGAAATGAGCTTTAAAGAATTAGAGCTGGATTTGCGTCCTTTTCGAACATGCCTCGTCTCCCCAAACGAAGCCGCAAATGACATTGGCTTTAAGGAGACAGCATGACCGAGATGCAGCAGAATACGAAGAAGAAGGTTGAGATCGACTTCATGTACATCGATCTCGAAGTCTGCACCCGATGCATGGGGACAGATGACAACCTGGACAAGGCACTCCAGACAGTACGGAGTGTTTTAGAAGCCGCGGGGGCCGAGGTGACCGTTCGCAAGACTCTCATCGACTCGGAAAGCAAAGCGTTGGAGTTGGAGTTTGTCTCTTCTCCAACCATCCGGGTCAACGGACAGGACGTCGCATTGGAACTCCGGGAGAGTGTTTGCGAATCCTGCGGTGAGGCCAGCGGTGGCGACCAACCGGTTGACTGCCGTGTGTGGGTTTATCAAGGCAAGGAATATACGGTCGCTCCGGTACCAATGATCGTGGATGCGATTCTGGCCGCGACATATGGTGCCCAAGCAGGTCAACCAGTGCCCCGAACGGCGGAGTCGGTTCCTGAGAACCTTAAGCGGTTTTTCGCCGCGAAGGCGTCGAATGCGACGTCCTCGTGCTGCAGCACACAGGCTCAAACGTCGTGCTGCGAGCCGGCTCAAAAGTCCACTTGTTGTTCTCCAGCGGCGGAGGTGGCCCAACCTTCGGGTTGTGGGTGTCGATGAATCGAACAGAACTGACACTACGCACCGAAGTCGTTTGGCGCGAGTTCCACGAACGCCTGCGGGCGTTCGTCTCGCGCCGAGTGCGCAACCAGGCCGACGTCGAAGACATCTTGCAAGAGGTCTTCATCCGTATTCATCGCGGAATCGACTCGATCCGGCAGCAAGAACGACTGCCAGCTTGGATATTTCAGATCACGCGCAACGTGATTATCGATCACTTTCGAACTGAGGCTCGTCGAACCGAAGAGTCCGCTGAGGATTTCGACCCGCCAGCACCTGCGAGTAAGGGCAACTCGGACATGAGTGAGTTGCAGGAGCTTGCCGCCTGTATACAGCCGATGATTGACGCCCTGCCGGAGAGTTACCGCGAGGCCATACGGTTGACTGATCTGAATGGTCTCACGCAAGTCACGGCTGCGCAGCATAGCGGGCTCAGTCTCTCTGGAATGAAGTCACGTGTGCAACGGGCAAGACGGCAACTGAAAGACATGCTGCACGACTGTTGTCACATCGAAGTAGATCGGCATGGAGGTATCGTGGATTATTCTGTGCGCGACGTCAGTAAGTCGCCGTGCGGGCGCTGCGGAGATCAACGGAACGTGTTGGACCGCCGCAGCCTTGGTCAGCGAGTCGATCGAAGCCCGCGGTGACAAACGCTGTCAGTAGCTACGATGCTTACCGGTGACGGAGTGACAGCCGTCGCAGTTCATCTTCCCACCCGTGTTTTGGAGCACCCCGCCTCGCCCGTGACAGGATAGACAGTTTTGCGTTGCCGGTGGAAGTGCCGCCGAAATGGGTTTAACCGCTATCTGGTCATTCAAAAGCAGAACCGCCTTGCGCGCCACCGATCCCGCAAGTGCGCCACAGAGCTCTCTCTGTTCAGGCGAATAAGTATGTTTTTTGGCGGCCTTGCACCATTCCGTGATCGATGTGTGACACAGAGGTGTGCCGGAAATGGACTTGATTGCTGAAAACTTGGCATTCTGCGGATAAAAATCAGGTAGTGCCTCGGTCTCATACCAGGCGAACAGCGCGTCAACGAGCGGTCCGGGGTCGGAAGAAAGAAGCTGGAAGGCTGCGGCGCCGCCTGCCAGCGCGCCGCACACAGTGGCCCAGCCATTAATGCCTCCGCCTCCGTATTTCATCATCAGGAACGGAAAATCCTTGTATGGAGAGCGCAGCCGTTCAGCTGTAGCACCGGCGATGGATTCGAAGACGCCATACATGCACTCTGCCTTGTAAAAGCCTTCATTCGCGCGCTCGGCCGTCGTCTCGGGATCGAGCGGTTTGTAGGGCCATGGCAGGGCTTGCAAATTTGCTCCAGTATCGGCGGCTGCGCTTGCCGAAACCGATTCGGTCGTCATCGTCATTGCGATCCCGGCACCGGTACCGCCCAGTACTTTCACCAGATCACGGCGGCTAATCTCGTTTATTGCGGCTCCTTTATCGCTTTTACAATAGTATGTTACATCGGCCTCTGAACGCGGAGCTGAAGATTACTCCAAAAGGCACAGTGGTTTCGAGGTACATCAGTTCGTTCGGATTTCCTCATCGCTCTATTGAGATTGAAGCAGGGTGAACAATCGCTCCGGCGAGATTGCGACGATAGCCATACCGCTGAAGAAGGCAGGTATAACCTCGCAGTCTTCCTATACCCCAATCTGCGCTACCGCCAGAAGATCGACCTCGACCTTTGCGGTCCCTAGCACGCTTGGCTGGCATCCACAATTTCCAGGTGGGTCAAGACGTTAAGCATGCGGTATTCGCCGATGTAGCCGGCTCGGTGGCTTGACAGCATTGGAAATCACGGCTCTCGCCATCTCCGAGCGGGGATGGCGGCAGATCGAATCGCCGCTGAGGTAAAAGCGAAACGATCGCGCCGATGAGAATAAAAACTGTACCGATCCATATCCACAGGACGAGCGGGTTCAGGAATGCTTTGATCTCTGGACGCCCGCTGTCCGGGTCCCGTCCCTCATAGACGACGTAGAGATCCCGTAACAGGGTGGAGTGATTCGCAACTACGGTCTGGACATTCTGGCTTGTCGGATAGAGTCGCGCCTCTGGCGCAAGCTGGAACTTTAACCTGCCATCCTGATAGGTATCAATAAAAGATCGTTCGACGGCGTAGTTGTCGTTCGACTCCTGAGTGTACCCCTGAGAGACGAGACGGTACGGGCCGATGTCCATGTGTTGCCCACCATCAAGTTCTTTCTCGAAACTTTGATTGAAGGCCGAACCGGCAAAACCCACAAACATCAGCACGATGCCGAAATGAACGATGTAGGCGCCGTGGCGGCGTGCATTTGTGACGAAGTGCTGCTGCATCGCGGCGGGCAGAGAGTTTCCAGACTGGTGCTGGCTCAAACGTGCTCCGCGCAGAAATTCAGTACCGATGGCCGTTGCCATAAATGCAGCAAGCGAGAAGCATAGCCAGGAATACAGGGTGCCTTGATTCGTTAAGGGATGAATGCCAAATGCGATCAGTAGCAACGCGGTCACGACGCCAGCAAAACAAGGAAAGGCAAAATTCTTTGCGAGGGTCGCAAAAGAGTTGATACGGCTTGGAAGCAGCGGTGTGACTCCGGTGAGGAGAAGCAAAAAGAGCCCGATCGGGGTGACCACCCGGTTGTAGAAGTCAGGACCCACCGTAATTTTGCTGCCATTCATAAGCGCGGAAAAGACGGGGAGGAGCGTACCGAGGAATACCACCGCGCACCCTGCGAGCAGCACCAACACACCGAACAAAACGCCTGCATCACGCGAGATAACGCCTTCGATTTCGCGTTCCGGCCTCAAGTGGTCACGCCGCGCTACAAACGCGAGTGCGCAGACCAACAAAACAATCCCGAGAAACATCGAAAACCAGTCGCCAATCGATGATTCTCCGAAAGCGTGTACGGAACTGACTATGCCAGACCGAGTGAGCAGCGTACCGAGGATCGAAAGCATGAAGGTTAAGAAGATAAGCCACAGATTCCAACTCTTCATCATGCCGCGTCGGCGTTGCATGAAGGTCGAGTGCAGAAATGCCGTGCCGGTAAGCCAGGGCATAAGCGAAGCATTTTCCACTGGATCCCAACCCCAGTAGCCTCCCCAGCCTAGAACCGCATACGCCCAATGCATACCGAGAACAATTCCTGCAGTGAGAAAAATCCAGTTCACCATTGTCCATCGGCGCGCCATCGGCAGCCACTTCTCGCCAGGACGACGGAGGATGAGGGCCGCAAGAGCAAGCGAAAATGGAACGCTGACCCCAACGTAGCCTAGGTAGAGCAGAGGAGGATGGATGACCATCTCCGGATACTGCAACAAGGGATTCATGCCGAAGCCGTCAGCCGGAACCGGCCCTGTCACTTGAGCAAACGGCAATGCTGCAAAGTTCAGCAAGAGAAGGAAGAAAACCTCGATGGCAGCGAGAATGGTCGATGCGAAAGCAATCAGCTGCTCGTCGATCGTATGGCGCAAACGGAGTACGAATGTATAAGCGGTGAGCAACCAGGCCCACAGCAGAAGGGATCCTTCCTGTCCTGACCAGAGAGCTGCAACCTTATACGGCGCGGGCAAAGCGCGATTCGATTCGTGTACGACATTTGCAAGGGAATAGTCGTTCGCAAAAACTGCGTATATGAGAGTGAAAACCGCGATCGATACTGCTACGAAGCCGATCAATCCAGCGCGTCGTGCGATTCTAAGAAGTTGTTCAGGTGAAAATCGTCCCCGCGTATTGGTCGCCAACTGGCGCAAGGCGATCGTGCCGATGCTGAGGTTGACAAGCGCAAGAATCAGCGCAAAGAGAAGAGCGGAGCTACCCAAGATAGCCATAAGACTCCTGATCTGTTTTCGGTGACAATGATTCTTGAAACGATGAGTCCGACAGAGAAGAGGACAGAAACGCCATGCAGGAATCAACTACCAAGATGCGAGCCGGGAAACCGGTGTTTTGTCGAAGTATGTTGTGCTTCGTTTTAGGAAATGCAGGTTGCAACAAATATCAAAGGAATCGTTCTGAAGAATACTTTTACATTCATTCCAGACTCCATTCACGCGAGCACGCGCCCGCAGAGCATCACCTCGCCGTCGACGACAGGATACCGAGGCCGCTGCAAACACACGAATCATCACCGCCTTGTCGTCGTTACGCATCACAGCGGCCCGAGCCCGGTCCGCAGCTGAGCAGGCTGCCTCGCCCCGGCAAACCGAACAGCATTCTTACGCTCGAGAAATCCTGCGCAACGCCCGTTCTGCCGCATTGCGGACATTGAGGTGCAGGCCGTGCGGCATTTCCGCTACGCTGGCGCACGTCAAACGATTCCCGTACTTCTGACACACGAAAGCGTAGATCATGCTCGCGCACCTCCGACCGGGACGGGTTCGTGACCTGCTCTTCGCTTCGGTTCTGTTCAAACAGGAGCTGGGCTGCGCAATTCAGAACCTCAACGCCTCGGATTTCCTTGTCGAGCAACGGCATCACTAGAACGCGAGAGCCAAAACGGTTCTGGATTTCGTTCAAATACTTGATCTGTATCGCCCGCCGATTACCGAAATGGGCATTGCTGGAGCGGTTCGCAAGAATTACTTGGTTCGCGATGACGAGTTGTCCAGGGATGCCGGTACCCTTCAGATCCAGCATGGCGCGGTATGCCTCGATAATCGGAGTCGACTCCGGGTACACGACCGACACAAAGACGCTCTGCTCGGGATCCTTCAGGCGCGCAATAATGTGCATATCGGCGTAGCGGATCACGTCGGACTCGCTTTGGGGCGTTTTATATTTCTATATTAGCGGAAATATAAAATAAGTGTCAATACGCTATCTGCCCTAACCTTCGGAAGTTTATGATTTGACCTTGGAATCTTTCCTTATTTCTGGTATCATCGAAATATATGGGCGCAAAAGAAATTGCGGGGCAAATGGCTCGGTGTGCGGACATGTTCTCTGCGATGGGGACCGAGTCGCGCCTGAGAATTCTGCGGCTGCTGCTTTCGGCACATCCGGGGGGAATGGTGGCCGGGGATCTTCAGTCCGAACTCGGCGTCCCCGCTTCTACGCTGTCGCACCATCTCGACAAATTGAAGAACAAAGACCTCGTAACGGTTCGTCGCGAAGGCACTTATCTTTGGTATGCCGCGAATACTGAAACCTTGCAGCAACTTCTGAGCTTCCTTTACGCCGAATGTTGCACCCGAAGCAAGGCGATCAAGCCCAGTGTCATCGTCAAACTGTGCCGCTGAGGTTATGGATCCGCCTGAAGGAGACGACGTGCCGGCTTATTCCCGAGCGCTTGGAAACGAGACACGACTGAAGATTGTAGGTTTGTTCGCGGTTCGGGGAATTATGCATGTGCGACATTGTGGCGGAGCTGAAAGTACCGACATCCACTCTTTCGCGCTATTTCCGCATGCTCGAAGAAGCCATCGCGATAACGCGCCGGGGAGGAAGGAAAGTTTGCTTTGTATTCGCTGAACGTCGAGGTCTTGAAAAAGCATCGAGTATTCGAATAGCGAAGCATAATAATGGAGGTGCCCATGAGTGTTTGCGGCGAGCGTCGAACTGAAATACCTGATTCGTGCCAAGATTCACCCGATGGAAGAGGCGCAGGGATTTCAGTCATGGTGGGCAGCGGTTTAGGAATAGAACTTCGTGTTCTGCGTTATCTACCTGCGGAGACAGCACGTACCTGCAAGTGTATCTCGCGGGAGATTAGGAAAGCGGGCCGTGAACGATTCAGATGACCACAAACGAGATCTCCACCACTTCCATGTGTGTGTTCATTGCGGAAGCGCCTTTCGAAGAGAAAAGTACTTGGGCAGAGCGATAACCTCCGGCATCTATCACTGCCCAAAGTGTGGCCTCGATGGCCCGTTGAATATCGAGATACGAGAGGTCGAAGACCCCGCCGGGAGCAAGGACAATTCATCGAACGCAGGTTCACCCAGCTAGTCTAGAGGCAGGCTCCCCTGTTGCGGAGGAAGGATGCTCCGCAGCTTGCGTCCTGCAGCACGGACAAATTCACTCACCAATCTGGCATTATTGTCAGACCGTGTGGCCAACCGAGTAGCAAGTTTCAGACGGTCCTCCGCGAGTGGCCGCATCGTAATGCCCTCGGAGGCGATTCGCCAAGCTGCGTCGCGGGGCAGGAATGCCACTCCTTTGTGTGCCAGCACAAGTTCCGACGCTTCCTCTGCAGTCATGACGTAATGCCGATCAGAAGCAGTGATCCCCTTTTCGGAGGCGACCTTCTGGATCATCTCGAAAACATGCGGGTTGACGTAGGAAGCGAGGAGGATCCACTCGCAGGCTCGCAAATCTTCCAAGTGCAATTCTTTGCGATCTGCAAGGGAGTCCTCTTGGGACAGGGCAATGTAGATCGAGGCTTCGGCGACTTTTAGAAAGCTGAGAGTGGGCATGTCTGGAATGGCCGTCACCAATGCCATGTCCAGTTTTCCAGTCGCAACCATGTGTGCGAGTTCATGTGAGTAGTTACTCCACAGTTTGACTTTCAGGCCGGGATAGAGGGGAAGCTGAACCGACTGGAGGGTTGTGACTAGAAAAGGATCGGTGTAGGCAGACTTGCCGAGATTTAGAACCTCGTCCGCTCCGCGCGACGCCGCCGTGGCGCTCAAAACCGCACGCTCGGTGTGCAGCAGAGCGTTGCGCGCTTCCTGTACGAAATGACGGCCGGGTTCGGTTAATTCGACAAGCTGGTGATTGCGCTTGAATAGGCGCACCGCGATCATCCCTTCCAATTCCATGATTCGCTTGCTGAGTGTCGATTGGTCGATGCGTAGCCGTTCGGCTGCACGGGAGAAGTTGAGTTCTTCGGCCAAGACTATTGCCGCTTGCAGTAATCGGATTTCTGGCAGCACCATAACAATCCTCCGAGATGGGACCAGGGCAGGACGCCAAGTACATCAGTTCCGCGTTTCTCGCGACAAACCCAAGATTACCGTTCGATGCAGCTCTGGAAAATCCGGTTGCACAAATTGTTCCAAAACGTCCGTTATGAATGGCGCGCCTAACGCGTTTCCTACTTTTCATTGGACGATTGTTCGGTTGCCTACCAATCTGTTCGTAGCCAAGGCGGGCACGCACGCTCGTAAAGCACGGCAGATTTCAGTGCCACACAGAGGCTAATGGAGGTCGCCTTTATGGGGTCCCTATCAACCACGATGCAAGAGGCAGTCGAACTGCTGCTGACCGCGGAGGAGGTCGCCCTCATGCTGAAGGTCAGCAAGGATTGGGTCTGGGATCATTCCTCACGGAGACTGCCTTATTTACCGGTTATCCGGATGAGCGACGGTGCCCTGCGCTACCGCGCAAGCGGGATTGAAGAGTTTCTGAAAGAGCGGGAACGGGTATCCCATTTACGGCGCAAACGCCGGTAAAATGAAGATGGCCCGCTTATTCCCCACACAGAATCCGAGGAATAAATGGGAAACTCGCATCAGAAAGGCTGGGTCCGTCTTCGCGGCAAAAAGTGGTATGGATACTTCCGCAGAACGGAGTTGGACCCGGAAACGAATCAATCGAAACTCAACGTCGCGCAGGTCATCCTTGGGTCGAAACCAGAAATGTCGAAGTATGAGGCTAGGGAGAAACTGGAGCGCGAGATTGTCAGACTTGGCGGCCAATCCACAGGTGACCAATCCGTAGTCAATGGCTCGGTCACTTTTGAGTGGTTCGTCAACAACCGCTACCTGCCAGTAAAAGAGGCGGACTGGAGAGAGGAGACGGCCAAGGTGAAAAAACACCTGATTCAAGCTGATCTCGTCGATACTTTCGGGGACGCGCGCCTTGAAAACATCGACAAATTCTCTTTGCAGACGCATCTCAATCGACTGGCTCAAACCCGTTCGCGCGACCGCGTGCTGCAAGTACGGGCGTATATGCAGGCCATCTTTGCCGAGGCTGTTGATCAGGACTTCATCGGAAAAGATCCTGCGCGTACGATCAAGGTTCCGGCGCATCTGAAAGAGACCGACAAGACCGTGCTGAGCTGGGATCAGTTGCGGGCTGTCTTGTCCAAGCTCGAACGCCGTGACCGGATTTTGCTTGAACTCGAAATGACCAATGCGCTTCGGCCCAGTGAATTGTTTGGGCTGAAGTGGAAGTGCCTCGACCCGTCTGCATCTTCGATCAAGATCGAAGAAACCACCTACAAGGGGAAAATCCGCCCCTGGGGCAAGACCAAGGGAAGTCTTACGACGATCCCGATTGCCTCCGACCTGACGGAAGAACTCCAGGCATGGCGTGAGCAGTGCCGGGAGGAGCAGCGGCGAAAGAAGCATTGGCATGGACCTACCGCCGATGATCCCGAAGGGTTCATCTTTCCGGGACGTAACGGCGGGTTCATCGATTCGGGCAACTATCGGAAGCGCGTACTGCACAGGTTCGCCCAAGAACTGGAATTGCCGAAACTGACGTTCCAGGTGATTCGGCGCACGGTTGCCACATTGGCGCGGAAAAAAGGCGACATAAAGGATGTGCAGGGCGTGTTGCGCCACTCGCGAACGGCCACGACGACGGACGTCTATATGCAGGAACTTCCAGAGGGTGTGCGGGCGACTGTGAACTCCATTCACCAGGAACTGACGCAAAAGAGCGGCGGAACTGACGATGGGGGACCGGGACCTTCAAGACCGTCTGTGAAGAGGGCCAAGGTACTGAGCTTCAGCACGAGGAAGCCGGTACGGCAGGCTGCTGTAGAAAAAGGAAAGAGCGAAGCAGTTTTTGCAGGCCGTTGAAAATTTGCTGCCAAAATGCTGCCAAGCCGGGAGGGGAAGGGTGCCACAAGTTGTTGATTTAATTGGTGGACCTGGTCGGGATCGAACCGACGACCTCTTCCATGCCATGGAAGC